>DATAZG010000192.1:0-8205 GCA_036272155.1 Pseudonocardia sp.
AGCTGGCCGGCCAGCTGGACGGCCAGGCCGCCGAGCTCGCCACGCAGCTGCCGCACGACCTGGTCGCGCTGCGAGGCCAGCTGCTCCTCGCCGCGCTGCCGGATCCGCTCGACCTCGGAGGTGGCCTGCTCGCGCAGCTCCTCGCGGATCCGCTCACCGTCCGCGCGGGCGGTGTCCCGGATCTTCGCGGCCTCGGTGCGAGCCTCGGCCAGTGCCTTGTCGTAGCGCTCCTCGGCGGCCTTCAGCTTTCGGGCGGCGCCCTCTGCGTCCTCTACCTGTTTCTGCACCATGTCCTGCCGGTCCTGCAGGGACTTGGACAGCGGCGGGACGACGTACTTCCACAGCACGAACAGGATGATCAGGAACGCGACCAGCTCGGCGATGATGGTGCCGTTCGGCAGCAGGAAGTTGTCCGCTGCGTGCACGGTGGTTCGCATCAGGGTCTCCCCACGATCGTCACAGGGCCGGCTTGGATCACTGGGCGCCGAGCACGAACACGAACAGCGCCATGAAGGCAAGGTTGATGAAGTACATGCCCTCGACCAGACCGATGATCAGGAACATGATCGTGTTCAGCCGGCCGCGGGCCTCCGGCTGACGGGCAACACCCTGAATCGTGGCCGCGCCGGCCAGACCGTCACCGATCGCCGCGCCGATGGCGCCGCCGGCCAGTGCCAGGCCGCCGCCGATGAACGCACCGGCCAGCTTCAGTTCGCCCGCCGCCGAGCCCTGGGCGAGCAGCTGGTTGGTCAGACTCATGACTCTCCTCGTTTTTCTCTGTGACAAGTGTGGTTGTGGGGAGCACCGCAAGGACGAGCCGCTAGTGCGCGGCCGCGCCCTCTTCATCGCCCACCGCTTCGCTGAAGTACATGATGGTGAGCAGGCTGAAGATCAGCGCCTGGAGCGCGCCGATGAACATGTCGAACAGCTTCCAGCCCGCGTTGGGCAGCCACAGCACGTAGGCCGGCATCAAGCCGATCACCTGCACCATGAGCACACCGGCGAAGATGTTCCCCCACAGCCGCAGCGCGAGCGACAGCGGCCGGGCGAAGTACTGGGTCACGATCTCGATGGGCGCGAGAAACGCGTAGGGGTGGGCGAAGTGCCCGAGGTAACCCTTGACGCCACGACGCCGGACGGCCACCACGTTCACCCAGATGATCACCAGCAGCGCCATCGGGTAGACGAGGTTCACATCCGCCGTCGGTGGCGGCACGATGTGCTCGGTGGGCAGCGCGGCCAGCCAGTTGGCGATCAGGATGAACGCGAACGCGGTGATCCCGAGCTCGGTCACACCCTTCGGCGCGCGGATGCCCATGCCGTCGTCGATCTGGCCGCGCACCCACTCGGCCAGCATCTCGAAGATGATCTGCAGCTTGGTGGGCTTGCCGGCGCTCGCGCCCCGGGCCATGTACAGGCCGAGCCCGACCACGATGAGCCCCGCGATCAGCGTGCTGAGCAACGTGTCGCTGTTGAAGGTGAGTCCGAGGAACTGCACCGTCGGGTGGTGGCCCGGTTGGATCTGCTCGGCGGCGAGCACCAGTTGTGGGCTCGTAACCATGTCGTTCATGACTGTCGGATCTCCTTGACCAGCGGCAGCATGGCGCTCACGATCGTGAGAAGTTGGAAGATGGCAATGCCCGCGAAGACCGCAAGGCCCGCCGGGCGGAGCAATACCGCGCAGCCTAGTGCGATGACCGTGATCACACCGAGGCGGCCGAGCACACTGATCGCAAAGCGACCTTTGCTGAACTCACCCCGGTCGGAGTAGCGCGCCACGGACACCTGGGCCATCCGCGCATTGGCCGCACCAAGGCCCATTCCCACCCAGCCGAACAGCGCGGCGAGCGGCTGCCCCAGCCAGACGGCGACCACGGCACCCACCACCCCGGCGGCGGCGGCCCAGACCAGCGTCCTGCGCAGGGTCCGCCGATTGACGGGGGGCACCATCGTCGGTGCACCGAGGATCACGTGCGCTGTCTCCTCATGTCGCGGTTGTCGTACTGGAAGTCTGCGGTTCTGCGGTCGTTCACATGAATTTCTTGAACTGGCCGTACACGTAGAAACAGGCGGCGATGATGCCCAGTAGTAAGCCGACCAGCGCAAACACTGGGAACAAACCCAGGGCGTGATCGACGAACCAACCAATTCCGAACCCGACTACAAGACACCCGGCGATGCCTGCGCCCATTCCGAGCAGGTCACCTATCTCAGGGCCGTCGCTGCCCATTGCCCCTCAGCTCGCCGGTGTCAGTGGTTCAGATCGGCCGACTGGCCACAATCGCCCAAACGTTTCTCCCCTACCGTGTGGCGGCGCCCGCGATCCCCCGGACCATGGCCTGTGCCACACTGACGATCGGCTCCCCGCCATCTGGCGGGAATGGGGCGACGCTACCACAGCGCCGCTCAGCTACCCCCTGCGCCCTGACCAGCGTCGGAACGACTCACTGGTGATCTCGGGCGGGACGCTCTCAAGAACCGTTCGCGCCATGCTCCTCGGATGATCTAGCGATGGCTAGCGGGCGAAGTCTGAGCGTCTCTCAGTAAACGTCGCCCGACTCAGCGGCGCGCGCCCACCCGATCGGTCGAACTCCGAACACGGAGCCGAGGCACCGCCGTCGCGAGCACCGCGAGCAGCACCGCGAACCCGATTCCCCAGAGCACCATGGCGTTTGCACCGGTCACGGCGAGTGCGACCGCGCCGAAGGCCAGCACCCCGGACCACAGGTAGATCAGCAGCACCGCGCGCCGGTGCGAGTGGCCGATCTCCAGCAACCGGTGGTGCAGGTGCATCTTGTCCGGGGAGAACGGGCTGGCCCCGGCCCTGGTCCGGCGGATCACGGCCATCAGCAGGTCCAGCAGCGGCACGCAGACCACGGCGGCCAGCACGATCAGCGGCGCCAGCAGGCCGACCACGTCCTTGCCGTCCGTGCTGGCGAACGGGATGCGGCCCGACGCCGTTGTGGTGGCCGCCGCGAGCATCAGCCCGATCAGCATCGACCCGGAGTCGCCCATGAAGATGCGCGCCGGGTTGAAGTTGTGCGGCAGGAAGCCGAAGCACGCGCCGGCCAGCAGGGCGGCGATCAGCGCGGGCGTGTAGGCGTTCGGGTCGTTGCCGGCCTCGTAGAGCAGCCCGAGGGAGAACAGCCAGGTCGCCGACGCCGCCACGAAGCCGATACCGGCGGCCAGCCCGTCCAGCCCGTCCACGAAGTTCATCCCGTTCACCAGCGCCACCGACAGCAGCACGGTGAGCAGCACGCTCTGCTCCTGGCTCAGCGACAGGTACGCCCCGCCGCCCCACGGCACCCAGAACACCGCCCACTGCACGCCGTACAGCACCAGCACGCCGGCGGCCGTGGCCTGGCCGGCCAGCTTGGTGATCGCGTCCAGCTCGAACCGGTCGTCCAGCGCGCCGACCAGCACCAACAGCCCGGCGGCGACGATCGCCCCCGTCACCTCGGAGGAGTAGGCGAAGGCCAGCCGCAGCGCGGGCAGCTGGGCGGCCACCACCACCCCGCCGAGCACGCCGCCGAACATCGCCAGCCCGCCCCATCTGGGCGTCGGGCTGACGTGCACGTCCCGGCCGCGTGGCCACGCCACCGCCCCGAACCGCACCGCGAGCACCCGGACCAGCCCGGTCAGCAGGAACGTCACCACCGCCGCCGTCAGCCCGACCAGCAGGTACTCCCGGATCGGCAGGCCGGGGCTGCCCAGCGTGTCGAACGCGTCCGCCGAGGGCAGCAGTCCGATCGGCGGGGCGCTCACGGTGGTTGACGGTACCCGCGCGGCACGACGTGCCCGGGCGCGCCCCTCAGCGTCCACCCCGCGCGGTCTGGTTCGCCGAGCTCAACCAGAGCGGGCTTTGAACAGCGCGGAAGGCCCGCCGCGGTTGAACTCGGCGCCCGGAACACCGGCCCCGCGCCAACGCCAGCTCTGGACCCGCCTGCCCCGGTACGGCCCGCTCAACGGCGAGCGCCTCGCGCCGGAGATCAGCCGGCGACGGGGACTTCGCGGCCCAGTACCTCGGCCACCTGGGCGGCCGATACCGCGCCCTCGCGCAGGATGCGAGGGTCGTCGGCGGTGAGGTCGACGATCGTGGACGCGATGCCCTCGGTGGCCGGGCCGCCGTCCAGGTACACCGACACCACCTGGCCGAGCTGCACCCGCGCCTCGTCCATCGTCGAGGCCGGCGGCGAGCCGGACCGGTTCGCGCTGGACACCGCCATCGGGCCGACGTCGCGCAGCAACTCCAGCGCCACCGGGTGCAGCGGCATCCGCAGCATCACCGTGCCCCGCGTGTCGCCGAGCTCCCAGGCCAGCGACGGCGCGTGCGGCAGCACCAGGGACAGCCCACCCGGCCAGAACGCCTCGATCAGCTCCCGCGCCGCCCGGGGCACCGAGCTGACCAGCCCGTCGATCGTCGTCCACGAACCGACCAGGACCGGGGCCGGCATGCTCGAGCCGCGCCCCTTGGCGGCGAGCAGGGCGCGCACGGCGTCCGCGTTGAACGCGTCACAGCCGAGCCCGTACACGGTGTCGGTCGGCAGCACGACCAGCTGCCCGGCGCGCACGGCACCGGCCGCGGCGGCCAACCCGTCGCGCCGGCTGTCCGGCTCGGCGCAGTCGTAGGAGGTACTCACGGCGCGACCCTAGCCCCCGTGACGAAACGCGGTCGGCCGGCCAGGTCCGCGCGCTCCACGACGTCGGTCAGCTCGGGGTGGCCGCGCAGTACCTCCGGCGCCGCCGATGCGTGCGTGTCGTCGTGCTCGATGGCCAGCGCGCCGCCGGGGCGCAGCAGCCGAATGGCCAGCACAACGAGCGGGCGGATCACCGCGAGCCCGTCCGGCCCGGCGAACACCGCCCGGTGCGGGTCGTGGTCGGCCACCTCCAGCGGCACCGGGGTGCCCTCGGGCACGTAGGGCGGGTTGGCCAGCACCAGGTCCACCCGCCCGTGCAGCTCGGGGAGCAGGGCGGGGTCGGTGACGTCGCCGTGCACCAGGTGCGCGCGGTCACCGAGGTTGCGCCGGGCCCAGGTCAGCGCCTCCGGGTCGAGCTCCACGGCGTACACGTCCGCGTCCGGCCGGCTGGCGGCCACGGCGGCGGCGAGCGCGCCCGAACCGGTGCACAGGTCCACCACCAGCGGTTTCGGCACGCCGGACAGCGCGCGCAGGCCCCACTCGAGCAGCAGCTCGGTCTCCAGGCGGGGGACGAAGACGCCCGGCCCGACCTCGACGTCCACCGGTCCCATCGGCGCGGTGCCGAGCAGGTACTGCAGCGGCTCCCGGGTGGCCCGGCGCGCGGTCAACGCCCGGAACTCGGCCAGCCGGCCCGGTTCGGCCCCACCGCCCGTCCCGGCACCACCGCCTGACCCCACACCACCGCCTGCCCCCGCACCACCGAGCAGGGTCAGCTGGGCGCGCGGAACGCCGAGCACGTGCGCGGCGAGCAGCTCGGCGTCCACCCGGGGGCTGGGCACCCCGGCGGCGGTGAGCTCGCGCTCCGCGTCGGCCAACGCCGCCCGCCACGACATTTCGGACACAACCCCGTCTCCCTCTGCCATTGCCGGGCAACACGCTGGCCGCGGCCCCGCGCCGGCCCTATACAGGGCACATGGCATTCACGATTGGTCTGGCGATCTTCCCCGACGCCGAGGAACTGGACTTCGTCGGCCCTTGGGAGGTGTTCACCGCGTCGGCCATGCTGCGCGAGCGCGACGGCGCACAACCCGACCGCACGCTGCTCATCGCCGCCGACCTCGAGCCGGTGCGCTGCAATAAGGGCCTGCGGGTACTGCCGGATGCCACGTTCGACGAGCACCCCGCGCTGGACGTCGTGCTGGTGCCCGGTGGGCAGGGCACCCGGCGCGAGGCGGACAACCCCGCGCTGCTCGGCTGGCTGGCGAAGGTGTCGGCGGCGGCGCGGTGGACGACGAGCGTGTGCACCGGGTCGCTGCTGCTGCACACCGCGGGGGTCGCCGACGGGCGCCGGCTGGCCACGCACTGGAGCTTCGAGGACGAGCTGGAGCGGCGCGGCGCCACCGTCGTCCGCGACGCGCGTTGGGTGCGCGACGGGCAGGTGGTCAGCAGCCAGGGTGTCTCGGCGGGCATCGACATGGCGTTGTGGCTGGTCGGCCAGCTGCACTCGCCGGCGCATGCCCGGGCCACCCAGCGCTACATCCAGTACGAGCCGGCGCCGCCGTACGCCGCCGACATCTGACCGCGCACCCTCTTACGTCGCCGCACACCCACTGAGGCGGGTGCGCGGCGACCGGAGAGGGTGCGCGGCGGGGCGGCGTCGACCAGGACGGCGGTCGCGGGGCGTCAGCTGGCCAGGGACTCGGCGCGGTCGGCGGCCACCAGGGCGTCGACCATCTCGTCCAGGTCGCCGTCGAGGACCGCGTCCAGGTTGTGCGACTTGTAGTTGACGCGGTGGTCGGAGATGCGGTTCTCCGGGTAGTTGTACGTGCGGATGCGCTCGGAGCGGTCCACGGTGCGCACCTGGGAGCGGCGGTCGGCCGAGGCCACGGCGGCGGCCTGCTCGTCGGCCAGCGCCTGCAGCCGGAACCGGAGCACGTCCATCGCCCGCGCCCGGTTCTGCAGCTGGGAACGTTCGTTCTGGCAGGAGACCACGACGCCGGTCGGCAGGTGCGTGATGCGCACGGCCGAGTCGGTCGTGTTCACGCTCTGCCCACCGTGCCCGGACGAGCGGAACACGTCGATCCGCAGGTCCTTGTCGTCGATATCCACCGCTGCGGCGTCTTCTACCTCCGGATACACCAGCACGCCGGCCGCCGAGGTGTGGATCCGGCCCTGCGACTCGGTGACCGGGACTCGCTGCACCCGGTGCACGCCGCCCTCGTACTTCAGCCGCGACCACACCCCGTCCGCGCCGTCGCTGGCCCGGCCGCGCACGGACATGGTGACGTCCTTGAACCCGCCCAGGTCGGAGTCGGTGCCGCCGAGCACCTCGGTCTTCCAGCCCCGCCGCTCGGCGTAGCGCTGGTACATCCGCAGCAGGTCGCCGGCGAACAGCGCGGACTCCTCGCCGCCCGCGCCCGCCTTGACCTCCAGCACGACGTCGTCGCCGTCGCGCGGGTCACGGGGTACCAGCAGCTCGGCGAGCTTGCGCTCCAGCGCGTCCACCCGGCCGGCCAGCTCCTCGGCCTCGGCGGCGAAGCTCGCGTCCTCCCCGGCGAGCTCGCGCGCGGCGGCGAGGTCCTCCCGGGTGCTGGTCAGCTCGTGCGACGTGCGCACGATGGGGCCGATCTGCGCGTACCGGCGCCCCAGCGAGCGCGCCACGGCGGCGTCGGCGTGCACCTCCGGGTCGGCCAGGCGGCGCTCCAGGTCGACGTACTCGGCGAGCAGCGCGTTCAGCCCGGACGAACTGGGCTCGGTCGACGTGCTCACCGGTGTCCTCCCTGGTGGTGGGCCGTGAGTGGCGAATGGGGCTATAACCCAACTCGCGACTCACGGGTCGTGAGATGCGAAAACGCCCGCCAGCGCTCCCGTGTGGTCGGGAGCGGGCGGGCGCTTCGGGGTAGCTACTTGGCGGCGGCGGTCTTGTCGCGCCGGCCGTACCGCTTCTCGAAGCGGGCGACCCGGCCACCGGCGTCCATGATCTTCTGCTTCCCGGTGTAGAACGGGTGGCAGTTCGAGCAGACCTCGACGCGGATGTCGCCGCTCTTCTTGGTGCTGTGCGTCTCGAACGCGTTGCCGCAGCTACAGGTCACCTGGGTGGCCACGTAATCGGGGTGGATTCCAGTCCTCACGTGCAGTCCTCTCTCTGTGGCCGCCGGGTCTCCCGTCACACGACGGAAGTGAACCGGAGCCGAATCTCCGACGCACAGTGTGCCACTGCGCGGAACTCGGTGGGACACCGGCTATAACACGCGGTGCCCCACCGATGTTCCGCACCGACCCGAAGGCCGGGTGTGACGTGGGTTGGCGTCGACCCCGCTCAGTCGTCCGTGCCGGGGGTGTTCTTGGCCACCTGCATCAGGAACTCGATGTTGGTGCGGGTCTTGCGCAGCTGGGTGAGCACCAGGTCGAGCGCCTGCTGGTCGTCCAGGGCGGACAGCACCCGGCGGAGCTTGACGGTGACCGCCATCTCGTCGGGAGCCAGCAGCAGCTCCTCCTTGCGCGTACCGGAGGCGTCGATGTCGATCGCGGGGAAGACCCGCTTGTCGGCGATCCGCCGGTCCAGCTT
>DATAZG010000193.1:0-11797 GCA_036272155.1 Pseudonocardia sp.
CTTCGTCTGCGTCTTCTGGGCCTGCCTGGTCGCGCCCTACTTCGCGATCTTCACCTTCGCGCCGCAGGTGCTGGACTCGCTGCGGCTGTCCGACGAGCGCGCGGGGACCATCGCCACCAACGGGATCGCCGCCGTCGGTGCCGTGGTGGGCCTGTTCCTGGTCGAGCGGCTGGGCCGGCGGCAGATGCTCATCGGCCCGTTCTGGATCATGGCCGCGGCGCTGTTCGTGGTGGGGCTGTGGAGCGGTGCGCCGGCCTGGGTCGTGGTGCTGTGCTTCGCCGTGTACGCGTTCTTCAACGCACTGTCGGGCAACCTCACCGCCGTGTACCCCGCTGAGCTGTTCCCCACGGAGGTCCGGACCAGCGGCGTCGGGCTCGCTTCGGCGGCGAGCCGGGTCGGCGCCGCGGTCGGTACCTGGTTGCTGCCGATCGGGCTGACCACCCTCGGCGTGGGCCCGTGCCTGGTCATCGGTGCCGTGCTCTGTGTGGCCGGCGCGGTCGTCTCGCAGCTCATGGCCCCGGAGACCACGGGCCTGACATTGACGGCGTGCAGTGCCGGAGTGAGCGGAGCGCGCTCCGCCACCGGAGACGCGGTGCCGCGCTGAGCCGGGGGCGCGGCCGCTCGATCGGGCGGCCGCCGGGCCCTGTGCGATCACTCACTGCCGCCCCGCTGTTGTCGTGGCCAGGCCGTGTCCTGCAAGCCCTGAACGTGGTCTTCGCGCCCAGATCGTCCCTGGCGGCGTTGTCGGCCCGACCGGGTACGTCCAGTACAACGGCTCGGGCCTCCGCCTTGCCAGGAACAACCTGGATCACGAAGCCCATCGCCCATGACTTACAGGACACGGCCTAGTGTGTGAAGTGCCCGCGGCGCGCGGGCGAGGGCGTCGAGGGTAGGTCGAGATGCGCGGTGGTGCCCGTCTGGTGGCGCGCCGTTGGCTCGACGGGGTCGGCTCGCCGCCCGGGCACTGTCGCCGCTGAGGCGGCGTCACCCCCCACCGATTCGACCCTCGGCCACAGGGCGGTGCCCTGTGCCGGCTGCCTGATGGAGGACCTCGCCGGTGAGCGAGCAGCACATCCTCGACAACCCGATCCGCGCCTCGCTGCTGGGGCCGCATGCCCGACTGGCGGTGCGGAAGGGCTCGGCGCTGCGCTACGAGCCGGACGTGTCCCCGTTCGTCGCCCTGCCCGACGAGCCCGACGCCGCCGCGTGGGAGGACCTGGCCGCGCTGGTCCGGCCCGGCGAGGTGGTCGCGGTGTCCGGCCCCCGGATCGAGCCCCCGGACGACTGGGAGATCGTCGGCCGGGGCGAGGGCGTGCAGCTGGTCGACGCGGGGGTGGTGGCCGAGCGGGACCCGGAGGCCGTCGTGCTCGGCCCGGCGGACGTGCCGGAGATGCTCGCGCTCGTCGAGCGCACCAAGCCGGGGCCGTTCCTGCCGAGGACCGTCGAGATGGGCAACTACCTGGGCATCCGGTTCCACGGCGAGCTCGTCGCGATGGCCGGCGAGCGGCTGCACCCACCCGGCTGGACCGAGATCAGCGCCGTCTGCACCGACGCCGGCTTCCGAGGCCGGGGGCTCGGCACCCGGCTCGTCCGGGCGGTCGCCGCGACGATCCGGGAGCGCGGCGAGACCCCACTGCTGCACGCCGCCGCGACGAACGTGAACGCCATCCGGCTGTACGAGTCACTGGGTTTCCGGCTGCGCCTACGCACCCGGTTCATCGGCCTCCGGGTGCCCGCCGGCGACGCAGTGGCATGACGGTCCCGACCGGGACCGTGACTTCAGTGACACACGGAGGTTCCCCGCAATGAGCATCGCGATCGTGGCAACCGAGTTCGGCGGCCCGGAGGTACTGGCGGCGGTCGACGTCGACGTGCCGGCACCCGGGCCCGGTCAGGTGACCGTCGAGGTCAGGGCGGCTGGGATCAACCCGGTCGACTACAAGCTGTTCAGCGGTACCTTCGGGCCCTCCGACGCCACGGCGCTCCCGTTGTCCGTCGGTCGCGAGGCCGCCGGGGTCATCACCGCGGTGGGTCGGGACGCCACCGGGCCAGGTGGGCCGCTCGCGGTCGGCGACGAGGTCGTCGTCTTCCCGGCCAACGGCGGCTACGCCGAGTCGATCACCGTGCCGGCCGCCGCCGTGGTGCCCAAGCCGGCGGGCCTGCCCTGGGCCGAGGCCTCCGGCCTGCTGCTCGCGGGGGCGACCGCCGTGCACGCGATCGCGGTGCTGGGTGGGTTCGGCCAGAGCGACACGGTGCTGGTGCACGGGGCGTCCGGCAGCGTCGGGCAGCTCCTGGTCCAGCTCGCGGTGCGGGAGGGCGCCACGGTGATCGGGACGGCGGCGGAGCGCAACCACGAGCTCGTGCGCGGGCTCGGCGCGATCCCCGTCGCCTACGGCCCCGGCCTCGAGGACCGGGTGCGGGCGGCGGCGTCGAAGCCGGTCACGGCCGCGGTGGACACCGTGGGCACCGAGGAGGCGATCGACGTCTCGCTGGCGGTGCTGGCCGACCCCGACCGGCTCGTCACGATCGCCTCACCCCGTCCCGGGGTGCGCCGGATCGGCGGCGGGCCGGGTGCCGACCCGGGCACCGAGATCCGGTCGAACGCCTGGCGCACGCTGCTGCCCCTGGCCGCGGCCGGCGACCTGAAGCTCCCTGTGACCCGCACCTATCCGCTGGCCGAGGCGGCCGACGCGGTGCGGTTCGTCAAGGAGGGGCACGCGGCGGGCAAGGTCGTGCTGCTGCCCAAGGGCTGAGCACGGGGCTGACCACAAGGCTGACCTCGGGATTGACCTCGGATTGGTCCGCGGGACCAAAGCGGCCGGGCTTGTTCGGTTCGTAGCCCGATGGGTGCGGGCGGCGCCGTTCGTAGCGTTGGCGACGACAACGAGCGGGGTGGCTCGACCCCCCACCCCGCTCTCGCATCCGAGGTCGAGGAGGTCGCCATGAAGGGCTACACGTTGTCGGCGCCGGTCGACGGTCAGGACACCTGGCGGGACGGCAAGCGCTACCTGTGGATCCTGGGCCTGGTCGTGCCGCTGCTGCCGTTCCTGGCGATCGGGCTGCAGCGGGCGACCGGCCTGGACGCCGTGCTGTGGCTGGGGCCGGTGGTCCTGCTGGTGGTCGTCCCGCTGCTCGACCTGGTCGCCGGGCTCGACCCCACCAACCCGCCGGACGAGGTGATGGAGGCGCTGGAGGAGGACCGCTACTACCGCTGGGTCACCTACGCCTACCTGCCGGTCCAGTACGCGGGGTTCATCGCCTCGATGTGGTTCATCGCCACGCAGGACGCCGGGCTGCTCGGCAAGATCGGCCTGGCCATCACCGCCGGCACGGTGTCCGGCGTCGCCATCAACACCGCCCACGAGCTGGGGCACAAGCGGGAGAGCTCCGAGCGCTGGCTGTCCCGGGTAGCGCTGGCCCCGTGCTTCTACGGCCACTTCTACATCGAGCACAACCGCGGCCACCACTCGCGCGTGGCCACCCCGGAGGACCCGGCGTCGAGCCGGCTGGGGGAGAGCTTCTACCGGTTCTGGCCGCGCACCGTCGGCGGCTCGCTGCACAGCGCCTGGGACATGGAGGTCAAGCGCCTCGCCCGCCGCAACCGCCGCCCGCTCAGCCGGAAGAACGAGGTGCTCAGTGCCTGGGTCCTCTCGGTCGTGCTGTGGGGCGCGCTGGTCACCGTGCTCGGGGTCGGCATCCTGCCCTACCTGGTGATCCAGGCCGTGTTCGGCTTCTCGCTGCTCGAGATCGTCAACTACATGGAGCACTACGGCATGCTGCGGGAGCGGGTCGGCACCGACGGGCGGCGCCGCTACCAGCGGGTCACCCCGGCGCACTCGTGGAACTCCAACAACATCGCCACCAACGTGCTGCTCTACCACCTGCAGCGGCACAGTGACCACCACGCCAACCCGACCCGCCGCTTCCAGACCTTGCGGGACTTCCCGGAGAGCCCGGTGCTGCCCACCGGTTACGCCGGCATGATGGTCATGGCGCTGTTCCCGCCGCTGTTCCGGCGGCTGATGGACCCCAAGGTCGTCGCCCACTACGGCGGGGACATCCGCCGCGCCAACGTACAGCCGGGCAAACTGGACAAGCTGCTGGCCAAGTACTCGTCGCCGGTCGCCGAGACCGGTCCGGAGGGCGGCCAGGACGCCGCGGCCGCCGGCCCGGTCACCGGCTCGCCCGCCGATGATGTGGCGGCGGCCCGCTGCCCCGGCTGCGGCTACACCTACCGCGTCGCCGAGGGCAACGAGCTGGAGGGCTTCGCCGCCGGCACCGCCTGGTCGGAGATCCCGAACGACTGGAACTGCCCGGACTGCGGGGTCCGCGACAAGGTCGACTTCATCCCGCTGGCGCACGAACCGGCCTGACCCGGCCCACCCCCGCCGCCCGGCTCCCGCCCAGGGAGCCGGGCGGCGGCGTGTGCCGGGCCGGCCGGGCGCGGCACGGGTACCGTCCGCTCTTGTGTCCCCGCCGGTGTCCGACATGCTCGTGCTGGTCGCGCGGGAGGTGACGGCGGACCCGGCGATCCTCGAGGGGCTGCTGGCCGGGGTGCGGGCGGACATCGCCGAGGCCCTGCCCGACCTGGCCGCCGACCCCCGCGTGCGGGAGCTGCTCGCCGCGACGGTGCGCGACACCATCGTCTCGGCCCTGACCGTGTTCACCACCGGCGTGCCGCTGACCTCGGTACAGCCGCCCGAGGCCGGCCTCGAGCTGGCGCGGCGGCTGGCCCAGCGGAACGTGCCGATCGCCGCTCTGCTGCGGGCCTACCGGCTCGGCCAGGCCCGCGTCCAGCAGGAGCTGATCACCCGGATCGCCGCCCGCAAGGCCACCGCGGACGAGGTGGCGCAGGCCGCCCGGGACCTGTCGTCGGCGGCGTTCGGCTTCGTCGACCTGGTGGCCGAGGAGGTCGTCGCCGTCCACCAGGCCGAGCGGGACGACTGGATGCGGCAGCGCAACACCGCGCGGCTGGCGAAGATCACCTCGGTGCTGGAGGCGCGGACCGGCGACCTGGGCCAGGATGATGCGACCGAGTCCGCGCTCGGCTACCAGCTGGGCCACGCCAGCCATCGGGCGGCGGTGTTCTGGTGCGAGGTCGACGGGGGGAGCCGGCTGGCCACGCTGGAACGGCTGATGCCGAGTGTCGCGGCGGCGCTCGGGGCGGTCCGCCCGCCGCTGGTCGTCGCTCCGGACGCGGCCACGCTGTGGGCCTGGTTCCCGGTGGCGACCAGCCCGGATGCCGGCCCGGCCGGTGGCGCGCGGGCCGGCTCGGACGCACTCGCGGCGGCGGTCACCGAGGCGATCGCGGTGGTCCCGGACGGGTACGCGGCGTTCGGCGACCCGGCGCCCGGTCCGGACGGGTTCCGCCGCAGCCACCAGCAGGCCCGGCAGGGGCAGGTCGTCGCGCTCGCCGCCGACCCGGGCGCCCGGTCCCGGGTGACCGTGCCGGCGCGGCTCGGCCCGGTCGCCCTGCTGGCCCTCGACCCCGGCTCGGTGGCCGGCTGGGTCCAGGCGGTCCTCGGCGAGCTGGCGGTGGACGACGACGCGCACGCCCGGCTGCGCGAGACGCTGTGGGCGTACCTGTCCAGCGGCAGCAGCCTGGCCAGCGCGGCGGCCGAGCTGCACCTGCACAAGAACACCATCCAGTACCGGCTGCGCAAGGCCGAGGAGGCGCGGGGCCGGCCGCTCGCGGACGGCCGGCTCGATGTCGAGGTGGCCCTGCTGACCTGCCGGCTGCTCGGCTCCACGGTCCTGCGCCGGGTGGGCTGACCGGCCACGACGGGTGGGACACGTTCGGCCCAGCACGCTGCTCCACCCGTGTGAACGGGCGGTGAAATCGTGTGAGGTTGCACGGACGTTCGGGTGGTTCTCCGCCGGGGCCGAAACGCTGGGGGCACGGGGGGCGACGTTCCCACATCGGGCCCACAGCCAGGTCAAGTCCGGCTACAGCCGACTGGGCGGAGCGAGCGGGGCCACCGCGGTGCGTCGAGGAGATAGCGGAGGAACAGCAGAGGGGTCGGCCGGTCCGGAAGGGTCTGCGTCCAGTCACCCGCGAGTCGGGTGTGCCATTCGGCAATTGACGCTGACCGCTTTTTCCGTGGGCTGATTCGCCTGTATTTCCAAGTAGGAAGCAAGGGCATTGCCACGGGCGGTCTCAGGGTCCATAGTGGTGGCCTGATTTCCTGGGATATACGCGGAGTCAGAGGCGAGCCGGTTAAACAGATTGCCGGACCGTTCGCGGCGGAAGATTGATTCTGCTTTGTCCCGCTCTTGTCCGACCGCGAGCGGAAGTTATCGTTTTGACGCTTTAGAAGTTACCATTCCGACACTTTCGGGAGGGGTCGTGATAGTGGCAGACGGTGCCGAGACCCTGGCAGCCGGACAGGCCCCCCCGGCCGTCCCGTCGCTCGCCGGCGACAGTGCCAAGTCGCCGATGATGCAGGCCTTTGCCGAGTTGCTCGCCGACATCGTCGGCGCCCAGGAGGTCTCCCCGGATAGCCACTTCTTCGACGACCTCGGGGCCGACTCGCTGTTGATGACCCGGTTCTGCGCCAGGGTCAGGAAGCGGCCCGACCTGCCGTCGGTGTCGATGAAGGACATCTACCGATGTCCCACGCTCGGGGCGCTGTGTGCAGCGCTGGTAGGAACCGAGACCGGGACCGGCCGCGCCGGGGCGCCGGCCGAGGAGTCACGGGAGACCATTCCGCCGGTCGAGGGGACGCGACCGGCGCGGGAGGCCCGCCCGGTCGCGGTTGATGCGCCGGCGGAGGTTTCCCCCGCGGAAACGGAGCAGCCGGGAAGCACGGCGCTTTTTGTCGTGTGCGGAGCGGCGCAACTGGTCCTCTTCTGCTGTGCCGCGCTGTTCGCCGCGGTGATTGCCACCGAGGGCTACGACTGGGTGTCCACCGGTGCGGGCGTGCTCGGCGGTTATGCCGGCGCGAGGCTCGCGGGCGGCACGAATTTGTTGGCGCTGGCCTATGCATGGCTATCGACCGGCGCCGGCGACACACTCGCGGTCTATCTCCGGTCGGTGCTGTTTACCGCCGCCAGCTTTGCGGTGCTGTGTGTATTTCCCATCGTGGCGAAGTGGCTGCTCGTCGGCCGGTGGAAGCCCGGGCGGATCCGGGTGTGGAGCCTCGGTTACCTCCGATTCTGGGTGGTCAAGACCCTGGTCCGGTCCAATCCGTTGGTGCTGTTCGTCGGGACGCCGATCTACCCGCTCTATCTGCGGGCCCTGGGCGCGAAGGTCGGGCGGGGTGTGGCCGTCTTCTCCCGCACCGTTCCGGTGTGCACCGACCTGCTCACCATCGGCGACCGCGCGGTCATCCGTAAGGACACCCTGTTCACCTGCTACCGCGCCCACGCCGGCGCCATCCAGACCGGCCGGGTCACCATCGGGGCGGACGCGCTGGTCAGTGAGGCGTCGGTGCTGGACATCGACACGTCGTTGGGACGGTCGGCCCAGCTCGGCCACGCCTCCAGCCTGCACCCGGGGCAGGTGGTGCCGGACGGTGAGCGCTGGCACGGCGTGCCGGGGCGCCGCACGGAGGTCGACTTCCGGACGGTGTCGCCCGCCCGGTGTGGCTGGACGCGCAGGTTCGTCTACAGCGTCGGCCAGCTGCTGAAGGTGCTGGTGGTGGCCCCGCTGGTGCTCACCGCGGTCGTCCTGGCCACGGTCCGGGTACCCCGCCTGGACGCCTTGATGAACGCGGGGCCCCGCAGCCTGGCCACCTGGCCGTTCTACCGGGACACCCTGGTCGTCTCCGCCGTGCTGTTCGCGGGTGTGCTGCTCGTCGGTCTCCTGGTTGTGGCCACCGTCCCGCGGCTGCTGAACCTGTTCGTGCGGCCGGGCCGGAGCTACCCCCTCTACGGCTTCCGCTACGGCGTGCACCGAACGGTGGCCCGGCTGACGAACATCCGGTTCTTCACACTCCTGTTCGGCGACAGCTCCGCCGTTGTCGGTTACCTGCGCTGGATCGGATACCGGCTCTCACCCGTCCAGCAGACCGGGTCGAACTTCGGCACCGAGGTCAAGCACGAGAATCCGTACACGAGCCACGTGGGCAGCGGGACGATGGTCGCCGACGGGTTATCGGTGGTCAGTGCCGACTATTCGAGCAGTTCTTTCCGGGTGTGCGAGGTCTTCATCGGCCGCGACAACTTCCTGGGCAACCACATCGCGTATCCGTCCCGAGGCCGGACCGGCGACAACTGCCTGCTGGCCACGAAGGTGATGGTGCCGATAGACGGTGAGGTCCGCCAGGGCGTGGGACTGCTGGGCTCGCCGAGCTTCGAGATTCCGCGAACGGTCGAGCGGGACCACAAGTTCGACGACCGCCGAGAAGCGGGCGAGCTGCGCCGAGGGCTGGCCGCCAAGAATCGGCACAACGTGGCGACCATGGTCCTCTTTCTGTTGGTCTATTGGCTGCACGTCGTCGGGCTCACCCTGTTGGCCGCCGTCCTCGCGGTGTTCTATCGCCCGCTGGGTGTGCTGGCGGTCGGGCTTTCCATCGTGGCCGGCATGCTGTTCACCGTCGTTTATTTCGTGCTGGTCGAGCGAGCCGTCCAGCTGTTCCGGCCGATCCGGCCGCTGTACTGCTCGATCTACGACCGGCGCTTCTGGCGGCACGAACGATTCTGGAAGACGAGCCCGGTCACGTACCAGGTCATCTTCAACGGCACCCCGTTCAAGAACCTGATCTGGCGGTTGCTCGGCGTTCGGCTCGGGCGCCGCGTCTTCGACGACGGGTGCGTCATCCCGGAGAAGAGCCTGGTCAGCATCGGTGACGACTGCACGCTGAACCTGAACAGCCGCATCCAGTGCCACTCGCAGGAGGACGGTGCGTTCAAGTCCGACCGCACGGAGGTCGGGTCCGGCGTCACCATCGGCGTGAATGCGCTCGTCCACTACGGCGTCACGATCGGCGACGGTGCGGTCCTCGACGCGGATGCGTTCCTGATGAAGGGCGAGCAGGTCACCGCCCACACCTGGTGGAGCGGCAACCCGGCCGCCGAGGTCGGGCTGCCGGCGTCGGCCGCCGCCTCCCCGGTGGCGGTCCCGGTGGCGGTGCGGGCGCCGGAGCAGGTGCCGGTGGAGATCGGGCCGGCTCTGCCGGCCGGGGCGGTAGCGGCGTCGACCGCTCAGCCGCCCGGGCGGGGGCGCGAGGAGCTGGCCCGGTCAATGGGGCCGGCGGTGTCGGGCGAGCTACCCGGGCCGAGGTCGGTGCAGCTGGCGAACCAGGGCGACGAGCCCGACGTGACGCTGCAGTGCCAGCTGGGCCTCCCGGTTGCGGTCGCCGAGGCCGGTGGGAGCTTCGTCCGCGACGTGGACGGCAACGTGTTCGTCGACCTCGCCTCGGGCGCCGACCCGCTCCCACTGGGGCACCACCATCCCGTCCTGACCTCGGAGATCTCCACGCGGCTGGCCCAGGCCGTCGCCGGGCCGCAGGCGATCGCCTGGGTACGGCGGGCCTCCACCCAAGCGGAACTGTCCATGCTGCCCGCGCCACTGCGGGGCCGCATGGGGATCCAGTTCGGGGCACCCGCCCGGGGCAGCGCGGCCGATGCGGCGATCGGGCTGTGCCGGGCCGTGACCGGTCGCCGGGCCGTGGTGGCGCTGCGGGGCGAGTTCTCCCTGGAGCGGGTGTTGCACGACCGCGCGGGCGATGTGCGGCTCCCGGCGGCGGTGCTGATCTCGATGACCGACGGCCCGGGTGGCGTGGTCCCGGCCCGGCGCGAGTTCGTGCACCGGGTGAGGCAGCTGACCCGCGAGCTCGGTATTCCGCTGGTGGTGGACGAGACGGGTACGGACGCCGGCCGCACCGGCACCTGGTTCGCGTTCGAGCAGTACAACATCGAGCCCGACGTGGTGGTCTGCTCCCGGGCGCTCACCGGGTTCGAGCGCCCGACCGCGGTGGTGCTCTACGACGCCCGCATGGCGCGGTACGCGGTGGACGCCCCCGGTGACCCCGGCAGCCGGATCGCGCTCCTGGCCGGCATGCGGATGGCCGACGTCGTGCGGCGGGATGACCTGCTGGGCAACGCACGCGCCCGGGGCGAGCAGCTGCGCGCGCGGCTGGCCGAGCTGCGGGACCACCCGGCGGTGCTGGACGTGCACGGCCGCGGGCTGATGTGGGGCATCGAGCTGATGTCGCCGGTCCCGGGGCGCAGTGCGTCCCAGCTGGCCGTCGACGTGCGGGCGCGCATGCTGCGCGGCGGGGTGATCGTCCAGCTCAGCGGCCCGGCAAGCACGGTGCTGCGGATCCAGCCGCCGCTGACCGTCCGCGCCGACGTGATCGACACCGCCGTGTCCGTGCTCGCCGATGCGCTCACGGAGGCCGCGCGCTGGCCGGGCAGCCCCGGCTGGGGCGGCACCGGAGCGGCGGTCGGCGCCGGGGCGCACGGGGCCGACGGGCGTGCGGGTTGACGGGCATGCGGGTTGACGGGCCTGCGGGGTCAGCGGGAGAGGGGCGCGCGATGGGGGTGCCAGCCGAGAGCGGCCGGGAGTTCTGGAGCGGTGTGCCGCGGGCCGGCGGATGCACCACGATCCCGAGATGGGTGGCCGAGCCGACAGCCGAGCGAGCCGGGGTCGCCGAGGTGGCCGTCACCGTGCCGGACGACGTGGCGACCGCGCTGTGTCGAGTGGCCGAGGAGTGCGGGGTGCCCACGCGCTCGGTTGTGCTCGCCGCGCACGCCGCGGTGCTGGCCGCCCTGTGCGGGGAGCGCCGGGTCACCGCCGGCTACGTCGCCGTGGCGGGCGGTCCGGCGTTGCCCTGCGGGCTCGACACCGGCGCCGGCTCGTGGCGGGCGCTGCTCCGTGACACCGCGCGTGTCGAGTCCGAACTGGGCGGCCACCGGGACTTCCCGCTCGAGGAGTTGACGCGTGAGCTCGGCTCGAGCGCGGTGCGGTTCGAGACGGTGTTCGACGAGGTCGGAGCCGACGAGCGGCCCAGCCATGACACAGCGCCGACGGGGGGCGCCGTGCTGTGGCTGGGCCTGACCGAGCGCGCGGGGCAGCTCCGGCTCCGGCTGCGCTACCGCACCGACGTGCTCGACGCCGACGCCGCCGCCCGCATCGCCGGTTACCACCAGGCCGCGCTCGCGTCGATCGCCACCGCGCCGGACGCCGACCCCGGACAGCGGAGCCTGCTGTCCGCCGAGGAGCTGGCCCACCAGCTCGACGGGCTCGCCGGCCCGCGCCGGGAGCTGCCGGACGCGAGGTTGCACGAGCTGTTCGAGCGTCGGGTGGCCGCCCACCCCGACGCCGTGGCCGCCGTGCAGGGTGACGTGCGGTGGACCTACGGCGAGCTCAATGCGCACGCCAACCGGCTGGGCCGAGCTCTGCTGGCGCGCGGGCTCGAGCGCGAGGGTGTGGTCGCCGTGGTCACCGAGCGGACCCTCGACTGGCTGGCCGCGGTCCTCGCGGTGTTCAAGGCCGGCGGTGTCTACCTGCCCATCGAGCCGCACTTCCCGGCCGAGCGGATCGCCACCACGCTGTCCCGCGCCGGCGCCCGGCTGGTGCTCACCGAGGCGGGCGGTAGCGCCACGCTGCGGGTCGCGCTGGCGTCCGTGCCCCAGGTCCACGCCGTGGACATCGACCGAGCCTGTGCGGAGCTGGCCGGCCGCCCCGGTGCCGACGCCGATCTCGGCGTCCCGGTCGGACCGGACCAGCTGGCCTACATCTACTTCACCTCCGGCTCCACCGGGACGCCGAAGGGGGCGATGTGCGAGCACGCCGGGATGCTCAACCACGTCTACGCCAAGATCGAGGACCTGGGGGTCGGCGAGGGCGAGG
>DATAZG010000194.1:0-44135 GCA_036272155.1 Pseudonocardia sp.
GTGTGTGACCCCGGCGCAACGCAAGGCGATCGCCGCCCGCGACCGGGGCTGCGCCTATCCCGGGTGCGACAAAACCCCCAACTGGTGCCAGGTGCATCACATCATTCACTGGATTCACGGCGGACGAACCGATATCAACAATTTGGTGATGCTGTGCCGTGCCCACCACAACGTCATCCACGACTCCGACTGGTCAGTGCGAATACGCCACGGCCAACCAGAATTCATTGCACCAAAATGGTTCGACCACCACCAAACACCACGCCGCAACGCCCGCACACTCATTTCGACGAGCTAGCTCGTGTCACTCGGGCTGACTCGTCGTGCGCACGATTGACCGGCCGACTCGGGAACGATGTTGCGATGTCGCGTCGACGCGACGGTCCGCGAGCCGTCAGCTGGGCGCGGCCGCCTGGTACAGCAGGCCGTAGACCTGCTGGACGTGCGGGATGTCCTCGAAGTCCAGCGGCTCGTCGGACGCCGACTCGACGCTCAGCGTGCCGCAGCCGAGCAGCCGCTCGAACACGGTCTGCCGGAAGTGCACGCTGGTGATCCGGTTCATCGGGATCTCGAAGCCGTTGCGGGTCAGCACACCCTCGCGGACCAGCACCCGGCGGTTGGTCACGATGAAGTGGGTGCACCGCCAGCGCAGCAGCGGCGCCACGGTGAACCAGACGATCAGGATCAGCGCCACCACGGCCAGCGCCAGCCAGCCGTAGGACGCCCACGGCTGCAGGCTGATCAACGCCGCCAGGTAGCTGGCCAGCCCTACCGTGACCAGGAAGACCAGCGCGGGCAGCACCAGCATCTTCGGGTGCGGGTGCTCGTGCGTGAGCACCTGCTCACCGGAGACCAGCAGCTCGTCCGGATAGGGCACCGGCTCAACCTATCCCCCGCAGATGCACGACGTCGCCAGCCGCGACCGCGCGCGTCGCGCCGGCCTCGTCACGCACCAGCAGCCGGCCGTCGCCGTCCACGTCCAGCGCGGTCGCCAGCAGGGACCGCCCGCCCGGTTGCTCGATCCGCACCGGCCGGCCGAGCGTCGCGCACCCCGCCCGGTACGCCGCCAGCAGGCCGACCGCCTCGGCGTCGCCGCCCGCCGCCCGCCACGCCGCCTCGTCCGCCAGCAGCTGACGCAGCAGCGCGGCCAGCAGCTCGTTGCGGCGTACCTCGGCGCCCTCGGCGTGCAGCGAGCTGGCGCCCTCGGGCAGCTCGGCGCGGCGGTTGCGCACGTTCAGCCCGATGCCGATGACCACCGCCGGCTCCGCCCCACCCGCGTCCGCCTCGGCGAGCAGCCCGGCGCACTTGGCCACCGGCGGCCCACCGGGCGGGCCGAGCAGCAGGTCGTTCGGCCACTTCAGGGCGGCGGCCAGCCCGGTGTGCTCGGTGACCGTGCGCAGCAGCGACACCCCGGCCAGCAGCGGCAACCAGCTCAGCCGCGTCGGCGGGACCCCGGACGGGCGCAGCAGCACGCTCACCGTCAGCCCCTCACCCGGCGGCGACAGCCAGCGCCGGTCCAGCCGCCCCCGGCCGGACTGCTGGAGCTCGGCGACCAGCACACTCCGGTCCGGGGCGCCGGCCCGGGCGGCGGCCAGCAGGTCTGCGTTCGTCGAGCCGGTGCGAGCCACCACGTCGAGCTGAGCCACCGGTCCGGCCGGGGCGAGCAGCGCGGCCCGCAGGCCGGCGAGGTCCAGCGGGTCGGCCAGCGGGGCCCCGAAGCCAGCGGCGAATTCGCCGGCGGCCGAGTCGGCGGGAGAGGTGGCCGGCGGGGTCGCGGCCGAGCCGGCGGGCGGGGCTTCGACAGAGTTGCCGGGTGCTTCGGCGGGGGGCGGCTGATCCACCCGGCGGAGGGTACTCGGAATGACACCGCTCACTGTCTGGCCGACGGCCAGACCGGGGCTCGATATCCTCCGCAGCCATGAGCACCGCAACGGAGCCGCTCGGCGACCTGCCAGCCGACGAACCGGACATCCACACGACCGCCGGCAAGCTGGCCGACCTCTACCAGCGCCACGACGCGGCCGTGCACGCCGGCTCGGAGCAGGCCATCGAGCGCCAGCACGCCAAGGGGCGCCAGACCGCCCGCGAGCGGATCGACCAACTGCTCGACCCGGGCTCGTTCGTCGAGCTGGACGCGCTCACCCGGCACCGCTCGACCAACTTCGGCATGCAGGCCAACCGGCCGTTCGGCGACGGCGTGGTGACCGGCAGCGGCACCATCGACGGCCGCCCCGTGTGCGTGTTCAGCCAGGACGCGACCGTGTTCGGCGGCTCGCTCGGCGAGGTGTACGGCGAGAAGATCGTCAAGGTGATGGACCTGGCGGTCAAGATCGGCTGCCCGATGATCGGGATCAACGACGGTGGCGGGGCACGGATCCAGGAGGGCGTGGTGGCGCTCGGCCTGTACGGCGAGATCTTCCTGCGCAACGTGCGCTCCTCGGGCGTGATCCCGCAGATCTCGCTGATCATGGGCCCGTGCGCGGGCGGTGCGGTGTACTCCCCGGCCATCACCGACTTCACCGTGATGGTCGACCACACCAGCCACATGTTCATCACCGGCCCGGACGTCATCAAGACGGTCACCGGCGAGGACGTGGAGATGGAGGAGCTGGGCGGCGGCCGGGCGCACAACTCCAAGTCCGGCGTGGCGCACTACCTGGCCGACGACGAGGAGGACGCGCTCAACTACGTCAAGGAGCTGCTGTCCTTCCTGCCGTCCAACAACCTGTCCGAGCCGCCGGTGTTCGAGCCCGCCGAGCCGGTCGAGGGGTCGATCGCCGACGGGCTGACCGAGACCGACCTCGAGCTGGACACGCTCATCCCGGACTCGCCGAACCAGCCCTACGACATCCGCGAAGTGATCAGCCGGGTGGTCGACGAGGGTGACTTCATCGAGGTGCACAGCCTGTTCGCACCGAACATCGTGGTCGGCTTCGGCCGCGTCGAGGGGCAGAGCGTCGGCGTGGTGGCCAACCAGCCCACCCAGTTCGCCGGCTGCCTGGACATCGACGCCTCGGAGAAGGCCGCCCGGTTCGTGCGCACCTGCGACGCGTTCAACATCCCCGTGCTGACCTTCGTCGACGTGCCGGGCTTCCTGCCGGGCACCGAGCAGGAGTGGAACGGGATCATCCGGCGCGGCGCGAAGCTGATCTACGCCTACGCCGAGGCCACCGTCCCCAAGGTCACCGTGATCACCCGCAAGGCCTACGGCGGTGCCTACGACGTAATGGGGTCCAAGCACCTCGGCGCCGACGTCAACATCGCCTGGCCGACCGCCCAGATCGCGGTCACCGGGGCACAGGGCGCGGTCAGCATCCTGTACCGCAAGGACCTCAAGGGACTCGAGGGCGACGAGCTGGCCGCCAAGCGCGCCGAGCTGCAGACCGACTACGAGGACACCCTCTGCAACCCCTACATCGCGGCCGACCGGGGCTACATCGACGGTGTCATCCCACCGTCGCACACCCGGGGCCACGTGGGGCGGGCGCTGCGCATGCTGGCCACCAAGCGGGAGGCCTCGCCGGCCCGCAAGCACGGGAACATCCCGCTCTGATGGCCCCCACGGACGAGACACCCGATCAGGACGAGCAGACCCCGGAGCAGCGGCGCGCGCTGTTCCGGGTCGTGCGCGGCGAGCCGGACGACGCCGAGCTGGCCGCGCTGGCCGCCGTACTCGCGGTCGCGGCGGCATCGGGCGAGCCGGCCGAGCCCGGCAGCACCCGCCGGACCAGCTTCTGGACCGACCGGCAGGCCGCGCTGCGCCAGCCGCTGTACCCCGGTCCCGGAGCCTGGCGCGCCTCGACCCTGCCCCGCTGACCCTGCCCCGCTGACCCCGACTCACCGATCCCCGACCGCTGACCCGGTCACCGGGCTGGTCCACCCACGGGTGGAGATCAAGTTCCACCCACGGTCCGACGCGCTGGGCCGGTGCCTTGGCGAAGCTGTCCGGCATGAACTTGTCGACCGTGCTGATCGTCGTACTGGCCCTGGGCTGGGTCATCAGCCGCAACCTCAAGGGCCGGTTCGTCGCGACCGGCGAAGGTGGCAAGGCGTACCGCCTGCCGCTGGTCCTGATCGTGCTCGGGGTCGTCGAGTTCGGCCAGGCCCACCCCGCGATCACCCCGGTGGCCGTGCTGGTGATCGGCGCCGACCTGCTGCTGACCGCCGCGCTCGGGGCGGCCCGCGGCTACTCGATCCAGCTGAGCACCCGCGACGGCTACCTCTACCAGCGCGGCGGGGCGCCGACGCTGCTGCTGTGGGCGCTGTCGATCGCGGTGCGGGTCGGCCTGGAGTTCGCCGCGCACAGCCTCGGCGCCGGGGCGGCCGCCTCCGGCACGGTCGTGCTCACCTTCGGCGTCAGCCTGGTCGTGCAGGCGTTCGTGCTGCAGAGCCGGGTGCGCGAGGACGGCCGGCCGGTGCGCCCCGCGAGGGACCGGCGCGGCTCCGGGCGGGACGGTTCGCGGGACGGCTCCGGGCGGGACAGTTCGGGGCGGGACGGTTCGCGTCTCCGCCGGGATGGCTCGCGCCTCGGGCGTGCGGCACGGTCGGACGAGCGCCCGGTCGCGGACCAGGGCTGGAGCGGCGACGGCGGCCGGGGTCCGGTCGGGAACGGTGGCTGGGACGTCGACGGGCAGGACACCAGGCGGATCCGTCGGTCACACTGACGTCGTGATCATCAGCCCCGGCCACAGCGCGGGCTGGCCGCGTCAGCTGCTCACCCTGGTCTGGATACCGATCATCATCGTGGCCACCTACCTGGGCGGTGGCCCGCCGCCGGCCCACCCGGTGGCGGTCGGGGTCGCGGCGTTGGTGGCCTCGGCCGGCTGGACCATCCTGGTGCTGCGGCCGACCCGGTGGGTCTGGCTGTCGCCGCCGGTCGGGGTGCTGGCCACGGCGTCGGGCGGGCTCGGCATGGTCGCCGCGATCGGCTCCTGGTCGACGGCGGTGGCCTTCTGCTTCGTCGCGGTCGCCTCGGCGGGTGGGCGGCTGCCCCGACCGGCGGCGGTCGCGGTGCTCGTCGGGGTGGCCGCCGCGCTGGGCCTGCTGCTGGAGCGGCAGACCGGGCTGCTCGGCCTGAGTGTCGTGGTGTTGTTGCTGGTCATGGCGTTGGTGGCGGGGATAGGCCGGCGGGAGTCGGCGCTGCTGGCCGAGCAGCGGGAGCTCGCGCTGGCGGCGGCCACCCGGGCCCAGGAGGAGCACATCCGGGCCGCCGCGCTGGCCGAGCGCGCCCGGATCGCCCGGGACGTGCACGACGCACTGGCGCACTCGCTGTCCGCGCTCGCGGTGCAGCTGCAGGGCGCCCGGCTGATGGTGCTGCGGGACGGCGCGCCGCCGGACACCCTCGCCCAGATCGAGCGGGCCCAGCGACTGGCCACCGACGGGCTGGCCGAGGCGCGGCGCGCGGTCTCCGCGCTGCGGGCCGACCCGGTCGCCCTGGCCGCCGGCCTGCGGGCACTGGTCGACACCTACCCGCGCGCCGAGCTCGAGCTCGACATCGAGAGGGTGGGCGAGGACGGGGTTAGAGCCGGAGCCGGAGCCGGAGCGGAGGCCGGGGGCGAAGACCGCGCCGGAGCGGGCGCCGAGGGCGGGGTCGAGGAGATGACGCCGGCGGACCGCGAGACCGTGCTGCGAGTGGCGCAGGAGGCCCTCAGCAACGCCCGCAAGCACGCCCCGGACGCGCCCGTCCTGGTGACACTGCGCCGGGAGGTCGCCGCGGTCGAGCTGACCGTCCGCGACCGTCCGGGTACCCCTCCGGCGGGCCCGAGGGCGGACGGTTACGGTCTGCTCGGGATGGCCGAGCGTGCCGCCCTGATCGGCGCCGAGTGCTGCGCCGGCCCCACGGAGGACGGGTGGCAGGTACGGCTTCGGATACCCCGGCGGGCGGTGCACTAGCCGGCACCGGTGCGCGGGATGGTGCCGCGCTGCGGGTGGTGCTGGCCGACGACCAGACGATCGTGCGCGAGGGACTGGTCACGGTGCTCAACCTGCTGCCCGGTATCACGGTGGTGGGGGCGGCGGCCGACGGTGCTGCCGCGGTCCGGCTGGTCGCCGAGCACCGGCCCGATGTGCTGCTCACGGACCTGCGGATGCCTCGGTGCGACGGTGTGGCGGCCACGCGGCAGGTCCGCGCCGAGCACCCGGGCACGTCGGTCGTCGTGCTGACCACGTATGCGGAGGACGACTCGGTGCTGGACGCACTGGGCGCCGGCGCGGTCGGCTGGCTGTCCAAGGACGCCGATGCCGAGGCGATCGGGCACGCGCTGCGCTCGGCGGCGGCCGGCCAGTCGACCATCGACCAGGCCGTGCTCGCTCGGCTGGTCAGCGCCGTCGGCGGCCTCGCGCCGGACAGCGGCTGCGGTCCCGGCGGCACTGGCACGACCCGCACTGGCAGCCCGGGCGGCGTTGGCCGCGCCGGCACGGGCAGCGCTGGTCAGCCGGGCACAGCCGGGGGGCCGCGCACAGCGGCCGGCTCCGCTGAGCCGCCGGACGGGCTGACGCGCCGGGAGGTCGAGGTGCTGGGCCTGATCGCGGAGGGGCTGACCAACGGCGAGATCGCCCGTCGGCTGTTCATCAGCGAGGCGACCGTGAAGACGCACATCAACCACCTGTTCGCCAAGGCCGCCCTGCGGGACCGGGCACACGCCGTCCGGTACGCCTACCGCCAAGGCCTCGTCCCCGACTAACGCTCCGCCCTGCCGCGGTAGACCGACCGGACCGGTCCCGGACCACAGTCCAGCACGTGGTCCACGTGATAAACTGTGGAGCGTGAAGCGAAACCTCACCGTGCAGCTCGACGCTGAGGTGATCCGGCTCGCCAAGGCGCTCGCCGCCCGCCGCGGTACTTCGGTCAGCGGGCTGGTCGCGCAACAGCTCGAGGCGCTGACCGCCGCCGATGAGCGTTACCGGCGAGCCCGCGAGTCCGCGCTGGGCATGATGGAGCAGACCCGTGCTCGCGGCGGCCGGCAGTGGACCCGCGACGAGCTCTACGACGAGCGGCTGCACCGGTTCGGGTCATGACCGTCTTCGTCGACACGAACGTTCTGGTGTACGCACATGACTCCGAGGACAGGCACAAGGCCAGCAAGGCGATCGCGCTGTTGACCGAGCTCTGGGCGGAGGGCACCGGCGCGGTCAGCACCCAGGTCCTGCAGGAGTTCTACAACGTCGCAACCGGCAAGCTGCGCCCGACCATGAGTCTGGCGCAGGCGCGGCAGGTCGTGGCCGACTATGCCGAGTGGGCCGTCGTGGAGACCACTCCTCAGCTGATCTTGTCGGCGTCGTTCCTGCACGAACGTGACCAGGTCAGCTTCTGGGACGCGTTGATCGTGGAGGCGGCGCTGCTGGCCGGCGCGGAGACGCTCGTCACCGAGGATCTCCAGCACGGCCGGCGTTTCGGCTCCGTCACCGTGCACAACCCGTTCCTGGCCTAGGCTGCTCGGTTGTGCGAGTGATCTTGGCTTCGGCCTCCCAGGCACGGCTGGGCGTGTTGCGCAGCGCCGGGTTGGACCCCCTGGTCGAGGTGTCGGACGTGGACGAGGACGCGGTGCAGGCGGCGCTCGACGGGGCGGCGCCCGCGAAGGTCGTCACCGCGCTGGCCTGCGCGAAGGCGGGGGCGGTCGGCGAGCGGTTGGCGGCGACGACGCCGGACGCCATCGTGATCGGCTGCGACTCGATGCTGTCCATCGACGGCGCGCTGGTCGGCAAGCCCGGCACGCGAGAGCAGGCGCGGCGGCGCTGGGCGGCGATGGCGGGGCGGTCCGGGCACCTCGTCACCGGGCACGCGGTGCTGCGGCTGGCCGACGGCGCGGTGGGCCAGGTCGCCGCCGCGCACGCCGCCACGACGGTGCACTTCGGCCGGCCGAGCGAGGCGGAGCTCGACGCGTACGTGGCATCCGAGGAGCCCCTGCACGTGGCCGGCGGCTTCACCCTGGACGGGCTGGGCGGCTGGTTCGTCACCGGCATCGAGGGCGACCCGTCCAACGTGATCGGGATCAGCCTGCCGCTGCTGCGCACGCTGCTCGCCGAGGTCGGCGTGGTCGTGACCGATCTCTGGAACCGGGCCGGCGGCGACATCGACAGAAACGACACCGCCAAACAGGACTAGCCTGAGTCCTATGCCAGTACCCAACGACACACATCCCAAGCTCGCTGCCTACGCCCACCCGGAGCGACTGGTCACCACCGAGTGGCTGGCCGAACAGCTCGGGCAACCGGGGCTGGCGGTGGTCGAGTCCGATGAGGACGTCCTGCTCTACGACACCGGGCACATCCCCGGCTCCGTCAAACTCGACTGGCACACCGAGCTCAACGACCCGGTGACCAGGGACTACGTCGACGGTGCCCGGTTCGCCGAGCTGCTCGGCGAGCGCGGCATCGGCCGCGACACCACCGTCGTGATCTACGGCGACCGGAACAACTGGTGGGCCGCGTACGCGCTCTGGGTGTTCAGCCTGTTCGGCCACCCGGACGTGCGGCTGCTGGACGGCGGCCGCGCCAAGTGGGTCGCCGAGGGCCGCGAGCTGACCAAGGACCAGCCGACCCCGGCGAAGGTCGACTACCCGGTCATCGAGCGCGACGACAGCGTCATCCGCGCGTTCAAGGACGACGTGCTCCAGCACCTGGGCAAGCCGCTGGTCGACGTGCGCTCGCCCGGTGAGTACTCCGGCGAGCTGCTGCACATGCCTGACTACCCGCAGGAGGGCGCGGTGCGCGGCGGGCACATCCCGGGCGCTGCGAGCGTGCCGTGGGCGCGGGCCGCCGCCGAGGACGCCACCTTCAGGTCCCGCGACGAGCTGGAGGCGATCTACCAGCAGGAACAGGGGCTCTCCCCGTCCGACGAGGTGGTCGCGTACTGCCGGATCGGCGAGCGGTCCAGCCACACCTGGTTCGTGCTCACCCACCTGCTGGGCTTCGCCCACGTGCGCAACTACGACGGCAGCTGGACCGAGTGGGGCAACTCGGTGCGGGTGCCGATCGCCACCGGTACCGAACGGGGCTCGGTGAAGTGACCGCGCCGGCTGCCCTGCCACCGAAGCTGGCGGAGCTGGTCGACGACTTCGCCGGGCTCGAGGTGAAGGAGCGGCTGCAGCTGTTGCTCGAGCTCTCCGAAGAGTTACCGGCGCTACCAGCTCGATATTCCGGGCACCGGGACGAGATGGAGCAGGTGCACGAGTGCCAGACGCCGCTGTTCCTCAAGGTTGAGGTGGCGCCGGACGGGGACCGGACCGTGCACCTGTTCTTCGACGCGCCCCCGGAGGCACCGACCACCCGGGGCTTCGCCTCGATCATGCACACCGGGTTGGACGGCCAGTCGGCCGAGGAGGTGCTGGCCGTGCCGAACGACTTCTACCTGGCACTCGGGCTCGGCGCGGCGGTCAGCCCGCTGCGGCTGCGCGGCATGGCCGCCATGCTGGCCCGGATCAAGAACCAGGTGCGGTCAGCGGGGTAGCGCGTCCTGGTCCACCTCGGCGGTGCCCGGGTCATCCGTGGCACCGCCGGGCCCGTCGGCAGGGCCGGGGCCAGCGCCCGGCGGCGGGCTCCCCGGTCCGGAACCGGCCCCCGGCGCGGGGTTGCTGCCCGGCATCGGGTCGACCGCGCCGCCGGGTGCGAGGCCGAGCTCGGCGCTGGGATCGACCGGCGAGTCCGGGTTGGCGCCGTCCGTCCCGGTGTCCAGCACGATCGACTGGACGGTGTAGGCCGAGCCGCCGGGCACCGCGCTGGTGCTGAACGACGTCGGCGTGGTGAACCGGTGGAACTCGCAGTGCCGGCTGAACGTCGCCAGTGGGCCGTTCCAGTCCCGCCCGACGCTGTAGAACAGGTCGTAGTCGCCGTCGGGCACGTCACTCAGCGTGGCCGACTGGCCGGCGTTCACCGCCACCGAGACGACCAGCGCACCGCCCTTGGCCAGCAGCACCACGCCGTCCTTGGTGCCCTGGTCACGGACCTTCAGCACGCCGTCCCCCGCCGCCCCGGCCCGCCGGTCGACCAGGATCTGGCCGTTGCGCAGCCGGTGCTCGACCGAGTTCGCCGCCGCGGGTAGCGCGCCGCCCCAGCGGTACGCCGGCCGGTCGCTGCGCATCGTGCCCAGGGACGTGGCGACCGCGCGCAACTGCGGCATGCTCGGCGCCGTGCTGATCGCGGTGAGCGCCACCGGTCCGGCGCAGATGGCGTGCAGGTCGATCTGCTGGCTCAGGTAGGCCAGCTCGCGGCCGAACTGGCGCAGCCCGGTGGACAGCGCGGCGTTGTCCCCGGACACCGTGGCCGGCACCGGCCCGCTGCTGGTCAGCCGTTCGCTGGCGGCGCTGGCCACCCCGGCGGCGGACAGCACGGACTGGTCGAGCACGGCCAGCGTGGGTGCCCGGCCGACCGCGGCCAGCGCGGCGGACAGCTCGGTGTTGGTCTGGTTCAACATGGCCTGGTAGCCGTCCGGGGTGGCCGGCGACGGCGTCGGGCTCGCCGATGGGGCGGCCACCGCGCTCGGCGCGGCCCCGGACGAAGCGCACCCGGTCAGCACGACCAGCAGGGCGGCCACCAGCGCGAGCACGGCGCCGTGCGGTGTCTTGCCCGACATGCCGACCCCCCGCCTCTGCCCTGTGGACACTAGTGCCGCGCCCGGCCGGCCTCGACTCGGAGCCCCCGGCGACGGCTGAGGAGATGCCCGAAAGCGCCAGGTGAACGCCAGGAACCTCAAATGTTCCCCTGCGGAAGCTCAAGTCCCGATCAATGCGCTGGCCAGGGGCGCCTCGCCGACCCACACTCCCGAAGTACGGCTCTGCCGGTCGAGCGCGACAGGCGGGAAGGGGGCGTACCGATGAGCAGTGTGATCCTCGCCCAGGGTGGCGACAGTTGGGGGATCAGCGGGCCCGCGTTCCTGGTGGGCTACCTGATAGTCGGCGGCGCGCTGGCCATCGCCGCGCTGCGCACCCGCCGCGCCATGAGCGCCGTCGACACCGGTACCCGAGGCCGACGCGGCCGGGAGTTCACCGCCCGGTTCGTCCCGCGGGCGAGCAGCGCCGCTACCGAGGCCGACGCGGCGACCCATGTGGAGGCCCGTGCGGCGGCTCTTTCGGGGCCCACCCCGGCCAGCGGTGCCAGTGCCGCCGCTGCCGCCGACCCGTACCTGATCGCCCTCCTCAACGGCGGCCCCAAGCTGGCCGTGCTCGCCGGGCAGAGCGCGCTGCGCGCCCACGGACTGCTCGGCGAGGGGCCCCGCGTCCCGGAAGCGGCGGCGCGCGCCATTCCGGCCGCCCGCCCGAAGTGGCCGCTCGAGCTGGCCATCCTGAGCGCCACCGACCTCCCGGTGCCGTACTCCCGGCTGCAGTCCGACCCGGCGGTCGTCGGCGCGCTGCGGGCCCTGTTAGACGAGCTGGTCCAGCACCGACTGCTGGTCAGCGAGCAGCGCCGGGACCGGCTGCGGCTCTGGGGGCTGGCGTTGTTCGGGCTGTTCGCGCTCGGCGTGTGGCGGCTGGTCGACGGGATCGGCAACGGTCACCCGGTCGGCTTCCTGGTCCCGCCGATGCTGCTCGCCGGCGCGGGCACGGCGCTCTGGTACCTGCGGCTGCCCCGACGCACCCCGTCCGGGGACGCGGCGCTGGCCCGGCTGCGCCGCGAGTACGCCTACCTGGTCCCCTCGATGTGCCCGGGCTGGGCCGCGAGCGGGCCCGCCGCCGCCGCGCTCGGCGTCGCGGTGTTCGGCGTCGCCGCCATCTGGGCGGCCGACCCCGCGTTCGCCGCCGAGCTGGAGATCGCCGGCGCGGCGGCCACGGCCCACGCCCTACTGGCCAGCGATTCGAGTGGGTCTGCCGGCCGGACGTACTGGGGCGGCTCGCCCGACAGCGGGTAGCGGGGGTTGTGGCGGGTGACTCCGGGGCACGGCGAGACCTTGCGACGCAGTACGGCCCTGGCGGTCGAGCACGGCAGGTGGAAGGAGGCACAGCGATGAGCACTGCGATGAGCACTGCGATGAGCACAGCGATCTTGGCCCAGGGTGGCGACACCTGGGGGATCAGCGGGCCCGCGTTCCTGGTGGGCTACCTGATAGTCGGCGTGACGCTGTACTGCGCCGCCCTGCGCGCCCGCCGCGCCGCCGGCACCGTCGACGCGGCGACCAGCAAGCGGCTCAGCAGGGCGTTCAGCACCCGGTTCCGCCGGCCGGCCAGTGGTGTGAAGAGCGACCCCTACCTGGTCGCCTTCCTGGGCGGGGGTGCCGAGCTCGCTGTGCTCGCGGGGCAGAGCGCGCTGCGCGTCGGCGGCCGGCTCCGCACCGGCGCCGGTACCTCCTCGGCGGCCATCCCGACCGGCGGCCCGAAGTGGCCGCTCGAGCTGGCCACCCTCGCCGCCACCGAGCGTCCGGTGCCCTATGCGCGGCTGAAGTCCGATCCCGCGGTGGCCGCCGCGCTGCGGGCGCTGGCCGACGAGCTGACCGAGGCCGGGCTGCTGATCAGCGACCGCGACCGGGCGACGCTCCGGCGCTGGGGGTTGGCGCTGCTCGGACTGTTCGCGCTCGGGGTGTGGCGGCTGGTCGCCGGGGTCGGCAACGGCCACCCGGTTGGCTTGCTGGTCGGCCTGCTGCTGGCCACCGGGGCGGGCGCGGCGCTGTGGCACCTGCGCCTGCCCCGCCTCACCTCGGCCGGCCGTGAGGCCCTGTCGCGGCTGCGCTCCGCGCACTCCCACCTGGCTCCCTCGCTGCGCCCGGACTGGACGGCGAACGGCGCCACCGCGACCGCGGTCAGCGTCGGGCTGTTCGGGGCCAGCGCGATCTGGGCGGCCGACCCGGCACTCGCCGGCGAGCCGGAGCTTGCCAGGGCGGCCGCCGCGTCCGGCGGCGCGGGCGGGTCGTCCGGTTGGACGGGCTGGAGCGGCGGTTCGTCCTGCGGCGGCGGCAGTGGTGGTGGGTCCAGCTGCGGCGGCGGTTCCAGCTGTGGTGGTGGCGGCGGATGTGGAGGATGACCATGCGGACGACGGACGTACTACCCCCGCTCGGGCTCGGCATCGGCTGGCGGCCCGAGATCGCCGGGCTGGTCGCCGACCTGCCGGGGCTGCGGTTCTGCGAGGTGGTCGCTGAGTCGGTGCGCCACGACGGCGTGCTGCCCGAGCCACTGGCCGCGCTGCGGCGGCGGGGTGTGACGGTGGTGCCGCACGGCACCCGGCTGTCCCTCGGCGGCGCCGAACCACTGGACCCGCACCGCGTGCACCACTTCGCCTCGGTGGCCGCCGCCCTGGACGCACCGCTGGTCAGTGAGCACGTGGCGTTCGTCAGGGCGGGCGGGCTCGAGGCCGGCCACCTGCTGCCTGTGCCGCGCACCCGGGAGGCGCTGCGGGTGCTGGCCCGCAACGTGCGCACGCTGCGCGCCGAGCTGGGCACCCCGCTCGCGCTGGAGCCGATCGCCGCCCTGTTCGACTGGCCCGACGACGAGCTGACCGAGGCCGACTTCCTGACCGAGCTGCTCGACCAGACCGGCGCCTGGCTGCTGCTCGACGTGGCCAACTGCTACGCCAACGCGCGCAACCGAGGCACCGACCCGGCCGAGCTGCTGGACCGGCTGCCACTGGAGCGGGTCGCCTACGCGCACGTGGCCGGCGGCGACGAGCACGGCGGGATCTACCACGACACGCACACCGCGCCGACCCCGGAACCGGTGTTGGCGCTGGTCCGCGAGCTGTGCGCCCGGCACCGGCCGCCGGCGCTGCTGCTGGAGCGGGACGGCCGGTACCCGCCGGCGGCCCAGCTGCACGCCGAGCTGGACGCCATCGCGGCGGCCGCCGGCCTGCCGCCGGTCACCGGCGTGAGCAACACCACCCTGGTGGGCACACCATGACCGCCGAGCCGACCGGCCGGAGCGGCGGCATTCACCCACGCGGTGGACAAGTGACGAAGCCCACACTGGCCAGCCGTCAGGCCGCCCTGGTCGCCGCGCTGGTGGCCGGCGCACCGGTGCCCACCGGCTTCGACGAGCGCCTGGTCGGTGTCGCCGAGCTGGCCCTGCGGCGCAAGCGGGCCGGCCAGGTGGCCGCCGCCTGGCCCCACCTCGCGGCCTCCCTCGGCGACCGGTGGACGGACCGTTTCACCAGGTGGGCCCGGGGTCGGCCGACCCGGGGCGCACTGCGGGACGGCTGGGACCTGGCCCGCGAGCTGGAGCTGCTCGGCGAGCTGCCGCCGCTGGGGCGCACCGAGCTGGCCCGGCGCGAGGTGACCGCCCGCTACGAAGGCCGGACCACGCCCCGGCCGCGCCGGTGGCCGGCGCTGCGGGTCGTACCCGGTGGGGTGGTGCTCGGACTGTTCGGCCGGGCCTACCCGCTGGGCGGCTGACCGGCTGAGCGACCGGGACGGGAGTGTCGGGAGTCAACTGTGGGGTGCGTCGCGCATCCTCTAGCACTCCCCCTCGAAGCCCTCCATTTAGACTCAGCTGATCGTGCGTTCAGCTCGACCTATGCATGGAGGCATCGTGGCCCGGGAAGAACCGGCGGCGACCCGACAGTTGCGGAAAGTGCTCGTCGCGAACCGCGGCGAGATTGCGGTGCGGGTGATCCGAGCCTGCCGCGACGCGGGCCTGAGCAGCGTGGCGGTCTACGCCGACCCGGACCGGGACGCGCTGTTCGTCCGGCTCGCCGACGAGGCCTTCGCGCTCGGCGGCAACACGGCGGCGGAGTCCTACCTGGACTTCGACAAGGTGATCGGCGCGGCCAAGCAGGCCGGCGCGGACGGCATCCACCCGGGCTACGGCTTCCTCTCCGAGAACGCCGAGTTCGCCCAGGCGGTGATCGACGCCGACATCACCTGGATCGGGCCGACCCCCCAGGCGATCCGCGACCTCGGTGACAAGGTCACCGCGCGGCACATCGCCACCCGGGCCGGCGCACCGCTGGTACCCGGCACGAGCGACCCCGTCTCGGGCGCCGAGGAGGTCGAGGCGTTCGCCGACGAGTACGGCCTGCCGGTGGCCATCAAGGCGGCGTTCGGCGGCGGCGGCCGGGGCATGAAGGTGGCCAGGGAGCGCAAGGAGATCGCCGAGCTGTACGAGTCGGCGGTCCGCGAGGCGGTCTCGGCGTTCGGCCGGGGTGAGTGCTTCGTCGAGCGCTACCTGGACAAGCCCCGCCACGTCGAGGCGCAGGTGCTCGCCGACACGCACGGCAACGTGATCGTCGTCGGCACGCGGGACTGCTCGCTGCAGCGGCGGTTCCAGAAGCTCGTCGAGGAGGCGCCGGCTCCGTTCCTGTCCGAGGAGCAGCGCAAGACCATCCACGACTCCGCGAAGGCGATCTGCAAGGAGGCCGGCTACCACGGTGCCGGCACCGTGGAGTTCCTCGTCGGCCAGGACGGGCTGATCTCCTTCCTGGAGGTCAACACCCGGCTGCAGGTGGAGCACCCGGTCTCCGAGGAGACCTCCGGCCTCGACCTGGTGCGTGAGCAGTTCCGCATCGCCGAGGGCGAGAAGCTGAACCTCACCGAAGACCCGGAGCCGCGCGGCCACTCCATCGAGTTCCGGATCAACGGCGAGGACGCGGGGCGCAACTTCCTGCCGGCCCCGGGCACGGTCAGCTCGATCGCGTACCCGGCCGGGCCGGGCGTGCGGGTGGACGCCGGCGTGGAGTCCGGCTCGGTGATCGGCGGCCAGTTCGACTCGCTGCTGGCCAAGCTCATCGTGACCGGCTCGGACCGCGCTCAGGCGCTGGAGCGCTCGCGCCGCGCGCTGGCCGAGTTCCAGGTCGAGGGCATGGCCACCGTGCTGGAGTTCCACCGCATCGTGGTGAACGACCCGGCGTTCGCCGCGACCACCGAGGACGAGTTCACAGTGCACACCCGGTGGATCGAGACCGAGTGGAACAACACCGTGCCACCGTTCGAAGGCGGCGCCGGGGATGCCGAGGACGACGCGGCGGCCCGGCAGACCGTGGTGGTCGAGGTCGGCGGCCGGCGCCTCGAGGTGTCGCTGCCCGGTGACCTGGCCCTCGGCGGCGGGGGCGGGGCCGGCGCGGGCACGAAGAAGCCGCCGCGCAAGCGGGGCGGCGGCAAGGGCGGCGCGGCGGTCTCCGGCGACGCGGTGACCGCACCCATGCAGGGCACCATCATCAAGGTCGCGGTGTCCGACGGCGACACGGTCTCCGCCGGCGACCTGGTCGTCGTGCTCGAGGCGATGAAGATGGAGAACCCGGTCACCGCCCACAAGGACGGCACGATCACCGGTCTGTCCGCCGAGGCCGGCAGCTCGGTCTCCCAGGGCACCGTGATCTGCGAGATCAAGGACAGCTGAGCCGGACCTCCGGACGCCGAGGGCCGGCCAGCCTGAGCGCTGGCCGGCCCTCGGCGTTGCCGGTCGCGGTACCGCCCGCTGACCGACGGCGTTAGCGATCGCGAACCGTGCGACCGATTCCGCTCCGGGGACGCGGCGGCGCTCCTACCGTGAGCGCATGGCCAACAACGCGACCGGCTCGGGCGACCTGACGCTCGAGCCGAGCATGATCCCCAAGCTCCGGCGCGCGTTCCAGAGCGCGCTCGACCAGCTCGAGCCGCTCGCCCGGGGCGGCGCCGACCAATTCCGGATGACCCGGCCGGCGATGGCCGACGGCGCCAGCACCGAGTTCCAGGCCGCCTTCAACAAGATCGCGGCGGACGGTCCGGAGTCGGCCGCCCAGTCACTGCGGGCGTACCGGCAGCGGCTGGCGGGCGTGCTCAAGCAGCTGGGCGACATCCAGCGGGCGTACGACAGCAACGAGCACGAGACCGCCGCCGAGCTGAGCCGCCAGCTGGGGTCGTGAGCGGGCGATGACCGACCAACGCCTGGCCGGCCTTTCCCATCAGGAGCTGTGGAACCTGGCTCACGGTGGCGACCCGGCCGCCGCCAGCACCAGCCAGACGAACCTCGCCAAGGCCGCCCAGGTGCTGGAAAACGTCTCGAAGACGCTCAACGCGCCGCTCGGCGAGCTCGGGCAGGGCTGGCAGGGCCGGGCGGCCGACGCCGCGCACGGCGGCATCGGCCAGCACGCCCAGTGGGCCGAGGCGGCCGCCGCCCGGGCCAACACGGCCGCCGGCCAGGCCGGCCAGCAGGCCGCCAGCGCGCGCACGGTGATCGCCGAGATGCCGCCGCCCCCGGCCGGCCCGCCCGCCGCCGGGGCCAACTGGGCGCAGGCCGAGCAGGCCCAGGCGAACGCCCGGCAGCGGGCCCTGGAGCTGATGCAGCAGCACGCCACCGAGTGCACCCAGACGCGTCCCACCGGCACGTTCAACCGGCCACCCACCTCGGGCACCGCCGGCGGCGGCCCGGCCGGCGGCCAGGTCGGCCGGTCAGGCACCCAGGGCGCGCGGGGCAGCGTGCGGCGCGCACCGTCCACCAACCCGGCCGCCGCCGAGCGCGGCGTGCCCGGCGCGGCTGGCGGTGCGGGCCGCACGGTGTCCAAGGCCGGTCTGGAGCGGGCGCCCCGGTCGGAGACCGCGCCGGTGGCGCGCGACTCGGTGCCCGCCCGCACCGCCACGCGTCCGGCCGCCGCCGAGCCCTACCGGCCCGCCGAGCCGCGCCCCGGTGCCCCGGGGTTCGGCGCAACCGGCGCGCTGGAAGCCGCGCCCGCCCGGGTGACCGGGTTCCGACCGGTGCCCGGCGACCCGGGCCTGCCCGCCGCACCCGGTGGGGTCACCGCCGATCGTGTCGCCGCCGAACGCACCGAGCGGGTGGCCCCAGTACCGCGCACGCTGCTCGAACGGCCCGGCCCCGGCGGCATGCAGGACGGGCCGGCCACCCGGGCCCAGGGTGTCGAACAGGGCCGATCGGGCCTCAAGGCCAGGGGCGGGCCCTCGGGCAGCGCACCTGGGCAGGCCGGCGACGGCACCGGGCCGGGTGGCCGCGGCCAGCCCGGGGCCGACGCCGCGATGCTGCCGCCGGTGCTGGGCGCCGGAGGGTTCGCCGACCAGGAGCGCGACCAGCACCAGCGACTGGACTACCTGCTGGACGAGACCGACGTGTTCGCCGACGACGAATGGGTGGCCCCACCGGTGATTGGATCATGACTGCCGCGCCCGAGTTGGACCAGCGGCATCGCGGCCCGGCCCGCCGCGTGCTGACCGCGGTGGAGTTCGACGTGCTGTGGGAGTGGCTGGGGCTCGGTGCCACCCCGGTGGTGCTGCGGCTCGACTCGCCGGGCCGGACGCACAGCGAGCGGCGCGGCATCGTGGCCACCGGCTGGCAGGGGCTGCGGCTGCGCGGCCTGGCCGACCTGAACGGTCCCGATCCGGAGCTCGTCCGGCTGATGCACCTGCTCGCCGGGCCCACCCACCAGGTCGAGCTGCGGATGCGGCTGGACCGCGAGCTGCGCGTGGTGGCCTCGGCCCGGCCGGGCAGCACGGCGCTCGCCGTGCGGCAGGACGCGACGGTGACCCTCACCGCCGCGTCCGGGCCGGTCGGTGCCGCGCTGAGCAGCCTGCCGGCCAGTCGCGCCGGCGCCGGGCGCTCGGTCACGCTGCCCAGCGCCGACCTGGAGGCCGCCACCGGCGAGGCCGACCCGACGGGGCTGGCCGACGCGCTGGTCGAGCGGGGGATCGACGCGGAGGACGCCGCGCTGGTGCAGGCCATGCTGGCGGGTGCCACCGGGCGGGGCCAGCTCAGCGTGCTGGCCTCCGACCAGTGGGGGGTGCTGCACCGGCTGCGCAAGGTGATCGGCGTCCTGGACACCCGGCACGGCCGGTACCTGATGCAGCGCGACGTCGCCGCCGACGGCGTGGAGTGGACCACGCTCGCCCCCACCGACCCGACCCGCCTGCGCTACCGGCTGGACGCCTTGCTCGCCGAGGCCGAGGCACGCGCCGTCCGCACCTGACCGGCGTCTGATCCGCGGCGGGTGTCAGCCGCCCTGGCGCGGGCCGCCGAGCTGGTCGAAGCCGGCCAGGATCTGGGGCAGCGCCCGCAGCTCCGAGGTCGAGTGGTCCACCGCGCCGACGTCGACGAGCTCGGCCTCACCGCCGTCGGCCCGCACCCGCCGCTGGCAGTAGGCGGAGTTGACGATCGGCACGTCCCGGTCCCCGCTCGCCGCGTACAGCCGCACCGGTACCTCGGGCCGCCAGTCGCAGCTGCTGTCGGCCACCCGCAGCGCCTCACTCAGCGCGCCGGTCGGGTGGGCCAGCCCGGCCAGGAACTCACGGGTGAACAGCTGGGCCGGGGTCGGCGGCAGGGCGTCCAGGATGTCCGGCGAGCTGTGGGTGCCGTCCAGCAGCGCGGGCACCGTGCGGTCGTACGGCGGCCGGAACGCCTGGGCCGGTGAGTCGTACAGGTGGTGCAGCCGGTTCCACTCGACGGTGAAGTAGGCCAGGTAGGCCGAGGCGTTGGCGATGCCGGTGGTCGCCGCGGTGTGCAGGGTGGTGGTCACGTCGTAGGGACCGGCGATGGGGGCGACGGCCGCCAGTCGGAACCTCGGGTCACCGTCGCGCTGCAGCTGCGCGCCGACCGCCATCGCCGCCTGCCCGCCCTGGGAGTGGCCGCTGACCAGCACCTGCCCGTCCAGCCGCACCCCCGCCGGCCCCGGTTCCCCCGGCTTGGGTCCCCCCGGTTTGGGCTCGACGTACGCCCTGGTCGCGCGCAGGGAGTCGATGGACGCGGTCACCGTGGACGGCAGGTCCAGGTACGGGTGGAAGCCGGGGCCGGTACCGAGGCCGAGGTAGTCCGGCGCGGAGACCACGTACCCGTCGGCGGCGAACAGCACCGCGGCGGCCCGGTCCGACCCGTCGGCGGTCATCGAGCCGACCTCGTCCCGGGCCGGGATCGTGCCGTGCTGCCACGACACCATCCGCCACCCCGTGGTCGGCTGTCCGGGCCCGGCACTCGGCTGGCTGGGCCCGGTGCTCGACTGGCCCGTTCCGGCACCCGGCTGATCAGCCGCCGTCGGCCGGGTCACCAGGGCACTGGCGGTGGTGGGCCGACCGGCGGGGTCGACGGTCGCGTAGGTGATCCGGCTCGCGTCGACCCCGAACCGCACCCGGCTCGCATCCATGCTCTGCTCGACCAGGTACGTACGCACCCGCGCCGCGTCCCACCGCTCCAACGGCTGCACCGACACCAGCACACCCCGCTGACCAGCGGCGGAGGGTTGCCCAGCGGACGGTCGACCAGCGGCGGACGACGGCGCACCCGGCGAAGGGCTCGCGGACGGCTGGGCCGCCGACCGGTCCGGCGCGCCACCGCAGGCGGCCACCCCGGCAATCATGGCCGCCGCGGCAGTGGCGACCCCGGCGCGCAACAGTACGTTTCTCATACCGCCAACGCTGTCGCCCGCCGCCGCCCGCGACACTCCGACCAGCACCCCGATCCGAGGTGAGGCCACCCCCACCCCGCCCCGGATCCGGCTCAGCCGCCCCCCGGATCCACCGCCCCCACTCCCGCGAGTCGGGGAATTTGTCAGGGTGAGTCGCGGATTCCGTCAGCCCGGCGGCCGGCGCCCCCGAACGGCCCGGCGCGCCCGAACTAGTGAGTCGGCGCCGGGCTGACGTGGCCGACCAGGCCGGGCCGGGCCTCGGGCGCGGCCACCCGGGCGGCGTCGGCGGACGCGTCGTCCTGCTGGTCCTGCGACGCGCGCTCCGCCGCCACCCGTGCGGTGTAGATCTCCACCTCGCGCTTCACCGTCTCGGCGTCCCAACCCAGCACCCCGGCCATCAGCTCCGCCACCGCCTGCGCCGAGTCGACACCCCGGTGGGCGTACTCGATGGAGATCCGGGTGCGGCGGGCGAGCACGTCGTCCAGGTGCAGCGCCGCCTCGTGGCTGGCCGCGTAGACGACCTCCACCTGCAGGTAGTCCGGCGAGCCGGGGATCGGCGCGAGCAGCTCCCGGTGGTCGTCGGCCAGGGCCAGCACGTGGTGCAGCAGCGAGCCGTAGCGGTTGAGCAGGTGGGTCACCCGGTGCGGGTGCAGGCCGTAGCGGGCGGCGATCTGCTCGGCCTGGTTGACCAGCGCGTGGTACCCGTCCGCGCCGATCAGCGGCACCTTGTCGGTGATCGACGGCGCGACCCGGCGCGGGATGTCCACGGCGGCCGCGTCGACGGCGTCGGCGGCCATCACGCGGTACGTCGTGTACTTGCCGCCCGCGATGGCCACCAGGCCGGGCGCCACCCGGGCCACGGCGTGCTCGCGGGACAGCTTCGAGGTCTGCTCGCTCTCCCCGGCCAGCAGCGGCCGCAGCCCGGCGTACACACCCTCGATGTCGTCGTGGGTGAGCGGGGTGACCAGCACCTTGTTGGTGTGCTCAAGGATGTAGTCGATGTCGCCCCGCGTCGCCGCCGGGTGCGCAAGGTCGAGGTGCCAGTCGGTGTCGGTGGTACCGATCAGCCAGTGGCTGCCCCACGGGATGATGAACAGCACGGACTTCTCGGTGCGCAGGATGATGCCGGTGTCGGAGACGATCCGGTCCCGGGGCACCAGGATGTGCACGCCCTTCGACGCCCGCACCCGGAACCGGCCCCGGCCGCCGGCCAGCTGCTGCAGCTCGTCGGTCCAGACGCCGGTGCAGTTGACCACCACGCTGGCCGAGATGTCGGCCTCCTGGCCGTTCTCGGTGTCCTTCACGTGCACCCCGGAGACCCGGTCGGCCTCGCGCAGGAAGCCGGTCACCTGGGTGGAGTTGCGCACCACCGCGCCGTAGTGGGCGGCCGTCCTGGCGACGGTCATGGTGTGCCGCGCGTCGTCGGCCTGCGCGTCGTAGTAGCGCACGGCGCCGATCAGCGAGTCAGGCCGCAGCGCCGGAGCCATCCGCAGTGCCCCGGACCGGGTCAGGTGCTTCTGCCGGGGCACCGCGCGGCCGCCGGCCATCACGTCGTACAGGGTGAGCCCGGCGGTCACGTACGGCCGCTCCCAGAACCGCCCGTGCAGCGGGTACAGGAAGCTGACCGGCTTGACGAGGTGCGGCGCCAGCCGGGTGAGCATCAGCTCGCGCTCCCGCAGCGCCTCGTGGACCAGCCCGAACTCCAGCTGCTCCAGGTACCGCAGGCCGCCGTGGAACAGCTTCGAGGAGCGCGACGAGGTGCCGGAGGCCAGGTCCCTGGCTTCGACCAGCGCCACCCGCAGCCCCCGGGTCGCGGCGTCCAGTGCCGTACCGGCACCGACCACCCCGCCGCCGATCACCAGCACGTCGAAGTGCTGCCCGGCCAGCTCCCGCCAGCTGGCCTCCCGCTGTTCCGGCCCCAGCCGTCCAAGATCGGGAATCGCTGCCAGCTCCATCGTCCTGCCTTCCGCTTTGACTCCGTCGGCCCGCAACGCTACTCAGCCGATGCCCCCAGTCTGCCCACTGCACGGGGGGAAATTGCGCAGAAGACCCAACCGGTACGCACCGCGACCGGCCCGCTACACAGCGCCGCCCGAACGCAGCCCGTCGATCTCGGCCGCCGAGTAGCCGAGCTCGCCGAGCAGCGCGTCGGTGTGCTGCCCGACGTCCGGGATCGGATCCATCCGGGGCGACACCCCGCCGAAGTTCACCGGCGGCAGCAGCGCGCCGAGCGGGCCGACCGGTGATCCGACGTCCACCCAGCGGCCCCGGGCGGTCAGCTGCGGGTGGTCGATGAGCGCGGCGACCTCGTTGCGGCGGGCGTTGGCGATCCGGGCGGCGCTCAGCCGGGCGTCCAGCTCGTCGGTCGGCAGCGAGGTGAACACCTCCTCGATGGCCGCCCGCAGCGCCTCCCGGTGCACCACCCGCGCGGTGTTGTCGGCGAACCGGGGGTCGCGGGTCAGCTCGGGGCGGCGGAGCACCTCGGCGCAGAACGCCACCCACTCGCGGTCGTTCTGGATCGCGAGCACGACGTCGGTGCCGGCGGTCGGGTACGGCCCGTACGGCGCGATCGCGGGGTGGCTCGCGCCGGCCGGTACGAGGGGCCGGTCGCCGTAGCGCGTGTAGTACAGCGGGAAGCCCATCCACTCGGTGAGCGCGTCGAACAGCGACACGGCGAGCACCGCGCCCCGGCCCGTGCGCTCCCGGTGCAGCAGCGCGCTGAGGATGCCGGAGTAGGCGTACATGCCGGCCGCGATGTCGGCGGCCGGGATGCCGGGTTTGGCCGGCTGCCCCGGCGTACCGGTGATCGACACCAGCCCGACCTCGGACTGGATGAGCAGGTCGTAGGCCTTGGCGTCGCGGTACGGCCCGTCCTCGCCGTAGCCGGACACCGAGCAGTGCACCAGCCTCGGGTACCGCTCGGTGAGCGTCTCGGCGCCCAGCCCGAGCCGGCCGACCGCGCCCGGCGCCAGGTTCTGGATGAACACGTCGGCGCCGCCGAGCAGCCGGTCCAGCACGTCGGCGGCGGCCGGGTGCTTGAGGTCCAGCGTGAGGCTCTCCTTGGACCGGTTGAGCCAGACGAAGTGGCTGGACATGCCGCGGACGGTGGTGTCGTAGTCCCGGGCGAAGTCGCCGACGCCCGGCCGCTCCAGCTTGATCACCCGGGCGCCGAGGTCGGCCAGGTGCCGGGTGGCCAGCGGTGCCGCAACGGCCTGCTCGCAGGCGACGACGGTGATCCCGTCCAGCGGCCGGCTCTGTCCGTTCGGCGGCTGCGTCGGGCTGCCCGGCAGCGGTCCCGCGGAGTCGTCTCTAGTCAAGGTCGCCGTCTCTAGTCAAGGTCGTCGTGGCGCATCAGCTGCCGGCTGGCCTCGGTGATCGAGCCGGACAGCGACGGGTACACCGAGAACGTGTAGGCCAGGCCGTTCACCGTGAGGTTGTTCTGCACGGCCATCGCGATCGGCAGGATCAGCTCGCTGGCCACCGGGGCCACCACGACGCCGCCGATCACGACCCCGGTCGCCGGCCGGCAGAACAGCTTCACAAAACCCCGCCGCAGGCCCTGCATCTTGGCCCGGGGATTGGTGCCCAGGGGCAGCATGATGGTCCGCGCCGGCACCTCGCCGGAGTCGATCGTCGCCTGGCTGATGCCGACGGTGGCGATCTCCGGGCGAGTGAACACCGCCGCCGCGACCGTCTTCAGCTTGATCGGCGCGACCCCCTCGCCGAGCGCGTGCCACATCGCGATCCGGCCCTGCATCGCGGCCACCGAGGCCAGCATCAGCACTCCGGTGCAGTCTCCGGCCGCGTACACCCCGGGCGCCGTGGTCCGCGACACCCGGTCCACGGGGATGAAGCCGCTCCGGTCGACCTTGACCCCGACGCGCTCCAGCCCGACGTCGGCGGTGTTCGGCACCGAGCCGACGGTCATCAGCGCGTGCGAACCGGTCAGCGTGGAGCCGTCGGCCAGCGTGACGACCACGCCGTCGCCGTCCCGGCGCACCGAGTCCGCCCTGGTCCGGGGCAGGATGTTGACCCCGCGCTCGGCGAACACGTCCTCCAGCACGGTGGCCGCGTCCGCGTCCTCGCCGGGCAGCACCCGGTCGCGGCTGGACACCAGCGTCACCGGCACGCCCAGCTCCGTGTACGCCGAGACGAACTCCGCCCCGGTGACCCCGGAGCCGATCACGATCAGGTGCTCGGGCAGCTCGCGCAGGTTGTACAGCTGGCGCCAGGTGAGGATCCGCTCGCCGTCCGGGGCGGCGGACGGCAGCACCCTCGGCGTGGCGCCGGTGGCCACCAGGACCACGTCGGCCGGCAGCTCGTCGGGCTGCCCGGTGGTGCCGGTGTCGGCAGCACCCTCGTCGGAGTGCACCAATACCCCGTGCGGTGCGCCGGCCGGTGGCTGCTCGGCGAACTCGGCCGTACCGGCCAGCAGCCGCACGCCCTCCCGCTCCAACCGCGCGCGCACGTCGGCGGACTGTGCCCTGGCCAGCGACTCCACCCGCGCGTTGATCCGCGCGAGGTCGACCTGGGCGGCGCTGGGGTCGGCGTCCACCCCCAGCTCCGGCGCGCGCCGCAGCTCCACGCGCACGCCGGCCGAGGAGATGAACGTCTTGGACGGCACGCAGTCGTCCAGCACGCAGGCGCCGCCCATGCCGTCCCGCTCGACGACCGTCACCTCGGCCCCGTGCTGCGCCGCGACCAGGGCCGCCTCGTAGCCGGCCGGCCCGCCACCCATGATCACAATCCGGCTCATCCGGCCGCTCCCTCCGCGTCCGTTCCCGCTCCGGCGGCCGCCTCGGCCGCACTCGGCAGCCTCAGCCGCTCCGGTGCAACGATCACCCCAGACCCTAAGGGGGCTCTGAACGGCGCGCCCACCGGCGTCGCCCCGCTCCGGGCGTGGCTCGACCCGCCCCGGACGACCGGCCGGCGCGCCCAACCGGCCAGCCCCCGAATGGCGCAGCGAGCCGAGCGCTGGTCGGCAACACCGCTGGCCTACGCTGTCCGCGTGTCGTTCTACGCCGCCTACGGGTCCAACATGGACCCCGCTCAGATGAAAGAGCGGTGCCCGCACTCGCCAATGGCCGGTACCGGCTGGCTGATGGGCTGGCGCCTTACCTTCGGCGGCGAGGACTACGGGCCGGAGGGAGCGCTGTCCACCGTCGTCGAGGACCCCACCTCCCAGGTGTTCGTGGTGCTCTACGACGTACCCGACCAGGACGTCGCCACGCTGGACCGGTGGGAGGGCGGCGAGCTCGGGCTGCACAAGAAGCTCCGGCTGCGGGTGCACACCATGCAGGGCACCGAGCTGGCCTGGCTGTACGTGCTCGACGCCTATGAGGGCGGCCTCCCCTCGGCCCGCTACCTCGGCGTGATGGCCGACGCCGCCGAGCAGGCCGGCGCCCCCGACGACTACGTCCAGGCGCTCCGCACCCGCCCGAGCCGCAAGGTAGGCCCGTAACCCACCCACCTCACCCGCCGCCTCCTCGTTTCCGCGAGTCGGGGATTTTGTCAGGGTGAGTCGGGGATTTTGTCAGGCGGACCACGGCGCACTCTGACCGTGGTCACGACTGTGGGAGGCTTCCCGCAGCGCCACCTCGAGCCGGCGGCTGTCCCGCGGGTCGTCGACGGTTGCCACGAGCACGATCCAGCCACGCGCCGGAGATCATCCGCTCGGCGCCTGTCCTGGACCTCCCGCCCGGCGTGTACGGCGTACCCGTCGTACTCCAGCGCGACCCGTCGCTCCGGCCAGGCCAGATCGAGCCGGTACAACTCACCTCCGGCAGGCGAGCAGAGGGACCAGTTGACCTCGAGCCACGGGAACCCGAGGTCCACCACCTCGAGCAGCAGCCAGCTTTCCGGCGGCGACTCCGCGCGACCGGTGGCCAGTTCGAGCAGTCTCGCGCCGGACCGGGTGCCACGCGGATCCGCGCGGTGCCGCAGCCGCCGCGCGAGGCGCGTTTTTGCGGCATCACGCCATTCGGGAAGTTGCTCCGCCAGTGTCTGATCAGCGATGGCGAGCGCATCGCGGGGCCGGGCGGTACATAACAGGTCGCTGACCACGCGTTCCGGACTCAGCACGCGCAATCCGAGAAGTTCGACAATGTCCTGGTCCGGCAGCGGACCGTTGTGGACACCCAGTCCGTTTCGACTCCGCGACGGATGGCCATACGGAACGACGATATGGGTGACCGTGGATTCAATCGCGGTATACCCATGCAATCGGGCCGCCGTAACGCCCGCAATCGCCGCGCTCACCCCGTGGGCGAGCAGCGCGGCGGCCGCGCGGGTCATCGGGTCGGCCAGCCGCGCGGACTCGACGACCACTCCTGGCCAGAGCCGGCTCAGCGAGCCTCGGGTGAGCTGTGCGTTGACCTGATGCCGGCCGACCCGAGCGATGAGCTCGCGCCGGAGGTAGGCACCGTGCAAACCGTGGGGCGTGACCATGCCTCCACGGTGGCGCCGTTCAGCGACCCACGCCGCATCCCGACGCCCACCTGTGGACAGCGGAAGCCGATGTGGACAACTGACGGAATCCGCGACTCACCCTGACAAAATCCCCGACTCGCGGAAACGAGGGGGTGGGGTTAGGCGGCCAGGCTGGCCAGGGCGGCGTGGACCAGGACTCGGACGCCTACGGGGAGGGCGCGCTCGTCGAGGTCGAACGTGGGCTGGTGCAGGTCCTTCTGCGAGCCGTCGCCGGACCACACGCCGAGCCGGCCCATGGCGCCGGGCACGTCCTCCAGGTACCAGGCGAAGTCCTCGCCGCCGCTGGACTGCTCGGTGCTGGTCGCGCCGTCCGGGCCGACAGCGGCAACCGCGGCGTCGTGCAGCAGCCCGGCGCTGAGCGGCTCGTTGTGCACCGGCGGCACGCCGCGGCGGTGGTCGAGCACGTAGCCGACGCCGAGCGGCGCGAGCAGTGCGGTGACCAGCGACCGGACCAGCGGCTCCAGCTCGCTCCAGATCCGGTGGTCGCCGGTGCGCAGGGTGCCGCGCAGCAGACCGCTCTGCGGCACCGCGTTGGCCGCCTCACCAGCCTCGACGGCGCCCCAGACCAGCACGGTGCCGGAGCGCGGGTCGACCTTGCGGGACAGCAGGCCGGGCAGCTGGGTGATCAACACGCCCAGCGCGTAGACCAGGTCGGCGGTGAGGTGCGGCCGCGAGGTGTGGCCGCCCGGCGAGGTGAGCCGGATCTCCAGCAGGTCGCACGCCGAGGTGATCGGACCGGACTTGGTACCGAGCTGGCCGACCGGCAGGCGGGGGTCGCAGTGCAGCGCGAAGATCCGCTCGACGTCCTTCAGCACGCCGGCGGCCACCATGTCCAGCGCGCCGCCGGGCTGCACCTCCTCGGCCGGCTGGAAGATCAGCCGCACCCTGCCGGGCAGCTTCGGCGCCGTGGCCAGCGCCAACCCGGCGCCGAGCAGCATCGCGGTGTGCGCGTCGTGGCCGCAGGCGTGCATGGCGCCGTCCACGGTGGAGGCGAAGCTCAGCCCGGTCATCTCGCGCAGCGGCAGCGCATCCAGGTCGGCCCGGAGCGCGACGCAGTGGTCGCCGGAGCCGATGTCACAGGTCAGACCGGTGCCGTGGGGGCCGACCTTCGGGCTCAGCCCCGCCTCGGTCAACCGGGCCGCCACCAGCGCCGTCGTGAGCCGTTCCTGGCGAGCGAGCTCGGGGCGCGCGTGAATGGCGCGCCGCCACGACACCAGCTCGCGGTTGTGCGTCGCGAGCCAGCTGTCCAGCCAGCCTGGTCCCTTGCCCTGGCCCATGTCGGTCACCGGCTCAATCGGGCCGATTGCCTGCGCAGCCAGTACTTCGGTGCTCGCATCAAGCACAGACACCGGTACCACCACCGATTCAATCCGTTCGATGTCAACGATGACCCAGGTGGCCGATTCATCGCCTTGTGAGCGTGACCAGAACCCCGACCAGCGTCGCTATCCGTACAATGGTGCATCACCCGGATGGCCTGAATCGGCACAATTGCCGACTTACCGGGATCCCCGCGCTCAAGTGCCATTGATCTGCTGCGGGCGGTGAGGACCGCCGGCCCACCGGTCGTCTTCGAACCGATGAACGGGCAGTGACATCGCTCACCGGTCAGCTTCCGAGTGCTTTCCCCAGCACTCGACGAGCCCCTGCGATCCGGATCACAGCCGTGTCAGGTTAGCGACCGTTCACCGACGCACCGCCGCACGTCACAGGCGGTACACCACGTGCTGCGGAGCGTGCCTCGACCGTACCCTCGGCAGCCCGTACGGAAAAACGGTGACCGAGGCGCACGGGGTGCAACACCATCGGGAGAATGGCGGACATGTCCGTATCCGGGTCTACCCCCGAGGAGACCGAGCCGCGCCGGATCGCCGGGCGCTATCGGCTCACCGCACCGCTGGGCAGCGGCGCGATGGGGACGGTCTGGGCCGGGTACGACGAGGTCCTGCACCGCTCCGTGGCAATCAAGGAGCTCAAGGTGCCGCCCGGGGTGCCGCAGGGCGAGGTCGCCTCGATGCGCGAGCGGATGATGCGCGAGGCGCGCACGCTCGGCGGGCTCTCCCACCCCAACGTGATCACGCTGTACGACGTGGTGGACGTGTCCGGTGACCCGTTCGTCGTGATGGAGCTGCTGCCCAGCCGGAACCTGTCGGAGGTGATCGGCGAGCAGGGCCGGCTCGGCGTCGGCCAGGCCGCCTCCGTGGGGCTGGCGATGACCGCCGCGCTGCAGGCCGCGCATCGGGCCGGGATCACCCACCGGGACGTCAAACCGGGAAACGTGCTGGTCGCGCACGACGGCCGGATCAAGCTGACCGACTTCGGCATCGCCCGCAAGACCAACGACGTGACGATGACGCAGACCGGGCTGGTGCTCGGCTCGCCGGCGTACATCGCGCCCGAGGTGGCCTCGGGGCTCCCGGTCACACCGGCCGCCGATCTGTGGGGGCTGGGCGCCACGCTGTTCGCCGCCGTCGAGGCCCGCCCGCCGTACGACGTGGACGGCGACCCGGTCAAGACGGTCACCGCGGTCGTGCACGCGCAGGTGCCCAGGGTGCAGATGGGCGGCCCGCTGGGCGAGGTGATCTCCGCGCTGATGGTCAAGGACCCGGAGCAGCGGATGACGCTGGCCGAGGCCCGGCGCCGGCTGCGGCCGTTGCTCGCCGACCCGGACGACCCGCTGTTCCCCGGCTCGGTGGACGCCTACTCGCCCCCGCCGGGGCCGGTCAAGGAACAGATCGGCGAGCACGCACAGGCTCAGGGCGGCGGCACCTCCGCACCCCCACGCCCCCGCCCGACCGGCGACCCCTCGACGTCGCGACCCCGCCCCCGGCCCAACCCGGCGCCCGCCGCGTCCAGCCAGTGGGCCGGCGCCGCCCCGCTCGCGCCCGACCCCGGCCCGCTGCCCACCGGTCCCCGCGCGGACCTGGGCACCGGCGGGGGCGCCATGGGGAACCCCTCCATGGGCAACCCCTCCATGGGCAACCCGTCCATGGGCAACCCGTCCATGGGCAATCAGGTGATGAACAGCCCCACGCCCGGCGGCGGCCCGCTGGGCAACCCCTCGATGCGCTCGCGGCCCAGCTGGCAGCCGGCGCCGCCGCCGCGCCCGCCGGTGAGCCGCCCGGCGCCGCCGCCGGTCGCCGCGCAGGCTGGGGTCGCCGGCCGGTGGGCGCTGCCGTTCGTGCTGGCCGGCGCACTCGCCGTGGTACTCGGCACGGCCGGGGGCTGGGCCGGTACGCGGGTGCTGGTCGGCCAGTCGCCGCTGACCACCGCCGTGGTCAGCCCCGCCGGCGGCGGCAGCTCGGCGGGCACCGCGATGACCAACCACGTCGACTCGGCGCAGCGCTACGGCGCCGGCGCGCTGAACTTCACCGCGTCGGTGCCGCTCGGCTGGGAGGAGTACCGGCTGATCGGCGGCAACGACGTGGCCTCGGTGCGCTTCGTCAGCCCGGACGGGGCCCGCGAGGTGCGCGTCGACAAGCTGGTCGGCAGTCGCACCCAGCCGGCCACACCGGCCGACTTCAACAACGGGCTGACCGCCGGGGTGCTCGGTGTGGCCAAGGTCGTGGTGCAGCAGGTGCCGCCGAACCAGGTCCGCTACTGGACCGACCGGACGGGCTCGCAGGGCATCACGAGCCGGTTCAGCTATGCGCAGCTGACCCAGGTCGGCGACGATGTCTGGGTGATCCAGCTGTCCGTGCCGGCCGACCGCGCCGGCGCGGACTCCGAACAGCTGTTCACCAGCATCGCCCAGGGGTTCCATCCGTGACCCCCGGCGGGCTCACGAATGGAACCGAACCCGAGGGAGCCGCGACCTTGACGACCCACCCGGACAGCACGACCCGCCCGGAGAGCACCGAGGCCGACCCGACGACCCTCGCGGCCGAGGCCGCCGCCGAGCTGGCCGCCCGCACCGGGCTGGACAGGCACGACGTCGCCGTGGTGCTCGGCTCGGGCTGGCGACCGGCCGCCGACGCGCTCGGCGAGCCGTCCGCCGAGCTGCCGATGGCCGAGCTGCCCGGGTTCCTGCCGCCCACCGCGCTCGGGCACGGCGGCACGATCCGGTCGGTGGCGGTCGGCCCGAACCGCGTGCTGGTGCTGCTCGGCCGCACCCATGCTTACGAGGGCCGGGGGGTCGCGGCCGTGGCGCACGCGGCGCGGACGGCGGCCGCCGCCGGCTGCCGGCTGCTCGTGCTGACCAACGCGGCCGGCGGGATCCGGGAGGGGCTGTCCGTCGGTCAACCGGTACTGATCAGCGACCACCTGAACCTGACCGCGCGGTCCCCGCTGGTCGGCGCCACGTTCGTGGATCTCACCGACCTCTACTCGGCGCGGCTGCGCGCGCTGGCCCGCCAGATCGACGGCACGCTGGAGGAGGGTGTCTACGCCGGGCTGCCCGGCCCGCACTTCGAGACGCCGGCCGAGATCCGGATGCTGCGGGGCATGGGCGCCGACCTGGTCGGCATGTCGACCGTGCTGGAGGCGATCGCGGCCAGGGCCGCCGGGCTGGAGGTGCTCGGGCTGTCGCTGGTCACGAACCTGGCGGCGGGCATGAGCGGGGAGCCGCTCGACTCGGAGGAAGTGATCGCGGCGGGCGACGCGGCGGCCGGCCGGATGGGCGAGCTGCTGCGCGAGCTGGTGGCCCAGGCGTGAGCGCGGCCAACGCGTGAGCGGGGCCCAGGCGTGAGCGGTCCCAGGCGTGAGCGGGGCCCAGACGTGAGCGGGGCCCAGGCGTGAGCCTGGCGCCGGCGATCCGGGACGCGGCGCTGCGTTGGATCGCCGACGATCCGGACCCGGCCACCCGGGACGAGCTGCAGCGGTTGCTCGCCGCGGCACTGGCCGGCGGGCCCTCTGCTCTGCGGAGTAATACGCAACAACACGGCTCCCACCAGGGCGGCGACCCGGCCCTGTCGCGCATGCCTACGCAGGGCAAAGCACCGGCGGAGGAGCTCGCCGAGCGGATGGCCGGCATGCTGCGCTTCGGCACCGCCGGGCTGCGCGGGCCGGTGCGCGCCGGGCCGGCCGGGATGAACGTGGCGGTGGTCCGCCGTGCCACCGCCGGCCTGGCCAGCTGGCTGACCGCGCACGGACACGGCGGCGGCACCGTGGTCGTCGGCCGGGACGCCCGGCACGGCTCCGCCGAGTTCGCGGTGGCCGCGTCGGAGGTGCTCGCCGGCGCCGGTTTCCGGGTGACCGCGCTGGCCGACCCGCTGCCGACGCCCGTGCTGGCCCACTCGGTGCGGGCCGTGGGCGCGGTAGCCGGGGTGCAGGTCACGGCGTCGCACAACCCGCCGGCGGACAACGGGTACAAGGTGTACCTGGCCGACGGGGCGCAGCTGGTCGAGCCGTCCGACGCGGAGATCGAGGCCGCCATCGCCGCCGCGCCGGCCGCCGTCTCGATCGACACCGCGCCGGTCACCCCGACCGACCCCGCCGAGCTGCTCGAGCGGTACCTGGCGACGGTGGCCCGGCTGCCCCGGGGCACCGCGCGCGGGTTGCGGATCGCGCTCACCCCGATGCACGGGGTCGGCGGCGCGGTCGCGGTGCACGCGCTGCGGCTGGCCGGCTTCGACGACGTGCACGTGGTGCGCAGCCAGGCCGCCCCGGACCCCGACTTCCCGACCGTCGCCTTCCCGAACCCCGAGGAGCCGGGCGCCACCGACGCGCTGCTCGCGCTGGCCGCCGAGGTCGGCGCCGACCTGGCCGTCGCGCTGGACCCGGACGCGGACCGCTGCGCGCTCGGCGTGCCCGACCAGACCGCGCCCGGCGGCTGGCGGATGCTCACCGGAAACGAGACCGGTGTGCTGCTCGGCGACCACGTGCTGGCCACGCTGGACCGGGCGGTGCACCCCGATCCGCTGGTCGCCACCACCGTCGCCTCGTCGACGCAGTTGCGCGCGGTGGCCGCCACCCGGAACGCCCGGTTCGCCGAGACGCTGACCGGGTTCAAGTGGATCGTGCGGGCCGGCGGACCCGGCGCCGACCTGGTGTTCGGCTTCGAGGAGGCGCTGGGCTACTGCGTCGACCCGGCCGCCGTGCGGGACAAGGACGGCATCGCCGCCGCCGTGCTCGCCGCCGACCTCGCCGCGATCCGCCACACCGCGGGCGGCTCGCTGCTCGACGTGCTGGACGAACTGGCGCTGGCCCACGGCGTGTACCTGACGGCCGCGGTGACCATCCTGATGACGCCGGAGGAGCGCGCCGCCGCGGTGGCGAAGCTGGCGGGCGCCGAGATCGCGCGGCTGGTCGGCGCCGGTACCGAGCTGGAGCGGCCGGCACCGGACGTCGTCGTGCTGCGCGGCGAGCGGACCCGCGCGGTGATCCGGCCGTCCGGCACCGAGCCGAAGCTCAAGGCGTACCTGGAGGTCGTCGAGCCGCCGCCGGACGCCCCCGCCGGCCTGCCCGAGGCGCGAATCCGGGCGAAGCAGCGGCTGGACGCACTGCGCACCCAGATCAACGCCCTACTGACCGCACCGACCGAGCCCGAAGCCAACTAGCACCGCCACACCTGACTTCGCACCGCCACACCGGACTTCGCACCGAACACCGCCCGTACGCTGGGCCGACCGCCGCCCCCTGGACTCCGCACGCTGCGCGCGCCCTCTGGACGCCGCACGCTGCGCCGACCACCGCCCGCACGCCACGCCGACCACCGCCCCGAACCACGCCGCTCGCCGCCCCGCCCGACTGCTCCGCCGCCTCGCGCGACCAGGCCGACGCCGAGTTCAACCACACGGGGCTCCGAACCGTGTTCACAACCCGGTGCGGTTGAGCTCGGCGAGATCACCATCGACCACGGCCGCCGAACATGGCCACTGGAGACCGCCCTCCGGACCCCGGGGCCGCCCACAAGATCAGAAGTTACCGCTCAGTAGAGTCTGGGGACCACGATTTCCCGGCGAAGGGACCGCTCCCCGGTGACCCCTGCTCCGCTCCCCGACCCGCCCCACCGACCCCGCACGGCGAGGCTCGCCACAATCGCCGGCGTCACACTCGGCACCGCCGCCGTCTGTGCGCTGGTCACAGCCCCGACGGCGGCCGCGGCGCCGTCCCACCGACCCACCCCCGCGCCGGCCCACAGCCCGACCGCGGCGCCAGCCCACGACCGGACCGCCGCGCCGGCCGACCACCAGATCGCGGCCGCCGCCAGCTATGTGGCCGCGCTGGTCGACCACGACCCGTCCTCGGTGCCGTTGCACCCCGCGGCGACCCGGGTGGAGAACGGCGTGCCGACGGGTTTCTCCGGGCCGCAGATCCGGTCCGACCTGGAGTACGGGCCGCAGTATCGGGTCATCCAGCGGATCCGCGACGAGCGGTACCGCCGCACCGGCGACACCGTGACGGCCGACTACCTGCTGGACGTCGGCGTCGGCGCCCAACTGGCCACGGCGCGCGTGCACGAGACGTTCGAGCTGGTCAACGGCCTGATCAAGACGATCGTGGCGGCGATCGCGCCCGTCCCCTCGGTGCCGGCCCCGTGACGGCGACGACCCCAGCGCCGACCACAACCACAGAGCCGACCACAACCACAACCGCAAAGACCACCGGACTGACCCGCCGCCGGTTCCTCGGGGTGTCCGCCGGCGTCGGGGCGGCCGGCGCGGTCGGGCTCGCCCTCGGCCAGGGCAGCGCGCGGGGCGACGCGATCCCGACCAGCGAGCAGCGCGTCCGCGCGGTGGTCATCGGCAGTGGGCTGGGCGGCGCGATCGCGGCCTACCGGCTCGCCAACGCGGGCGTCCGCACAGTGGTGCTGGAACGCGGCCGGCGCTGGCCGATCACGCCGGCCGGGGACACGTTCCCGCCGTTCCTGCGCCCGGACCGCCGCTCCTCGTACCTGACCCCGTCGCCCGTCTTCCCGATGCAGCCGCCCGCGCTGTACCGGCCGTACACGGGACTGTTCGAGAAGGTCGTCGGGGACGGCATGAGCGTGCTCTGCGGCGCCGGGGTCGGCGGGTCCACGCTGGTCTACGCGGGCGCCTGGATCCGGCCGGACGAGGCGGTGTTCAGCCGGCTGCTCCCGAGCGTGGACTACGCCGAGCTGGACCGGGTGCACTACCCGCGCGCCGCCCGGATGGTCGGCATCGCCCCCATCCCCGACGACGTGCTCGCCCACCCCAACTACCTGGGCACCCGCCTGTACCTGGACCAGGCCCGCCGCGCCGGGCTGCCGGCCGAGCGGGTGCCGAACGCCCTGGACTGGGACGTCGTACGGGCCGAGCTGGCCGGGCACGCGGTGCCCTCGGTGACCGTCGGCGAGTACTTCTCCGGGGTGAACAGCGGCGCCCGCAACTCCGTGGACCGCAACTACCTCGCCGCCGCCGAGCGCGGTGGGTCGGTGACCGTCGCGCCGCTGCACCGGGTGACCGGCATCGGCGTGGACCGCAACAACCGCTACCGGGTCGGCGCCGACCGGATCGACGAGGACGGCACCGTGCTGGAGCGGGTCACGCTGGTCGCCGACGCGGTGTTCTGCGCGGCCGGATCGGCGGGCACCTCGCGGCTGCTGGTACGGGCCAGGGACACCGGCAGGCTGCCCGAGCTGAACGAGCACGTCGGCCGGCACTGGGGCAACAACGGCGACCGGATCTACCTGCGCGGCCTGGTCCCGGAAGCCACCGGGGCACCGCAGGGCGGCCCGATCTCGATCGCGATCCGCGACCAGCGCGACCCGGCCGACCCGGTGGTCGTCGAGTTCGGCCCGGCGCCACTGCCGTTCGAGGCGCACCTGATGCCGGTGCCGGGGTTCGGGGGCTGCGAGCCGGTCGGGGAGTTCCGCTACGACCCGGCGACCGGGGACGCCCGGCTGCACTGGCCCCGGGACGGGGACGCGGCCGCGCAGCGCTCCGTCCGGGAGGTGCTGCTGCGGCTGGTCCGCGCGGACGGCGGGGTGACCGGCCTCGGCACCGCTCTCGACTCTGTCCTCGGCCCGGGCCTCGACGACCTGCCGGCACCGCTGTCCGGGCTGGCCAGGGCGGCCACCGAGGCGCCGGCCGGGCTGTACGACCTCGGCGACACCGACCCCGTGACCTGGCACCCGCTCGGCGGCGCCACCCTGGACACGGCCTGCGACAACGTCGGCCGGGTGCACGGCTACCGGGGCCTCTACGTCACTGACGCGGCGCTGATCCCCGGCTCCACCGGGGCGTGCAACCCGTCCTGGACGATCGCCGCGCTGGTCGAACGCTGCCTGGACCGGATCCTCGCCGAGGACGCCGGCCCGGTCTTCTAGCCTGCCCGGTGTTCGAGCCGGCCGAGGGGCAAACTGTGTGCCGTGCCCACGCTGTTGCTCGTCCACCACACGCCGTCGCCGGCCACCGCCGAGCTGTTCGACGCCGTGCTGCGCGGCGCGACCGACCCGGAGATCACCGGCGTGGACGTCGTGCGCCGGGCCGCGCTGGCCGCCACCGCGTCGGACGTGCTCGCCGCCGACGGGCTGCTGCTGGGCACTCCGGCGAACATCGGCTACATGTCCGGCGCGCTCAAGCACTTCTTCGACCAGGTGTACTACCCCGTGCTGGACGACACCCGGGGCCGCCCGTACGGGCTGTACGTACACGGCAACCTGGGTACCGAGGGCGCGGTGCGGGCGGTCGAGTCGATCGCCGGCGGGCTGGGCTGGCAGCGGGTGGCCGAGCCGGTCACGGTCACCGGCAGCCCGGACAAGGCCGCGCTCGAGGCGTGCTGGGAGCTCGGTGCCACGGTGGCCGCGACCCTGATGGGCTGACTACTCCTCGCCGTTCGGCGGAGAGACGGCGGCGAGCTTGCGCTCCACCTGGTCGTAGTTGCCGATCTTGTAGTCCAGCACGTCCAGGCTGGTCTGCAGCTCGTTGATCCGGCGGGCGATGTCGCACCGGTACTCGACCAGGATCTGCTTGCGCCGGGCCGCCGTCACGTCGGTGCGCACCCGGCGCAGGGCGGCGTACTCGCGCAGCGCGCGCAGCGGCAGGCCGGTGTGCCGCATCCGGGTCAGGAAGGCCAGCCAGTCCAGCTCTTCCGGCTGGTAGGCCCGCCGGCCGGCGGAGGTGCGCGCGGGCGGGTCGATCAGGCCGATGCGTTCGTAGTACCGCAGGGTGTCGGCGGAAAGGCCGCTGCGCGCAGCCACCTCCGCGATGCTGAGGCTGGGCTGGTCGGTCACCGTGGTCGTCACGGTATCGACGGTAGGCGCTCGTCGGTCAACCGCGCGGTGCCGGCCTGAGCTGACCCGGCCGTCCCGGCCGACCCCCTTGGGTTAGCCTGCCGGAATGCCCCGCCCGAAGGTCCACGACGCGGCGCTGCGCGTGCGGTTGCTCGAGCAGGCCGTGCGCACCCTGTCCGAACACGGCCCGGACGCGCTCAGCCTGCGCAAGCTCGCCGCCCAGGTGAACACCTCGACGACGGCCGTGTACTCGCTGTTCGGCGGCAAACCCGGGCTGTTGAACGCGGTCTATGACGAGGCGTTCGCCCGGTTCGGGGAGCGACTCGGCTCGGTGGTGCCGACCGGTGACCCGATCGCCGACCTGGCCGCGCTCGGCGAGGCCTACCGGGCCAGCGCGCTGGCCGAGCCGCACTTCTACCAGGTGATGTTCGGTCCGCTCGGGGGCGTGATGACCCCGGAGCCGGAGTCCGTGGAGCGCAGCCTCGCCACGTTCAAGCCGCTGCTGGACGTGGTGCACCGGGCGATCGAGCTGGGCCTGTTCCGCGACGAGGACCCGGCGACCATCGCCACCTCGCTGTGGGCCACGGTGCACGGGCTGGTCTCGCTGGAGCTGCGCGCGCTGCTGCCGGACGGCTCCGGCGACCCGGCCGAGCTGTACCGGACTGCCTTCCGCGCGATCGGCAACGGCTGGCGCACGGCGTCTGCCACCCAGTCGTCCGGCGGCGGCCGGTCCGGCCCCGGGTAGGGCCCCGGTCAGAACGGGCCGAACTGGCGGTCCCCCGCGTCGCCGAGGCCGGGCACGATGAACTTGTCGTCGTTGAGCCGCTCGTCGACCTGCGCGGTCAGCACCCGCACCGGCAGCCCGCTGGCCTCGACCGTGGCCAGGCCCTCCGGGGCGGCCAGCACGCAGATCGCGGTGACCTCGGTCGCGCCCCGGGCCATCACCAGCTCCACGGCGTGCACGAGGGTGCCGCCGGTGGCCAGCATCGGGTCCAGCAGGAACACCGGGTGCCCTTCCAGCGACTCGGGCAGCGAGGCCATGTACGGCACCGGCCGATGGGTGCGCTCGTCGCGGGCCGCGCCGACGAAGCCCATCCGGGCCTGCGGGAGCAGCTCCAGGGCGGCCTCGGCCATGCCCAGCCCGGCGCGCAGCACCGGCACCAGCAGCGGCGGCTTGGCCAACCGGTAGCCGGTGGTCTCGGTGAGCGGGGTGTCGATGGGGGCCTCGACCAGGGCGGACGTGCGACAGGCCTCGTACACCAGCATGCCGGTGAGCACCCGCAGCGCGGCGCGGAACGCCGCGTCGCTGGTGTGCTTGTCGCGCAGGGTGGACAGCCAGGTCTTCACGAGCGGGTGGTCCACCGCGAGCAGATCCATGGGGCAACACGGTACTTGCCGGTAGCTACGCGCCCGGAACCCATTGCCGCACCGCTGTGCGCAACGGGCGCTGGCGCCCGCCGGGTCGGCGCTACGTGGACCGGACGAAGTCGGCGATCACCCTCGCCAGCTCGGGGCCGGCGTCCTCCTGCAGGAAGTGGCCGGCGCCGGTGATCGTCGGGTGCTCGCGGCCGGCGGCGCCGGGCATGGTCCGCTTCAGGATGGGCGCCATCGCGGCGGTGATCGGGTCACCGTCGCTGAACGGGCAGAGCCAGGGCAGCTCCAGTTCGCGCAGCACGGCCCAGGCCGCCCGGTTGGCCTCGGTGGCCGGGTCGTCCGGTCGGGTGGGCACCAGGGTGGGCATCACCTGGGGCCCGACCTTGTACGACTCGTCCGGGTACGGAGCGGCGTAGGCGGCCAACACGGCCGGGCTGGGTGGCCGGCGACAGCCGCTGGCCACCAGTCGGGCGACGTCGAGCACCGGAGCCTTCTCCACCGCGCGGCGGAACTGCCACCAGACCCGCGGCATGTCCACGTCGCCGGTGGGCAGCCCGGTGTTGGCCGCCACCACGCGCGAGAACCGGTCCGGGTGCTCCGCAACCAGGCGCAACCCGATGAGGCCGCCCCAGTCCTGCCCCACCAGGGTGACGTCCCGCAGCTCCAACGTGTCGAAGGCCAGCGCCCGCACCCACTCCACATGTCGCGCGTAAGAGTGGTCGATTGCCTCGGTTGGCTTGTCCGAACGGCCGAACCCCACGAGATCTGGTGCAACTACGCGCAATCCGGCGTCAGCCAACACGGGGATCATCATCCGATAGAGGAACGACCATGTGGGTTCACCGTGCAACAGAAGAGTGACCGGACCACTCTTCGGGCCGGCCTCAACGTACGCCATTCTCAATACGCCGCCATCATCATCTGACAGTTCGACATAGAATGGCCTATATTCAAAATCGGGTACTGAACCGAATAGATTCTCGGCGGTTCGCAGGGTCTTCATGATCCCGATCCTGCCACCCCGGGGCTCCTCCGGCTCGGTCCTGAGGGTACCGACCGGCGCAATATGTTGCAAGCGACAACATTTCTGGGAAATCGTGATCACCTGCGGTTATGTCAACGCGAGTCCGCTCGATCGGGGGACGCGGGGGCACGCACACCGGCGCCGCCGAGTCAAGTCACCCACAGTGACCCGTGAGCCTGCCCCAAATGGGTGGTATCCGGGAATGAGTGACACGCTCACCCCTCTCCGACCGCTGTACTCAGTAGGAGACAGTCGTCAGGAGGTGATCGAAGTGCCAGAGCACGCGCAAGCGAATGCAGCATTGGTTGCGGCGGCAGAGCAACTCGGGCAATGCGATGGCTACATTGTTCTCGCCGTTGATCCGCAGACCGGCGAGGTCGATGCCCATGGTCCGTACGACGGAATGGCGGCCACTTTAAAAGCCGACCGCCTGCGCCACGAATTCGACGAGGGCGGGCTCACCGACGTCAGCGTCGGCGTCGTCCGTCTACACGCCGCGCACTGATCTCCCCGGGTTCCCCGCACCGACGCATCCGCCGGGTCGGGCCCACCGGCCCGACCCGGTCGCGTATCCCAGGGCGCGGTATCCATGTGCGCGACACCCAGCACGTGGCACCTGGGCACGCCGGCACCCGGCGCGCCCAGCGGGCTGGCTACCCTGCCAGCCGTGGCCATGGACATCGTGCCGATTCAGCTCTCGCTGACCGCCGGCGACCTCATCACGCTCTGGGCGCCGAGGTGGCGCGAGGACGGTGAGGAGTGGGAGGGGTTCCTCGGCGACGAGGAACACGTACACGCCTTCCCCGACACCGCCGCGCTGGCCGCTTACGTGCGCACCGTCAGCGAGCACGACCTGAACGACCATCCGGCCTGGCCGCTGGTCCGCCAGCTCACCGTCGCGGAACTGGTCCCCGAGGAGGACCAGTGCTACGACCTGGTCGGCGTCCCCGAGATCGTGGCCGACGAGCCGGACACCTGGACGGTCAGTGAGCTGTCCGGGATCACCACCCTGGTCCGGTCCCTGGCCGACACCTGCGAGCTGGCCGCCGTGCACGACGTGCTGAACTCCGCCGAGGGCTTCGGTCTGCTGGAGCGGGGCACCTGGGCGTTCAACGGCCGCGAGGGCGCCAAGCTCTGGGAACAGCTGGCCGACACCATCGTGACCCGTTGGGACGAGGTAATCGACGCGCTGGACGCCGTGGTCGCCGTGCCCGAGGTCGACGCCGCCGCCCTGGCCACCGCACGGCGCGAGCTGGCCGTCGAGAGCGGCGTGACCATGACCGACGCCGACGAGGTGCCCGACGCCGAGCCAGAGGACGCCTCAGCCGAGTCCCCCGTGCCCGCCGCCGCTGAGGCCGACGAGGCCGCCACGGTGGCCGGCCCCGAGGACGAGGCCGCACCGCTCAGCGCGACCAGCGCCTACTGGGAGTCCGTCGGCATCGACCCCATCCTGATCAGCGTCGACGAGGCGGACCACTACACGCTGCGCTGCTACCTGGGCGACAAGCCCGTGTTCCTCGGCTCGAGCGGCCGGATCGACGCGCTGCCCTCGGCCCGCGCGCTGGCCAAGTACCTGGCCGACGCCGGCGCCGACGGGCACGACCTGACCGCCGCGTCCACCTGGCCGGAGGTCGTGGCCAAGGCGACGGCCGGCGAGCTCGAGGTCGAGATCGACCCGCAGAACACCTACCAGCTCGCCGGGCTGTCCGAGGACCTCACCGACGGCCCCGCCGCCGTCGACCCCAGCCAGCTCGACCTCGGTGTGGAGCTGCTGCTGGACGTCGGTGAGTGGGCCGGCGACGAGACCGCCGCGCTCGCGCTGCAGCCGTCCCAGAGCCTCGGCTGGCTCACCTCGTTCGTGCTGCGCCCCGACCCGACCCGGCTGGCCCCGAGCCCACCGTTCGACGCCGAGGCGCAGCGCTGGGCGGGCCTGGTCAGCGACCTCGTGCACCGCCTCCGCCGCCCCTGACCCCGCCCTACTTTCCCGCGAGTCGGGGATTTCGTCAGGGTGAGTCGCGGATTCCGTCAGCCGATCAGCTCGGCGTACCTCGGCTTGATCACGTCGTTGATCAGGGCCAGGCGCTCGTCGAAGCCGATGAATGCGCTCTTCATCGCGTTCACGGTGAACCACTGCAGGTCGGCCCAGCCGTAGCCGAAGGTGTGTGCCAGGTCGGTCAGCTCGCTGGTCATGCTGCAGCCGGACATCAGCCGGTTGTCGGTGTTCACCGTGACCCGGAAGCGCAGCTTGGTGAGCAGCCCGATCGGATGCTCGGCGAGTGACTTGGCCGCGCCGGTCTGGATGTTCGACGAGGGGCACATCTCCAGCGGGATCCGCTTGTCGCGCACGTACGCGGCGAGCCGGCCGAGGCTCACCGTGCCGTCGGGCTCCACCGTCACGTCGTCCACGATCCGCACCCCGTGGCCGAGCCGGTCCGCGCCGCACCACTGCAGCGCCTCCCAGATCGACGGCAGCCCGAACGCCTCGCCGGCGTGGATGGTGAAGTGCGAGTTCTGCTGGCGCAGGTACTCGAAGGCGTCCAGGTGCCGGGTGGGCGGGAAGCCCGCCTCCGCGCCGGCGATGTCGAAACCCACCACGCCGTCGTCGCGGTACCGCACGGCCAGCTCGGCGATCTCCCGGGAACGGGCGGCGTGCCGCATCGCGGTGAGCAGGCAGCCGACCCGGATCCGGTGCCCGCGCATCGCGGCCCGCTCGGTGCCCAGCCGGAAGCCCTCGAGCACGGCGAGCACCACGTCGTCCAGGTCGAGGCCGCGTTCGACGTGCAGCTCCGGGGCGTACCGGACCTCGGCGTAGACCACCCCGTCGGCGGCCAGGTCCTCCGCGCACTCGGCGGCCACCCGGACCAGCCCGGCGCGCTCCTGCAGTACCCCGACCGTGTGCCCGAACGTCTCCAGGTAGCGCTCCAGGGAGCCGGAGTCGGCCGCCGAAGTGAACCACGCGGCCAACTCGCCCGGGTCCCGCGTGGGCAGTGACCGGTAACCGCTGGCATCCGCCAGCTCAACGACTGTGCTCGCGCGCAGCCCGCCATCCAGGTGGTCATGGAGCAGCACTTTTGGCGCAGTCCGAACGTGCTCGAACGTAAGCGGGACAGGAACCTGCTTCACCACAGTCACCCTTCTGTCCTATACCCCCACCTATCGGGTGAGGCAAGTCAAACCGCCCAACCCATGAGAGTGACGCTGAGCTACTCGATACGCTTCCAGCGTCAGCTCCCCTTTCCGTTCGACGAAAGCGTCAACGCCGTGAGTGATCAACAAAGCCTGTCGTTCGACCGGATGCGCAGCATGCTGATGCGTGCCGCCGAGATCCGCGACAGCGAACAGCAGCAGATCTTCGACTCCCTCGACGAGATCCACGCCCGGCTGGCGACGCTCGACGCGCTGGGCTCCATGCGCAAGCGCTTGGCCGAACTTCCCGACCGCACCGAGGTCAGCGTGCTGGCCGAGCGGCTGGACGAGACTGTCGCCAAGCTGGATGCCCAGGACGCCGCCGTCACCTCGGTCGGCCGCTCCGTCGACGCGCTCGTCGACCGGCTGGCGAAACCGTTCGCTCAGCTGGACGGACGGCTCGACGGTGTCGCCGGACGCATGGAGGGCGTGGCCGGCCGGATGGACGGCCTGGACGACAAGCTCGGCGGCCTGCACAAGCGCCTCGACGACCTGGACAACCGACTCGACCGCCACGAGCTCCGGCTCGACGGGATGCCCAACGCGATCACCGGCCCGGTTAAGGAGCGGGTGGGCGCGGCCGAGGAAACCCTGCGCGGCCGGGTCGACGAAGCGACCGCCGATCTGCGTCTGCAGCTGACCGCCGGCCAGGACGAGAGCCGCAAGGCCGGCGAAGCGCGCGACGAGAACCTGCGCAAGCTCATCGACGAGTCCGGCAGCGGCGTGCGCGAGCAGCTCAGCACGCTCGCCGCCCGCCCGGCGGTCGACCCGACCGACAAGCTCACCGCGCTGGCCGAGCGCCTCGACTCCCTAACCGTCCAGCTCGATCAGGTCAGCAAGCGTCTCGATTCCCTGGACAGCACGATGGGGGCCCGTCCGGACAAGGACTCGCTGGTCGCGCTCGTTCAGGAGGCGAACCAGGAATCCGAGCGGCGCAACGCCGGCCAGCTCGACGAGGCGATGGCCACCTTCGCCGAGCTCATCCTCGGTCGGGGCCAGGGCGGCCACGCCGCTCAGATGCCGATGCCGGCACCGCGTCCCGCACAGCGCCGGGCACGGGCCAAAGCGACGATCAAGGCCCGCAACGGCAGTTCACCCGACGATCACTCGGAGGACGAGGTCGACTGACCCGTCGTCACACCACGGCAGCGCAGTGTCGATCACTCGCCCCGGTCATCTTTTGACCGGGGCGAGTCGCTGTGTGAGGTAATGGTGCTCGCGCTGCCCGGGCCGGGCCGGGCTCACAACGGGACATCGGGACAACGGGAGATCGCAGTGAACGAAGAGAGCGTGACGATCGACGCGCCGGTCGAGCAGGTCTGGGATCTCGTCACGGACGTCACCAAGATGGGCCGGTTCAGCCCCGGCAACACGGGCGGCAAGTGGCTCGGCGGTGCGAAGGAGCCGTCCGTCGGGGCCAAGTTCATCGGGTTCAACCGTCGCGGCGTCATCCGCTGGGCCACCCGATGCACGGTGACCGAGTGCGAGGAGCCGAATCGGTTCGCCTTCCAGGTCACCGAGAACAACATGCAGTGGGGCTGGCGACTCGAACCGGCCGGGAGCGGTACCCGGCTGATCCAGTGGCGCGACCGGGTCAAGGAGCCGGCCGCCCCGATCCGGGTCGTGGCCAACCTGCTCTTCCGGGGCAACCTCGAGGGCGAGATGGCCGACGGCATGCGGGAGACACTGGCGAAG
>DATAZG010000195.1:0-48051 GCA_036272155.1 Pseudonocardia sp.
CGCGACTGATCAACGCCGTCGGGGCGAGCTTCTGCGCCGTCGTGCTGGTGATCGTCGTCGTGACCAAGTTCACCAAGGGCGCCTATCTGGTGCTGATCGCGATGCCGCTGCTCTATGCCCTGATGCGGGCCATCAACCGGCACTACGAGCGGGTGGCGACCGAGCTCGAGTCCGAGGCGCACGGCTTGATGCTGCCCAGCCGCAACCACGTCGTCGTGCTCGTGTCGAAGCTGCACCGGCCGACCATGCGCGCGCTCGCCTTCGCCAAGGCCACCCGGCCGGACACGCTCACGGCGCTGACGGTCAACGTCGACAAGGACGACACCAGACGGCTCATGGTCGAGTGGGAGAAACACGACCTGCCGGTGCCGTTGACGGTGCTCGAGTCGCCCTACCGGGAGGTGACCCGGCCGATCATCGGCTACATCAAGTCGCTGCGCGAGGACCGGCCACGCGACATCGTCAGCGTGTTCATCCCGGAGTACGTCGTCGGGCACTGGTGGGAGCAGCTGCTGCACAACCAGTCGGCGTTGCGGCTCAAGGGCCGACTGCTGTTCCAGCCCGGCGTGATGGTCACCAGCGTGCCGTGGCAGCTGGAGTCCTCGGAGCGGGCCAAGCAGCGGGCCATCTCCCGCAACCGCAGGGAGAGCGCCCCGGGCGCCGTCCGCCGCGGCTACCCGGGTGTGCCCGTCGGCCCCGGTCGCCCGAACGACCCGGGCCGTCCGAACGGCCCGGCGGCGTCGGGTGGTCCGGCCGGTCCGGGTGGCTCGAGCGGTCCGGCCGGGTCCACCCCCACCGGCCCGACCGGGTCCGGCGGCCCCACCGACCACGTCTCGACCCCACCCCGATGAGCCGGACCGACAACGTCCCGGAGCTGGCCGAGCCGCTCTCCGGAGCGGAGCCGCTGTCCGGAGCCGATCCGGCCGGGTCGGCCGTCACGGCCGAGCGGGCCGCGCTGGCCGAGCCGCTGGCGCCGCTGGACCCGCCGGTGAGCTGGCTGGACCGGGTGTTGGACCTCGAGATCGGCCCGGTGGCGCACGGCGGGCACTGCGTGGCCAGGGCGGACGGCCGGGTGGTCTTCGTCCGGCACGCGCTGCCCGGTGAGCGGGTCCGCGCCGTGGTCACCGAGGACCGGCACGGTTCGTTCTGCCGTGCCGACGTGCTCGCGGTGCTGGTGCCCTCGCCGGACCGCGTCGAGGCGCCCTGTGTGTGGGCCAGGGCCGGCGGCTGCGGCGGCTGCGACTACCAGCACGCCAGCCCGGCGGCCCAGCGGCAGCTCAAGTCGGCCGTGCTCGCCGAGCAGCTGCACCGGCTGGCCGGGGTGGACCTGGCCGACTTCGGCACCGAGGTCGAGGAGCTGCCCGGCGGAGCGCTGGGCTGGCGGCACCGGATGCGACTGGCGGTCGGCCCCGACGGCCAGGCCGGGTTGCGGGCGCACCGGGCCCACGACGTGATCCCGATCGCGGACTGCCTGCTCGCCCCGCCCGGCATGCTCGCGCCGGTGCTGGAGCGGACCTGGACACCCGGCGGCGAGGTGCAGGTCGAGCTGGACGCGGACGGTGAGGCGCACGTCAGTACGGGCAGCGGCCGGGATGCGCGGCGGCCGGTGGCCCGACAGGTGGGGGAGCGGCGTTGGGAGGTGCCGCCGGGGGCGTTCTGGCAGGTGCACCCGGCGCTGGCGGACACGCTGTGCGCGGTGGTCGCCGAGTGGGCCCAGGCGCCCGCCGGTGGCTGCGCCTGGGACCTCTACGGCGGCGCGGGCGTGCTGGCCTCGGTGCTCGCCGAACAGGTCGGCCCCGAGGGCTCGGTCACCGTGGTGGAGTCCGACCGGGACGCGGTGCGGTGCGGCGCCGAGGCGCTGGACGACCTGCCCTGGGTGCAGTGGCGGGTCGGCCGGGTGGAGCGGGTGCTGGCCGAGCTCGCCGAGATGTGGCGGCCGGACGTGGTGGTCGCCGACCCGCCGCGCAAGGGGCTCGGCCGCGCCGTGGTCGACCAGCTGGCGGAGGTCGGCCCGGCCCGCCTGGTGCACGTGGCCTGCGACCCGGCCGCCCTGGCCCGCGACGTCGCGCTGCTCGCCGGCCGCGGCTACCGGCTGGACAAGCTGCGCGCCTTCGACGCCTTCCCGATGACCCACCACCTGGAGGCCGTCGCGCTCTTCCTGCGCGACTGACCGAGGCGGGTCAGGAGATCGCCGCGCCGATGGCCAGGCCGAGGACGAGCAGCAGGCCGGCCTGGCGGGTGTGCAGCCAGGCCAGCGCGGCGTACCAGAGCGGCCAGACCGGGAAGCCCGGCGGCGGCTCGTCCGGCGGCGGGCGGAGGAACCGGGGCCACACCTTGACCAGCCGGGGCAGCCCGAGCACCACCAGCAGCGCCGGCCACGGCATCGCGCCGACCAGCACACACAGCCCGACGAGCACGTAGAAGCCGACCATCAGGCCGAGCGTGGCGGTGCGGGCCCGCCGGTCGCCGAGCAGTACGGGCAGCGTGTGGATGCCGAGCGGCCGGTCGAACGGGATCTTGTCGGTGTGCTTGCCCATCAGCACCGCGACGCACAGCAATCCGTAGGGCAGCGAGGCCAGCAGCACGGGCCAGCCCACCTGCCCGACGGCCGAGTAGTACGTGCCGCACACCATCAGCGGACCCCACACGACCAGCACGTCCGGTTCGCCGAGACCGCGCTTCTTCAGTCGCAGCGGCGGCGCGGTGTACGCCACGCTGAGCGCGAAGCCGGCCACCGCGAAGGCCAGCACCGGCCAGCCCCTGGCCAGCGTCAGCACCACCAGGATGACCAGGTCCGCGAGGTTGACCAGCACCGTGGCCAGCACCAGGGCCCGCCGGCTGACCAGACCGGCCAGGATCGGGTGCGGGGCGTAGAGCGCGCGCGGGTACTGCGCGGTGTCCGAGCCGGCCTGCGTGTCGTACAGGTCGTTCATCAGGTTGTTGGCCAGGTGCGCCAGCGTGATGCCGAGGATCGACAGCAGCAGCCAGCGCCAGTCCAGCCCCGGCCGGCCGATCGCCAGCAGCGCCGCGACCAGGCCGGCCACCAGGGTCATCGGCAGTACGGCGGCCCGGCTGACCACGATCCACCTGGTCACCGGGTCGAGCCGGTCGATGGGGCCGGGCGGCGGGTTGGTGGTGCGCAGCGCGTACGCCCACGACGCCAGCCTCGAGGGAGTCTGTCCGGGGGCATCCCCGGGGGTCGTCGCGGCGGCGTCGCTCACCTGCCGGAGCGTACGCCGAAGATCCTCCGATCGGGCTCGGTGACTTCAGGGCAATCCATTGACCTCCGGGATCCGCCTCCGGCCGGCGCCGCCCTGCGCCAGGCCGGCCCGGGATGCCCTCCGTACACTCGGGCGGGTGTCCTTGCTGCCGAAGATTCACAGCCCGGCTGACCTGAAGCGACTCGACATCGCTGAGCTTCAGACGCTCGCCGGCGAGATCCGGGACTTCCTGGTGACCATGGTCTCCCGGACCGGTGGGCACCTCGGCCCGAACCTGGGTGTGGTGGAGCTCACCATGGCGCTGCACCGGGTGTTCGACTCGCCGACCGACGCGATCTTCTTCGACACCGGCCACCAGGCGTACGTGCACAAGATCCTGACCGGCCGGCAGGACCAGTTCGACCGGCTGAAGATGACCGGCGGGCTGTCCGGTTACCCCAACCGCGCCGAGTCCGAGCACGACCTCGTCGAGAACAGCCACGCCTCGACCGCGCTGTCCTACGCCGACGGCATGGCCAGGGCGTTCGCGCTGACCGACGCCCGCCGGCACGTGGTCGCGGTGGTCGGCGACGGCGCGCTGACCGGCGGGATGTGCTGGGAGGCGCTGAACAACATCGCGGTGGCCAAGGACCGCAACCTGGTCATCGTGGTCAACGACAACGGCTGGTCCTACCAGCCGACCATCGGCGGCCTGGCGGACCGGCTCGCGGCGCTGCGGCTGCAGCCGGGCTACGAGCGGATGCTGGACGCGGGCAAGCGGGCGCTGGCGCAGACCCCGGTGGTGGGTCGCGTGGTCTACAGCGGGCTGCACGCGTTCAAGGCCGGGGTGAAGGACGCGCTGTCCCCGCAGCCGCTGTTCGGCGACCTCGGGCTGAAGTACGTCGGCCCGGTGGACGGGCACGACCTGGTGGCCATGGAGGCCGCGCTGCGCCGGGCCCGCGACTTCGGCGGCACGGCCGTGGTGCACGCGGTGACGCGCAAGGGCTGCGGCTACCCGCCGGCCGAGAACGACGAGATCGAGCAGATGCACAGCCCGGGTGCATTCGACCCGGCCACCGGCGCCCCGGGCGGCCCGCCCAAGGGCGGCTGGACCACGGTGTTCGCCGAGGAGATGGTGGCCCTCGGCGCGCGGCGGCCCGACCTGGTCGGCATCACCGCCGCCATGCTGCACCCGGTGGGCCTCGCCCCGTTCGCGCAGGCCTACCCGGAGCGCTGCTTCGACGTCGGGATCGCCGAGCAGCACGCGCTGACCTCGGCCGCCGGCATGGCGATGGGCGGGCTGCACCCGGTGGTCGCGCTCTACTCCACGTTCCTGAACCGGGCGTTCGACCAGCTGCTGATGGACGTGGCGCTGCACCGCCAGCCGGTCACCCTGGTGCTGGACCGCTCCGGCGTCACCGGCAACGACGGGCCCAGCCACAACGGCATGTGGGACCTCTCGCTGCTCGGCATCGTGCCCGGCATCCGCGTCGCCGCCCCCCGGGACGCGGTCAGCCTGCGGGAACAGCTGCGCGAGGCGGTCGCGGTCGACGACGGTCCGACCGTGCTGCGCTACCCCAAGGGCTCGGTGATCGAGGAGATTCCCGCGCTGCGCCGGGAGGACGGGCTGGACGTGCTGCGCGAGCCGGCCGGCGACCCCGGGCCGGGCCGGGGCGACGTGCTGCTGGTCTGCGTCGGGGCGTTCGCCGAGCTGGGCCTCGCCGCCGCCGGCCGGCTGGCCGACCAGGGCATCGGCGTCACCGTCGTCGACCCCCGCTGGGTGCTGCCGGTGGCCGAAGCGCTGGTCACCATGGCCGCCCGGCACCGCCTGGTGGTCACCGTGGAGGACGGCGGCGGGCACGGCGGCGTCGGTTCGGCGGTGGCCGCCGCGCTGCGCGCCGCCGAGGTGGACGTGCCGCTGCGCGACCTGGCCCTGCCGCAGCGGTTCTTCGACCACGCCAGCCGGAGCGACGTGCTCGCCTCGGTCGGGCTGACCGCCCAGGACGTCGCCCGCCGCGTCACCGAGTGGGCCGCCGCGCTCCCCGCCGAGTTCGGCCGGGCCGGCGCGGACACCGACGCCGAGTCCCTCGGCCGCCGGCCCCGCGACTGATCCCGGCGCCGGATCGAGACCGGCGCCGGGCCGATCGGGCCGCGCCGGGTCGGCCGGTGGTCGGCGCCCGCACCGGATGGCCCTACCCTGGTCGACGTGCGGGTACTGATCGTGGAGGACGAACAGCCCCTGGCCGATGCGCTGGCCAGGGGATTGCGGCGCGAGGGCATGGCGGTCGACGTCGCCTACGACGGGGACGTCGGCCATGAGAAGGCGGCGATCACCCGGTACGACGTGGTGGTGCTGGACCGGGACCTGCCGGGGATGTCCGGTGACGACCTGTGCGCCCAGCTGACCCAGGCCGGTGGCACGACCCGGGTGATCATGCTCACGGCGAGCGGCACGCTGGCGGACAAGGTCCAGGGGCTGACCCTCGGCGCCGACGACTACCTGGCCAAGCCGTTCGACTTCCCGGAGCTGGTGGCCCGGATGCGGGCGCTGGCCCGGCGCGCCACCCCGGCGACGCCCCCGGTGCTCGCCGCCGGTGACGTGGTGCTCGACCCGGCCCGGCGGACCGTGCGCCGCTCCGAGGAGCTGGTCGAGCTGACCCGCAAGGAGTTCGGCGTGCTCGAGGTACTGCTCGGCGCCGGGGGAGCGGTGGTGAGCAGCGAGGAGCTGCTGGAACGGGTCTGGGACGAGCACGCCGACCCGTTCACCACCACGGTGCGGGTCACCGTGATGACCTTGCGCAAGAAGCTCGGCGAGCCGGGCATCATCGAGACCGTGGTCGGCTCCGGCTACCGGGTCCCCTCGGCCGGGTAGGGGGACCCGTGGGCCAGCTCCCGCTCGCCCGGCGCCCCGGGGCCACGGTGCCCCGGCGCTGGTGGGAGCACGCCGCGACCCCGCCGACCGGCAGCGCACCGCCCGGCGCCGCGCCGGCCGCCAGGAGCCCTCGGCGTGGCCGGGGTCTGCGGCTGCGGCTGACCGTGCTGTGCACCGCGCTGGCCGCCCTGGTCAGTGTGCTGCTGTTGTGGCTGGGCTGGCTGCTGGTCGGCGGCGTGGTGAGCGCGGTGCCGGCCCTGCCCCCGGGCACCACGGTCCGGGTGCGGGACCAGCCCGTGGCCGCCGAGGCGCTCGGCCGCGCGCTGGCCGACGCCGCCAGGGCCGACGTACTGCGCACCGGGCTGGTGGCGTTCCCGCTGGTGGTGGCGGCCGCCGCGGTCGTCTCGTTCCTCGCCGTCGGGCATGTGCTGCGGCCGCTGCGCCAGGTCACCGGTACCGCCCGGCGGCTGTCCGCCGAGTCCCTCGACGAGCGGATCGCGCTGCGCGGCTCGCACGGCGAGGTCACCGAGCTGGCGGACAGCTTCGACGCCATGCTGGACCGGTTGCACGCGGCGTTCGAGATGCAGCGCCGGTTCGTCGCGAACGCCAGCCACGAGCTGCGTACCCCGCTCGCGGTGATGCGCACCGAGGTCGACGTGACGCTGGCCGACCGCTCCGCCGACGTCGCCGAGCTGCGCCGGATGGCCGAGGTCGTCCGGGGCGCGACCTACCGGGCCGACGCGCTGGTGCAGGGCCTGCTCCTGCTGGCGCGTACCGAGGCGGGGGTGGCCGGCCCGACCCGCAGGGTGGACCTGGCCGAGCTGGTCCGCCCGGCGCTGGCCGCGGTGCGCGGGGAGGCCGACGAGCGGCGGCTGCGGGTCCGGCTGCGTACCGAGCCCGCCCCGACCACCGGCGACCCCGCGCTGCTCGAACGCGTGGTGGGCAACCTGGTGGAGAACGCCGTGCGGCACAACGTGGAGGGCGGCTGGCTGGAGGTGGCCACGCGGCTGGGCCCGGAGGGCCGCGGTGAGCTCCAGGTGTCGTCGAGTGGTGCGGTGGTCGGCGACGCGCGCCTCGAGGAGCTGTTCGAGCCGTTCCGCCGCGGTGCGTCCCGGTCCTCGGGCGGCGGCTCCGGGCTCGGGCTGTCCATCGTGCGCGCGGTGGTCTCGGCGCACCGCGGCACGGTGTCGGCGGCCCCGGTGGACGGCGGCGGGCTGACCGTCACCGTCCGGCTGGCCCCCGCCGACCCGGAGCGCGACGAGTTCACCCGCGACGGCTCCTAGAGGGCCCAGGCAGGGTTCGGCGCCGCCGGTGGGCGCTCACGGTCGGCGCTCACGGTCGGCGCGGAACCTCAGGGCTGCGGCGTGTTGAGGGCCTGCTCGAGGGGGGCGGCGGTCAGCTCGACCTGCCAGGGACGGGCGCCGCCGGCGCGCAGCGCCTCGTCGACCGGGATCACCGGCGGTTGCCAGCACAGTCGCCGGAGCAGGTCGGGCTGCAGCAGGTTCTCCACCGGCAGCTCGTACTGCTTGCCGAGCTCGGCAACGGCGGCCCGGGCGGCGGCGAGCCGGGCGGCGGCCGCGGGATCGCGGTCGGACCACCGGCTGACCGGGGGAGGGCCGTCGGCGGCCAGCGTCGTGGGCGGCAGCTCCGTGTTCGGCAGCACGGCCGCACGGTGCAGCGCCGACCACCAGTAGCCGGCCAGCCTGCGCTGGGCGCGGCCCCGGAACACCGGTAGCCGGGACAGCTCGTCGGCGGAGGTGGGCGCGGTGACGGACGCGTCCACGATCGCCGAGTCGGGCAGCACCCGGCCGGGCGCGATGTCCCGTTGCTCGGCGAGCTCGTCGCGGGCGTGCCAGAGCTCCCGGACAGCCGCCAGCTGCCGGGGCCGGCGGACCCGGTGGATGCCCGAGGTGCGCCGCCACGGGTCGGTCCGAGGTGCCGGGGCCGGCGCGGTGCGCACCGCCTCGAACTCCTGCGCGGCCCACTCGCGTTTGCCCTGCCTGGTGAGCAGGTCGTCGAGCACGTCACGCAGCTCGATCAGCACCTCGACGTCGAGCGCGGCGTAGACCAGCCAGTCCTCCGGCAGTGGCCGGGTGGACCAGTCGGCGGCGCCGTGCCCCTTCTCCAGCCGCAGCCCGAGCAGCTGCTCGACCATCGGACCGAGCCCGACCCTGGGCAGCCCGGCCAACCGACCGGCCAGCTCCGTGTCGAAGAGCGTGGCCGGACGGAGGTCGAGCTCGGCCAGGCAGGCCAGGTCCTGGGACGCGGCGTGCAGCACCCACTCCGGACCGTCCAGTGCCTCGGCCAACGGCGCGAAGCGACCGGCCAGTGGAATGGGGTCGATGAGGGAGCTGCCGGCGCCCGCGCGCCGCAGCTGTACCAGGTAGGCCCTGGCCGAGTAGCGGAAACCGGATGCGCGTTCGGCATCGACCGCGATCGGGCCGTGGCCCGCCGCGACGACTGCCGCAAGGTCCCGCAACGCGGCGCCGGAACGCACCACGTCGGGGAGCCCGTCGGCCGGCGTGAGCAGCGGGATCGGCTCGGCCACCTCGGCCGTGCCGTCCCGCGACCCCGCCGGACCATCGCGCGTGTCACCCGGACCGTCGCGAGTGGGCGTCAACCCGTCCCGCGCGGTCGCCCGCGTACCCGAGGTACCCGCTGGACCGTCCCGAACACCGGCAGGCAACCGTTCGCCATCGGTTCCGACCTGGCCCGGGGGACAGAGGTCTCCCGAGAAGGCCGAATCGTCGACGGCACGGCTGGCCGGGCCGAGCGAGCTCAGCGGATGACTCCGGCACGCATCGCGAGTGCCACCATCTGGGCCCGGTCACCTGTCCCGAGCTTGCGCCCGATCCTGGACAGGTGGCTCTTGACGGTCAGAGCGGAGAGGTTCAGGGCCTCGCCGATCTCCTTGTTGGATTGACCGTCAGCGACCAGTTGGAGCACCTCAACCTCGCGCGCCGAGAGCTCGCGCGGGGTGTTGTCGGTGCCTGGCACCCGAGTACCGGTGGCGAGCAGCGGCGCCACTGTCGGGTCGGCATAGACGCCGCCGTCCAGGACTCGCTTCACGCCGTCGGTGACGATTGCCGCCGATGCCGATTTCAGTAGGTACGCCTGCGCACCGGCCTGGAAAGCCGAGCGCACCGCGTAAGGATCGTCGGACGATGCCAGCACCACCAGCCGGTTCCATCCCATTGCCCTCAACTCGGTGACCAGATCAAGGCCACTGCCGTCAGGCAGCCCCAGATCCAGTACCGCGAGGTCGCAGGGACCGCTGGATTGGGCTCTGGCTCGGGCCTCGGCCACCGAAGCGGCCTCGTGCACCGTGCCAGCACCCATGGTGCGTAGCCGCGCCGCGATGGCTTCGCGTAGCAGCGGGTGGTCATCGACCACCAGCACCGAAAATAACTCTTCCCGCGGATGCGGGACCATGGCAGGCGGCAGCACAGCATTCGCACCGGCGGTGCGAATAGGCGTGCCTTGGCCGACTACAGCCACGTCACTACCTCCCTGGAGTCGGTCGTGCCCCCCGACCGGCACCGGGACCTCGTCCGATCGGCTGTGCAGGCCGCGCGTCCGAGGAGGTGTCGTGGACGCAGGGTAGCCCCCAAGCGGCCTAACCGCGCGGATTCATCGAAAGTTTTTCCTTCGAGATCTACGGCGTTAGTCGAACTGGGCCACTCTTTTGGGCGATCGAGCTGACTTCAGAGAGTGACCCGCAGCTTGGTCGGACCCTGATTGATCTCGAGGGGAGCACTGATGCCGAGATCAACTGTGACGTTCCGTCATCAAAGATACGCCCACTTCTGGTAACCCGATCGCGTGGGTCACCAATCGGTAGAACGCCTCGGCGTGTCGGCCGAACTCTGTGTCGCTCGGGGTCCAGGAGGCACGAAGCTCCACGTCGTCGGCCCGGGTGGGCCCTGGGATGTCGCCGAAGCGGGCGGAACACGTTCGGGTGACGGTGCCGCCCAGGGCCGCGTAGCCGGCCCGGCAGGTCTCCAGGGCGTCGGTCAGCCAGGACCAGCCCACGGCGAGCAGCAGCGGGTCGTCGGCCTGTTCCACGTCCAGCGGGGCGCGCAGGTAACAGACGATCCGGAACGTGCCGGCCCACGCGTCGCGGGCCTCCGGGTCGTGCAGCAGCACGAGCCGGCCGGTCACGTCGACCGCGTCGTCGTCGTCCTCGTCGTCCTCGGCCAGCTCCACTCCCATGGCGAAGCTGTGCGGCGCGAGTCGGCGCGGCGGGTCGATGTCCACCAACCGCAGCTCCGACCGCGGCTGGACGGCTTGCAGCGCGTCCACTGCCTGGCGGAATATCGGCGGGCTCACGTCGACCGAGAGTAGGTGGCCTGACCCGCGGCCGCAGTCAGGCGCGCCGCCGGGCGTGCGAGGATGGTCAGGACATGTCGAATCCCGTCGCGCCAGAGAAAAGGTCCGACGCCGCTTCCGGCGAGGCAGTCGCCGCGCCAGGCGTGATGCCGGACCCACTAGCCGCCCAGCCGCCCGCGGCCGGGGATCCCGCCCGCGCGCCCGGCCCCCCGTCCGGTCCGCGCCGGGAGCTGGCCGGTGCGCCGTTCCTGGCCGCCACCCGCGGCGAGCGCCCGTCCCGGACCCCGGTCTGGTTCATGCGCCAGGCCGGCCGCTCCCTGCCGGAGTACCGGGCGTTACGCAAGGGCACCGAGATGCTCACCGCCTGCCTGACCCCGGACCTGGCCTGCGAGATCACGCTGCAGCCGGTGCGCCGGCACGGGGTGGACGCGGCGATCCTGTTCAGCGACATCGTGGTGCCGCTGAAGATCGCCGGGATCGGCGTGGAGATTGTCGCCGGCACGGGCCCGGTGGTGGCCGAGCCGGTGCGCACCGCCGCCGACGTGGCCGCGCTGCCGACCCTCGAGTTCGACGCCGTGGCCCCGGTCGCCGAGGCGATCCGGCTGCTCACCGCCGAGCTCGGCGACGGGCCGTCGGGCACTCCGCTGATCGGCTTCGCGGGCGCGCCGTTCACGGTGGCCTCGTACCTCGTGGAGGGCGGGCCGAGCCGCAACCACGAGCGCACCAAGGCCCTGATGCACTCCGACCCGGACACCTGGCACGCGCTGCTCGGACACCTGGCCGGCATCACGACGACGTTCCTGCGCGCGCAGGTCGCCGCGGGGGTGGACGCCGTGCAGCTGTTCGACTCGTGGGCCGGCGCGCTGTCCGAGCGGGAGTACCGGCGGTTCGTGCTGCCGCACTCGGCGGCCGTGCTGGCGGAGCTGGCCGACGCTGGCGTGCCGAGGATCCACTTCGGGGTCGGCACCGGTGAGCTGCTCGGCGCGATGGCCGAGGCCGGCGCCGACGTGGTCGGGGTCGACTGGCGGGTGCCGCTGGATGTGGCCACCCGGCGGATCGGGCCCGACAAGGCGGTGCAGGGCAACTTGGACCCCTCGGTGCTGTTCGCGGGTCAGGACGTGGTGGACGTCGAGGTGCGCCGGATCGTCGCCGAGGGCAAGGCCGCGCCCGGGCACGTGTTCAACCTCGGCCACGGGGTGCTGCCGGAGACCGATCCGGACGTACTGGCCCGGGTCGTGGACCTCGTCCACTCGCTGTGACCGGGCCGGACCCCGTGATCGGCCTTGGCGCTGTGCCCGGCTCGGCGCTGTGACCGGCTCGGCGCTGTGACCGGGCCCGACCGGCCGGTGCACGTCGCGGTGGTCGGTGGCGGCGTCTCGGGGCTGGCCGGCGCCCACCGCCTGCGCACGCTGCTGGGGCCCGCCGCCCGGATCACCGTGCTGGAGCAGTCCGACCGGCTCGGCGGCGTACTGCACACGGTGCCGCTGGCCGGCGTGCCGATCGACGTCGGCGCCGAGGCGTACCTGGCCCGCCGCCCGGAGGTCGCGGCACTGGCCGCCGAGCTGGGGCTCACCGACCGCCTGGTGCACCCGTCCGGGGCGAGCGCCACCGTGCGCGCCGGCGGCCGCACCGCGCCGCTGCCCGGAGGCACCGTGCTCGGCGTGCCCGGGTCCGGCGCGAGGCTGGACGCGGTGCTCTCGCCGGCGGCGGTGGCCAGGGCGGCGGCCGAGCGCGAGCTGCCCCTGGACTGGGACGGCACCGACCGTTCGGTGGGGGAGCTGCTGCGCGCCCGGTTCGGCGACGAGCTGGCCGACCGGCTGGTGGACCCGCTGCTGAGCGGCGTCTACGCCGGCCGGGTGGACGGCCTCGGCCTGCGCGCCACGATGCCGGCACTCGCCGCGAAGCTGGACGCCGGGGCCACCTCGCTCACCGCCGCCGCCGACTCCCTGCTCCCCCCACCACCCGCCACCCCGCCGCCCCTTCCCCGCGAGTCGGGGATTCCGTCAGGGCGAGTCGGGGATTCCGTCAGCCCGCCACCGCGGCCGGCCCCGGTGTTCGGTGCGGTGCGCGGTGGCTACCGGGTGCTGCTGGACGCGCTGCGCGACGCCGCCGGGGCGGAGGTGCGCCTGGGACTGCCGGTACGGGCGATGAGCCGGCGCCCCGGTGGTTGGCGCCTGGAGGTGGGTACGGCGGTCGCTCCGGAGGCGCTGGACGTCGATGCGGTGCTGCTGGCGGTGCCGGCTCCCGCGCTGCGCCGGCTGCTGGAGCGGGAGGCGCCCCGGGCGGCCCGGGTGGCCGGGCAGGTCCAGCTGGCCTCTCCGGTCGTGGTCGCGCTGGCCTACCGGGGGGAGGACGCCGCCGCGCTGCCGGCCACCTCCGGCCTGCTGGTCGCCGCCGACGAGCCCCTGGCGGCCAAGGCGTTCACCCACACCGCGCGCAAGTGGCCGCACCTGGCGCCGGAGGCCACGGACGGCCTGGTCCGGCTGCGCGCCTCCCTGGGCAGGGCGGGGGAGCCGGCGGCCGCGCTGCGGGTACCGGACGAGGAGCTGGTCTCCCGGGTGCGCGCCGACCTGGCCACCGTGGCCGGCCTCAGCGCCGCGCCGGTCGCGGTGCACGTGCAACGGTGGGGCGGCGGGCTGCCGCAGTACGGCGTGGGGCACGACGAGCTGGTCGGCGAGCTGGAGGCGGCGGTCGGCGAGCTGCCCGGGGTCGCGGTGGCCGGGGCGATGCTGCACGGCGTCGGGGTACCGGCCTGCGTGGCCACCGGGCAGGCCGCGGCGGCCGCGATCGTGGCGGACCTGACGCGCCGCGCGGCCGCCCCGGATGGCAGCATGGCGGTATGACCCCCTCCGACCCGATCCCCGCTACCGGGCCCGGCGCCAGTGCCGATGTCAGTGCCGATGTGAGTGCCGATGTGAGTGCCGATGTCAGGGCCAGCTCCAGGCTCGACTTCAAGGCGCTGAACGACACGATCCGCTACACCATGTGGTCGGTGTTCCGGGTCGAACCGGGTCGGCTCGGGGACGACCGGACGGCGGCCGCCCAGCAGGCCGGGGACTTCATCGCGGCGCTGGAGGGCAAGGGGGTCGTGGTCCGAGGGGTCTACGACCTGTCCGGGCTGCGGGCCGACGCGGACTACATGATCTGGTGGCATGCCGAGGGGATCGAGTCCGTCCAGGCGGCCTACGCCGACCTGCGCCGGGAGACCGCCCTCGGGCGGGCCAGCGTGCCGGTCTGGAGCCAGGTCGCGCTGCACCGGCCGGCCGAGTTCAACAAGAGCCACATCCCGGCCTTCCTGGCCGGTGAGGAAGCCAAGCGGTACATCTGCGTGTACCCGTTCGTGCGGTCCTACGACTGGTACCTGCTGCCGGACGAGGAGCGCCGGGGCATGCTCGCCGAGCACGGCAAGAAGGCCCGGGAGCACCCGGATGTGCGGGCCAACACGGTGGCCAGCTTCGGGCTCGGCGACTACGAGTGGATCCTCGCCTTCGAGGCCGACGAGCTGCACCGGATCGTCGACCTGATGCGGATCATGCGGGAGACCGAGGCCCGCCGGCACGTCCGCGAGGAGATCCCGTTCTACACCGGTCCCCGGCTGGACATCGCCGACCTGGTCGCGGTCCTGCCGTAGCGGTTCTGTCACAGCGGCCCCGTCGTGGCGCCTTGATCAAACCGCGCCGCGGGTCGATGCTGGACGCCTGAGTTGAGGAACTCTCAGGACGAAGGAGCGACGTGCGGACGGTCATCGCAATCGCGGTCGGGCTGGTCATTCTCGGGCTGTTCCTGCTGGCCGCCCGCCGGCCCGGCGTGGGCGGCCCGAGGCTGTTCACGGTGTTCGTGGTGCTGTGGCTGGTGGCCTGCGCGGTCGACCTGGCGGTCGGGGTCTCGCACGGCTACGGGTTCGGCGAGGAGCTCGCGATCCACCTGCTGATCTTCGCCGTGCCGGCCGCGGGGGCACTGGTGCTGGCCAGGACCACCGCCCGGAGCTGACGCCCTGGAACTCCGAGCGGGGCCCGAGGACCTCAGTCCTTCTTGGTGTCGTCCTCGGCCGGCTCCAGCTTCAGCGACACGCTGTTGATGCAGTAGCGCAGGTCGGTCGGCGTGTCGTAGCCCTCGCCGGAGAACACGTGACCCAGGTGGCTGTGGCAGTTGCCGCAGATCACCTCGGTACGGGCCATCCCCATGCTCCGGTCGACCCGCTCGATCACCGCGCCCCCGGCCAGCGGGGTGAAGAACGACGGCCAGCCGCAGTGCGACTCGAACTTGGTGTCGCTGCGGAACAGTTCGGCGCCGCAGGCCCGGCAGGAGTAGACCCCTACCGTCTTGGTGTCGGTGTACTCGCCGGTGAAGGGCCGCTCGGTGCCCGCCTCGCGGAGCACGTGGTACTCCTCGCGGCTGAGCTGGTCGCGCCACTCCTGCTCGGACTTGGAGACCTTCGGAGCGTCAGTGACAGGTTTCATGCCTCCACGCTAATACCGGAGCTGGCCCGCGTGTCGAACGAGTTGGTGACATGACTGTCGTGAGCGGGGGGCGCGGCGGAGAACCAGGTCGACACGACGAAGCCCAGCGCGTCCATGACCAGGTACACCACAACCGTGAGCAGCAGCAGGACCAGCACCACCGCGCCCAGCCGCCGGCCGCCCTGCGCGCGGTTCGCGGAGTCGGCGAAGTCGGAGACGCCGCCCAGGTAGCCCTCGACGGTGAATCCGGGCCGCTCGCAGCGCATCCGGCCGAGGTGCTCGGCGAAGGCCCGGGTCTCCGGGTCGTCCGGGTCCAACCCGATCAGCTCGTCCTCGATCGGATCGACCGGGTCACCGGGGCGACCGGGCTCAACGGGATCGCGGGTGGACATACCCCCACGGTAGCGTCTGCCCGATCCGACCGGGCCCGACACGACCGGGCGAGCCCGACCGACGGAGGAAGGCGGAGGCCCCCATGAGCCCGACCCGATCGCCGGCTGTGGAGCTGACCGTGCCCGGGCCGGACGGTGACCGCGCGGTCCGGGTGTCGAACCCGGACAAGGTGTACTTCCCGGCGCGCGGCATCACCAAGCGCGAGGTCGTGGACTACTACCTGGCCGTCGCCGAGCCGCTGCTGCGGGCCATCGGGGACCGGCCGACCACCCTGAAGCGCTTCGTGGACGGGGTGGAGGGCGAGCCGTTCTACCAGAAGCGGGTGCCCAAGGGCGCGCCGGACTGGGTGCGCACCGCCCAGATCACCTTCCCCAGCGGGCGCACCGCGGACGAGGTCTGCCCGACCGAGCCGGCCGTGCTGGCCTGGGCGGCCAACCTGGGCACGCTGGACTTCCACCCGTGGCCCGTGCACAGCGCCAGGCCCGACCACCCCGACGAGCTGCGGATCGACCTGGACCCGCAGCCGGGCACCGACTTCGCCGACGCGGTCGCGGTGGCCGGCGTACTGCGGGACGTCCTGGCCGACGCCGGGCTGGTCGGCTGGCCGAAGACCTCGGGTGGCCGGGGCGTGCACGTGACCGCCCCGATCCGGCCGGAGTGGACCTTCACCGAGGTCCGCCGGGCGGTGATCACCATCGGCCGCCGGGTGGCCGCCGAGCTGCCCGAGCGGGCCACGCTGGAGTGGTGGAAGGAGAGCCGGGGTGAGCGGGTCTTCCTGGACTACAACCAGGCCTGCCGGGACCGTACGGTGGCCAGCGCCTGGTCGGTCCGGGGCCGCCCCGGGGCCACCGTTTCGATGCCGTTGACCTGGGACGCGCTGCCCGAGGCCGAGCCCGACCAGTTCGACCTGCGGACCGTGCCGGGGCTGCTGGCCGACCGGGGCGACCCGCACGCCGGGATGGGCGAGCACGCCGGCGGCCTGGAGAAGGTGCTGGACTGGGCGGAGGCGGACGCCGCGAACGGCCTCGGTGACCTGCCGTACCCGCCCGACTACCCGAAGATGCCCGGCGAGCCCAAGCGCGTCCAGCCCTCCCGAGCCCGCAAGGACACCAGCTGAGACGCCCGGTCTAGTCCACCACCTGGTAGTACATCGGAGGACAGTCCGATCCTTGCGTCACGACGATCAGTTTGTAACTGGTTGAGTCGGGGCTGTCGGCGTCAACGCGCCTGACATCCCGGACACCTTCGGTGGAGTCGTCCGCTTCCAGCGGGTCGGGGAATGCGATGGGGTCGGGGAGGATCCCGTCCGGTGTGTCGATCCTGATGTGCTGCCCTGTTCGAGGACCGGTAGCGATGAAGATCGTGCGCTGTGCTGGTGCTGCCATTGAGGCACCCTAGCGGCGGACGGCGGAGGTTCCGCTCAGTTCCGGACGAGCCTGAGGCGCCTCTCCGCGTAGACGGTGCCGAGCACAGCGACCACGATCGCCACCGCCCCAGAGGTGACCACCTGCGACAGCGCCATGCCCGTGCTGATCCCGGGGACGGCCAGCGAGACAGCGAGAGTGGCTGCCACGGCAGCGGTGACCCCGGCGAACCGCGCACGGGCGTCCGACCGGTAGCGGCCGATCGCACCCGCCACCAGCACCAGGGCGACAACGGGCAGCAGGAACGCGAGCACCGGCCCAGCCTAGGGGCCCGGCGGCGTCACGGCGTTCAGGGTGGGCAGAGCACGCTGGCCTGGGGGACGGTGCCGTCGACCCAGAGTGCGTCGGCCGCCGCGGTCACGCACGGGGTGCGCGGGTAGGCCCCGCGCCCGGCGCCCTCCCAGTTGACCACCCGGGCCGGGCCCAGCTGGTCGGCGGCCCGCTGGTAGCCCTGCTCCGGCACCCTCGGGCTGACCGCCGTGGTCAGCACCAGCATCGGTGGCGCGGCGTCGGCCGGCCCCACCTTGGCCGGGTCGGACGGGACCGGCCACGCCGTGCAGAGCAGCAGCTGCTGCGCCATCAGCGAGCCGAACAGCGGGTGCGCCGTGCGCCACTTGGCGACCAGCGCGGTGACCTGCGGCGGGCTGACCCGCTGAGTTGTGTCGTTGCACCGGGTGGCCAGGGCCAGATCGAAGCGGCCGTTCAGCCCGAGCAGCTGGTCCAGGTACTGCAGTAGCCCGGTGGGGTTGCCGGTCTGGGCCGCCGCGATCGCGCTGGCCAGCGCCGGCCAGCCCTCAGGGTCGTCCAGCCCGATCAGTACCGCGTGCAGCATCGCGCTGGCGGTCAGCTGCTCGCCGTCCGGGCCGGTCTGCGGGCGGCCGCGCAGCTGGTCGGCGAGCTGGGTGACGGTGCCCCGGGCGTTGGCGCCCAGCGGGCAGCCGGGGCGGCTGGCGCAGGCCTGGCCGAAGGCGTCGAACGCCGCTTCGGCGGCCGTGGCCCGCGCCTCGGCCGCGCCGATCGAGTCCTGCGTCGGGTCCGGTGGCGCGTCGAGTACCAGCCGGCCCACCGAGCTGGGGGAGCTCTGGGCCCATACCTCGAGCGCCCTGGCGCCGTCGCCGAGGCCGAGCGCGCTCAGCGTGTGCACCCCGAGCAGGGCGCGGGCGCGCTCCACGTCCTGGGCGGTGTCGGCGGTGTCGTACCTGGTCAGCGTGTCACCCTCGGTGAGGTAGCACTCCTGCACGACCTCCCGGGCGTCGTCCAGCAGCCGGTCGGCGGCGGTCGGGTCCGGGCTGGTCAGGTCGGTGTCCAGGATGTCCTCGCGGACGTCCGGCGGCGCGCAGTCCAGCCGGCTGGTGCCCTCGCCCCGGCGGTCCATGCCGACCAGGGTGAAGTGCTGCAGCAGCGCGAGCGGGACCTGGGCGGCCAGCCGGGCGGCCCGCAGCGTGCCGGTCTCGCCGTCGCTGTCGCCGAGCACCAGCAGCGGCGGTCGGGCCTGCGGCGGCTGGTCGGTCAGCGACACCCGCATCAGCCCGATCGAGGACTGCCGGCGCCGCCCGTTGTCCGAGTCGGTGTCCACGGGCATGTCCGCGCACTCGAACCGCAGCGCCCGGCCCGCGGGGATCGGTACCGGCAGTACGGCCTGCATGTCGTCGGTGCAGTCGATGAAGTCCACCCCGCTGGCGTCGCCCACATCGGGGACCGGGACCTGGGGCCCCTTCGGCGCCGGCCGGGGCGGCGGTTCGGGGGCACCGCTGCCGGCGCCCGACCCGAGCACCGCGACCGGCGGCCGGCTGGACGGGCCGACCGCGCAGGAACACATCAGCAGAGCCAGCACCGCAAGCAACGCCGCCAGGGCCACCGGCGCGGCCGGACCGCGTGGTCGACCAGCCGTTCGCGGCACGCGTTCTCCCTGAAGTCACCGCGGCGCGGAGTGCGCCGCACGGTACAGACTGCTTGGCGGCCGGTGAGGATCTGGTGAGGCTGGCGGTCGTGACTCGGCCAGGACGGTCTTCGTGGGGCAGTATCGGGGACGTGGCTGGCGGACCCGTGCACACATTGATCCAGATCACCGATCTGCACATCGGCCCGGAGGGCGGCACGGTCCGCAACCCGGTGGATACGTACGTCGTGCTGGACCAGGCTCTGCGCGCGGTCGAGCAGGCCGGCCTGCGACCGGCCGCGGTGCTGTTCACCGGGGACCTCACCGAGAGCGGCACCGGCGCGGAGTACCGGCGGCTGCGTGGCCTGGTCGACCCGGCCCTGGCGCGGCTCGGCACGCGGCCGGTCTACGTCGCCGGCAACCACGACGACCGGGCCGCGCTGCGGGAGCATCTGCTCGGCCAGCCGTCGGACACCGCGCCGCTGGACCAGGTCAGCTGGTTCGGCAACCTGCGGGTGATCGCGCTGGACAGCACGGTGCCCGGCCACGGCTACGGACTGGTCGACGCCACGCAGCTCGACTGGTTGCGCGCCGAGCTCGCCACGCCCGCGCCGGACGGCACCGTGCTCACCCTGCACCACCCGCCGCTGCCCACGCCGCTCCCGCTGTCGGGCGCCATCGAGCTGCAGAACCGCGCGGCGCTGGCGGAGGTGCTCACGGGCAGCGACGTCCGAATGGTGCTGGCCGGGCACACACACGTGGTCAGCGCCGGCTCGCTCGCCGGCATCCCGGTGTGGACCGGCGGCCCCGTCGCCACCACGTTCGACAGCCTGCTCTGCGACGGCGCGCTGCGCGGCCTCGCCAGCCCGAGCATCAGCCGGATCGACCTGTTCGCCGACTCGGTGCTGGCCACCCACGTGCCGTTCGACGCCACCACTCTGACCAGCGTGCCCGCCGCCGTGATGCAGCCCCAGATCGCCGCGCTGCGCGCCCAGCTGCCGGCCTAGTGGGGGTGGGCTGGCGGGCCGGGGTGGCGGCCGGCCGCGGTGCGCCGCAGTGGCGGGGCTGCCGTGGCGGGTCTGCCGTGGCGGGTCTGCCGGCCCACCGGCCGCGCGGGCCTACCGGTCCCGCAGGTAGCGCAGCAGCAGGACGTGGTCCTCGGTCAGCGCGCCGGCCAGTCGCATGCCGCGCAGCGGGTGGTGCGGCCCCATCGCAATCCGGTCGATGCCGCCGCCGGCCAGCACGGGCGCCACGGTCAGGCAGAGCTCGTCGACCAGGTCAGCCGCGAGCAGGTCACCGAACAGGTGCGGCCCGCCCTCGCAGAGCACGCGGTGCAGCTCCCGCTCGGCCAACGCGGCCACCACGTCGGCCGGCGCCACCCGGTCACCCGGCAGCTCGAGCACCTCGGCGCCGGCGTCGGCCAGCCGGCGCCGGTTCGCGGGCGGTGCGGTCTCGGCGGTGAGGATGAGCGGCGGTACCTGAGTGTCGGTGAACAGGGGGGCGGCCGGGTCGAGCTGCGCGCTCGCGGTGACCACGGCGATCCTCGGCGGCCGGCCCGTCACCCGGCTCGGCCGGCGCGCGCCCCGGTAGTTCTCCGCGCGGGCCGTGCCGGCGCCGACCAGGATCACCTCGGCCAGCTCGCGCAGCAGGCCGAAGAGCTGCCGGTCCGCCGGGGAGGACAGGCCCTTGGACACCCCACCGGCGGTGGCCGCCCCGTCCGCGCTGGCCACGAAGTTCATCCGCACGTACGGCCGGTCCAGCGGCTCGGGGTAGGCGTACAGGCCGGCCAGCTCGCCGTCGGTGAGCGAGGGCTGGTCGGTCGTGGGGGAGGGCCATAGCCTGAGCACCGCGCCATCCCACCACGGCGGCGCCTCAGCACGGCGCTGGGCGCGGCGGTGGGCTCAGCCGGTAGCGGCCAGCGCGAACGGCAGCACGGCCGGCGCCCCGGCCCGGCGCAGCAGCATTGCCGCCACGGTCATCGTCCAGCCCGAGCCGACCACGTCGTCGACCAGCAGGACCGGCCCGGCGCCCAGCTCCAGCCCGGCCGGCACGGACAGCCGCCGGTGCACCTGGGCCAGGCGCTGGGCGGAGTTCGGTGGCTCCGGCTCGGCCGCCATCTCGGGGTCGAAGTCCTCGTCCTCCGGGTCGTGGCCGACCGGGTACAGGGGCGGCGCCGAGTCGTCCAGGGTGCCCAGCAGCGGCAGCCGGCCGATCGTGGCGATCCGCTCGGCGAACGAGGCCACCAGCTGCGGCCGGGCCCGGGACGGCAGTGCCACCACCCCGACCGGCCTGCTCTGCCAGTCCCAGCCCTTGAGCACCTCGACGGCGGCGGCCAGCACCTCGTCGGGCGCGGGGCCGTCGGCGCGCAGCAGCGGCCGCAGCCGGGGGCCCCAGCCGACGTCGACCAGCCGGCCGATCACCCGGCCCACCTCGGCGGCGTCCCCCGCCGCGAGCTTGCCGGACAGCGGAACGTCCAGCGCGGACATCCCGGACGGCCACATCTTGCGTGGCGCCACCGGCAGCCCGGGCCGGGCCAGCCAGTCACTCGCGCCGCCCCGGACCTCTTCGGGCACCGAGGCGTCGTAGCGGCGCCCGGTGCAGTTGTCACACCGCCCGCAGGCGACCGCGTCCGGGTCGTCCAGCATCCGGCGCAGGTACTCCATCCGGCAGCCGTCGGTGTCCAGGTAGCGCAGCATCGACTCCTGCTCGGCCCGCCGCGCCCTGACCAGCCCGGCGTAGCGCGCGCCGTCGTACTCCCAGTCCTGGCCGGTGGCCTCCCAGCCGCCCTTGACCCTGCGGACCGCGCCGTCGGTGTCCAGCACCTTGAGCATCATCTCCAGCCGCCCCCTGGCCAGCTCCACGTGCGGCTCCAGCGCGGAGGTGGACAGCGGGCGGCCGGCCGCGCCGAGCACCGCGAGGGTGGACCGCACCGCCGGCTCCGCAGGGAACGCCAGTGAGGCGAAGTACGCCCAGATGTCGCGGTCCTCCGGGCCAGGCAGCAGCAGGACCTCGGCGTGCTCGACGCCACGGCCGGCACGCCCGATCTGCTGGTAGTAGGCCACCGGCGAGCCCGGCGCGCCCAGGTGCACCACGAAGCCGAGGTCCGGCTTGTCGAAGCCCATGCCCAGGGCGGACGTGGCGACCAGCGCCTTGACCCGGTTGGCCAGCAGGTCGTCCTCGGTGCGCTGGCGCAGGGCAGGGTCGGTCTTGCCGGTGTAGGCCTCCACCGCGTGGCCGCGTTCGCGCAGATAGGCGGCGAGCTCCTCGGCGGCGCTCACGGTGAGCGTGTAGATGATCCCGGAGCCGGGCAGCTCACCGAGGTGCTCGGCCAGCCAGCCGAACCGGTCAGTGCCCGTGGGCAGCCGGAGTACGCCGAGGCGCAGCGAGTCCCGGTCCAGGGGGCCGCGCAGCACCAGCGCGTCCCCGCCGATGACCCCGAGCTGGTCGGCGACGTCGTGGGTGACCCGGTCGTTCGCGGTGGCCGTGGTGGCCAGCACCGGGACCCCGCTCGGCAGCTCGGCCAGCAGCGAGCGCAGCCGGCGGTAGTCGGGCCGGAAGTCGTGCCCCCAGTCGGAGATGCAGTGCGCCTCGTCGACCACCAGCAGCCCGGCGGTGCGGGACAGCTCCGGCAGCACCCGATCCCGGAACTCCGGGTTGTTCAACCGCTCCGGGCTGACCAGCAACACGTCGATCTTGCCGTCCTGGACCTGCTGGTAGACGAGCTCCCAGTCGTCGGTGTTCGCCGAGTTCACCGTGGCGGCCTGGATGCCGGCCCGCGCCGCGGCGTCGATCTGGTTGCGCATCAGGGCGAGCAGCGGCGAGACGATCACCGTCGGGCCCTTGCCCCTGGCCCGCAGCAGCGCGGTGGACACGAAGTACACCGCCGACTTGCCCCACCCCGTGCGCTGCACCACCAGCGCGCGCCGCCCCTGGGCGACCAGCGCGTGCACCGCCCGCCACTGGTCCTCCCGCAGCACCGCGGCCGGGCCGGCCAGCGCCCGCAGCGCCGCCTCGGCCTCGGCGCGCAACGCACTGTCGGTGTCGGCCTCGCTCAGCTGCCCCACGCTCATGCCCCCCATGGTGAGGCCTACCCCCGACAGCTCCGGACCGGGGTCACCGGGCCCCGGACGACCGACCGCCGGCCACGCCGCGCACCTTCCGTGGTTCCCGCGCATGTCAGGAGGTACGCGGGAACCCCACAAGGTGCGCTGTGTCGCTCCGCAAGCTGCGCGGCAACCTCGGACCGTGCGCGGCGACTACGCAAGGTGCGCGGCGACTACGGAAGGTGCGCGGCGACTACGCAAGGTGCGCGGTGCACACACAAGGTGCGCGGCGACCACGCCGCCAGCGCCTGGCCACGACGGCGCCGCGCACCCTCTTTCGGTGCCGCACACCCACTGCGGCGGGTGTGCGGCACCGACAGAGGGTGCGCGGCAACCACAGCGGGTGTGTCGCACGCGAGCATCGTGGGCGGCGGCCACACCTCGTGTGCGGCGGCCACACCGAGTGTGCGGGGCGAGGCCGGGCGGGGCCGTGCGGGTCGGCGGCGGTCAGCTGAAGAGGCTGCGGCCGACGATCTCCTTCATGATCTCGTTGGTGCCGCCGAAGATGGACTGCACGCGGGCGTCCAGGAACGCCTTCGCGATCGGGTACTCCAGCATGTAGCCGTAGCCGCCGTGCAGCTGCACGCACCGGTCGACCACCCGCTTGAGCAGGTCGGACGTCCACCACTTGGCCATGGCGGCGTCGGTCACGGACAGGTTGCCGGCGACGTGCTCGGACAGGCAGCGGTCCACGAACACCCGGGCGATCTGGGCCTCGGTGGCGATCTCGGCGAGCTCGAAACGGGTGTTCTGGAACGACCCGATCGGCTTGCCGAAGGCCTTGCGGTCCTTGGTGTACTGCGCGGTCGTGGCCAGAGCCTGCTCCACACCGGCGGCGCTGCCCACCGCGATGGACAGCCGCTCCTGGGGCAGGTTCTGCATCAGGTAGATGAAGCCCTGGCCGACCTCGCCGAGCACGTTGGCGGCCGGCACCCGGACGTCGGTGAACGACAGCTCGGCGGTGTCCTGCGCCTTCAGACCGACCTTCTTCAGCCGCCGGCCGCGCTCGAAGCCGGGCATGTCCCGCTCCACCACGATCAGGCTGAAGCCCTTGCTGCCGGCGTCCGGGTCGGTCTTGGCGACCACGATGACCAGGTCGGACAGGATGCCGTTGGTGATGAACGTCTTGGACCCGTTGACGATGTAGTCGGACCCGTCGCGGACCGCGGTCGTCTGGATGCCCTGCAGGTCGCTGCCGGTGCCGGGCTCGGTCATGGCGATCGCGGTGATGATCTCGCCGGAGCAGAACCCGGGCAGCCAGCGCCGCTTCTGCTCGTCGTTGGCCAGCCGCAGCAGGTACGGCGCCACCACGTCGTTCTGCAGCGGGAACCCGATGCCGCTGGCCCCGGCCCGGACCAGCTCCTCGACGATGATCGCGTTGTACCGGTAGTCGTCCACCCCGCCGCCGCCGTACTCCTCGGGCACGTCGGTGCCCAGCAGCCCGGCCTTGCCGGCGGCCAGCCAGACCTCCCGGCTGACCTGACCCTCGTCCTCCCACTGCTCGTGGTACGGCGCGATCTCGCGGTCCACGAACGTGCGGGCGAGGTCGCGGAAAGCCTGGAATGCCTCTGGGTCGTCGTCGAAGATGTTCCGCTCCATACGCCGAGTCTCACATACATGCGCACCTGCCGGTAACCTCACGCCATGGATCTTTGGGCCGCCGCCGCGAACGTGCGGGACAAGACCGTCACCGGTCACCTCGCCGACCTGCGCCGGATGCCCCGGGAGGTGGTCGACGAGGCACCCTCGGCCACGCTGTACCACTACCTGCCGCTGGAGGGAGCGCCCAGCCCGGACCCGGACCGGCCGCCGGTGCTGCTGGTGCCGCCGCTCGGCGCCCCCGACTTCGCCTACGACCTGCGCCGGGGCTGCAGCCTGGTGGAGCACCTGCTGCGCGCCGGCCGGGAGGTGTACCTGGTCGACTACGGCACCATCTCGTTCGGCAACCGGGGCCTCGGCATCGAGTTCTGGGTGGAGAACGTGGTGCCGCGCTCGGTGCACCGGGTCAGCGGGCACTCCGGCGGCCTGCCGGTGCACGTGGTCGGCTGGTGCCTCGGGGGCATCTTCGCGCTGCTCACCGCGGCCGACCGGGCCAACCTGCCCGCGCACACCGTCACCGCCGTGGCCAGCCCGTTCGACGTGACGGCGGTGCCCCTGGTCGCCCCGCTGCGCCCGCTGGCCGCGATCACGGGCGGCCGCCTGGTCTCCTCGGTCTACCAGGCGCTGGGCAGCATCCCGGCGCCGATGGTCAAGTGGGCGTTCCAGCTGTCCTCGGTCGACAAGTACCTGACCAAACCGCTCACGGTGCTGTCCAGGCTGGACGACCGCGACGTGCTGGAGCAGATCGAGGCCGTCGACTACCTGATGAGCCACATGCACGGCTACCCGGGGCGCACGTTCGGCCAGATCTACCACCTGATGCTGCGGGCCAACGACCTCGGCGACGGCGGGCTGGACCTGGACGGCCGGCGGATCGACCTGGCCGACGTGCGGGTGCCGGTGCTCGTGGTGGCCGGCGAGAACGACGTGATCGCGCCGCTGCGGGCGGTCCGGCGGGGCGCCGAGCTGCTCACGGGGTCGCCCGAGGTGCGGTTCGAGACGGCGCCGGGCGGCCACCTCGGGGTGCTCACCGGCCGCCGGGCTCGCACCACCACCTGGGCGCACCTGGATGAGTTCCTCGGCAAGCACGACCTTGTCTGAACCGCCGCCCCCGCCCGAGCGCAGGCCCGCCGTACTCGAGCGCCAGCCGGCCCCTCGGCCGACGCCCCGACCGCGCCGCACCCAGGCCGAACGCCGCGCCACGACCAGGGCCGCGCTGCTCGAGGCGTGCGTGGACTGCCTGCTGGAGCAGGGCTACGCGGGGCTCACGACCGCCGCCGTGGTCAGCCGCGCGGGGGTCAGCCGGGGCGCGCAGGCGCACCACTTCAGTACCAAGGCCGAGCTGGTGCTGGCCGCCCTGCGCCATGTCGCGGACCAGCTGGCCGACGAGGTCAGCGCCGCCCAGCCGAGCCCGCCGCAGCGACCCGAGCAGGCCCAGCTGGCGCTGCTGGACCAGCTGTGGGCGCTGCACACCGACCGGTTGTTCCCCGCGCTGATGGAGCTGTGGCTGGCCGCCCGCACCGACGCCGAGCTGCGTGGCGGGCTGAGCGAGTTCGAGCGGGAGCTGACCCGGCGGGTGGTCAAGTTCTGCCACGACCGGATGCCCGGGCTGGCCGAGCGGCCGGACTTCCGGTCCTTCCTGGCCACCGCGCTGGCGGCGATCCGGGGCCTGGCGGTGCTGAACTTCCTGGACCGGGGCGAGGAGGTCGCGCGGCTGTGGCCGGGGATGCGGGCGCAGCTGCACTCGATGGTGGCCGGACCAGGCACTCCCTGAATATGATTGAGCGTTCAACTATATGACCTGGCTCACTTCCCGGAATCGGGTCGGGGAGACTAGCCGTTTGTGTCAGCGATAAGCGATGCGCCCGGGAGTCGAGCGCATTGGCCGACCGTCTCTCAGGGAGTTCACCATGACCGAAACACTCGTTCCCCAGGACGGTGTGCTGGCGCTGGACGAGCACGCCCAGAAGCTGCTGTTCACCGAGGCCCGGACCGCGAACACGTTCACCGACGAGCCGGTGTCCGACGAGCAGCTGCGGGCCATCTACGAGCTGACCAAGTTCGCGCCGACCTCGGCCAACACCCAGCCGCTGCGGGTGGTCTACCTGCGCAAGGGCGAGGCTCGGGACCGGCTCATCCCACACATGGCCGGCGCCAACGGCCCGAAGACCGCGAGCGCCCCCGTGGTCGCCATCCTGGCCGCCGACCTGGGCTTTCACGAACACATCCCGACGGTTTTCCCGATCCGCCCGGAGATGAAGGACACGTTCGAGGCCAACCCGGCGCTCCGTGAGCAGCACGCCCGGTTCAACGCGACGCTGCAGGCCGGCTACTTCCTGCTCGGGGTGCGCGCGGCCGGGCTGTCCGCCGGCCCGATGACCGGTTTCGACGCCCAGGGGGTGGACCGGGAGTTCTTCGCCGACGGCCGGCTCAAGAGCCTCGTCGTGGTGAACATCGGCCACCCCGGCGAGGGCGCCTTCTTCGACCGGCTGCCGCGCCTCGACTACGAGCAGGTGGTTCAGCACATCTGAGGCTCACCCGGTTCGGTGAGTGGCATAGAGCGGAAACACTAGGAATCCGAGGGTCCGAGCAATTAGCGTCGACGCTGTGAATGCGTTAACGGGGCACCGGGCGGCAACCGCGGATCTGCGGGCCCGCTACGCCCGACTGCCGGAGGGCCAGAGTGTCCGGCTCGCCAAACCCACCTCGAACCTGTTCCGGTTCCGTGCCGACGGTGACCGGGTCGCCCGGTTGGACGTCGGAGCGCTGGACCAGGTGCTCGAGGTCGACCCGGTGGCCCGGACCGCCACCGTGCAGGGCATGACCACGTTCGAGCGGCTGGTGGACGCGACCCTGGAGCACGGCCTGATGCCGCTGGTCGTGCCGCAGCTGAAGACGATCACCGTCGGCGGCGCGCTGGCCGGGCTCGGCATCGAGTCCACCTCGTTCCGGCACGGGCTCGCCCACGAGTCCGTGCTGGAGCTGGAGGTACTCACCGGCGACGGCCGGCTGCTCACCGCGACCAGGGACAACGAGCACGCCGAGCTGTTCCGGGGGCTGCCGAACTCCTACGGCACGCTGGGCTACGCCGTGTCGCTGAAGGTGGAGCTGCAGCCGGTCACCCGGTACGTGGCGCTGCGGCACGTACCGTTCCCCGGCCCGACCGGCGCGGTCGACTGCGCGGAGGCCATCGCGGCGATCTGCGCGGCCGGCAGCTACCAGGGCGAGCAGGTCGACTTCGTGGACGGCACGGTGTTCAGTGCGGGGGAGCAGTACCTGACGCTGGGCCGGCTCACCGACGACCTCCCGGCCGGCGGCTCGGCCAGCGACTACACCGGCCAGCAGATCTACTACCGGTCGATCCAGCAGCGCCGCGAGGACGTGCTGACCACCCGCGACTACATCTGGCGCTGGGACACGGACTGGTTCTGGTGCTCCCGGGCACTGGGCGCGCAGCACCCCGTGGTGCGCAAGCTGTGGCCGAGCCGCTACCGGCGCTCGGACGTGTTCCGCAAGCTGGTCGCCAAGGACCGCCGGTACCGGTTCAGCGAGCGGATCCGGGGCGCGCTGCGCCAGCCGCTCGAGGAGCCGGTGATCCAGGACATCGAGGTGCCGGTGGAGCGGCTGGCCGAGTTCCTGGCCGCGTTCCACGCCGACATCGGGATCAGCCCCGTCTGGCTGTGCCCGGTGCGGCTGCGCGACCGCGCCGGCTGGCCGCTGTACCCGATGGAGCCGGACCGGCTCTACGTCAACGTCGGGTTCTGGTCGGCCGTGCCGCTTGCGCCGGGCCAGGTGCCGGGTGTCCACAACCGTCGCATCGAGCAGCTCGTTGCCGATCTGGACGGGCACAAGTCGTTGTACTCGAACTCCTACTACACACCGGAGGAGTTCGAGCAGCGGTACAACGGGGCCGCCTACCGGGCACTCAAGAAGGGTTACGACCCGGGCGGACGGTTACCCGACCTCTACGACAAGTGTGTGCGGGAGCGCTGATGGCTATGCGGGTGGCGGAGCTGTTCCAGAGCGTGATCGGATCGGACACCTCGGTCAGGGTGACCGGCTACGACGGCAGTGCCGTCGGACCGCCGGACTCCCCGTACGCGTTGCGCGTCCGCACCCCGAGGGCGCTGTCCTATCTCGCGTCCGCGCCCGGCTCGCTGGGCCTGGCGCGCGCCTACGTGACCGGCGACATCGAGATCGACGGTGAGATGTCCGCCGTGCTGCGCGAGCTCGCCGAGGTCACGCTGCACTCCATCCCGAAGGACCAGCGGGCCAAGCTGTTCCGGACGCTGCTGGGCTACCGGCTGCGGCACCGGGCGCCGATCCCACCGGTGGAGTACCGCCCGCGCGGCCGGCTGCACTCCAAGTCGCGGGACGCGAAGGTGATCTCGCACCACTACGACGTCTCGAACCGCTTCTACTCCTGGGTGCTCGGCCCGTCGATGGCCTACACCTGCGCGGTCTACGAGACCGAGGACGCCAGCCTGGAGGAGGCGCAGCGCGCCAAGCACGAGCTGGTCGCCAACAAGCTCGGCCTGAAGCCGGGCATGCGGCTGCTCGACGTGGGCTGCGGCTGGGGCGGCATGGTCATGCACGCGGCCGCCGAGCACGGCGTCAAGGCGCTGGGTGTGACGCTGTCGCGCCAGCAGGCCGAGTGGGCGCAGAAGGAGATCGTCGAGCGGGGCCTCACCGAGCTCGCCGAGGTGCGCCACCTGGACTACCGGGACGTGCCGGAGACCGACTTCGACGCCGTCTCCTCGATCGGGCTGACCGAGCACATCGGCGCGGCCCAGCTGCCGGCCTACTTCGGCAAGCTGTACAGCAAGCTCAAGCCGGGCGGGCGGCTGCTCAACCACTGCATCACCCAGCCCACCGCGGACGGGAACGAGGTCGACGCGTTCATCGGTCGCTACGTCTTCCCGGACGGCGAGCTGCACGGTGTCGGGCTGCTGGTGAGCGAGATGAACCGGCAGGGCTTCGAGGTGCGGCACGAGGAGAACCTGCGCGAGCACTACGCCCGCACGCTCTCCGGCTGGTGTGACAACCTCGAGGAGCGCTGGGACGAGGCGGTGCGCGAGGTCGGTGACCAGCGCGCCCGGGTGTGGCGGCTCTACATGGCCGCCTGCGTGGTCGGCTTCGAGCGCAACAACATCCAGCTGCACCAGGTGCTCGGGGTCAAGCTCGGCGAGCGGGGCGAGTCGTCCATGCCGCTGCGGCCGACCTGGTGAACGGGTAGCTCGGGTTTCTCAGGTCCGCACCGGGTGGTGGCTACCGCCGCCCGGTGCGGGTCGCCCGGTCAGAACGGCCGGGTCAGAAGGGCCGGGTCAGAAGGGGCTGCCGGGTCAGAAGGGGCGCTGGGAGCTGTTGCCGGTGCTCTTCTTCGCCTTGCCCAGCCGGCGCCACAGCACGAACGTGAACACGACCGACCCGACCAGCAGCACCCCGCTGAACACCGCGCGGACCCACCAGCCGGCGCCGGGGGCGAACAGCGTCAGGTTGATCAGGAAGAGCACGAGCCAGCCCACCGAGGCCGCGCCGAACATGATGACGTGGCCAAGCGTCGGCTCGGCGGCGTTGTTGCGCACGCCGTTTAGCTTGGCAGGTCACGCTGGGTATGACGAATACGGGCTCGGAATCACGTCCGTGTGATCCTCATGCCCCTAAAGGGGACCCCGCGGCACGCTCAGGTCACGATCCGGTAACCTCGTTGGTGTCGGTCCGCGCGGATGGTGTCGGCACCGACGGTGAGATCCACTCGATTGGGCACTCCTCCCCGTGTCGGCACGCCCCGACGTGGCGTGCCCCGGGTAGAAACCGAGGAGCCTCCGCCATGGCACTGACCCCGAAGGAACGCGCGGACTTCGATGAGATCGTCGTGCGACTGCGGCTGGAAGACACCGATGTCGGCACGATCCAGCCCAAGCGGCGGTCCTTCGCCCTGCTGATCAGCGTGATCACCGGGACCCTGGTGTTCGGCCTCGGTGTGGCCCTGGTCGGCCACGGGGTGCTGGGCCCGATCCTGATCGTGCTGGTCTCGGTCGTCGTCCTGGTGCTCGCTGGGCGCGGTTGGTGGCGCGCCCGCCCGCAGGGCCGGCGCCCCCCGCGCCGCTGAGCTCACGCTGCTGATCCCGCGCCACGTTCCCCCGGCCGTCCGCCCGTGGATGGGGGAGGATGCCCGGAGATCGACGCCGCGGACAGGGAGGGCGCAACCATGCCGGTCGGGATGGACCAGCTGACCGACGACCTGATGGCCGAGACCGAGGTGCTGCGCGCACTGCTGGTCGGGCTGCCGGACAGCGACTGGGAGCTGGCCACACCGGCGGAGGGCTGGGCGGTGCGCGACCAGATCAGCCACCTCGCCTACTTCGACGACGCCGCCGTGCTCTCCGCGACCGACCCGGACGCCTTCCAGGCCGAGCTGGCGAAGATGCTGGCGGACGGCGGCCTCTCGCCGGACGACATCGCCGCCCGGTACCGGGACCTGCCGCCGGACCGGCTGCTCGCCTGGTTCGACGAGTCCAGAGGGCGGCTGGTCAGCACCTTCGCCGCGCTCGACCCGGGAACCCGGGTGCCGTGGTACGGGCCGCCGATGAGCGCCGCTTCGTCGGTGACCGCCCGGCTGATGGAGACCTGGGCGCACGGCCAGGACGTGGTGGACGCCCTCGCCGCGCGCCGCGAGCCCACACAGCGGCTGCACCACGTGGCCCACATCGGGGTGCGGGCCATGCCGTTCAGCTACGCGCTGCACGGCCGGCAGGCGCCCGACACCCCGGTCCGGGTGGAGCTGACCGCGCCCGGGGGTGAGCTGTGGGCCTGGGGCCCCGAAGGCGTGCCCGACCTGGTGCGCGGCCCGGCGCTGGACTTCTGCCTCCTCGTCACCCAGCGCCGGCACCGCGACGACCTCGCGCTGGAGGTCACCGGCCCGGTGGCCACCGAGTGGCTGGCCATTGCGCAGGCCTTCGCCGGGGAGCCGGGCAAGGGCCGGGCCCCGCTGACCTGACACCCCGGCCGCCGTTCAGCTGAGCGGCCGACCCGTCGCTCGGCCGCTCAGTTGCCGGGCGGGGGTAGCACCTCGATGGTGGCGGTGGCCCTGCGGCCGGAGGTCTGGCCGGTCGCGATGATCACGTAGTCGCCCGGCGGGTCCCGCTCGATGATCGGCCCGTGCGTCGTGCGGCCGTTCGGGTCGGCGGGGTCGGCGCTCATCACACCGTTGGTGGGGCCGGTCCAGGAGAACATGACCTTCTCGCCGGGTAGGAAGCCGCTCGCGGTGCTGAAGTAGGAGTCGCCGATCCGCACCTGCGACGTGGTGAGGCTCAGCTGCGCTGTGTCGGCGTTCGCGGTCGTCGGCCGCAACACCAACAGGTAGGTCGTCACGGCCAGGGCGAGCACGGCCAGCGCCAGCGCGCCGACCAGCAGCCCGCGCCGCTGGGGCCGCATCGGGGCGGGTGGCGCGCCGACGTGGTGCCGCTCGGTGGGCGGCGGCTCCTGCCAGGGGGAGGCCCCGGCGACCGGGCCCGCCGGCGGCGGCGCATAGGGCGGCCGGGTGGGCGGGGGCGACTGCGGCCGCACCGGCGCCAGCCGCCCGGGAGGCACGGTGTCGGAGTGCGCCGGGGTGCGCAGCCGGCCGGTGTTCGGCGGGTAGGCCCAGGCCGGCGGGGTCGGTGTGGCGTCCGGTCGGCCCGGTGCGTAGGCGTGCGCGGGGGCCTGCGGGCGCCGCTGTTCCCCGGGCGGCGGTGCCTGGTTCGGTGCGCCCTGGTTCGGCGGGGTCTGGTCCCGGTACTGCTGGGGGACCGGCAGCGGAGGTGGCAGCGGGGGTGGCAGTGGCTGCGCCAGCCGGGCCGGCTCCTGGACCGGTACCTCCCGCAGCGGCGGGGGTGGCGTGGGCGGCGGGGTGTCGGCGGCGGTGCCGGGTTCGCTGCCGGGTTCGCCGGTGAACTCCGTGCGGACCTGGCCGGCCGGCGCCCGCGCCGCCAGGGTCGCGGCGCCGAGGGCGACCGCGTACTTGGGGTGGGTGTCCACCACGATGGGCCGGCCCAGCTCGGCGGAGACCATCCGGGCCACCAGCGGGATGCGGGACGAGCCGCCGACCAGCAGCACGGCGCCGAGCTCGGCCGGCGCGACCCCGGCCGAGCGCAGCGTGCGGGACAGGGCGCCGATGGTCGAGTCGACCTGCGCCCGGATCAGCTCCTCGAAGTCGGCCCTGGTCAGCGTGACCTCGAAGTGCTTGCCGGGCAGGAAGACCGGGATGGTGGTCTCGGTGTCCACCGAGAGGGTCTCCTTGGCGAGTACGCAGTCCTGCCGCAGCCGGGCCATCGCGCTGGAGATCCGGGGGTCGCGCAGGTCCAGCTCGGCCAGCTGGCCGTTGCTGTGGAAGTTCACGTAGCCGAACACGGCCTCGTCGAAGTCGACCCCGCCGAGGCGCTCGACGCCCTCCGGGGACCCGAGGATCTCCACGCCGCCGGGCACCGCCCGCAGCACCGTGGCGTCGAAGGTGCCGCCGCCGAGGTCGTAGACCGCCACCGTCTGGTCGGCGGCCAGCTGCCGGGACGCGGCGTAGCGCGCGGCCGCCGCCTCCGGCTCGGTGACCATGATCGGGTTGGCCACGCCGGCGAAGCTGGCGACCTCCTCGAACAGGGCGCGCCGGAACGGTCCCCAGTTGGCCGGGTGGGTCAGCACCACCCGCTCCGGCGGCCCGCCCTCGTTCTCCACGACGCGCTGCACCACATCGCGCAGCAGGGTGCCCAGCAGCGTGGTGACCGAGTACGCCTGACCGCCCAGGATCACCGGTGTCGGGTCACCGAGGCGGCGCTTGAACACCCGGCTCACCCGGTCCGGATGGCTCACCGTGCGCAGGCCGCTGACCGCCTCCCCGGTGAGCAGGGTGCCGTCCTCCTCGAGGTACACCACAGCGGGCGTGACCTCGGCGCGGTCGCCCAGCGTGAACATCTCGACCCGCGACGAGGACACCGCCAGCGCGGCCGCCACGAACGTCGTACCGAGGTCCACTCCCAGGCTGTAACCCACGGCTACCTCCGTTCACAGAGGACACCGATAGTAACGGTTCAGCGCCAGATCAATGGCACTTTCAGGTGATTACGGATTTCGGATGGTGTGCAGGTCAGACCAGGTGAGGGGTTCAGGCCGTGCTCAGGGAGAGCAGCGCGGGGGCCAGCTCGCGCCACTGCCCGTCGGGTACGTCGCGCCGCGTGGCCGGCAGGGCCTGCACGGCGACGTGGTCGGCGCCGGCGTCCAGGTGGGCGCGCACCCTGGCCACGATCGAGTCGGTGTCGCCCCAGGCCACCAGTGCGTCCACGAACTTGTCGCTGCCGCCGTCGGCCAGGTCGGCCTCGCTGAAGCCCAGCTCCAGGATGTTGTTCACGTAGTTGGGCTGGCCGAGGTAGACCTTGGTGTACTCGCGCCCGATGGCCCGCGCCTTCTCCGGGTCCGTCTCCAGCACCACGGCCTGCTCCGGGCACAGCAGCGGCCCCGCGCCGAGGATCTCCCTGGCCCTGGCGGTGTGCTCGGGCGTGACGAAGTACGGGTGCGCGCCGTCGGCCTTCTCGGCGGCCAGCGCCAGCATCTTCGGCCGCAGCGCGGCGAGCACCCTGCGGACCGGGGTGGTCGGCCGGAACGAGGTGTACGGGGCCGCGTCCATGCCCTCGAGGTAGCGGCGCATCGCGGTCAGCGGCTTGTTGTAGTCGTGCCCGCGCAGGTCGCTGACCAGGTTCTGGTGGCTGACGCCGAGACCGAGCAGCATCCGCTCCGGGAACGCCTCGGTCAGCCCCTTGACCGCGCCGGAGGTGGCCACCGCGTCCCGGGCCCAGATGTTCGCGATGCCGGTCGCGCCGATCAGCGTCCGGGTGGCCGAGAGCAGCAGCGCCAGGTGCACGAACGGGTCCCGGCCGGCGACCTCCGGGATCCACACCGCGCCGTAGCCCAGCTCCTCCAGCTCGACGGCCAGCTCGCGGGCGCGGCTGGCCGGTACCGCCTCCAGCGCGCCGGTCCAGATGCCGATCCGGGGGATGGGGAAGCGCGCACCGTCAGCCATGCCCCGAACCTATCGTCACCGCCGCCCCGTCGCCCGCCCGGCCGAACCACGCCCCCCTTGCCCGCGAGTCGGGGATTTTGTCAGGGTGAGTCGCGGATTTTGTCAGTCGGACCGCTTCGCCCAGCCGGTCAGCTGAGCCCGTCAGGCCGCCTGGGCGGGCGACTGGTCGGCGTGCTGGTCGCGGGCGCCGACCACGCCGCGCAGGCCCGTGCAGTTCACGCACCCGACGCAGCCGATGCAGTCCCGGCAGCCCATGCACGCCACGCAGCCGAGGCACCGGGTGCACGCGACGCACAGTGCGCAGCCCAGGCAGCCGAGGATCGCGACGGACAGCCAGGTCAAGAGGCTGCCGATGACCGCGACACCGCCGGCGGTGGCCACGCTGCCGATCACGCCGGCGCTGCCCGAGGTGGCCACGCTGCCGATCACCCCGGCGCTGCCCGCGGTCGCGACGCTGCCGACCACCCCGGCGCCGCCGGCCACGGCCACACTGCCGATCACCCCGGCACTGCCGGACACGGACGTCGAGCCGAGCACCCCGACCGAGTCGGTCACACCGGTGGACGCGGGCAACGGGCGCGCGAGCGTTCTGGTCACCGGGGCAGCATCTCAGCCAGGCGGCCGGCGCGGCGACCCCGGCGCCGGGCACACTGGCCTGGCCATGACTCCACCCGCCGAACCGACTCCGCCCGCCGAGCTGGGCGCGCTGCTGCCGAGGCCGAGGCTGGAGGTGGCACCCGGCGCGGTGCACCTGCCGGACTGGCTGGACCTCGCCGAGCAGCGCCGGCTGGTCGAGGCCTGCCGCGGGTGGGGCCGGCCGCGCGCCTCCGGCGAGCCGGGGCTGCGGGCCACCCGGCTGCCGAGCGGTGGGGTGATGTCGGTGCGCACGGTGTGCCTCGGCTGGCACTGGCGGCCCTACCGGTACTCGCGGACGGTGGACGACGGCGACGGGGGGCCGGTGCTGCCGTTCCCGGGCTGGCTGGTCGAGCTGGGCCGCCGGGCCGTCGCCGAGGCGTACCGGGACGAGGCCGCCGGCGCCGCGTACGAGCCGGACATCGCGCTGGTCAACTACTACGACGAGCAGGCCAAGATGGGGCTGCACCAGGACAAGGACGAGCGCAGCCGGGACCCGGTGGTGTCGCTGAGCCTGGGGGACACCTGCGTGTTCCGGTTCGGCAACACCGAGCACCGCAACCGGCCGTGGACCGATGTGGAGCTGTACTCGGGTGACCTGTTCGTGTTCGGCGGGCCGTCCCGGCTGGCCTACCACGGCGTGCCGCGCACCCGGCCGGGCACCGGCGACCCGGGCACCGGGCTGCGCGCCGGCCGGCTGAACATCACCCTGCGGGTGTCCGGGCTCGGCGCCGGCTGAGTCCCGTGTGACGGAGCCCGGCGGCCCTGGCGATCACGGTGCCCGGTGACCGATACTTCGAACATGTGTTCGAGTTCGAGCTCCTGGCAGCCCCCGCCCCCGCCGGCCATCGCCGGGTTCGCGGAGCCCACCCTGGCGCCGAACGTGCGGCCGGTCTGGGTGCTGCTGGAGGAGTTCTGCCGGCACGACCCGGCCTTCGCGCGCACGGTGCCCGACGGGGTGGACCTGACCGGCCGGGCCAAGGGCTTCCTGCTCGAGTGGGTCCGCAGCGGCCGGGGCGACTGGCTGGGCGTGGTGCACGTCGAGGTGCGCTTCGTGGACGGTCGCGAGGCCACCCAGTGGTGGAACGAGCAGCGGGTACCCGGCTACGCGCTCCTGCCGAGGGAGGAGCGCCGGCCGCCCCGGCGCCCCGGCATGGACCCGAAACGGCGGTCCTAGCCGGTCAGCGTGCGGCGTTGGCCCGGTTCAGCGCGATCTCGAGCAGGGCGTCGGTGCGGCACAGCTTCACCCGGGGCCGGCCGTGCGGCTCGCCGGCCGACCGCTCGGCGGCGTCGATCAGCTGCCAGCCCTGCTCGGTGACCAGGTCGGGTTGGCGCTCGGCGAGCCAGTCCTCGATGTCGGCGGCGCCGTCCCGGTCGTGCCGGTGCAGCGCGCCGCTGTCCAGGTCGGCGAGCAGCCGGGTGACCGTCTCCACCGAGTCCTTCTTGTTGGTGCCGATGATCCCGGTCGGGCCACGCTTGATCCAGCCGACGACGTACTCCCGGTCGGTCCCCGGCTCGGCACTGACCACCTTGCCCTGCTCGTTCGGGATGACGCCGCGCCGCTCGTCGAACGGCAGGCCGTCGAGCGGCTGGCCCCTGTAGCCGACCGCGCGCAGTACCAGGCCGGTGCGCACCACCTCGCGCTCGCCGGTGTCGTGCGCGCTGACCCAGCCGTCCTCGGCGGTGCGCAGCTCGTTGCGGCCGAGCACCAGTTCCTCGACCCGGCCGTCGCCGCGCAGCTCCAACGGGGAGCGCTGGAAGCGCAGCGTGATGTGCCGCTGGCCGAGCTCGGTCTCGCCGTTGGCGTACTCGCGCATCACCCCGAGGTTGCGCTTGGCCACCTTGGACAGCGTGTCCTCGCCGTCGGTCTCGGCGACGTCATCGGGGTCCACGTCCACACCGGACTCGGTGAACTCAGGCAGCTCCTTGAGCTCCGGAGTGGTGAACGCGGCCTGCCCGGCGCCGCGGCGCCCGACCACGAGCACCTCGCGGATGGTGCTGGTGCGCAGCACGTCGAGGGCGTGGTCGGCGATGTCGGTCAGGGCGAGGCGGTCGGGCGGCGAGCAGAGGATGCGCGCCACGTCCAGCGCCACGTTGCCGTTGCCGATCACCACCGCGCGGTCGGTGTTCAGGTCGAAGCTGAGGTCGGTGAAGTCGGGGTGGCCGTTGTACCAGCCGACGAAGTCCACGGCGGCGACGCTGCCGGGCAGGTCCTCACCGGGAATGCCCAGCTTGCGGTCGCCCGGGGTGCCGACCGCGTAGATCACCGCGTCGTAGCGCTCGATGAGCTCCTCGCGGGTGATGTGCCGGCCGACGTCGATGTTGCCGAAGAACCGGAACGACTCCTGCGCGGCGATCTTGGCGTACACCGAGGACACCGACTTGATCTTCGGATGGTCCGGCGCGACCCCGAACCGGACCAGACCCCATGGCGTCGCCAACCGCTCGAACATGTCCACCCGGACGTCCAGGTCCTTGTTGTCGAGCAGGGCGCCGGCGGCATAGAAACCGGACGGGCCGGATCCGACGACGGCGACGGTGAGCGGGGCCTCGGTGGCGGACATCTCTTCACATCCCGGGTACAGCGATCGAGCGGCCGGGAGACCCGGCCGGTGGTGGCTCGTCGCCTCAGCCTGCCAGGTCCGCCGCGATCCGGCCCGATGGCCCGCCCGGTGAGTGAACCGGGCGGGCCGGGTCGAGCTCGGCCGCGCCGTGCCGTACCGCCGGCCGCCCGGCGGTGCGGCACAGCGCCACTCAGCGCCACTCAGCGCCACTCAGCGCCACTCAGCGCTGCTCAGCCGGCGCGGAACACCTCGGCGGACAGCACGGCGAGCAGCGCGTCCGGGTCGCCCAACCGCGCGGGCAGGCCGCGGGCGGCGAACCAGCCCGCGATGTTGTGCACGTCGCGGTGCAGGAACTCCGTGCCGCGCGGGTTGGCCACCGCGTCCACCACCTGGGGCAGGTCGATCAGCACCAACCGGCCCCGGTGCACGAGCAGGTTGTAGGCGGACAGGTCACCGTGGGCCAGTCCCTGCCCGGCCAGCGCCAGCAACGCCCGGACGAGCTGCTCCCAGAGGTCCGCCAGCTCGTCAGGGTCCGGGCGCAGCTGGGCGAGCCGGGGCGCGGCGGTGCCGTCGGGTTCGCCGAGAAACTCCAGCATCACCTCGGTGCCGGCGCGTTGGGCCGGGTAGGGCACCGGCGCTCCGATGCTCCACAGCCGGCTCAACGCGCCGAACTCGGCGGCCGCCCACTGCTCGGCCAGCAGGTTGCGGCCGAACGCGGTGCGCCCGGCCATCGCGCGCATCTCCCTGGACCGGCGCACCCGGCGGCCCTCCAGGTAGCCGGCGTCCCGGTGGAACATCCGGTGCTCCGCCGGCCGGTACCGCTTGGCGGCGAGCAGGCAGCGCAGGTCGCCGACCCGGTCGCAGGGCTCGCTGCCGGGCTGAGTGCCGGCCGGCAGGACGCGTTCGACCAGGTGGACGTCGGCCTCCTTGCCCGACTTGAGCACGCCGAGCTCGGTGTCCACGGCGGCCAGCTCGGTGATCAGCCAGCTCGGGTGGGGCGTCGGGCCGTGCTCGGCGCCGTCCCAGCTCGACCAGCGATCGCCCTCGGCGGGCCCGCCGGCGGTGTCCGCGTGGTCCTCACGCTGCTGGGCGAGCCGGACGCGTTCGGCCTCGGTGAGCCGGCCCCGGCGGTCCGGCTCGGGCTCGTCGTCGAACCGGCCGCGCCGGCCGGGCCGCCGGGAGTCGCCCCGGCGCCCCCGGCCCTCGCGGTCACCGCCGCGCCGGTCGAGCTCGTCGGAGCTGTCATGGGAAAAATCGTGGGAAAAATCGTGAGCCGAGAAATCGTGCGAGCGCACTGGTGGGTCTCCTGACCAGGGGATACGGATGCCCCACCAGAGCCGGCGCTAACGGCGCAGCGGCTCCCCGTGCGGGGCGGGCGGACGGGGCGGGACCACGCCCGCGACGACAGTCGTACGCATCGGGGCCACCTCCCACACTCCGCCGGCCGACCGGCACCTGATCAGATCGTGTACCACCATGCCGCGCCCGCCCGCACCCGGCAACCGAGTTTCGCCCGGCCCCGAACCGGTCCCCGAAACCCCAGCTCAGGGCCCGTGAGTGGCGAGTTGGGCTATAGCCCCACTCGCCACTCACGGGGTCGGGGTCGGTCAGTCGGCGGCGGCCTGGCCCCGGACGGCGTGCTCGGCCCGGTCGAACCGCTCCGCGAGGTTCCGCCGCGCTCCCGCGGTGTCGCCCGCGGTGAGCAGCGTGAGGAACTCCCGGTGCACGGCGAGGTCGTTCTGGTTGCCCTTCTTGTGCACGTTCACCTGGGTGACGGCCAGCCGCAGCTTCGACATGAGCTGGGCATGCGCGGCGGACAGATGGGTCGAGCCCAGGAACGCGACGACCTCGGCGTGACAGCGGAAGTCGGCTTTGACAAAAGCGAGGACGTCGTCGTTCGCGACGGCCTTCTCGAGCTCCCGCACCGCGTCGGTCAGGCGTGCGAACGCCTCGGGCGGGGCGTGGGCCGCGGCCTCGACGCCGCCGAGCTCGAGGAAGCGCCGGGCGCGGTAGATGTCTCGCACGTCCTCGTCGCTGAGCTGGGTGACCTGCAGGACGCGGGTGGTGGGGTGGCGGGTGAGCACGCCTTCGAGCATCAAGGTGTTGAGGGCCTGCCGGACCGTGGCCCGGGACACGCCGAGGTCATCGGCGACCGCGTCCTCGGTGACCGCGGTGCCGGGGCGGAGCGTGCCCCGGAGAATGCGGTCGCGCAACACCTCGGCACTTTTGTCGGCCACGGTCTCGCGCTGAATTCGTGTCATGTACCCGCTCGCTTCCGCACTCTGCCGGGCCCGAGGCTACTGCTGGCCGGGCCTGCGGGCCGGCAGCGGCGCGTGCCGCACGGTGCCGTCGAGCAGGCGGTCCGGGCGGAAGACGGCGAGCAGGGGCTGGGGCGTGCCGAGGACCTCCCGCGCGACCAGGTCACCGAGCAGTGGGGCGAGGGTGACGCCGCTGTGCGTGGCGACGACGTAGACCGAGGGCGCGGCGGGTAGCGGGCCCGCGACGGTGCGGCCGTCGGCCGGCAGGGCGCGCTGGCCGACGCACAGCTGCGTGACGGCCGCTGCACCGGTGTTCCTGAGTACGCCCGTGAGCCGGTCGAGCAGCTCCTTGGCCACGGGGGAGTCGGTCGTCGGCACGTCCCGGGGGTCGGCCGTGCTGTCGAGGTCGAGCGCCTGCAGCAGCAGCCGTCCCGCGCCGTCCGGACGGACGTTGAGCCGCGACGTGGTGATCAGCTGGGCCAGGGACACGGGCAGCGGGTTGGTCACCGCGAGGTACCCGACGGTCACGTCGCCCGGGTGTTCGAACGTCACCATGGGCAGGGTGATGCCGGCCTTCGCCAGCAGCGTCCCGGTCCAGCGCCCGACACAGCTGACGACGTGGTCGCCGTCCAGGACGGTCCCGTCGGCGAGCTGGACCGAGGGCCGTGCCCCGCCGAGGTCGAACGACGTCACGCGGGCCCCGCTGAGGACCCGCACCCCGAGATCGGCGGCCGCCGCGAGCAGGAAGCCGAGGTAGAGCTGGGGGTAGCAGTAGGCCTCCCGTGCGAAGTACGCGATGGGGCCGGTGTCGTCCGGGATGATCAGGTCGGGAGCGAGCTCCCGCGCCCGGGCGGGCGGGATCCACTCGACGTCGTAACCCAGGTCCCTCAGCCGGGTGGCCCGGCGGCCGAGCTCGTCGCGGTGCGCGGGCTCCGCCGCGATCTCGAGGTGGCCGCCGGTGCCGAGCCAACGGCCGTCGGTGTCCCTGGCGAGGCGGTGGTGGGCGTCCAGCCCCGCGAGGTTGAGCTCGTAGTAGTCGCGCGGCTCCTTGTTGTTCGCGTTGACCCAGCCGAAGCTGGTGGCCGAGGTGCCGACGCCGGGGGCGTCCTGCTCGACGACGGTGACGCCGGCGCCCCGCCGGGCGAGCTCCGTGGCGACGGACATACCGATGACGCCGGCTCCGATGACAACGACGTGCACGGGTGGAAGCTCCTTAACGAGGGGTGAGGTCAGAGCACTTTGCTGAGGAACGCCTGGGTCCGCGAGTGCCGGGGGTCGGTGAGCACCTGCAGGGGGTTTCCGCTCTCGACCACGACGCCGTCGTCGATGAACACCGCGTGGTCGGCGACCTCGCGGGCGAAGCCGATCTCGTGGGTGACCACGATCATCGTCATGCCCGAGCGGGCGAGGTCCTTCATGACGTCGAGCACCTCGCCGACGAGCTCCGGGTCGAGCGCGGAGGTGGGCTCGTCGAAGAGCATCAGCTTCGGTTTCATGGCGAGGGCGCGGGCGATCGCGACGCGCTGCTGCTGGCCGCCGGACAGTGCGCCCGGGTACGACGAGGCCCGGTGGGCGAGCCCGACGCGGTCGAGCAGCTCCATCGCGCGTTGCTGCACCACGTCCCGCCTTTCCCGGCGCACCCCGATGGGGGCTTCCATGACGTTCTGCAGTGCCGTCATGTGCGGGAAGAGGTTGAACCGCTGGAACACCATGCCGATCTCGGCCCGGCGCCGCTCCACGGCGGACGGGGGCAGCTCGTGCAGGCGACCGTTGCGTTCGCTGTAGCCGATCAGCTCTCCGTCGACGTAGAGCCGGCCGCCGCTCAGCGTCTCGAGATGGTTGATCAGTCGCAGGAAGGTGGACTTGCCGGAGCCGGACGGCCCGAGCAGCGTCATGACCTCGCCGCGCCGCACCTCGAGGTCGATGCCTTTGAGCACGTCGACGTGTCCGAAGCTCTTCCAGACGTTGACCGCCTTGACCATCGGTGTCGACGTGCCGGACCCGGGGGCGTTCTCGCCGGTGGTCGTCATCGCCCGTCCACCGCGGGCCCAGGGACGGCGGGCACCGGCACCTCGGGATCGCCGCGACCAGAGGTGGCCCGGTCGCCGCGGCTGAACCGGCGTTCGAGGTAGTACTGCCCGACCGTGAGCACCGAGTTCATCAGCAGGTACCACAGCGACGCGGTGAGCAGCAGCGGGATCGTCTTGAAGTTCGCGGAGTAGATCAGCTGCGCGGAGTAGAGCAGCTCCGGGAAGGCCAGGACGCTGACCAGGGAGGTGGTCTTGAGCATGGAGATCGTCTGGTTGCCGGTAGGCGGGATGATCACCCGCATCGCCTGCGGCAGCACGATGCGCCGCAGCGTGCGCAGCCGGGACATGCCGAGCGCCTGCGCGGCTTCGGTCTGGCCCCGCTCGACCGACAGGATCCCGGCGCGGACGATCTCCGCCATGTAGGCACCCTCGTTCAGGGCGAGCCCCAGCACGGCGGCCACGAACGGGGTGATCAGGCTGTTGGTCTCGCCGGAGACGAACTGCGGTCCGAACGGCAGCCCCAGCCCGAGCCGCGGGTACAGGGCGGAGACGTAGCCCCAGAACAGCAGTTGCACGAATACCGGAGTGCCTCGGAAGAACCACACGTAGAGCCGCGCGAGGGCCGCCATGACCGGGTTGCTGGACAGGCGCAGGACGGCGAGCAGGACGCCCAGCGCGATCCCGAGCACCATGGCGATCACGGTGAGCTCGATCGTCTCGCCCAGCCCCACCACGATCTCGCCGGACAGGAAGTAGTGGCCGACGACGGGCCAGCCGAAGTTCTGGTTCGTCAGTAGCGAGTTGACGAGCATCGCCGCCAGCACCGCGACCACGACGTAGGTGACCCACCGGCCGGGATGGCGCAGCTTCACCACCGGATCGGCCTGGCGCCGGGCCGTAGTGACCGTGGTCATCTCCCGCCCTCCCGCCGGGCGCCGACCCTCGAGAACGCGGTCACGACCGCGCGCCGTTGATCTGCGACTGGTCGATCGCGATGGTCGAGAGATTCCACTTCTTCAGGATCGCGGCGTACGTGCCGTTCTTGATCAGCACATTGATCGCCGCGTGCACTGGCTGGACCAGCGCGCTTCCCTTCGGGAATGCCACGCCGCCGGGGTTGGGGTTGCGGACGAACGGCCCGGTGGTCTCGAACATCTCGGGCTGCTGGGCCGCCACGGTCAGCAGTGGCGGCGCGTCCTGCATGACGCCGTCGATGCGGCCGCTCTGCAGTGCGAGCTGCGCCTGCGGCCCGTTCTGATACACCTCGGCGGTCGGTACCGGCTTGCCGCTGCCGGTGCATTTCGGGGCTTGCGCGGGCAGGAACGTGGTCTGCTGCAGCGAGCCGCGAATGACCCCGATGCGCGCGCCGCAGGCCTGGTCGGCCTCGATGTGCGCCGGATTGCCCTTCTTCACCAGTACGAACGTGCCGTTCCAGTAGTACGTGGCGAAGTCGACCGTGCCCTCGCGCTCCTTGGTGTCGCCGATCGAGGACATCGCCATGTCGACCTTCTTGGCGGCCAGCGAGGGGATGACCCCGTCGAACGACGTGTTGACGAACTGCACCCGGACGCCGAGCACGCCGCCGATCGCGGTGGCCAGGTCCGGGTCCAGCCCGACCACCGAGCCGTCGCGGGCCGACTCGAACGGCGGATAGGTCTCGTCCATCGCCACCCGGATCACGCCGGCGCTCTTGATCTCCGGCGGCAGCTGGGCCGCCAGGGCCGGGTCCGTCGCGACGGCCGGGGTCGGGGCGGCCGGTGGACCCGCCGTCCCGCCGGACGGGGAGCTCGAGCCGCACCCCCCGAGGGCGACCATTACCGCGACTGCGCCGGTGGCGAGGATGACCGCTCGATGTCGGTTCATGCTGTCTCCCTGACTGGCTGTCTGACAAGGAGACTCTCCTACAGTTGGGCCGGGCGTCAAGAGGTGGCGGGCCGGCGTTCGAACAGGGCGCGGAGGGCCTTGGCCACGTCGGCGGGTGCTTCCTCGGCCATGAAGTGACCGCCGGTGACCGTGTGGTGGTGCAGTTCGGGGGCCCAGGCGCGCCAGCGGGCGGCGGCGTCGCGGCTGAGCTCGGCGCCCCAGTCCTGCTGCAGCACGGTGACCGGCATCCGCAGCCGGCGGCCGGCGACGCGGTCCGCCTGGTCGTGGTCGGCGTCGACCCCGGCGCTCGCGCGGTAGTCGGCGACGATCGAGGGCACGGCCGCGCGGCAGGCGTCGAGGTAGGCGGCGCGGTACTCGGCGGGCAGCGCCTCGGGGTGGCGGGTCCAGGCGTCGAGGAAGTGCCCGAAGAAGGCGTCCGGCGCGGCGCCGATCAGTGTCTCGGGCAGGCTGGGGGACTGGGCCATCAGGTACAGGTGGAAGCCGACGAGCGCGCCGCGCCCGCGCAGCACCTCCCAGGTGTCGAGGGTGGGCAGCACGTCCAGGCAGGCCAGGTGGGTGATCGTGTCGGGGTGGTCGAGGCCGGCCCGGAACGCGACGTGGGCGCCCCGGTCGTGGCCGGCGAGGGCGAACCTGTGGTGGCCGAGCGCCCGGGCCAGCGCCACGGTGTCGGCGGCCATGGTCCGCTTGGCGTAGACCTCGGGTCCCGTCTCGGCCGGTTTGTCGCTCGCGCCGTATCCGCGCAGGTCGGGGCAGATCACGGTGTGGTCGGCGGCCAGGTCGGCGGCGACGTGCCGCCACATCAGGTGGGTCTGTGGGAAGCCGTGCAGCAGCACAACCGGGCTGCCGGCACCACCGACGGCGACGTGCAGCGCGACGCCGTCGGCGACGCGGATACGGTGCTGGGCGAAGCCGGCGAGGGTGGGTGTCATCGTCGTCCTTGTCAGTAGCGGACCAGAGCGGGGGATGTCGCCACGGTGCCCGGCGCGGATGAGCAACGGATGAGCAGCGGCTCGGGCAGTGACCCGGGCAGTGACCCGGACAGTGGCTCGGGCAGCCGCGCCGCCGTGACATTCGGCGTGCTCGGGCCGGTGACGGCGTGGGACGGCGCCGGGGTGGCGCTCGCCCTGCGCGGGCCGAGGCACCGCGCGGTGCTGGCTCGGCTGCTGGTCGCCCGCCGGCGTACCGTGCCCGTGTCCCGGCTCGTGGCCGACCTGTGGCCCGACCCGCCGCCGGAGGCCGTCGGCGCGGTGCGCACGTTCGTGGCCGCGCTGCGGCGCGCGCTGGAACCGGGGCGCCCGCCCCGCGCCCCGGCCCGGCTGCTGGTCACGGACGGCCCCGGCTACGCGCTGCGCCCTGAGCGCGCGGCGGTCGACGCCTGGCGGTTCGAGGATGCCGTCGCCGCCTCGGCCCGGCTGGCGGCGGGCGAGGCCGAGGCGCTGCTGGTCGAGGGCTTGAGCTGGTGGCGCGGACCGTCGTTCGCGGAGGTCGCCGAGCAGGACTGGGCGCGGGCCGAGCGGGCCCGGCTGGCCGAGCTGCGGTCGGTCGCTGTGGAGCGGCTCGCCGAGGCGCGCCTGGCGCTCGGCCGGCCGGTCGACGCGGTTGCGGACCTCGACGCGCACGTGGCCATGCACCCCTGGCGCGAGCACGCCTGGGCGCTGCTCGCCCTCGCGCTGTACCGGGGTGGGCGCCAGGGCGACGCGCTCGCCGTGCTGCGCCGGGCCAGGGCGATGCTCGTCGAGCAGCTGGGTGTGGACCCCGGCCCCCGGCTACGGAGCCTGGAGTCGGACATCCTCCGCCAGGCCGCGCACCTCGACGCCGACGAGCCGGGGACCGGGCCCGGCACTCGGTTCGGGACCGGGTTCGAGGTCGGATCGGGCGTCGGATCCGACCCCGGGGTCGAGGCTCGCTTCGACCCCGGACCTGGCCCCGGGGTCGAAACCGGGCCCGACCCGGAGCTCGGCGCCGCCCGACGGGTCTGGGCGCGGGCGGCCGCCGCCTACGACCGGGCCGTGACGTCGGACGGGCGCACCCGCCTGGAGTCGACCGTCGGCCTGCTCCGGACCGTTGCCGTGACCGGCGGCGGAGGTCTCGAGGCCGCCCGGACCCAGCGGATGGACGTGATCGCCGCCGCCGAGGCGCACGGGGACCCGGAGCTGACCGCGCGGGTCATCGGGGCCTACGACGTGCCGGCGATCTGGACCCGCGGCGACGACCCCGACCAGGCGGCGCAGGTGATCGCCGCCGCCGAGCGCACCCTGCGCCAGCTCCCGCCCGACCGGGACCCGGCCCGCGCGCGGCTGCTGGCCACCATCGCCCTCGAGTCACGCGGCGCCGGCGGACGGGGGCCGGAGGTCGCCCGCGAGGCCGAGCGGCTCGCGCGCCGGATCGGGGATCCCGGGCTGCTGTCCTTCGCCCTCAACGGGGTGTTCATGCAGGCCTTCGACCGGTGCGGCCTGGCCACCCGGCGCGACGCGGTCGGTACCGAGCTGGTCGAGCTGGGCGTCCGGCACGGGCTGCCGAACACCGAGATCCTCGGCCACCTCGTCCGCCTGCAGGCCCGCGGCGCGCTGGGCGATCTCGCCGGCGCCGACCGGCACGCCGCGACCCTGGACCAGCTCGCCGAGCGGCACCGGCGGCCGCTCGTGGACGTGTTCACCCGCTGGTACCGGGCCCTGCGGCTGGCGGCGGACCCGGGGCTCCCGGGCGGGTCCGCCGCCGCCGAGGAGGCAGCGGCCTGCCGCGCCGCCGCGCGCTCGCTGGACGGCGCCGGCATGCCCGGCCTCGCCGGCGGGCTGCTCCCGCTGGCACTGCTGTGCGTCGCGGTCCGCCACGGCGAGCCGCCCGACTGCACGGCCGATCTCGGCCCGTACGAGCCCTGGGCCCGCCCGTTGCTGCTGGTGACCGCGAACCGCCGGGCCGAGGCGGCCGCCCGGCTGCGGCGGCTCCCGGATCCGCCGCGCGACCTGCTGCAGGAGGCGATGTGGTGCCTCGCCGGCCGGGCGGCGATCGCCGCCGGCGACCGGGCGGTGCAGCGGCGGGCCAGGGTCGCGCTGGCGCCCGCCGCGGCGGAGCTGGCCGGCGCCGGCAGCGGGCTGGTGACCCTAGGGCCCGTCGCCACCCACCTGGCCGACCTGGACCGGGCGCTCGGCTCGGCGGCCCCGCTCAGAGGGTGAGGAGCTCGAACGACAGGTACGACCGGCCGTCGAATATGTCCGGGTCGCTCGCGGTCAGCTCGTCGATCAGTCGGGCGGCGTGCTGCTCGGGCGGCTCGTCGCTCAGTGCCAGCAGGTAGCTGCGGTGCGCGGCCAGGGAGGCGATCCCGCGGTCGCGCCGTGCTGAGATGTCCACCGCGTGGCTGGCCAACGGGGACGAGCTGACCGCCACCCAGCGCACCCGCCAGGGGCCCGGCTCGCCCTCGGTCGGCGGCCAGATCCACCGGTTGCCCGCGTCGGTGGCCGCATCGATCGCGGCCTGCCCCACGACCCGGTGGTCCGGGCTGTTCGGGCTACCGGGGCCCCAGTACTCGTGGTGGTTGATCGTGACCACCAGCTCGGGGCGGTGCCGGCGGATGGCCAGGGTGAGCGCGCGGCGCAGGACCGGGCCGTACTCGAGCACGCCGTCGGGCAGACCGAGGAACTCCACGCCGTGCACGCCGACCTCGGCCGCCGCCGCCCGCTGCTCCGCCTCCCGGAGCGGGCCGGCCCGCTCCGGCGGCAGCGTGTCGATGCCCGCCTCACCCCGGGTGGCCAGCACGTACGCCACCTGCTTGCCGGCCGAGGTCCAGCCGGCGATGGCGGTGGCGGTACCCCACTCGGCGTCGTCCGGGTGGGCCACGATGACCAGCGCGCGTTGCCAGTCCTCCGGCATGGGCAACAGCGACAACGGCGGCACAGTCATGTCAGTGCTGGCCGCCCTCCGGCAGCACCAGGTCCAGCTCGTCGGCCGTCTCGCCCCGCTCGATCGCCAACCCGGCCCGGTGCAGCAGCCGCACCACCCCGGCCACGTCCGTCGGTTCGGCCCGAGAGCTGGCCAGCAGCCGCGCCACCCGGCCCTTGGACGCCTTGTTGTGGTGGCTGACCACGCTCCGGGTGCCGTCCGCCCGCTCGGTGAGCACCCGCACGGTGACCGCGCCCGGGATCCGGCCGAGCGCCGCGTAGGAGCCCGAGCGCAGGTCCACCACGAGGCCGTCGAGCCCGGCCAGCACCGGGTCCAGCGCCGGGCGCCAGAACGCGGTGAGGGTGCCCCGACCGGGCAGCGCCGAGCCGGCGGAGAGCCGGTACGCCGGGACCGGGTCGTCGGCGCGGAGCAGCCCGAACAGCGCCGAGCCGACCGCCAGCCGCTCGGCGGCCCGCGCCGCGCTCGCGCCGCGCAGCGA
>DATAZG010000196.1:0-17186 GCA_036272155.1 Pseudonocardia sp.
CTCGCGGGACAGCCGCGAGTCGTCGTCGGTGGCGAGGTCGGAGCGGTTCTGCTGGTCGTCGTCGGCGGCGTGCTCGGGTCGGTGCGTGTCGTTCATGTCTCGGGTCTATCAGGTCTTCGTGCCGGGTGCACGGACCCCGCCGGGGGATCTCACCCGGCGTCTCGCGTGCGCGGCATGGATGGCACGCTGTGCAGATGGAACTCTGGCCTGGCCGCTCATACCCGCTCGGCGCGACCTTCGACGGGACGGGCACGAACTTCGCGCTGTTCTCGAGCGTCGCGGAAACGGTCGAGCTCTGTCTGCTCGACGAGGGCGGCACCGAGCAGCGACTCACCCTGCGCGAGGTCGACGCGCACGTGTGGCACGGCTTCCTGCCGGGCATCGGACCGGGCACGCGCTACGGCTACCGCGTGCACGGTCCGTACGACCCGAACTCGGGCGAGCGGTGCAACCCGAACAAGCTGCTGATCGACCCCTACGCGAAGGCCGTGGACGGCGGCGTGGACTGGAACGAGTCGGTGTTCGGCTACCAGTTCGCCGCCCCTGACGAGCGCAACGACGCCGACTCCGCGCTGCACGTGCCCAAGTCGGTCGTGGTCAACCCGTACTTCGACTGGGGCTCGGACCGGCCGCCGAAGACGCCGTACCACGAGACGCTGATCTACGAGGCGCACGTCAAGGGCCTGACCATCGAGCACCCGGACATCCCGGAGGACGAGCGCGGCAGCTACGCCGGCATCGCCCACCCGACGATGATCGAGCACCTCCAGCGGCTCGGGGTGACCGCCGTCGAGCTGATGCCGGTGCACGAGTTCCTGCAGGACCACCACCTGCAGGAGAAGGGCCTGGCCAACTACTGGGGCTACAACACCGTGGCCTTCCTGGCGCCGTACCACGGCTACGCCTCGGACGCCCGCCCCGGCGGCCAGGTCCGCGAGTTCAAGTCGATGGTCCGCGCGCTGCACCAGGCGGGCATCGAGGTGATCCTGGACGTCGTCTACAACCACACCGCCGAGGGCAACCACATGGGCCCGACGCTGTCGATGCGTGGCATCGACAACCCGGCCTACTACCGCCTCGTCGAGGACACCAAGCAGTACTACCTCGACTACACCGGCACGGGGAACTCACTCAACGTGCGCAACCCGCACACCCTGCAGCTGATCATGGACTCGCTGCGCTACTGGGTGCTGGACATGCACGTGGACGGCTTCCGGTTCGACCTGGCCTCGACGTTGGCCAGGGAGTTCTACGACGTGGACCGGCTGAGCACGTTCTTCGACCTGATCCAGCAGGACCCGGTGATCAGCCAGGTCAAGCTGATCGCCGAGCCGTGGGACATCGGCCCCGGCGGCTACCAGGTGGGCAACTTCCCGCCACTGTGGAGCGAGTGGAACGGCCAGTACCGGGACACCGTGCGGGACTTCTGGCGGGGCGAGCCGGGCACCCTCGGCGAGTTCGCCTCCCGGCTGACCGGGTCCTCCGACCTGTACCAGCACGACGGCCGGCGGCCCTACGCCTCGATCAACTTCGTCACCGCGCACGACGGCTTCACCATGTCCGACCTGGTCTCCTACAACGAGAAGCACAACGACGCCAACGGCGAGGGCGGCAACGACGGGGAGAGCCACAACCGGTCGTGGAACTGCGGGGTCGAGGGCCCCACCGACGACCAGGGCATCCTCGAGCTGCGCGCCCGGCAGCAGCGCAACTTCATCGCCACCCTGCTGTTCAGCCAGGGCGTGCCGATGCTGCTGCACGGCGACGAGCTCGGCCGGACCCAGGGCGGCAACAACAACGTCTACTGCCAGGACAACGAGGTGTCCTGGATGGACTGGGAGCTGGCCGACAAGAACGCCGGCCTGCTCGGCTTCAGCGGCGGCGTGGCCGCGATCCGGGCCGCGCACCCGATCTTCCGCAGGCGCCGGTTCTTCTCCGGCCGCTCGCTGGTCCGGGGCGCCGCGGACACCGACGAGCTCAACGACATCGCCTGGTTCACCCCGTCCGGCGAGGAGATGACCGACCGCGACTGGTCGTCCGGTTTCGGCCAGTGCGTCACCGTGTTCCTCAACGGCGACGGCATCCCGGACGTCGACGAGCGCGGCGACCGGGTGCTGGACGACTCGTTCCTGCTGTGCTTCAACGCCTCCTCGGAGGACATCGAGGTGAGGTTGCCCGGTGAGCGCTACGGCGGGCCGTGGGCGGTGGTGGTGAACACCGCCACCGGGGAGGTGCTCACGCTCTCCGACGCGCCCGGTGTCGTGGCGCACGAGCCGCTCACCCTGCCCGAGGGCAGCACGATCACCGTGCCGTCCCGCTCCCTGCTCGCGCTCCAGCGGACGGACTGAGAAATGCCGACGAACCAGCCGAGCCGGCGCCGCGCGGTGCCGAGCTCGACCTACCGGCTGCAGCTGCACGCCGGCCTCACCTTCGGCCAAGCCGCCGAGCTGACCGACTACCTGGCCGCGCTCGGCGTCGGGGCCCTGTACGCCTCACCGATGCTCGAGTCCACCCCCGGGTCCAACCACGGCTACGACGTCGTGGACCTGACCAGGGCGTCCTCCGAGCGCGGCGGCGAGGCGGGCCGTCACAAGCTGGTCGCGGCGCTGCGCGGGGCCGGGCTCGGGCTGATCGTGGACATCGTGCCCAACCACGTGGGCGTCGCGGTGCCGACGATCAACCCGTGGTGGTCAGACCTGCTGGTGCACGGCCGGAGCTCGGCGTACGCAAGCTACTTCGACGTCGACTGGGATGCCGGGCCGCTGCTGCTGCCGGTGCTCGGCGCGGACACCGAGGCGGACGAGGACCCGGAGCTGGACAAGCTCGAGCTGGTCCGCGACGAGCACGGCTACCCCGGCCTGCGCTACTACGAGCACCTGTTCCCGGTGGCCTACGGCAGCGCCGACCACGGCAGCCCCCGCGAGGTGCACGACCGCCAGCACTACCGGCTCGTGGCCTGGCGCCGGGGCGCCGCCGAGCTGACCTACCGGCGGTTCTTCGACGTGTCCACGCTGGCCGCGGTGCGGGTCGAGGACCCCGTGGTGTTCGAGGCGGCGCACCGCGAGGTGCTGCGCTGGGTGCACGCCGGCGAGGTGGACGGGCTGCGGGTCGACCACCCCGACGGGCTCACCGACCCGGGCGGCTACCTGCGCCGGCTGCGCGCCGCGCTCGGCCCGGACCGCTGGCTGCTGGTGGAGAAGATCCTCGGCGTCGGCGAGATCATGCCGGCGTCCTGGCCGGTGGACGGCACGACCGGCTACGAGGCGCTGCGGGAGATCAGCGGCGTCTTCGTGGACCCGGCCGGCGCCGGCCTGCTCACCCAGTTCGCCGCCGAGCACACCGGGCAGCGGCTGTCCGCGCACACCGTCGAGCGGGCGGCCCGGCGGGAGGTGGCGGGCAGCATCCTGGTCGCCGAGGTGCGGCGGATCGCGCGGCTGCTGCGCGACGTGGAACCGGCCCAGGCGGCCGACGCGGTGGCCGAGCTGCTCTGCTCGTTCCCGGTGTACCGGTCCTACCTGCCGGAGGGGCAGCGCGCGCTGGACGTGGCGGTGTCGGTGGCCAGGACCAACCGCCCCGACCTCGCCGGACCGCTGGAGCAGCTGTACGCGCGGATGCTGGCCGAACCGGACGGTGAGCTGGCGCGCAGGGTGCAGCAGACCTCGGGCATGGTCACCGCGAAGGGCGTCGAGGACACCGCCTTCTACCGGTGGAACCGGCTGGTCGCGCTGAATGAGGTGGGCGGCGATCCGGCCCGGTTCGGGGTGCCGGTGGCCGAGCTGCACGCGGCGGCCGCCGCCAGGGAGGCCAGCACCCCGGCCACGATGACCACGCTGTCCACCCACGACACCAAACGTTCCGAGGACGTCCGGGCCCGGCTGGCCGTGCTGGCCGAGCTGCCCGGCGAGTGGGCCACCACGATGCGCGGCTGGGCGGCGGCGCACCCGCTGCCGGAGCGCTCCCTGGAGCTGCTGGCGTGGCAGTGCCTGGTCGGGGCGTGGCCGATCTCCGCCGACCGGATGGCCGCGTACCTGCTCAAGGCGGCGAAGGAGGCGAAGCTCGCGACCGGCCACATCCACGCCGTGCCGGAGGTGGACGAGGCCATCGCCGCCTGGCCGGCCGCCGTACTGGCCGACGCCGAGACGGTCGCCTCGATCGAGCGGTTCGTCGCGCGGATCGCCCCGGCCGGCTGGTCCAACTCGCTGGGCCAGAAGCTGCTGCAGCTGGCCGGGCCCGGGGTGCCGGACGTGTACCAGGGCACCGAGTGCTTCGAGTACTCGCTGGTCGACCCCGACAACCGGCGGCCGGTGGACTTCGGCACCCGGCGGTCGCTGCTCGCCCGGCTCGACGAGCACTGGCTGCCGCCGGTCGACTCGTCCGGCGCGGCGAAGCTGCTGGTCACCATGTCCGCGCTACGACTGCGGCGGTACCGGCCCGAGCTGTTCACCGGCTACCGGCCGCTCGTGGCCGACGGCCCGGCGGCGGAGCACGCGGTGGCCTTCGCGCGCGACCCCGGCCTGGTCGCGGTAGCCACCCGGCTGCCCGTCGGGTTGGCCGCACGGGGCGGCTGGGGGGACACCGTGCTCGCCCTGCCGGACGGCGCCGATGACTGGACCGACGTGGTCACCGGCGAGTCCGTGGCCGGCTCGACGCCGAAGCTGGCCGACCTGCTCGCCCACTACCCGGTGGCCCTCCTGGTCCGCCCGGCCTGAGCGCACCCCGGCCGGCGCTCCGGGTCTGACCACCGTCCTCAAGCGGTCCTGGACGACATCGCGGGCCTCGGTTCGCGGGGTGGGGCGGGGCCCGGCATCATGGCGCGACGTGACGGACTTCGAGGTGTGGGCGCCGGAGCGGGACCGGGTGCGTGTCGACGTGGCGGGCGAGGTGCACGAGCTGAGCCCGGTCGGGGCCGGCTGGTGGCGGGTCCGGATCCCGACGGCCGGGTCGGGCACCGACTATGCCTACCTGCTCGACGACGACCCGACCCAGCTGCCCGACCCCCGCTCGCGCCGCCAGCCGAACGGCGTGCACGGGCCGTCCCAGATCTACCGCCCCGAGGCCTTCGCCTGGACCGACCACACCTGGACCGGACGCGCGCTGCCGGGCAGCGTCATCTACGAGCTGCACATCGGCACCTTCACCCCCACCGGCACCTTCGACTCGGCCATCGAGCGGCTGGACCACCTGGTGCAGCTGGGCGTGGACCTGGTCGAGGTACTTCCGGTGAACGCCGTGGACGGGCCGCGCAACTGGGGCTACGACGGCGTGCTCTGGTACGCGACGACAGAGAACTACGGCGGGCCGGAGGCGTTCCAGCGGTTCGTGGACTCCTGCCACCACCGCGGCCTCGGCGTGATCCTGGACGTGGTGCACAACCATCTCGGGCCGTCCGGCGCCTACCTGGACCGGTTCGGGCCGTACTTCGCCGGCAGCAACATCTGGGGCCCCTCGCTGAACCTGGACGGCCCCGGCTCGGACGAGGTGCGCCGGTACGTGATCGAGAATGCCCTGATGTGGCTGCGTGACTTCCACGTCGACGGGCTGCGCCTCGACGCGGTGCACGCGCTGCGCGACTCCCGGGCGGTGCACCTGCTCGAGGACCTGTCCGTCGAGGTCGAGGCACTGGCCGCGCACGTGCGGCGGCCGCTCACGCTCATCGCCGAGTCGGACCTGAACGACCCGAAGCTGGTCACCGCGCGGGAGGGCGGCGGCTACGGCCTGCACGCGCAGTGGGACGACGACATCCACCACCAGCTGCACGCCGCGCTGACCGGCGAGCGGCAGGGCTACTACGTCGACTTCGGTTCGCTCCCCGGGCTGGCCACGACGCTGCGCCAGGCCTTCTTCCACAGTGACACCAAGTCCGCGTTCCGCCGCCGGCTGCACGGCCGGCCGGTGAACACCCACCTCATCCCCGGCCACCGTTTCCTCGCCTACCTGCAGAACCACGACCAGATCGGCAACCGGGCCGCCGGCGACCGGATCTCGGCCACCCTGTCCCCCGGGCTGCTGGCCTGCGGCGCCGCGCTGGTGCTCTGCTCGCCGTACACCCCGATGCTGTTCATGGGCGAGGAGTGGGGCGCCCGCACCCCGTGGCAGTTCTTCTCCCACTTCCCGGACCCGGAGCTGCGGGAGAAGGTCCGCGAGGGGCGGACCAGGGAGTTCGGCGAGCACGGCTGGGACGCGGCCACGCTGGTGCCGGACCCGAACGCGGAGTCCACCTTCCTCGACTCCAAGCTGGACTGGTCCGAGCCGGCCCGGGAGCCGCACGCCGCGCTGCTGCGCACCTACCGCGAGCTGATCGCGCTGCGCCGGGCCCGCCCCGAGCTGGCCGACCCGTGGCTGGACCGGCTGCGGGTGGAGGTCCACGAGGCGGCTAGGACCGTGGTGCTGCACCGGGGCCGGCTGCGGGTGGCGGTGAACCTGAGCGCCGGGCCGGCCGCCGTGGCGCTCGACGGGCCGGTCTGCGAGGTCCTGCTGGCCAGCGCGGAGCCGACCGTCGACCACGCCGACCTGGTCCTGGCCGGCGAGTCCTTCGCCGTCGTGGAGGTGTGAGGTCGTGGTGACCCGACGGGGTGGATTGGCCACGCTCCGGAGTTGGGCACGCCACAGAGCGGTTTCCCCTAAGTTCGAGGGCTCTAAGGTGCTCCCATGACAGTGCCGTCGACGCAGGCGTCCGACTCGACGCTGACGCTGGCCGGCGAGTTCCCGGCCGCCACCCGGGAGCAATGGCGCGACCTCGTGAGCGGCGTGCTGCGCAAGGCCGGCCGGCTCCCTGAGGACTACACCGGGCCGGTGGAGGACCTGATCACCACGACCCTTGCCGAGGGCGTGAAGATCGCGCCGCTCTACACCGCCGAGGACGCGCCCGCCCGCCCCGGTGCACCCGGCCTGGCCCCGTTCGTGCGCGGCGCCCGGCCGATGGGCGCCAGCCCGGACGGCTGGGACCTGCGGCAGCGGCACACCGACCCGGACGTGGCCGCCACCACCGAGGCCGTGCTGGCCGACCTGGAGAACGGCGTCACGTCGCTCTGGCTGGTGCTCGGGGAAGGTGCGCTGCCGGTCGACGCGCTGCCCACGGTGCTGGAGCACGTACTGCTTGACCTCGCCCCGATCGCGCTGGACGCCGGCCCGCACACAGAGCAGGCCGCCGAGGCGCTGTTCCAGCTGGCCGCCGAGCGCGGGCTGAGCGCCGAGGCACTGGCCGGCACCCTGGGCGTCGACCCGCTGGGCCAGCTGGCCGCCGTCGACGCGGACACCGACGTCGACGCCGGGCTGCGGCTGGCCGGCGAGCTGGCCACCCGGTGTGTGGCGAGCCGGCCGAACCTGCGCGCGGTGACCGTGGACGCCACCGCCTACCACGGCTCCGGCGCTGACGACGCCCAGGAGCTGGGCTGTTCACTGGCCGCCGGGGTGGCCTACCTGCGCGCGCTGACCGACGCCGGGCTGACCGTGCCCGAGGCGCTGAGCCAGCTGGAGTTCCGCTACGCGGCCACCGCCGACCAGTTCGCCACGATCGCCAAGCTGCGCGCGGCCAGGGGCCTGTGGGCGCGGGTGGCCAAGGAGTGCGGCGCGCCGGCCGGGCGAGAGTCGGCGCAGCTCCAGCACGCGGTGAGCGCCGAGACGATGATCACCGCCCGCGACCCGTGGGTGAACATGCTGCGCGGCACGCTGGCCTGCTTCGGTGCCGGGGTGGGCGGCGCCAACTCGGTGACCGTGCTGCCGTTCGACGCCGGCCTCGGCCTGCCCGACCCGTTCTCCCGCCGGATCGCGCGCAACACCCAGTCGCTGCTGATCTCCGAGTCGCACGTGGCCAGGGTGGTCGACCCGGCCGGCGGCTCCTGGTACGTCGAGCAGCTCACCGACGCGCTGTCCCGGCGCGCCTGGGAGGTCTTCACCGAGCTCGAGCGGGCCGGCGGGCTCGCCACCGCGCTGCGTGACGGCTCCCTGGCCGACACGCTGGCCGCCACCTGGGCGAAGCGCACGAAGCGCCTGGCCACCCGCCGGGAGCCGATCCTCGGTGTCAGCGAGTTTCCGAACGTCGCCGAGAAGCTGCCCCGGCGGGCCCCGGACGCCCGGCCGGCCGGGCGGGGCGTGCTGCCCCGGGTGCGCCGCGCGGCCGCCTTCGAGGCGCTGCGGGACCGTGCCGACGCGCACACCGAGCAGACCGGCGCGCGGCCGGCGGTGTTCCTGGCCACGCTCGGCTCGGTGGCCTCGGCCAGCGCCAGGGCGGGCTTCGCCGCGAACCTGTTCCAGGCCGGCGGGCTGGCCACCCCCACCGGCGGCCCCGAGGTGAACGAGCTCGCGGAGGCGTTCAAGGCCGCCGGTACCCCGTTGGCCTGCCTGTGCGGCACCGATGAGACCTATGCTGAGCAGGCCGCCGCGGCCGCCGGCGCGCTCCGCGAGGCCGGCGCGAGCACCGTGCTGCTGGCCGGCAAGCCCGGCACCGAGACTGGCACGGACAACTCCACGATCGACGGTTACGTGTACGCCGGCTGCGACGCCATCGAGGTACTGACCGGCGTGCTGGACCAACTGGGGGTGCAGGCATGACGATCCCGAACTTCGGCGAGCTGCCGTTCGAGGAGCCCTCGGCGGACGTCTCCAGCGACTCGGCGGCCGGCAAGCAGTGGGCGGAGTTGGTCCGGGAGAGCACCGGCAAGGACCCCGAGGAGCTGGCCTGGGCCACCCCGGAAGGCATCGCGGTGCCGCCGCTGTACACCGCCGCCGACACCGAGGGCCTGGACTTCCTGGGCACCTACCCGGGCATCGCGCCGTACCTGCGCGGCCCCTACCCGACGATGTACGTGACGCAGCCCTGGACCGTCCGGCAGTACGCCGGCTTCTCCACCGCGTCGGAGTCCAACGCGTTCTACCGGCGCAACCTCGCCGCCGGGCAGAAGGGGCTCTCCGTCGCGTTCGACCTGCCCACCCACCGCGGCTACGACTCCGACCACCCCCGGGTGCCCGGCGACGTGGGCATGGCCGGCGTGGCCATCGACTCGATCTACGACATGCGCCAGCTGTTCGACGGCATCCCGCTGGACAAGATGTCCGTGTCGATGACGATGAACGGCGCCGTGCTGCCGGTGCTCGCGCTGTACATCGTGGCCGCCGAGGAGCAGGGCGTGTCGCCGGACAAGCTGGCCGGCACCATCCAGAACGACATCCTCAAAGAGTTCATGGTCCGCAACACCTACATCTACCCGCCCGGGCCGTCGATGCGGATCATCTCGGACATCTTCACCTACACCTCGCAGAAGATGCCGAAGTTCAACTCGATCTCCATCTCGGGCTACCACATCCAGGAGGCCGGGGCCACGGCCGACCTGGAGCTGGCGTACACGCTGGCCGACGGCGTGGAGTACCTGCGGGCCGGGGTTGGCGCCGGGCTGGACATCGACAAGTTCGCGCCCCGGCTGTCGTTCTTCTGGGCGATCGGGATGAACTTCTTCATGGAGGTCGCCAAGATGCGGGCCGGCCGGCTGCTGTGGGCCAAGCTGGTCAAGCAGTTCGACCCGAAGAGCGCCAAGTCGCTGAGCCTGCGCACGCACTGCCAGACCTCCGGCTGGTCGCTGACCGCGCAGGACGTCTACAACAACGTGGTCCGCACCTGCGTCGAGGCGATGGCGGCCACCCAGGGGCACACCCAGTCGCTGCACACCAACGCGCTGGACGAGGCGCTCGCGCTGCCCACCGACTTCTCCGCCCGGATCGCCCGCAACACCCAGCTGCTGCTGCAGCAGGAGTCCGGCACCACCCGGGTGATCGACCCGTGGGGCGGCAGCTACTACATCGAGAAGCTGACCAACGACCTGGCCCGGCGCGCCTGGGAGCACATCGAGGAGGTCGAGGCGGCCGGCGGCATGGCCAAGGCGATCGACGAGGGCATCCCGAAGCTGCGCGTCGAGGAGGCCGCCGCCCGCACCCAGGCGCGGATCGACTCCGGCCGCCAGCCGGTGATCGGGATCAACACCTACCGGGTGGACGCCGACGAGGCGATCGACGTGCTCAAGATCGACAACGCCGACGTGCTGGCCCAGCAGGTGGCGCGGCTGAAGAAGCTGCGCGGGGAGCGCGACACGGCCGCCTGCGAGCGGGCGCTGGACGCGCTGACCGCCGCCGCCGAGGCCGGCAAGCGTGGCGAGCAGTCGACCGGGCTGGAGGGCAACCTGCTGGCCCTGGCGGTCGACGCGGCACGGGCGATGGCCACGGTCGGCGAGATCTCCGACGCGCTGGAGAAGGTCTACGGGCGGCACACCGCGTCGATGCGCACGCTGTCCGGGGTGTACCGGGAGGAGGCCGGTCAGGTGAGTGCGATCGAGGACTGCCGGGCCGCGGCCGAGCGGTTCGAGCAGGAGACCGGCCGGCGACCCCGGATCCTGGTGGCCAAGATGGGCCAGGACGGCCACGACCGGGGCCAGAAGGTGATCGCCACCGCGTTCGCCGACCTTGGCTTCGACGTGGACGTGGGCCCGCTGTTCCAGACCCCGGCCGAGGTGGCCCGCCAGGCGGTGGAGGCCGACGTGCACGTCGTCGGGGTGTCCTCGCTCGCCGCCGGCCACCTCACCCTGGTGCCCGCGCTGCGCGACGAGCTGGCCGCGCTGGACGCCTCCGACGTGCTGATCGTGGTCGGCGGCGTGATCCCGCCCGGCGATTTCGACGCGCTGCGCGAGGCCGGCGCCGCCGCGATCTTCCCGCCCGGCACGGTGATCGCGGAGGCGGCCGCCGAGCTGCTCGACAAGCTGCGCGAGCGGGCGCACGCCGGCTCCGCCTGACGCCGTGGCCGACGAGCTCGAGGCGTACCTGGACGGAGTTCGGCAGGGCTCACGGCGCTGGATCGCCCGCGCGATCACACTCGTGGAGTCCCGCCGCCCCGATCACCGTGAGCTGGCCCAGCGCCTGCTCGTGGAGCTGCTGCCCGCCACCGGCAAGGCCCGCCGGGTCGGCATCACCGGTGTGCCCGGGGTGGGCAAGTCGACGTTCATCGACACGCTGGGCACCCAGCTGACCGCCGACGGCCGCCGGGTCGCGGTGCTCGCGGTGGACCCGTCCTCCTCGCGCAGCGGCGGCAGCATCCTGGGCGACAAGACCCGGATGTCCCGGCTGGCCGCCGACGACGCGGCGTTCATCCGGCCCTCCCCCACCGCCGGCACGCTCGGCGGGGTGGCCACCGCGACCCGCGAGAGCATGGTCGTGATGGAGGCCGCCGGCTACGACGTCCTGATCGTGGAGACGGTCGGCGTCGGGCAGTCCGAGTACGCGGTGGCCGACATGGTCGACACGTTCCTGTTCCTCACCCTGGCCCGCACCGGCGACGCGCTGCAGGGCATCAAGCGGGGCATCCTCGAGCTGGCCGACGTGATCGCGGTGAACAAGGCCGACGGTCCCGGCGAGAAGGACGCCCGCCGCGCCGCCCGCGAGCTGGCCAGCGCGCTGCGGATGCTGCGGGGACCGGACCACGGCTGGGAGGTACCGGTGCTGACCTGCAGCGCGGCCACCGGCACGGGCGTCGACGAGGTGTGGCGCAAGGTCACCGACCACCAGGACCGGCTGGACTCCTCCGGCGAGCTCACCGAGCGCCGCCGCCGCCAGCAGGTGCGCTGGATGTGGACCATGGTGACCGACCGGCTGCGGGCCCGGCTGCGCGAGCACCCGGAGGTCCGCGCGCTGACCCCCGAGCTGGAGCGAGCCGTGCTGAACGGCGAGCTCACCCCCGCGCTCGGAGCCGACCAGATCCTGGCCGCGTTCGGCCTCACCGACTGACGGGCCGTGACCATCAGGACCTGAGGGCGGTGTCCGGCATGATCAGATGACCGTCAGGTCCTGATGATCGCTGACGAGCGGCTCCCGGATATCAACCGAACGTCGACGCCGCGCTCCTACGGTGGCGGGCATGCAGAGCTACGACTACGTCGTGATCGGGGCCGGCACCGCGGGGTGTGTGCTGACCAACCGCCTCTCGGCGGACCCCGACACCACCGTGCTGTTGCTGGAGGCCGGTGGTGAGCAGACCCTACCGGAGGTCCGCCGGCCCCAGGACTGGCCGGCGCTGCGCACCAGCTCGGCCAACTGGGGTGAGTCCACCGTCGCGCAGGCCGCGACCGGCACCTCGATCCCGCTGGCCAGGGGCCGGGGACTCGGCGGCTCGGCGGCGATCAACGCGATGGCGTTCACCCGGGGGCACCGCGACAGCTACGACGCCTGGGTCCGCGCCGGAGCCAAGGGCTGGGGGTTCGACGATCTGCTGCCTTTCATGCGGCGCAGCGAGACGGCGCCTACCCGCGACCCCGCCCTGCGCGGCCAAACCGGCCCGCTCACGGTGGCGCCGCCCGGCCAGCTCCACCCCCTCATGGCGGCCTGCTGGACAGCTGCGCTGGAGTGCGGCCACCGCCGCGCCGAGGACGCCAGCGGCGGGCTGGAGGAGGGCTTCGGGCCACCCGACCAGAACATCGTGGCCGGGGAGCGGCAGAGCGCGGCGGACGCCTATCTGACGCCGGTCGCGGCGCGGCCGAACCTGCACGTGGTGACCGAGGCGACCGTGCACCGCCTGCGGCTGGCCGGCGGCCGGTGCACCGGGGTGGACTATCGCACCGGCTCGGGTGACACCGTCTCGGTGGCCTGCCTGCGCGAGGTGCTGTCGGCCGCCGGCACGGTCGGCTCGGCGAAGTTGCTGCTGCTGTCCGGCATCGGCCCGGCGGCCCAGCTACGCGGGCACCGCATTCCGGTCGCGGTAGATCTGCCCGGGGTCGGGGCGAACCTGCACGACCACCCGATCTGCCCCGTGGTCTACCTGCCGGCGCAGCCGGTGCCGCCGGCGATGACCAACCACGGCGAGGTGTTCGGCCTGGTACGCAGCCGGTACGCCGAGGACTCGGCCGACCTGCAGATCATCTTCATCGACGTGCCGGTGCCGCCGCCCGGCTACGCCCCCGTGCCGGCCGGCTACACCATCAGGCCGTCGCTGATGACCCCGTACAGCCGGGGCACCGTGCGGCTGGCCAGCGCCGACCCGGCCGCTCCCCCGGTGCTCGACCCGAACTACTACGCCGACGAGCGGGACGTCCTGACCATGGTCGACGGCCTGCGGATCGCCAGGGAGATCGGTGAGGCCGCCGCGCTCATCCCGTGGCGCGACCGCGAGCTGCTGCCCGGGCCGGACCTGCGCGACCACGCCGAGCTGGCCGGCTACGTGCGCGCCGGCCTCGACTCGTACTGTCACCCGGTCGGTACCTGCCGGCTGGGCACCGACGAGGGCGCTGTGGTCGACCTCGAGCTGCGGGTGCACGGCATCGAGGGCCTGCGCGTGGTGGACGCCTCGGTCATGCCGTCCGTCGTGTCCAGCAACACCAACGCGGCCGTCTACGCCATCGCCGAGCGCGCCGCCGCCCTGATCACCGGCTGACCGGGGCGCACCGAGGGCGCACGGGGTGCGGGACGCCGGGGCAGGAGCAACAGCGCCGTAGGATCACCCGGCACACCGAGGCTGGGCCTCCTCTCCGGCGGGGTGATGGATGAACGAACGGACGACGACGTCGCACCAGCACGTGGTGATGGCCGGCGCGGACGGCACGGCGTACTCGTCGCTGCGCCGCCGCCCGGAGTCGCGCGCCGAGCGGTACGAGCTCGGCCGCGCGCTGCGCAAACGCGTGCCCCGGTCCTCGCTCGGCACCTGGCACCCGCCCGCGGTCGGCCGGCCGGACCCGGTGGAGCTGATCAACGAGTCCCACCGGGGGCGGCTGGAGTGGCTGGTCCCGGTGCGGGTGTCCCGGATGGCCGCCTCGCCCTACGGCTTCCTGCGCGGCTCGGCGGTGGTGATGGCCGAGGACGTGGCGCACCTGCCCAGCACGGGCATCACCCCGGTCGTCTGCGGCGATGCGCACCTGGGCAACTTCGGCTTCTACGCCTCGCCGGAGCGCGACCTGGTGATCGACCTCAACGACTTCGACGAGGCACACCCCGGCGGCTGGGAGTGGGACCTGCGCCGGCTGGTGGCCAGCATCTGGGTGGCCGGCCGGCAGAACGGGGCCACCGAGGCGGACTGCGAGCAGGCGGTCGCCGCGTGCGCAGCGGCCTACCGCCAGGAGGTCCGCTACCTGGCCGACCAGCCGCTGATGTCCCGGTCCTACGAGCGGATGGACGTGGACCGCCTCGCCGCCGACGCCGGCGACAAGCGGCTGCGCACCGAGATCCAGCGAGCCGCCGACCGAGCCCGCAAGCGCACGAGTGACCGCGCGCTCCCCCGGTTCACCGAGCAGAAGCAGGACGGCAGCCGGCGGATCGTGGAGGAGCCGCCGCTGATCACCCGGGTGCACGAGGCCGAGGCCGAGCAGCTCGCCGAGGGGCTCGACGACTACCTCAGGACGCTGGCCCCGCACTGGCGGCGGGTGCTCGGCGGCTACACGCTGGTCGACATCGCGCACAAGGTGGTCGGCGTCGGCAGCGTGGGCCTGCGCGCCTACGTGGCCCTGCTGGAGGGCAGCAGCGCCGACGACGTGGTGTTCCTGCAGCTCAAGCAGGCCCGCCGCTCGGTGCTGGCGCGCTTCGTGCACGGCGAGTCGGCGTGGCACGCGCACCAGGGCCAGCGCGTGGTGGAGTACCAGCAGGCGCTGCAGACGGTGAGCGACCCGCTGCTCGGCTGGATGGAGGCCGGCGGGCTGCAGTACTACGTGCGCCAGTTCCGCAACATGAAGGGCACGGTCGCGCTGGACTCGATCGACGCGGCCGCCCTGGACGACTACGCCGGGGTGGTCGGCCACCTACTGGCCAAGGGACACTCGCGGACCAGCGGCGCGTCCATGATCGCCGGCTACGTGGGCCGGTCCGACGCACTGGAGCAGGCGATGTGCCAGTTCGCCAAGGCCTACGCCGACCAGACCGAGGCCGACCACGCCGCCCTGGTCAAAGCCGTAGCCCAAGGCCGCCTACCGTCCGAGTAACCGCGGCCGCGACTCAGAAATAACCGCACCGTCTCACTCAGGCTTCTCGCGCACTCCCCGCTCCAGCCAGGTCGAGCCGTTCAGCAGGGGTCTCCACCAGTGCCCTGAGCAGGCAGTCATAGAGTCGACCGCCCAGCCCACGCCCCACGGCGCCAGGATCCAGATCGACGCCCATCTTGTCCGACAGACAACTTTGTCGGGTGAGTGCGTCGCCCGTCGCCGGTCGCGCCGCGACCCCGCGCGGCGCGACCGACCGACCGGTCAGCTGGCCGGGATGCCCAGTTTGTCCGCCGCCAGGCGGGTGCCCTCGACCCGGTTGGTGATCTTCCGGAATGCGATGTCGCGGGCGAAGTCCGGCGAGCCGTGGCTGGGCTTCTCGTCGATGCTGAAGGGTGAGAAACCGCAGTCGTCGGTGGAGCCGAGCTGCTCCTTCGGGATGAAGTTCGCGGCCCGGATCAGGGCGTCGGCGACCTCCTGCGGGCTCTCCACCCTCGGGTTCAGCGGGTTGATCACACCGATGTACGCCGTCTGCGGGATGCCGTTCGCGTCGGCCCGCAGCCGCTGGCCGATCGACCGGTACACCGGGTCCTTGTCCCGCTCACTGGCCAGCTGGATCAGGAAGTAGCCGGCGTTGATGTCGAACATCGTGCCCAGCAGGTTGTTGTAGGGCACGTCGGCGGAGTGCACCGAGTCCCGGTCACCGCCCGGGCAGGTGTGGATGCCGATGTTGAGCCGTTCCTCCGGGCTGAACCGGTCGAGCACCCGGTTGTTCAGCGCGATGAAGCGCGGCAGCAGGTTCGCCCCGGTCCAGGGGTTGCGGTGGTCGTCCCGGGTCGCCAGCCGCCCCTCGGTGAAGTCGATCGACACGCGCGCCGCACCGGCGGCGAACGCCTGCCGGATGTCCTTCTCACACTCGTCGACGATGTCGTCCTCGAACTGCTCGCGGGTGTAGTCGGGCAGATCCTGCGTGAGCGGGTAGAGCAGCAGCATCATCGACGGCGCGATCACCGCCTGCTTCATCGGCCGGGTCGCGTGCGGCAGCGACAGGCCCAGGTAGTCCGAGGCGTAGGTCCGGTAGCGGAACGGGCCACCGGTCAGTCGGGGCAGCTGGCGGTGGTGCCCATCGGCGAAGATCGCGAAGAACTGGCCGTTGTCGCCGGCCAGGTTGTCGGCCAGCCCGGTGCCGGCCAGCGTGTCCGCCAGCGGGTAGGTGGCGAAGCTGGACGCGCGCTGCTCGCCGTCGGAGATGATCGGTGCCCCGGTGGCCGCGCCGCGCTCGAGGGAGTCCTCGGCCGCCGCGTCCTGCGCGGCGAGCAGGTCCTCCCGGCTGGCCTCGCCGGCGTCATACTTCGCGTAGAGGGCCTGCAGGGTGGCGGGCCGGGGCAGCGAACCCACCGGCTCGGTCGGGATTCCGGTAGCCGTGCGCGGATCGTAAGCCATGGATGGTCTCCTCCTTGAGACTCCAAAGGCACGCGAGACAGGCCGCGATGCACGGACTGGTGCGTACTCCTGGCGGCGACTGACTAGGGACGGACTCACCCGAGCCGGCACCGGTCGGATCGCGTCGAACCCGACGAGAGAGACTGATCTGTCTCGGGCGGTCGCGAACGATAGTCCGACCTGCATAGGCCGTCAACGGGCGTTCGGGGGCCTCTCGGCAGCTCCCCCGCCGCGGGCTCGGGATCCGTTCCTCGACGACAACGCCGCGAGGCGCCAGCTGGTCGCCGGCGCGCGTCACCGGACTTCGGCGCCCGGACACTCAGGTGAGCGAGCGGACCTCCGCGACGTCGTACTCCGCGACCGAGGCCGCGAGCATCGCCGTGCTCTGCTCCTCACTCTCGGCCGGGGGCGGCCGTGTGGATCACGGCCGTGGCCCCGGAGCGCGGGCCGTGGCCCTGGAGGCTCGCTGAGGGCGGTGCTCAGCACCCGTTCACGCCGCGCAGTGTCGCTACGTGCATCGTTGTTGTCGACACGGCCACTAAGGTCACCTCGTACCGGCGGTTCGTAGCCGTCGCGTTTCCCCACGGTGGCGCGATCCGACACACTCGGCCACGCCAACCTGACAATTCTTGGAGTGGAGCGCTGTGGCGACATCGCCGATCGGGAGCGCCGCGCTTTCCCGGCGGACCCGAATCCTGCTTGTCATCGGTGGGGTTGTCCTGGTCGCCTTACTGGCCGGGTCCCGGCTGCTGGACTACTACGTCAACTGGCTGTGGTTCGGTGAGGTGGGTTTCCGGAGTGTGTTCAGCA
>DATAZG010000197.1:0-1998 GCA_036272155.1 Pseudonocardia sp.
GTTGCCCCGGACCGCGCGCATCTCGTCCTCGGACAACTCGAGCAGCTCGCGCCCGCCCAGCCGGATCGAGCCGCTCTCGACCGACAGCCGCCGCCGGTCGAGCAGGCGCATGACCGCGAGGCAGGTCAGCGACTTGCCCGACGCCGACTCGCCGACCAGCCCGAGGGTGCTCCGGGCCGGCACCCGCAGGTCGACCCCGGTGACCACCGGGACCGGCCGGCCGTCGCCGACCAGCGTCACGACGAGGTTCTCGATGGCGAGCGCGGGCGTCTGCCCGGTATCCGGTGCGGATGCGGGCAGGGCCGGCTCCAGGACTCGTCCGGTCATCTCACCATCTCCCTTCGCCGGCGGTCGCGTCCCGGAACGCGTCGCTGACCAGCGTGATCGCCAGCACCAGGACGACGATCACGAGGCCCGGCTCGACGGCGAGCTGTGGCGCGGTGTTGAGCAGGTTGGCGGCCTGGGTGAGCATGCTGCCGAGGCTGGCCCGGGGCGGTTGCACGCCGAGGCCGAGGAAGCTCAGCGCGGCCTCGGCGAGGATGCCGAACGCGAGCGTGGTGGAGATCTGCACGATCACCGCCGACCCGACGTTGCCCAGCACGTGGCCGGCCAGGATCCGCGGGGTGCGGCCGCCCATCGAGCGGCTGGCCTCGATGTAGGTCTCGCGGGCCACGCTCATGGTCGCCGCCCGGGTGACCCTGAAGAAGGTCGGCGAGAACACCACGCCGATCGCCACCATCGCCGGGATCAGGTCCCGCCCGAGCACGGCGACCACCGCGATGGCGAAGATCAGCGGTGGGATGCTCTGCAGCGCGTCGAAGGCCCGGCTCACCACACCGTCGAGGCGGCCGCCGGTGAACCCGGCGAGCAGGCCGAGCGGGAGCCCGCAGACCAGGCCGACCACGGTGGCCACCAGCGCGGCGCCCAGCGAGACACCGGCCGCCCCGGCCAGTCGGACCAGCTGGTCGCGGCCCAGCTCGTCGGAGCCGAGGGGGTGGCGCGGGCTCGGCCCCTGCAGCCGCTCACGCAGCGCCTGGGCCAGCGGGTCACGCCACGGCGCCAACGCGGCGACCACCGAGACCAGCACGAGCACGACCAGCACAGCCAGCGCGGCGACGGCGACCCGGTTGCGCAGCACCGTGCGGAGCACACCCTCGTCGGCGGCCGTGGTCCGGGCGCCGGTGTCGGGTGCGGCGGTGTCGCACTGCGTGTCGATGCTCATGTGTCCCTCGTCCGGGGCGCGAGGGCGTAACAACCGAGGTCGGCCAGCAGGTTGGCCGCCATCACCACCGTCGCGGTGACCAGCACAACCCCGAGCACCACCGGCAGGTCCGAGCTCAGCGCCGCCTGCACGGCCGTCGAGCCGAGCCCGTGCATACCGAACACCGACTCCACCACGGCGGCGACGCCGATCATCCGGCCCAGCTGCAGGCCGAGCAGGGCCACCGAGGGGACCAGGGCGTTCTTCGCCAGGTGGGTCCACAGCAGACGCCGCTCGGACTCGCCGCCGGCCCGCGCGGTGCGGATGAAGTCGTGCTCGGCGACCTCGGCCGCCGAGGCGCGGGTCATCCGGAGCAGGGCGCAGATCTGCGGCAGGCTCAGCGCGATCACCGGGAGCACCAGGCCACGCACGTCGGCGACGATGTCCGGCCCGAACGTCGTGGTGCCGGTACCGGGCAGCAGGTGCAGCTTCTCGCTCAGCAGCAGCACCAGCATCAGGCCGACCCAGAACTCCGGCACGGCCAGCCCGATCCCGGCCGCCGCTCGGACAGTGCGGTCCGCGCGGCCGCCGGCGCGCAGGCCGGTGTAGAGGCCGAGCGGCAGGGCGACCGCGGCGCTGAGCAGCAGGGACGGGAGCACCAGGGCGAGGGTCACCGGCAGGCCCTGGACGATCTTGGTGGTGACCGGCTGGTTGCCGAACCACGACGTGCCGAGGCTGCCGTGGCACAGGTCGACCAGCCAGTCCCAGAAGCGGACGAGCAGCGGCGCGTTCAGACC
>DATAZG010000198.1:0-15893 GCA_036272155.1 Pseudonocardia sp.
GGGCGGCACCACCATCGGCGGCGGCAACGCCAACGGCGGCGGAGCCCTCGGCGGCAAGGGCGGCACCACCATCGGCGGCGGCAACGCCAACGGCGGCGGAGCCCTCGGCGGCAAGGGCGGCACCACCATCGGCGGCAGCAAGTTCAGCAGCGGCAGCAAGTTCGGCGGCAGCAGCTCCGACAGCGGCAGCAACGGCGGCGGCAGCAGCAAGTTCGGCAAGTCGAGCGACCTGGGCGGCAGCAAGAGCAGCAGCCAGAGCAGCAAGTTCGGCGGCTCCGACAGCGGCGGCAGCAGCAAGAGCAGCAGCACCAAGAGCAGCGACGGCGGCAGCAGCAAGGGCAGCGACGGCAGCCACTTCAAGCCGCAGTCGGTGTCGAGCAGCAAGAGCAGCTCGTCGTCGAAGTCGTCCAGCAGCCACGACAGCGGCGGCAGCCACGACGGCGGCGGCCACAGCAGCGGCGGCCACGACGGCGGCGGCAGCCACAGCAGTGGCGGCCACAGCGGCGGCGGCAGCAGCCACGCCGCGTCGCACCACTGATCGACCGGCACCGGTCGAACGCCACCCCGTCACTGATCGAACTGGAATAGGAGCCTGACGATGTCCTCGCAGCAGGCGGCGAGCGCCAGTGTGCGTAATGCGTACGAGATCCTCGAACTCACGATGGCCGAGGCTGACGAAGCTCGGCGAGCGGATCTTCTCGCGCGACTCACCGACGCCCGCCGCCTGCTCGAGGACTCCAAGGTTCGGGTCCTGGTCGTGGGCGGGCCCCGGCAGGGCAAGTCTGCGCTGATCGAGGCCCTGCTGGTCTCGCGGCGGGAGACCGGCGCCCCGGCCGAGGCACAGTCCCACGCCTCGCGCCTGATGTTGGTCGAACCGGACCCGCCGACCGTCGGCGCGGCCGGTCCGACCAGTCCCGTACCGCGGGGGAACCCGGCGCAGGCGCACGCGGTGCTGTTCGTCTCGGATGCCTCGGCCGTGCTGACCAGGCCGGAGATCGAGCAGCTGCGCCGGATCCAGAACCTCTGCCCGACGATCATGTTCGTACTCACCAAGATCGACAGTGCACCGCACTGGTACCACGTGCTGGAGCAGAACCAGACGCTGCTGCGCGACGCCGGCGTCGGGGTGGAGACCTGGGCGGTGTCCTCGGTCGCCCGGCTCCAGGGCGAGTTCTCCGGCGACGAGAACCTGACCGAGTCCTCCGGCATCCCCGCGCTGCGCGGCCACCTGGAACGGCTCTGCGCCGATCACGAACGCACCCGGCTGCGGGCGGTCGCCCACCACACGCTGGCCGTGCTGGCGCAGCTGCGGCAGATGCTGCTCCAGCGCCGCGCCGGCCTCGCCCGCCCCGGCTCCCTGGACCACGCCCGCGCGCACGCGCAGGTGATCGAACATCGACTCACGGCGCTGCGCGACCGCACCGTGCGCTGGCCGGCGCTGCTGGCCAACGCGTTCGCCTCCGCGCACGCCGACACCGACCTCGACCTGCGCCGCCGGATCCAGACCGTGCGCGCCGACGTCGAGAAAGCCATCGCCGAACGCCGCCCCACCCGGGAGTGGGAGGTCGTCACGCTCTGGCTGCGGCAGCGGCTGACCCAGGAGGCACAGCAGAACCGCGAGTTCGCCGCCCAGGCCGCCCGCACCTTCTCCGGCCGCGCCGCGCAGCACTTCGGCCTGGCCAAACCCTTCCCATTCGACCTCAACCGGACGTGCCCACCCACCGAGCTGGTCATCGCACCCAGCGCCGAGCGGGCCCTGCCCGCCGAGCCCGTGCTGACCCTCGCCTCCTCGATGAACATCCTGATGCGGGCCTGGGTCGGGTTCATCATGTACTACCTCCTGGCGGGCATCGCGCACGTCAACCTGCCGCCCTGGGTGGGCCTCGGGCCGGCCGTGCTGATGGCGCTCACCGCGGTCCTCGAGGAGCACAAGAACCGGCTCAGCCGGCGCCGGTCACAGGCCAACTCCGCGCTGCACCGCTACATCGACGACGCCTCGCTCAAGACCGGCAACGACGTCAGCGAGGTCCTGCGCCAGCTCGAACAACAGCTCCGCGAGTCCTACGGCACCTACATCGACCGCGAACAGGGCGGCCTCGAGACCGCCGAACACAAGACCCGCACCACCGTCGACGAGCTCGAAGCAGCCCCCGGCATCGTCGCCGAGATCGACAACGGGCTGCGCTACTACGAGGAGCTCGCCCTGCGCGCCGGCGCCATGGTGGTCGCCCAGATGATGATCACCCCGGGGCCGGACCATGCCGGCGAGCTGACCGCCGAGGTGCCGGCTCAGCTAACCGGCGAGGAGGCCGAGAGACGCGCCGGCGAACGGGCCGGCGAACAGGTCACCGAGCAAGGCACCGGACCGTCGCCCTCGGCACTCCAGTCCGAAGCCTGACCCGGCGTTCATCCCCGCGCAACGCTCGTCTCCAGGGGAAACTCCGTCGACCCGACACGGGTCGCCTCGATAACGTCGGATACAGACCCGCGGCACGGTGGCCACCCCGACGGCCACGGCGGGCCGACCACACGAGGGAGAACCGCGATGCCCGGCCACGCCGAGGGCCACACCGACACCGCCCCGGCCGACGACCCGACCGCCGACACCAGGGCCGCGTCGGTCGTGATCGCACTGCTGGTCGGCTCGGCGTTCGTGATGATCCTGAACGAGACGATCATGAGCGTGGCGCTGCCCGCGCTGATCGCCAGCCTGGGGGTCACGGTCGGCACCGCACAGTGGCTGACCAGCGGGTTCCTGCTGACGATGGCCGTGGTCATCCCCATCACCGGGTTCCTGCTGCAGCGCTTCCCGCCCCGGCGGATCTACGTGGCGTCGATGTCGCTGTTCGCCACGGGCACCCTGATCGCCGCGCTCGCGCCCGGTTTCCCGCTGCTGCTGGCCGGCCGGATCGTGCAGGCCTGCGGTACGGCGGTGATGGTGCCGCTGCTGATGACCACGGTGATCCGGCTGGTGCCGGCGCACCGGCGGGGCGCCATGATGGGCACGATCACCGTGGTGATCGCGGTGGCGCCGGCCGTCGGCCCCACCCTGTCCGGGCTGATCCTGACCGCGCTGGGCTGGCGGTGGATGTTCTGGATCGTGCTGCCGATCGCCCTGGTCGCGCTGGCCGTGGGGCTGCGCTGGCTGCGGATCGCGGCGGCGACCCGGCCGGTGCCGCTGGACCTGGTCTCGGTGCTGCTGTCGGCGCTCGCCTTCGGTGGGCTGGTGTTCGGGCTCAGCGGGGTGGGCGAGGCCGCGCGCGGCGAGGCACTGGTCAACCCGTGGCTACCGACCGCGGTCGGGGCCGCCGCGATGGCCCTGTTCGTGCACCGCCAGCTGCGCCTGCAGCGGGACGGCCGGGCGCTGCTGGACCTGCGCCCGCTCGCCCACCGGCCGTTCCTCGTGTCGATGGTGCTCGTGGTGCTGAGCATGATGTCGCTGTTCGGCGCGCTGATCCTGCTGCCGCTGTTCCTGCAGAACGTGCTGGGTGTGACCGCGTTCGTGACCGGCCTGGTGGTACTGCCGGGCGGGTTGGTGATGGGGCTGCTCGGCCCGGTGGTCGGCCGGCTGTACGACCGGATCGGGGCGCGCCCACTGGTCATTCCCGGTGCCGTGGTGCTGGCCGCCGCGCTGTGGGCGCTCACCGCGCTGGGCGCGTCGTCGCCGCTGTGGCAGGTGATCGCCAACCACGTGGTGCTGGTGGTCGGACTGTCGCTGATGCTCACGCCGCTGGTCACCGATGCGCTCGGCCAGCTGCCGGGCGACCTCGACTCCCACGGCAGTGCCATCACGGCCACGTTGCAGCAGGTCGCCGGCGCCGCCGGGACCGCGCTGTTCGTCACCGTGATGACGCTGGCCGCCGCCGATCCGACGGCGGGCACCGATGTGCGGGGCGCCAGGGCCGCTTTCCTCTGCGCGGCGATCATCGCGACCGCCACGCTGCCGGTCACCCTGCTGGTCGGTCGGCGCACCTCCGCCGGCGCCAGCACCTGAGGCCGGCCGGGCCGGGAGCTACTTCAGCTCCTCCGCGACGGCCTCCAGCATGGGCACGGCCCGGAGCAGCTCGTCGCTGATCTCGGCCGGCAGCCGTTCGAGGCAGTCGTAGAGCACCTGGGTGCGCTGGCTCCGGATCCGCTGGTGCATCTGGGTGCCGGCCGGGGTCGCCTCCACGAGCGCGGCGCGCTGGTCGGCCGGGTCGGGCCGGCGGCGGATCAGGCCCTCGTCGTGCAGCTTGCGCACGACCCGGGACAGCATGGTCGGGTTCAGCCCCTCCAGCGCTGTCAGCTCGGCCAGGCCGAGCGGCCCGCGCACCGCGACCAGCGCGAGCACCGAGTACTGGGTCGGGGTCAGCCCCTCGGTGGTCGACGTGGCGTTCAGCTGCCGGGCGAGTCTGCTGATGACGCCTCTCAGTCTGGCGACCAGTTCGACGTCCATCACACCCCGGAGAATTGCTTGCTTGTCGGCAGGCAACTACCTTTGAGGTTGTGACCCGATCGGACAAACTCGCAGGCTGGCCTGGTCCGATGGTACACAGGGCGCGTCGCCCGACCCCGGCACCACCGGTCGCATCGACCCCCCTCACGCCCTCGCCTCCGCCCGGCCCAGAGGCAGGTCCGGAGGCCGGCGGCGAGCCACTCCCGCGCCGCAAGCTGATCTTCGCCATCGTGTCCATGGGCCTGTTCATGAGCTCGGTCGACCAGACGATCGTGGCCACCGGGCTGCCCGCCATCCAGCGCGAGCTGCACGCCCAGATCAACTGGAGCGGCTGGACGATCACGATCTACGCGCTCGGCCAGGTACTGGCCATGCCGATGGCCGGCAAGATCAGCGACATGTACGGCCGGCGCAAGGTCTTCCTGATCTCGGCCGCGGTGTTCACCATCGCCTCGCTGTGCTGCGGCATGTCGCACAACATTTACGAGCTGGTCGGGCTGCGGCTGGTCCAGGCGCTGGGCGGCGGCGCATTCATGCCGTCGGCGACCGGGATCGTGTCCGACCACTTCGGCCGGGACCGGGACCGCGCGCTGGGCATGTTCACCAGCATCCTGCCGATCGGCGGCATCGTCGGCCCGATCCTCGGCGGGGTGTTCGTCGCGGTCTGGTCCTGGCGCGGCATCTTCCTGGTCAACGTGCCCATCGGGATCGGGCTGATCATCCTCGCGGCGATCTTCATCCCGGCCGGCCGGACCCGCTCGACGGGCCGGATCGACGCCTACGGCATCGGCCTGCTGGGTCTGGTCATCCTCAGCGCCATGTTCGGCATCACCTACCTCGGCAGCGGTTCGATCCCACTGTACGACCCGGTGTTCCTGCTGGCCGAGGCCGTCGCGGTCACCGCGGGGGCGCTGTTCGTCCGGCACACCAAGCGGCACTCGGCCCCGTTCATCCCCTACCGGCTGCTGCGCGGCAGCGGCTTCGGGGTGATGAACGTGATCAACCTGCTGTACGGGGCGGCCGCGCTCGGCTTCGGCGCGCTGGTCCCGCTGTACGCCGAGCAGCGCTACGGCCTGGCGCCGCTCTCCTCCGGCGTGCTGCTCACGGCCCGGGCGGTCGGCATGATCTCGGTGGCCGGCCTCGCGGTGCTCACCCTGCGCCGCACCGGTAGCCGCTTCCCGATGATCGCCGGGTTCCTCGTACTGGTCGCCGGGCTCTTCATGATGGCCAGCACGCCACACCTGTCGACCTACGCCTGGCTGGCCATCGCCGCCGGGATCACCGGGTGCGGCATGGGGCTCTCGGTGCCGGCGACGAACAACGCCAGCCTGCAGCTCGCCCCGGATCAGGTCGCCGCGATCGCCGGCCTGCGCGGCATGTTCCGCCAGTCGGGTTCCATCATCGCGGTGTCGATCACCACCGCCATCCTGGCCCGCAGCGCCGACCCCGGCCTCGCGCAGGCCCACGTGTTCCTCGGGTTCGCGGCATTGCTGCTGGTCACACTGCCGCTCGTGTTCACCGTTCCCGATCACCGGGGTACCTGGTAGTCGATCGACACCCGGCCACACCCCGCTGAGGGGCCCTCACGCGCGCCCCGAACCGACCGTTGACGTCACTCGTCCGGGTCACCTACAGTCCTCGAAACCGTCTGTAAAGTTCCCTAACTAACTCGGGAGCACCTGCGTGCGAACCGGTAGCCCTCGGACGCTGCGCCAGATCAACGACCGCGCGGCCATCGACGTCCTGCTCCGCCTGGGGCCCCTGACCCGGGCCGAGCTCGAGGACGCGATCGGCCTCTCCAAGCCCGCCACCGCCCAGCTGCTCACCCGGCTGGAGCAGGAGGCGGTCGTCGGCAAGGCCGGCCTGCGCAGTGGCAACCGGGGCCCGCGCGCGCAGCGCTGGGCGGTGAACGGCGACCTGGCCTACGTGGCGGCGGTGGACCTGACCCCGAGCGAGGCCGACTTCGTCGTCGCCGACATCGCCGGCACCGTGCTCGCGGAGCACCGGGCCGCACTGCCGGTGCACGAGGGCGCGGACGTGGTCGGCACCTTCGGCGAGGCCCTGTCGCACGTCGCGAAGGCGGCCGGGCTGAGCCTGTCCCAGCTGGCCAACGTGGTGATCGGCGCGCAGGGCGCGTTCGACCCGCGCACCGGGCTGCTGTCCTCGGCGCCGCACATCCCCGGCTGGCTCGGCTTCGACGTGCCGGCCCGGCTGAGCGAGGAGCTCGGCATTGCGGTGACCATCGAGAACGACGTCAACCTGGTCGCCGTCGAGGAGATGTCCGAGGGCAAGGCGGTCGACGTCGACGACTTCGTGATGGTCTGGCTCAGCGAGGGCGTCGGTGGCGCGGTGGTGATCGGCCGCCGGCTGCTGCGCGGCACCACCGGCGGTGGCGGCGAGATCGACTGGATGCGGGTGCCCGACCCGGCCTCGGTGGACACCGGCGACCGGTGGCCGGCACCCGGCGCCCGCTTCGGCGACCTGGTCAGCTCCCCCGCCGTCGTCCGGCTGGCCGCCGCGCACGGGATCACCGCCGGGACCGGCGCGGACGCGGTAACCATGGCCATGTCGATGGCCATGTCGATGGCCAGTGGCGCGGGTGGCTTCCTGGACGACCTCGCCCGCCGGGTCGCCGGCGGCATCGCCAGCCTCGTCGCGGTCGCCGACCCCCAGCTCATCCTGCTCTGCGGCGACACCAGCCGGGCCGGCGGTGAGGAGTTCGCCGCGCTGGTGGCGGGGCGGCTGCACGAGCTGGTGCTGCCCCGCACCCCGGTCGGCGTCGCCTCCGTACAGGGCAACGCGGTGCGGGCCGGCGCGCTGCAGTCCGCGCTGGCCACCGCGCGCGCCGACGTCTTCGGCGTCCTCACCCCCACACTCCTCGGGCCGCGCACGCCCGCGGTGGGAGCACCCGGCCAGCCCGGGCCGGCTCCGCACGCCTGACCCAGCCGTCCGCTCGACACAGCCGTCCGCTCGACACAGCCGTCCCCTGCTCGACCGACGTCCCCTGCCCAACCGACAAGGAGGAGGGACATGCGCACCTTGACCCGCACCCGGAGCACCGCCCTAGGACGCCGAGCGCTGCTGCTCTGCGTGGCGGCCGTGCTCGCGCTGCTGACCGCGGCCTGTTCCGGCGCCGCCGCGCCGAGCGGGGCCGCGCCCGGCCAGGCCGAGGCGGCCCCCGGCCCGGACGACAAGATCACCATCACCGTCTACAGCAAGTTCACGTCGCGCGAGTACGACGTCGTGACCAAGGCGCTGAACAACCTCCACCAGAAGTACCCGAACATCGAGATCAAGCACGAGGGCAACCAGGACGACGACAAGATCACCCAGTCGATCCGGGGCGGCAACCCGCCGGACGTGGCGATCTCCTTCTACACCGACAACCTCGGTGTGTGGTGCTCGAACGGCAGCTTCCAGGACCTGCAGCCCTACATCGAGCGCGACAAGATCGACCTCGACCAGATCCCGCGGGCGGTCCGCGACTACACCGTCTACCAGGGCAAGCGCTGCGCGATGCCGATGCTCGCGGACGTGTTCGGCCTCTACTACAACACCGACATGTTCGCCAAGGCCGGCATCACCGCGCCGCCGAAGAACACCACCGAGCTGCTCGCGGACGCCAAGAAGCTGACCCAGTTCAACCCGGACGGGTCGATCAAGGTCGCCGGCTTCATCCCCTCCATGCCGTTCTACGCCAACCAGGCCCAGTACTGGGCCCCCAACTTCGGCGCCACCTACTTCGGACCCGACGGCAAGTCCCACCTCGCCGACAGCCCGGCGTGGCAGGCGATGTTCCAGTTCCAGAAGCAGCTCGTGGACTTCTACGGCGGGCACGACAAGGTGGAGCAGTTCAAGTCCGGGCTCGGCGACGAGTACTCGGCCGACCAGGGCTTCCAGGCCGGCAAGCTCGCCATGGCCTACGACGGCGAGTACCGCGACGCGTTCATCAAGGACCAGGCGCCGGCGCTCAAGTTCGCCACCGCACCGGCGCCCGTGCTGGACAGCCTGTCGGCGCAGTACGGCGGCGGGTTCACCACCGGCACGATCATCGCCATCCCGAAGGGGGCCAAGCACCCCGGCGCGGCGTGGGAGCTGATCAAGCAGGTCACCCTGGACACCCCGACCCTGGTCGAGCTGGCCAACGGGCTCAAGAACGTGCCGAGCACGACCGCGTCGCTGACCGACCCGAAGCTCGTGGCCGACCCCCAGTTCAAGACGTTCCTGGACATCTACGGCAGCGGCAAGCTGGTCACCAACCCGCCGTCGCCGATCGGGGACGCCCACCTCAAGGCCGTCAACGACTTCGCCGAGCGGTGGCAGGCCGGCGCCGTGCCGGACCTGACCGCCGGCCTCAAGCAGGTCGACGCACAGATCAACGACGCGCTCGCGCAGAAGCCCACGGGCTGAACACATGACGACCACGCTGTCCGCGCGGGCGGCACCGCCGCCCGCGCGCACGCCCGCGCGCACCGGGTGGCGGCGCCACCGGACGGCCGCGCTGTTCATGGCGCCGGCCGGCCTGGGGTTCCTGGTCTTCTTCCTCTACCCGCTGGTCGCCACGGTCTACTACTCGTTCACCCGCTACGACCTGATCAACCCGCCCCAGTTCATCGGGTTCGACAACTACGTGCGGATGTTCACCAGCGAACCGCTGATCCGCACGGCGGCCTACAACACACTGTGGCTGGTCGTCGTGCTCACCGTGTGCCGGGTGGTGTTCGCGCTCGGGGTGGCGTCGGTGATCTCCCGGCTCAAGGCGGGCGTGGGACTGGTCCGGACCCTCTGCTACCTGCCGTCGCTGGCCCCGCCGGCCGCCGCGACGCTGGCGTTCGTCTTCCTGTTCAACTCCGAGTTCGGCCCGGTCAACCGGTTCCTGAAGCTGTTCGGGATCGACGGAGGGCTGTGGTTCAACTCGCCGGTCATGTCGAAGCCGTCACTGAGCCTGCTCGCCCTGTGGGGCTCCGGCGAGCTGATGATCATCATTCTGGCCGCGCTGCTGGACGTGCCGCCGGAGCAGTACGAGGCGGCCCAGCTCGACGGCGCCGGGCCGATCCGGCGGTTCTGGCACGTCACGCTGCCCTCGATCTCACCGGTGCTGACCTTCGGCGTGATCAACTCCATCATCTACGCGCTGCAGTTCTTCACGCAGGCGATCGTGGCGGGCTCCGCGGCGGCCGGCTCGGCCGACGTGGCGGGCAACAGCAAGTACATCGGTGCACCGCAGAACTCGACGCTGACCTATCCGGTCTGGCTCTACGTGCAGGGCTTCCGCTACTTCAACATGGGCTACGCGGCGGCGATGGCGGTGCTGCTGTTCATCGTCTCGGCCGGCTTCACCTGGGTGCTCGTGCGCCAGCTGCGCCGCACCCAGCACCAGGAGGCGACATGACCGCGCTCACCGAGATGGCCCCGACCCGGCCGGCCCCGGCGCCGCCCCGGGTGCGGGTCCGGCAGTCGTGGAACCGGCGGCTGAACTGGATCGCCGTGCACGCCATCGGGCTCGCGCTCGGCATCGGCTTCACGCTGCCCGTGCTGTTCGTGCTGCTCACCGCCGTGATGAAGAGCGACCAGGCGATGTCGGCGAGCCTGTGGCCGACCGAGTGGCACTGGGAGAACTTCGTCCAGGTCTTCGACCGGGCGCCGCTGCTCGAGTACCTCACCAACAGCCTGATCTACTCGGGGCTGGCCACCCTCGGCGCGCTGCTCTCGGCGATCCCGGCGGCCTACGCGCTGGCCAAGATGCGCTGGCCGGGGCAGAACCTGTTCTTCATGCTCACCGTGGTCGCGATGATGCTGCCGCCGCAGGTGACCGTCGTGCCGCTGTACGACCTGTGGGTGCGGCTCGGCCTGACCGGCACGCTGGTGCCGCTGGTCGCGCCGTACTTCTTCTTCGACGCCTTCTCGATCTTCCTGCTCCGGCAGTTCTTCCTGAGCATCCCGAAGGACTACCTGGAGGCCGCGAAGATCGACGGCTGCAACGAGTTCCAGGCCATGGTCAGGGTGCTGCTGCCGATGTCCAGGCCGGGCATCGCGGCCACCGCGATGTTCTGCTTCCTGTTCACCTGGAACGACTACTTCGGGCCGCTGCTCTACACCGGGGAGAACCAGGACCACTGGCCGCTCTCGCTGGCCATCGCCTCGTTCCGGGGCATGCACCACGTCGAGTGGAACCTCACCATGGCCGCCACCGCGCTGATCATGGCGCCGGTCATCGTGCTCTTCGTGCTCGCACAGCGGACGTTCGTCAAGGGAATCACGTTCACGGGGGTCAAGTAATGAAGTTGGCAGTGGTCGGCGGCGGTTCCACCTACACGCCGGAGCTGGTGGACGGGATCGCCGGGCGGCGCGCCACGCTCGATGTCGACGAGATCGTGCTGATCGACCCGGACACGTACCGGGTGGAGGCGGTCGGCGGGTTCAGCCAGCGGCTGCTCCAGCACGCCGGCCACCCGGCCCGGGTGCGCACGACGGCGAACCTGGAGGACGGCGTCGACGGTGCCACCGCCGTGCTGATCCAGCTGCGGGTCGGTGGCCAGCGGGCGCGGCGCGGCGACGAGACGTTCCCGCACGTGTGCGGCTGCATCGGGCAGGAGACCACCGGCGCCGGTGGGCTGGCCAAGGCGCTGCGCACCGTGCCGGTCGTGCTGGACATCGCCGAGCGGGTGCGCAAGGTGGCCGGCGACGACACCTGGATCGTCAACTTCACCAACCCCGTCGGCATCGTGACCAGGGCGCTGCTGGGCGAGGGCCACCGCGCCGTCGGGCTGTGCAACGTGGCGATCCACCTGCAGCGCACCTTCGCCGGGCTGCTCGGCGCCGGCGTCGACGACGTGCGCCTGCTGCACACCGGGCTGAACCACCTGAGCTGGGAACGCGGCGTGCTGGTGAACGGGGTAGACCGGCTGCCCGAGCTGCTGGCCGAGCACGCCGAGGCGATCGGCTCGCAGGTCGGCGCCCCGGTGGACTGGCTGCGTCGGATGGGCGTGGTGCCCTCGTACTACCTGAAGTACTACTACGCGCACGACGAGCTGGTGGCGCGGCAGCGCACCGAACGGCCCCGCGCGGACGTGGTCAGCGACGTCGAGGAGGAGCTGCTGAAGATCTACCTCGACCCGGCCGAGAGGACCAGGCCGGAGCAGCTGGAGCAGCGCGGCGGCGCGTACTACTCCGAGGCGGCCGTGCAGCTCGTACACGCGCTGACCGGCGGCGGGCCGGCCGAGGAGCACGTGGTCAACGTGCGCAACGACGGCACCTTCGGCTTCCTGCCCGACGACGCCGTGATCGAGGTGCCGGCTCTCGTGGACGGCTCCGGGCCTCGGCCGATCCCCCAGCCCGCGGTCCCCCAGCGGTTCGCCGGGCTGATCGCGGCGACCACCGCGTACGAGCACCTGGCGCTGGACGCGGCTCTGCGCGGCGGCCGGGACCGGGTGGCCGACGCCCTGCTGGCCCATCCGCTGGTCGCCCAGTACGCCTACGCCGACCGGCTGGCCGACGAGCTGGTCGCGACCAACCGCGAGTTCCTGCCCTGGGCGCGCGGATGACCGACGGCCCAGCTACACCCGCCGTGCCCACCGTCGTCGCGATCGACGGCGGCAACAGCAAGACCGAGGTACTGCTGGTGTCCAGGGACGGCGTGGTGCTCGGCCGGTCCCGGGGGCCGGGCGCCTCGCCGCAGAACGTCGGTGTGGCCGGGTGCGTGGCCGCATTGGAGGAACTGGTCCTCCGGGCCCTGCCGGCGCCCGACCCCGGCTCCCCGGGCGCAGGCTCGGCCGGCGCGGGCCCGGCCGGCGCACTCTCAGCCGGCGCCGGCCTGGGGCAGCCGTTCGCCCGGCACACCTCCGCCTACCTCGCCGGCCTGGACTTCCCCCGCGAGGAGCAGGCCCTGCACGGGGCACTGGCCGCCCGCCGGTGGAGCGACACCCTGACCGTCGGCAACGACACCCTCGCCCTGCTGCGCGCCGGCAGCTCGGACGGCACCGGGGTCGCCGTGGTGTGCGGCGCGGGGATCAACGGCGCCGGTGTCGGCCCGGACGGGCGGGTGCAGCGGTTCCCGGCGCTGGGCAAGATCTCCGGTGACTGGGGCGGCGGTTACCGGCTGGGTGAGGAGGCGCTGTGGTGGGCGGTCCGCGCCGAGGACGGCCGGGGCCCCAGCACCGCGCTGCGCCGGGCGGTCACCGACTACTTCGGCGCCGGCACGCTGCTCGAGGTCGTCCAGGGGCTGCACTTCGCCGAGATCGACCGGGCGGCCATCCACGGCCTGTGCCCGCTGCTGTTCGAGGTGGCCTCGGCCGGTGACCAGGTCGCGCAGGACGTGGTGGCCCGGTTCGTGGAGGAGGTCAGCACCTGGGCCACGGTGATCCTGCGCCGGCTCGAGCTCACCACGGAGGCGACCGAGGTGATCCTCGGCGGCGGTGTGCTCACCGGGGTCGGCGCGCCGGTGATCGCCGAGATCGAGCGGCGCTGTGTCAAGGTCGCGCCGCACGCCGTGGTGCGCGTGGTGGACGTCGACCCGGTGGTCGGGGCGGCGCTGTTCGGCCTGGACACGCTCGGCGCCCCGGAGTCCGCCAAGGCCGCGCTCAAGGCCGCCACCCGGCGCGCCTGATGAGTTGAGTAACACATGGCGAGCCCCCTCGTCGTCGCGGTGCACGGCGTGGTGCCCCGTTGCCGGCCGGTTAGCATGTGCTGCTCGACCAGGCAGGGGGTGCGGTGGGCTACAGCCTCGGTGTCGATCTCGGCACGACGTTCGCGGCCGCGGCGATCTCCCGGGACGACCAGGTCGAAATGGTGACCCTGGGCAACCGCTCGGTGGTGATGCCGACGGTCGTCGCCCTGCGCGAGGACGGCACGGTGCTCACCGGCGAGGCGGCCGTCCGGCGCGCCGCGAGCAATCCGGACCGGGCGGCCACCGGGTTCAAGCGCCGGCTCGGCGACCCGACGCCGCTGCTGCTGGGTGGCGAGCGGTACACCGCCGTCGAGCTGCTGTCGATCGTGCTGCGGGACGTCCTCGGGCGGGTGACCTCCACCGAGGGCACCCCGCCGGACCGCGTGGTGCTGACCCACCCGGCCAACTGGGGTCCCTTCCGGCGCGGCCTCTTCGAGGAGGTGCCCGCACTCGCCGGGCTCTCCGACATCGTGACGATCACCGAGCCGGAGGCCGCCGCCCTGCACTACGCGGCGAGCCGGGAGCTGGCGGACGGCCAGGTCGTCGCCGTCTACGACCTCGGCGGTGGCACCTTCGATGTCACCGTGCTGCGCAAGCGCTCCGGCGGCATCGACATCCTGGGTGTGCCGGAGGGCATCGAGCGGCTGGGCGGGATCGACTTCGACGAGGCGGTCCTGAACCACGTCGACAACTCCTCGAACGGCGCGCTGCGGGAGCTGGACACCCGGGATCCGCGGGTCATGGTGGCATTGGCCCGGCTGCGCCAGGACTGCGTGCTCGCCAAGGAGTCCCTCTCGACGGACACCGAGACGGTCGTGCCCGTGTTCCTGCCCGGGCGGCACTTCGAGGTGCCGATCACGCGGGCCGAGTTCGAGAACCTGGTCCGCGCCCAGGTCGAGTCGACTGTCGGCGCGCTGTCCCGGACGCTGCGCTCGGCCCAGGTCGGCGCGGCCGAGCTCAGCGCGGTCCTGCTGGTCGGCGGTTCCTCCCGGATCCCGCTGGTGGCCCGGATGGTCTCCGAGGAACTGGGCCGGCCGACGGTGGTCGACACCCACCCCAAGTACGCCGTGGCGCTCGGCGCCGCCTCGCACCTCGGCCCGGCCACCGCCGTCTCCGCCAGCCCGCGATCGACCCGGGCCACGCCGGAGCCGACGCCGGCCGCGGTGTCCTTGGCCAGCGGCGCGGCGGCGGCGGGCCCCTCGGCCGGCGGCGCGGCGGCCGCGGGCCCGGTCCCGGCCCCGGTCGCTCCCTTCCCGGCGCCGAGCCCGCTGCCCGACGGAGCCGAGTACCCCGCGGCCGAGCCCACCCCCGCCGACGCCCCGGCCAGAGCGGCCGCGGTCGAACCGATGGCCGGGCCGCCCGCACCCGCCCCACCCGCCGCTCCCCCGCCCGGCCCGGACCCAGCACCCTGGGCGCAGGACGACCGCGGCGCGTACCCGGCCGACGCGGCCCCGCCGGGAACCGAGGTCGCCTACCCCCCGGAGAGCCCGACCGGCCCGTTCGACCTGCCAGCCGAACCCCCGCCGCCGTCGGAACGGCCGAAGCGGGTGCGCCGGGCGATCCTGCTGGCGGCCCTCGCGGCGGGTGTACTGGTGATCGCGACGGCCGTGGCGGTCCGCGACACGTCGCACGGCTCGGGCGGCGAGACGTCGAGCGTGCAGGCGGGCCCGTCGGCCGTGCGTACGGCGAACCCGCCGGCCCCGCAAGCCCCGTCCGACGGGCCCCCACCGAGTGTGGTGGTGACCGCGACCATCCCCGTGGGCCAGCAGCCGGGCCGGGTGGCGATCACCCCGGACGGCGGCCGCGCGTACGTGACGAACTTCGGCTCCGACACCGTGACCGTGCTCGGCTCCAAGCTCGGCGCCGAGACCGTCCGGGTCAGCCGCCAGCCCTCGGTCGTCGCGATCACCCCGAACGGCAAGTTCGCCTACGTGACCGGCAACGGGTCCGCCGACGTGTCGGTGCTCGACACCGCCCAGCGCGCCGTGGTCGCCGCGGTGCCGGTGGGGCAGCGCCCGTCCGGGCTCGCGGTCACCCCGGACGGCCGCCACGTCTATGTGGCCGTCCAGGCCGCGGCCACCGTGGCCGTGATCGACACCGCGACCAACACGGTGAGCGCCACCGTGCACGCCTCCGAGCCGGCGGCGGTGGCGATGAGCCCCGACGGGCGGTACGCCTACGTGACCAACTTCGGCGTCGGCATCGGGCCCGGCAACGTGTCGGTGATCGACACCGCCAGCAACACGGTGACGGCGACCATCCCGACCGGCGTCACCCCGGGCAGCATCGCGAGCAGCCCGGACGGCACGCACGTCTACGTCACCAACTTCAGCTCGGACACGGTCACGGTGATCGACACGGCCAGCAACGCGGTGACCAGCACCGTGCAGGTCGGGCAGAACCCGGCCAACCTGGCGGTCAGCCCGGACAGCCAGCACGTGTTCGTGACCAACCAGAACGACGACACGCTGTCGGTGCTCGACGCCGGCAGCGACACGGTGGCCACGACCGTGCCGATCGGCCCGCAGCCCAACGGCGTGGCCGTCGCCCCGGACGGGCACAGCGGCTACGTGACCAACACGGGCGCCGGCACGGTCACGGCGTTCAAGATCGGCTGAACGCGCCGGCGGCGCGGGTGGAGCTAGTCACGGTCGTGGGTGTGTCGCCGGTTGCCGCGCAGGATGTCCTTGGCGGCGGCGACGATGCGCCGCCCGCCCGCGTGGGAGGTGCCCCAGTCGTAGGCGCGGCGCACCAGTGAGGGCCGGACCAGCTCGACCGGGGTCGGATAACGGA
>DATAZG010000199.1:0-9391 GCA_036272155.1 Pseudonocardia sp.
CGATGGTCGCTATAGCGACCATCGCCACTCACGACCCTCTAGTCCTCCGGGTCGAAGCTGGCGAGGTACGTGGCCGCCGCGTCCTTGTCGCCGTGGCCGAGCCCGGCGGCCCGGTGCAGCCGGGCGGCGACGGCCTCGGCGAGGTCCAGCCGGACGCCGTTGCTCCGGCCGGCCTCGGCGATCAGGTCGGCGTCCTTGGCGGCGTTGGCGACCGAGAAGTCGGGCTCCCACCGGTCCGCGAGCACGTTGGCCGCCTTGGCCTGCACGTAGCCGGAGTCGAGCGCGCCGCCGGCGATGATGTCCAGGTACTGCTGGGGGTCGACGCCGAGGGCGCGGCTCAGCGCCAGTGCCTCGGCGCCGGCGCTGACGATGGCCAGCACCCAGCCGTTGAGCACCAGCTTGAGCCGGCTGGCGGCGGCGCCCGCGGGGTCGTCGCCGAGCCACATCGTCTGGCGGCCGACCGCCTCGAACACCGGGGCGAGCGGCGCGCGGGCCGCCTCGGCGCCGGCGGCGAGGATGAGCAGCTGGCCGTTCGCGGCGGGCGCGCGGGTACCGAGCACGGGGGCGTCCACAATGGTCAGCCCGTGCTTGGCGGCCAGCGCGGCCAGCTCCTCGGCGGGCGCCACCCCGACCGTGGTCATCTGCGCCCACAGCTGGCCGGCACGCAGGCCGGGCGTGGCGGCGGTGATGGCCTCGGTGACGGCTACGCCGTCGGTGAGCATGGTGACGATGACATCGGCGCCGGTCACCGCCTCGGCCGGCGTGTCGAACAGCGTGGCGCCGGCGTCGGCGAGCGGGGCGGCCTTGGCCCTCGTCCGGTTCCACACGCGCAGCGGCAGGCCGGCCTTGAGCAGGTTGTGGCCCATCCCGGCGCCCATGATCCCGGTACCCAGCAGCGCCACGGTCGGCTTGTCGGTCATGCCTGCGACCCTAGAGCCGGGCTGGATCCGGGGCTCGCCTCCTTCTCAGCTGCCGCCGCGCCACGCGGACCGGGGTTCGGCCGGGTGCACGCCGGGGGCAGGCATGATCGGGGCGATGACCATCCTGCTGATCGCCGCCGGCACGGTCGTGGTGCTGCACGCCTACCTGTACGGGCGGCTGGTGCACTCGGCGGCGGGGCGGGCGCGGTGGCGGGTGCTCGGCGCGCTCGTGCTGCTGCTGCTCGCGGCGAGCACGGTCGCGGCGGCCGGCCTGCAGCGGTTCCTGCCGCCCCGGCTGGCCACGCGGGTGACCCTGACCGACTGGGCGGTGCTGAGCTGGGTCGGCTACCTGTGGCTCGCGCTGGCGCTGTACCTCGCGCTGGTGCTGGTCGTCGTGGAGATCCCGAGGCGGCTGGTGCGGCGGAAGCTGGACCCCGGGCGCCGGCGCGTGCTGGCCCGGTTCCTCGGCGGCGCGGCGCTGCTCATCGCGGGTGGCACCGTCGGCTACGGGGTGCGGGAGGCGCGCACGGCGCAGGTGGCCCGCCGCGAGGTCACCCTGGACAAGCTGGATCCGAAGCTGGACGGCATAAAGATCGCGGCGCTGTCCGACATCCACCTCGGCGCGATCAACCGCGGCCCGTTCCTGGCCGACATCGTGCGCCGGGTCAACGACGAAACCCCCGACCTGGTGGTAGTGGTCGGTGACCTGACCGACGGCACGGTGGCCGACCTCGGCGCGGCCGCCGCCCCGCTGCGCAACCTGGTCGGCCCGACGTTCTTCGTCACCGGCAACCACGAGTACTTCTACGACGCCGAGGCGTGGTGCGAGTTCCTGCCGAAGCTCGGGGTGCGGGTGCTGCGCAACGAGCGGGTTTCGGTCGGGCGGTGGGGTGCCGGGCCGGGCTCGCCGACGTTCGACCTGGCCGGCATCGACGACCGGACGGCGGCCCGCTCCGGCGAACCGGGGCACGGGGCCAACCTCACCAAGGCACTCGCCGGCCGCGACCCCGCCCGGCCGGTGGTGCTGCTCGCCCACCAGCCGGTGATGGTCGACCAGGCGTCGAAGGCGGACGTCGACCTGCAGATCTCCGGCCACACCCACGGCGGCCAGCTCCTGCCGTTCGGCTACCTGGTGCTGCTGGACCAACCCGTGCTGGCGGGCCTCACCCGCGTCGGCCGCACCTGGCTCTACGTCACCCGGGGCGTCGGCTTCTGGGGCCCGCCCGTCCGCGTGGGCGCCCCACCCGAAATCACCCTCCTCACCCTCCGCTCCCCCCACCGCCCCTAACCCCCTTCCCGCGAGTCGGGGATTTTGTCAGGGCGAGTCGCGGATTCCGTCAGGGCGCATCGGCGACTCCGCCAGGGCGCATCGGGACCCGTCAGCGCGCGCCCGGCACCTCGGGGTGGCTGGCCAGCCATTCGGCGACGGGGATCCGGGTCGTCGACGCGTACCCGGGGTCGAGTGGGATGTCGCCGGCGACCGTCCGGTACTCCACGGGCCAGGCGTGCAGCCCGACGAAGGCGCGCGGGTCGGCGGCCATCATCGCCGCGTAGTCCCGCACCGCGCTGACGTACCGGACGTCGTTGTTGTAGCGGCGCAGCGCCCGGTCCAGCCGCGCCGGATCCGCACCGCCGTTCGCGGCCAGGTAGTGCGCCGCCCCCATGATCGCGTCGCGGGGGTTCCACACATCGCCGCCGAGACCGTAGGCGGTCCAGGTCGGCGGCATGAACTGCATCGGACCCTGCGCGCCCGCCGTGGAGAGGCCGACCACCCGCCCCATCCGGGTCTCGACGAGGTTCACGGCGGCGAGCACGGTCCAGGACACCCCGTAGCGGCGCTGCGCCTCGTCGTAGTAGCCGCGCAGCACGTCGGCGGGGATCGGGTCGACGACCTTCCAGGCCGGCAGCGTGGTGCTCGGCCGGCCGTCCAGGGAGATCAGCGCCCGGTAGGCGGCCACGGCGTGCTGGGCCTGCGCGCCGAGCACCGGGCCGACGGCGTCGAGCACGGCGGCGTCCCACTCCGGGTGGTCGCCGAGCCGACGGTAGGCGTCCTGGGTGCGGCGGCCGGCGTCGGCGAGCGCGGTCGGGGTGGCGGCCGGGTCGTGCACCACGGCGTCCCCGGCGCGCAGCCGGCAGGCGAGCGCGGCGGCAGCGGCCGGCGCCCCGCAACCGTCGGCGGGCGCCGCGGCCTCACCGGGCTGAGCCGGACCACCCGAGCACCCGGCCAGCGCCAAACTCAATGCGCCCAGCACCGCCACAACCCCGGCGAACCGGCGCACTCCCCCGACAGCCACGTCCCGCGACGCTACTCGACCCGCTCGCCCCATCGCCCGTGGTGCACCGCCTCGGCCAGTGGCCGCCGCGTCCGCCAACCGTGTCGCTCCAGGTCAGGCACCGTTTCGAGGTGACTGACCGGGCCGAGACAGAGCCAGGCGACGGGCCGCACCCCGGCCGGCATGCGCAACAGTTCCGCCAGAAACTGTTCCTGGTAGAAGGAGACCCAGCCGACCCCGAGCCCCTCCGCGGTGGCGGCGAGCCAGAGGTTCTGGATGGCCAGGCAGACGGAGTACAGACCGGCGTCCGGAATGGAGTGCCGGCCGAGCACGGCGGGCGCACCCCGGCTGGCGTCGTAGCCGACCACCACCGACAGCGTCGACTCCAGGATCCCCTCGATCTTGATCCCGGCGAACCGCTCGCGGCGCTCCCCGGCCAGCGTCGCGGCAAAGCTGTCGCGGTGGCGCAGCACGTGGTCGCGGAACTCGCGGCGGGTGTTGTCGTCGCGCACGAGCACGAAGTCCCACGGCTGGCTCAGGCCGACGCTGGGCGCGGCGTGCGCGGCGAGCAGCACCCGGTTCAGCACGGCCGGGTCGAGCGGCTCGCCGGTGAACTGCCCGCGCACATCGCGGCGCCGGTGGATGACGTCGTACAGGTCGTGCAGCGGCGCCAGCCCGTCACCGACCGCCACGGCGCCACTCACGGCCCCAGCGGCCTCGCCGGCTCCGGAAACGCCGCCGGCCCCGGAAACGCCGCCGGCCCCGGCAATGGCGCCGGTGACGGTGCCGCCGACGCGAGCCCCCACCGGCCCGTCACCGCCGACGACCCGCTCACCGAAGCCGACCCGCTTGCCCGGCACGCCGACCCGCTCGCCGCCCGTCACACCGCGCCGGTGGCCCGCTCGGCCGCGGCGACAGCGTTCCGGAACAACATGGCAACGGTCGTCGGCCCGACACCGCCGACCCGGGGCGTGATCGCTCCGGCCACGTCGTTGCATGCCTCGTCCACATCGGGCAGCAGCCGCCGCCCCGAGTACCGCACACCGCCCCCGATCACCACGGACCCGGGCCGCACGTGCTCCGGCTGGACGATCCCGGGCACCCCGGCGGCGGCGATGAGGATGTCGGCGCGGCGGGTGTAGTCGCCCCAGTCCGGCACACCGGTGTGCACGACGGTGACGGCGGCGTTCGCGGTCGGCCGCTTCTGGGCGAGCAGCATGGCGAGCGGGCGGCCGAGCGTCGGGCCGCGACCGAGGATCACGACGTGCTGGCCGGACACCGGGATCTCGTAGTGCGCGAGCAGCTCCTCGATACCGGCCGGGGTGCAGGGCAGCGGGCCGGGCCGGCCGATCGCGAGGCGGCCCATGTTCACGGGGTGCATGCCATCGACGTCCTTGTCGGGGTCGATCGCGGACAGCGCCTCGTCGTAGTCGAGGTGGCCGGGCACCGGGTACTGCACGAGCAGGCCGTGCACGCTCTTGTCGTTGTTGAACTCCGTGACCGCGGCGAGCAGGTCGGCCTGGCTGGCGTCCGCCGGCAGGTGGATGTGCGGCGAGGTGAAGCCGAGCTCGCCGGCCTGGCGCTGCTTGATCCGGATGTAGCCGGCGCTCGCGTCGTCATCCCCGACCAGGATCGTGGCCAGACTCGGCGTCACTCCGTTCGCGCGCAGCTTGTCGGCGCGGGCGGACACGTCGGCCAGGACGCGCTCGGCGACCGGCTTGCCGGGCAGCAGGCGCGCGGTCGGTTCGTTAGGGGTGGGGGCGTCAGGCATACGGGCTCCTCGGCGTGGACTCCCGGCTACCGTAAAGCTTCCCCGCCGCCGCACGCCCGCCGACCGTGCACCGCGGGGCCGTCGGGGCCCGCCGACGCCGACCGGGCGCGGCTCAGCGCGGCTGGTCCGAACTACTTGCCGAGCGGCGCGCTCGGCGTGAACCGGACCGGCACGTGTGTCGGCCCGGAGATGAAGTTGGACGCCAGCCAGGTGGGGTCGCCGGCCGGGGCGAGGTCGGGGAACCGGGTCAGCAGCTGGGAGAACATCTCGCCGACCTCGATCCGCCCGAAGTGCGAGCCGAGGCAGTAGTGCGGCCCGCCGCCCCCGAAGGCGACCTGGTCGTTCGGGCTGCGGTCGAGGATCAGCTTGTCGGGGTCGGTGAACACGGCGGGGTCGCGGTTGGCGGCGCCGTAGTAGAGGGCGAGCTTGTCGCCGGCGGCGATCGCGGTGCCGGCGAGCTCGGTGTCCTGGGTAGCGGTGCGGCGCATGTAGATGACCGGGCTCTGGTAGCGCAGCAGCTCGTCGACGGCCTTGGGCATCAGGCCGGCGATGTCGGCGCGCAGCCGGGCGAACTCGACCGGGTTGTCGAACAGCGTCAGCACCGCGCCGCCGATCAGGTTGCGGGTGGTGTCACCGCCGGCGTTGAGCAGCAGCATGAAGAAGGAGCAGAACTCCTCCTCGGTGAGCCGCTGCCCGTCGATCTCGGCGGCGAGCAGCCGGCTGGCGATGTCCTCCGCGGGGTTGGCCAGCTTGTCCGCGCGGACCTGCGCCGCGTAGCCGATGATCCCCTGCATCGCGCCGAACCGCTGCTCGTCGGTGACCGCGTCGGGCGCGGAGTGCATGGTCTCGGTGAGCTCGTAGAGCCGCACCCCGTCGGCGCGGGGGATGCCGACGAGCTCGGCGATGATGTACGAAGGCAGCTTGCCGGCGATGTCCTCGACGAGGTCGCACTCGCCGTGCTCGGACACCTCGTCCAGGATGGCGCGCACGGTGTCGGCGATCGAGTCGCGCCAGGAGGTGGCTCGTTTCGGGGTGAACACCGCGCCGACCAGCCGCCGGTAGAAATTGTGCTTCGGCGGGTCCATCGCCAGCATCATCGTCCGGAAGAACTCCAGCTCCTCCTGGGGCAGATCGTTGAGCAGGATGCCGCCGAGGTGGCTGGAGAACAGGTCGGGGCGCTTGCTGGCCTCGTTCACGGCGGCGTGCGAGGACACCGCCCAGAACCCCGGTCCGTCCGGCTCGTCGTGCCAGTAGACGGGTGCGTTCTCGAGGAGCCAGCGGTACTGATCGACCGGATGCCCGTCCGCGAACGACCTCGAGCTCAGCAGATCAATACTGGCAGCCACCGTCGGCATACTCGCACCCCTTTTTAAGCCTGGTTCAACGTCGACCATGCTGCATGGCCGGGCCGCCAGGGTGCGATTGCCCAATCGGGTGGCCCTCCACCGGGTCAGAACCCTCCTACCAGGAGCCTCCTTCGAGGGATTTGCGTCGCCGGCTCACAAGCGTCTGGCCTCGACAAACCAGGCGGCGGACTCGTAGAACACGCCGCGCTCGGTCTGGTGGGCGGCCATGCTCGAGTGCAGCGCGTCGACGGCGCGAGCGCGGGCATCGGCGCCGAGACCGCGCAGCGCGCCGTCGAACTGCCCGGTGATGAACCGGCACCCGTCGTCGGCGTCGCGCCCGAAGTACATGGGCTCGCGCCTCTCGGTGAGGCGCACATCGTCGAACCCGGCGTCGCTGAGCAGGGAGCGCACCCGCTCGGGATCGCCGAGTGAGAAGGGTCCGGGCCCAGTGGCCGGCGGCGGTGGCATGTCGCGCCCGGCGGCGAGCGCGGCGAAAAATGAGCTGATCCACTCGTTGCGCTCGAAGGTCTGCCACACCATGACGACAAGCCGCCCCTGGGGCCGCAGCGCGCGCCCGATGTTGCGGAACGCAGCCACGGGTTCCCCGAAGAACATCACGCCGGTCCGACTGATGGCGAGGTCGAACGTCTTCTCGTCGAAGGGGTGACTCTGGACGTCGGCCTGCTGGAACTCGATGTTCTTAAGGCCGTCGCGCTCGGCGATCTGGCGCGCCAGCTCGACCATCCGGGAGGACAGATCAACGCCGAGGGCGGAGCCGTCGGTGGCTCGCTGGGCGACGTCGCGGGTGGTCTGCCCGCTGCCGCACCCGACGTCGAGCACGCGCTCGATCTTGTCGATGGCGGCGGTGTCTAGGAAGGGCTCGCGGTACGCGGCGACACCGGCGTCGTAGCGCTCGGCGTTCTCGGTCCAGAAGTCACCGGTCTCACCGTCCCAGCCACGCAGCTGGTCCACATTGGAGGGATCAACCCGCACCGCGGCCGGAACGGTCTCGCTCATCAACAGCTCACTCTCTCTACGTCTTTGGGGCTCTCCATGCGTAGCCCGGCGTGCTCGAGAGGTCAAAGGAGTTCCCTCCGCCGGCGCGCGGCCAGGCCCGTGACCAGCGGCTGGCGGCACGAGTGGGCCGCCGAGGCAGGACACACGGGCTACGCAGCTAAGATGCTGCGTGCAGGCCCTCGTAGCTCAGGGGATAGAGCATCGGTTTCCTAAACCGTGCGTCGCAGGTTCGAATCCTGCCGGGGGCACCACAGGAACTCCCAGCCAGACGACCCCTCACCAGGGAAAACCCGGTGATTAGACGATCTTGCCTTGTCCGACCGTGTACGGCCAGAACCGGCCGTTTGCGACCGTCTGGGCCCAATACGGGCCCGAGTTGGGTCGAAGAACGGCTGCCTCCAGAGTTGATCGGGTAGCCCGTGATGACGCAAGTGTGCCGCCGGGCGGGCGCCCTTGTTCTCCGCCAGCGCAGGGTCGCTGCCGAGGACTGGCTCGCCTTGCTCCAACAGGTGACGCCGCGCTACCACCGACAGTGACAACGGGCCCAATACCGGCCCAAGTGGCTTCCAGGAATCCCTCTATGCCCTCATTTCGGCTGGTCAGGACACACAGAGCGTCGATCAGCAGTACCCATTCCTAAACCGTGCGTCGCAGGTTCGAATCCTGCCGGGGGCACCACGTTTGACCAGGTAAAATAGAAATGGGCCGCGTCTGGCTGGGCCCCGCGTGGCATGACTCGTGACACGAAACGCTGGCATACTCTCTATGGCCGCCGATTCCAAGCGTCGAACGCGTCAACGAGGCGGAATCGACGAGCTGCCCAGCGGCGCAGTGCGGGTTCGCGTGTACGCAGGGGTCGACCCTGTGACCAAGCGGGAGCACTACCTGACGGAGACCATCCCGGCCGGTCCAGGCGCCTGGGAGCTAGCAGAACAAACGCGGACGAAGTTGCTGAACCAGGTCAACGAGCGCCGGAACCCGCGCACGTCCTCCACCGTCACGCAGCTGCTCCGCCGCTATCTCGATCAGTGGGCCGGAGAGCGGACCACGCTGAAAAATTACCGACGCTACGTCGGAAACCATGTGGAGCTGCTCATCGGGCACGTCAAGGTCGGCACCCTCGACGCGGACATGCTCGACTCCTTCTACGCGGAGCTGCGCAGATGTCGCGTCCACTGCTCCGGCAAGGCCCGAGGGCAAGTCGACCACCGGAGCCGGTGTGAGCAACGAGCAGCCGCCCTCGGGATCGTCCTCACGGGCGACGAGTTCGTCTTCTCTCCTACACCCGACGGAAGCCAACACCTGAAGCCGGCCAGCCTGGGGCAACGCTACGGCCGGCTCGCCATCCGGCTCGGCATCAAGACGTCACTGCACAAGCTGCGCCACTACTCCGCGACCGAGCTGATCAAAGCCGGCGTCGACATCCGGACCGTCGCCGGCCGCCTAGGGCACGGAGGCGGCGGAGCAACAACCCTACGCATCTACACCGCCTGGGTATCCGAATCCGACCAGCGCGCCTCCCTGAGCCTGCATGCAGTCATGCCAGCACGACCCGTGGCCGCCCAAGGGCCTCAACGCGTGCTCGCTGACCCCAAGAACCCGTACGAGCGGATCGCCGCCGCGCTCTACGCGCAGATCGCAGCCGGCGGGATCGAGGTAGGCGCCCACCTCCCCGACGGCCAAGGCGATCTCCGCGTCGAACACCGTCTCTGTGGGAACCGCGAATCGTGCGATCGCGCTCCTCAAAGAATGGGGGCTGGTCGAAGCGAGCCGGGGTCGCCGAGCAGTAGTGACAGCCCGTCCGGTGCCGGCGCACCCCGAACCGGTCGCCGCAGAGCCGGTCGTCCTAGTCGCGTCCGCGTATAGTTCGTGAACGCCTCGCCGGGCCGGTGGGATGGTTCGGTCGGCGGCGCCCATGCGACGATGGTGGAAGCCAACCAGGAGGTGACGGTGACGAGCAACAGCGCAGACAACAGCACGCCCGTCCCTCGGCAACGGCCCCGGGTGTCGGTCGAGGAGTTGGCCCGCCGCAAGGGTGTGCGCCCGGTGCAGTCCCTCGACGAG
>DATAZG010000200.1:0-5317 GCA_036272155.1 Pseudonocardia sp.
GCTCCATCGACTCGTCGGCGAACTCCACGGCCGCGTCCGAGGCGATCGGGATGCGCAGCGTGAACAGCGCGTCCTGGTGCCCCATCAGGCCGAGGCCGACCGGGCGGTGCCGCAGGTTGGACCGCCGCGCCGCCGGAATCGTGTAGAAGTTGATGTCGATCACGTTGTCGAGCATCCGGACGGCCGTGCGCACCGTGCGGGCCAGGCGCTCGGTGTCGATCCCGACCGTGCCGTCCGGGAGCTTGCCGACGTGGCGGGCCAGGTTCACCGAGGCCAGGTTGCACACGGCGACCTCGTCGGCGCTGTTGCGGCCGCCCCCACCGCCGTGGGTGTTCAGGGTGATCTCGGTGCACAGGTTCGACGAGTGCACCACGCCGGCGTGCCGCTGCGGCGAGCGCACGTTGCACGGGTCCTTGAACGTGATCCACGGGTGCCCGGTCTCGAAGAGCATGGTCAGCATCCGCCGCCACAGCTCCACCGCGCGCACCGTGCGGAAGACCTTGCGCTCGCCGCGCGCCGCCGCCTCCTCGTGCGCCTTGTACGCCGCCGCGAACTCGTCCCCGTACAGGTCGTGCAGGTCGGGTGCCTCGTCCGGGGAGAACAGCGTCCACTGCGCGTCGGCCCGCACCCGGCGCAGGAATTCGTCGGGCACCCAGTTCGCGGTGTTCATGTCGTGGGTGCGCCGCCGGTCGTCGCCGGTGTTCTTGCGCAGGTCCAGGAACTCCTCGACGTCGATGTGCCAGGTCTCCAGGTAGGCACACACGGCGCCCTTGCGCTTGCCGCCCTGGTTCACCGCGACCGCCGTGTCGTTGGCGATCTTCATGAACGGCACGACACCCTGCGAGACGCCGTTGGTGCCCCGGATGTGCGCGCCGATGCCGCGCACCGGCGTCCAGTCGTTGCCCAGCCCGCCCGCGTACTTGCTCAGCAGCGCGTTGTCGCTGATCGCGCCGAAGATGCCGGGCAGGTCGTCCGGGATCGAGGTGAGGAAGCAGGAGGACAGCTGCGCGCGGGTGGTGCCGGCATTGAACAGGGTCGGCGTCGAACACATCACGTCGAACACCGACAGCAGGCCGTAGAACTCCTCGACGCGCGCCTCGCGGTCGATCTCGCGCAGCGCCAGGCCCATCGACACCCGCAGGAAGAACGCCTGCGGCAGCTCGTAGCGCTTGCCGCCGGAGTGCAGCAGGTACCGGTCGTAGAGGGTCTGCAGGCCGAGGAAGCCGAAGTCCAGGTCCCGCTCCGGGGTCACCATCTTGGCGAGGCGGTCCAGGTCGTAGTCGGCGAGGTCCGGGTCCAGCTGGCCCAGCTCGACGCCCCGGCGCAGGTAGGCGGTCAGGTACTCGGGGTAGCGGCGGGCGGTCTCGGCCTGGTCGGCCGGCGGGGTCAGCCCGAGGGCGGCGAACGCCTCGCGGCGCAGCAGGTCCAGCAGCAGCCGGGAGCTGACGAACGAGTGGTCGGGGTCGGTCTCGACCAGCGCGCGGGCGGCCAGCACCGGGGCCTGGTCCAGCTCGTCGGCGCCGATGCCGTCGTAGAGCAGCTTGCGGGTCTCGGCGAGCACCCGGTCGGCGTCCGCGCCGGGCAGCCCGTCGCAGGCCTCGTTGATGATCCGCTCGAGCCGGGCGAGGTCGATCGGGGCCAGGCTGCCGTCGGCGAGGCGGGCCTTGGGCTGCGCCGGGTCCGGTGCGCTGGTGTCCGCCGCGCGGGCCCTGGCGTGCTCCTCCCGGTACAGCACGTACGAGCGGGCCACCTGGTGGTGCCCGCCGCGCATCAGCGCCAGCTCCACCTGGTCCTGGATCTGCTCGATGTGCAGCGCGCGGTCCGGTCCGGCGTGCCGCAGCAGAGCCAGCTCGACGGCCTCGGTCAGCCCCGCGACGACCGCGCGGACCCGGCTGGAGGCGCCGGCGTCGGTGCCCTCCACGTCCAGGAACGCCTTGGTCAGCGCGTTGGAGATCTTGCTCGAGTCGAACGGGGTGGTCTCGCCGTTGCGCCGGACGACCGGCACCTCGGTCCTCAACCCCGCGCCCGACTGCGTGGTCTGTACCGGGGCGGGACCTGTGGGTGCCTGCTCTTCGGTGACGGTCATCAGAGCGCTACTCCCTCGCGAGTTCGCTACCTGCGGGGTCGGCGACACCGCGGGTGGACTACCTGGGAAGAGGTGTGACGGCACTGAGCCGATCCCCGTCCGCTGCGGCCCTCCCACGAAGCCACGGACCCGAGCGCGCCGGCGGCGCGCCCATCGATGGCAGGTCTTCGGACTCACGGGCTCGGTGTGCGCGACGGTGCGCACCCCACCTACTGGCCGTCGCTTCCCAGGTGCGTCCCCGCACCCAGTGCTCCATGACGGCGGTCGTTCCCGTTCACCGCTGCGGGGCAGTCCCGGAGTTACACCGGGTTCCCTGTTGCCACGTGGCCCACCCAGGTGTGCGGACCACGAACCATCGACAACGCAGACCCTACATGTTGCGGCTGCTCCACGATCGGACCACTACATGGAGGGCGTGTCGCGGATGGTGACCACCCGCGCGGGCGCTTGCGTAACACGGATCACTACAGCCGGGAGTCGGCAACCGGAGCGACCCACTCGTATGAGGAATGCTCCCCCGATTTGGTCATTCGGCCCCGTCACGCGAAGCAGTAGCTCACCATGGCTGTGCGCCGCACCTCGCCCCGGGGCCGGCCCCGATCGGAGGTGAGCGGTGTCCGGAGTACTCGCCGGCGCGCTCGCTGTGATCGTCATCGTGCTGCCGGGTCCGCAGGGCGGCACACCCGGTGCGGACGGGAACCCGCAGGCACCGGACACGGGCGGGTCGGCCGCCCCGTGGGTCTCACCCCCCGATGTCGCCACGCCCCGTTCCGTCGCGCCGGATGCCGGCGGGGGCGCCGGCACTCCCTACGCCGCCGGGCCGGATGCCGGCGGGGGCTCCGGGCAGCCCGGGGGTCTCGGGCAGGCGCTACCCCGGCTCGGGCAGGCGGTCGGCGGCGTCACGAACGGGGTCGGCAACGGCCTGGCGAACGGGGTGAACGGGGTCTCCCGCGCGGTGGACCTGTCCGGCTGGAAGCTCACATTGCCCAAGGCCAGCGAGAAGGGCACCGCCGCCAGCATCAACCCGGCCGACAGTGCGCCACCGTGGCTGACCCGCGACGACGGCGCCGGCTGCCTCAAGTTCTGGGCGCCGGTCGACGGCGCCACCACGCCGAACTCGGAGCACCCGCGCACCGAGCTGGTCAGCCTCAACAACTTCAAGGCCGGCAGCGGCCAGCACGTGCTGCGCGCCTCGCTCGCGGTGGCCCAGGCCCCGTCGACCAACCAGGACATCATCATCGGCCAGATCCACGGCGCGGACGACATCAGCTCCGTGCCGTTCGTGATGCTGCACTACGACGCCGGCACCATCAAGGTCGTCGTCAAGCAGGCGCAGAGCGGGTCGACGTCGGACAAGTATCCCCTGATCAGCGGTGTGCCGATCGGCGCCAGATTCGACTACGGGATCAGCGACAACGGCGACGGCAACCTCACGTTCGCGGCGCGCTACGGCGGCAGGACGCCGCACGTCACGATCCCCATCCCGGCTCCGTTCCGGGGCGCGACCGTGCGCTTCCAGGCCGGCGCCTACCAGCAGGGCGAGGCCGCCGAGGGCGGTCAGGCCGACGACGGTGCCCGGGTCAACTTCTTCACGCTGGACGAGGGTCCGGACGGCCGGTCCGCGCCCTGAAACCATCGGCCGCGGCGGCCCGCGGTGTAGGGCGGTAGGCCGAGCAGCCACCGCAGCGCGCGCTCCCATCGGGCGACCCCATGCGCCTCGTCCATCTCCGTGACCCCCTCCGCTGTCCGGTCGGCACTCGCGGCTGTGCCCCCGCCGCGGTACCCCTCCAAGATCGCTGAGGAGGGGCGGCCGGGCCAGGGTGCCTCCCCCCACGCGGTGCCGGTGACACCACCACTCCGGGGGTAGGGCCAACCCACCGCGCTTCGCCCACATCGCCGCCGCCGCCGCACCTCGCATACCGGGCCAACAGCTCGCATACTCCGCACCCCGTGCGAAGTGCAGGCGCGGTATGCGAAGTGGAGCGGTGCGCGAGCGGGGTCGGGGTCGGGGCGCTCAGCGGCCTGGCTCGGTCCGCGCCGGGTGGCCGGGCTCCGTCGGCGTCGGGGTGCCGGTCGGCGTGCTGGGCGGAGGCGCGACCAGGCTGGCCAACAGGCTGATCGCCTCGGCCGAGGCGGACCCGGGCACGGGCGTGTGCACGACCAGCATCTGGTGCTCCGGGCCGGGCACGTGCAGCGTCTCGTAGTCGAGCTCGAAGTCGCCGACGGCCGGGTGGTGGAACCGCTTGTGGCCATGGGTCTTCTCGTGCACGTGGTGGCTCGCCCACAGCTCGCGGAACGTCTCGCTGTGCAGCGACAGCTCACCGACCAGCTCGGCCAGCCCCGGCGCGTGCGGATCCCGCCCGGCGGACAGCCGCAGGATGCCGACCGTGTCGCGCACCGAGGTCTCCCAGTCCAGGTGCCGCGCCGCGATCTCCCGGTCCAGGAACAGCAGTCGCGCCATGTTGCGCCGGGCCGGCGGCAGCGCCGGGAAGTCGGCCAGCACGGCGGCGGCCAGCGCGTTCCAGTGCAGGACGTCGGAGTGCTCGTTCATGATCAGCGCGGGCCCGGTCAGGATCGAGTCGACCACCCGGACCAGCTCGGCGCGGGCCGTCCGGCGCGGCCGGCCCGGCTGGCGGTGCCTCGGTCTGGCGGCGAGGTTGCGCAGGTGGGTCCGCTCGGCCTGGCCCAGCCGCAGCGCCCTGGCCAGCGCATCCAGCACGCTGTCCGACGGTCGCCCGACCCTGCCCTGCTCGAGGCGCGTGTAGTAGTCGGTGCTCACGCCGACGAGCCGGGCCACCTCGTCCCGGCGCAGCCCGGGCACCCTGCGGTGCCCGGCGGGTGGCAGGCCGGCCGCCTCCGGGGAGACGAGGGCCCGCCGCGCGCGCAGGTACTCGCCGAACTCGTGATCGGACACCTCACGAGTATCGCCGTCGCCGCGCCGCTGAGGGTGGCCCTGTCATGTCCTGGGAGAGCTGTATCCGGGGAACGCGGTGTCCGGGGAACGCGGTGTCCGGGGAGAGCGGTGTCCGGGGAGAGACCGGTCCATTGTCGCGGGCGACGGCCGCTCGCAGAGTCGGAGCCGGCCGGGGCAACCGCCGCCGGCCACCCGACCCGGCCAGGAGTCCCCCGCATGTCGCCAGAGAGCCCACCCCACACCCCGGCCCGGGCCACCCCCGCCGCACCGCACCCAACCGCCGCACCGCCAGCCGCCGCACCGCACCCAACCGCCGC
>DATAZG010000201.1:0-8445 GCA_036272155.1 Pseudonocardia sp.
GGCCCACCGCCTGCGGTCGCGAGACTGGCCGCCGCCCGTGTGCTGCGAAGCCCGCAGCATCAGCAGGCCGAGCACAAGCGCGACCGCGGCGATGATGAACCACACCGAAGTCGGGATGCTCACGCGGCCACCCTAGCGGCGCCGGCCGCCGATCCGGGCCAACCCGCTGTAGTGCGTCTGGGCGACGCACCTGGTGGCGCCCGCCACAGTCGCCCGCCAGGGCCGCTCGCGAGAAGGGCCCGCCGGGTGCCTCGAAGGGCACCCGGCGGGCCCGTTCACCGGCGTCAGCTCACCGCGCCGGTGGGCACGCCCCGGCCGACCGTGAGGCCGGCGGTGCTGCCCGAGCCGTCGAGCATCGAGCCGGCCAGGTCAACCCGCACGGTGTCGCCGTCGGTGATCTCCCCGGCCAGCAGTGCCTTGGCCAGCGCGTCGCCGATCGCGGACTGCACCAGCCGGCGCAACGGCCGCGCGCCGTACAGCGGGTCGAACCCGTTGATGGCCAGCCACTCGCGGGCCGCCGGGGACACGTCCAGGGTGAGCCGCCGCGCGGCCAGCCGCCGGCCGAGCAGGCCGAGCTGGATGTCCACGATGTGCGTCAGCTCCTCGGTGGACAGCGCCTGGAACACCACGATGTCGTCCAGCCGGTTCAGGAACTCCGGCTTGAAGTGACCGCGCACCGCCCGCAGGACCGCCTCCTTGCGCGCCTTGTCGTCCAGCCCGCCGTTGCCCTCGACCAGGATCTGGGAACCCAGGTTCGAGGTCAGCACCAGGATCGTGTTGCGGAAGTCGACCGTACGGCCCTGGCCGTCGGTCAACCGGCCGTCGTCCAGTACCGCGAGCAGCACGTCGAACACGTCCGGGTGGGCCTTCTCCACCTCGTCCAGCAGCACCACCGTGTACGGCCGCCTGCGCACCGCCTCGGTGAGCTGGCCGCCCTGGTCGTAGCCCACGTAACCCGGGGGCGCGCCGACCAGCCGGGCCACGCTGTGCTTCTCCGAGTACTCCGACATGTCGATCCGGACCATGGCCCGCTCGTCGTCGAACAGGAACTCGGCCAGCGCCTTGGCCAGCTCGGTCTTGCCGACGCCCGTGGGGCCGAGGAACAGGAACGAACCGGTCGGGCGGTTCGGGTCGGCCACCCCGGCGCGGGCCCTGCGGACGGCATCCGAGACGGCTCGCACCGCGTCCGGCTGCCCGATCACCCGGGCCCCGAGCTCGTCCTCCATGCGCAGCAGCTTGGCGGTCTCCCCCTCGAGCAGCCGCCCGGCGGGGATGCCGGTCCATGCGCTGACCACGTCCGCGACGTCGTCGGGGCCGACCTCCTCCTTGAGCATCAGCTCTTCCTTCTTCGCCGACAGCTCGGTGGCGGTGGCCAGCTCCTTCTCCAGCTGGGGGATCCGGCCGTAGCGCAGCTCGGCCACCCGGCCGAGGTCGCCGTCCCGCTCGGCCCGCTCGGCCTCGCCGCGCAGGTTCTCCAGCTGCTCCTTGAGCTCGCGGCTGGACTGGATCGAGTTCTTCTCGTTCTGCCAGCGGGCCGTGAGGGCGGAGAGCGCTTCCTTCTTCTCGGCGAGCTCGGCGCGCAGCGCGGACAGCCGCTGCTTCGACGCCGGGTCGTCCTCCTTGGCCAGCGCCATCTCCTCGATCTCGAGGCGGCGCACCGCGCGCTCCACCTCGTCGATCTCCACGGGCCGCGAGTCGATCTCCATCCGCAGCCGCGAGGCGGCCTCGTCGACCAGGTCGATGGCCTTGTCCGGCAGGAACCGGGCGGTGATGTAGCGGTCGGACAGGGTGGCGGCGGCGACCAGGGCGGTGTCGGTGATCCGCACGCCGTGGTGCACCTCGTAGCGCTCCTTGAGCCCGCGCAGGATGCCGACGGTGTCCTCCACCGACGGCTCGCCCACGAAGACCTGCTGGAACCGCCGCTCCAGCGCCGGGTCCTTCTCGATGCGCTCGCGGTACTCGTCCAGCGTGGTGGCGCCGACCATCCGCAGCTCACCGCGGGCCAGCATCGGCTTGATCATGTTGCCGGCGTCCATCGCGCTCTCGCCGGTCGCGCCGGCGCCGACGATGGTGTGCAGCTCGTCGATGAAGGTGACGACCTGACCGGCGCTGTCGGTGATCTCCTTGAGCACGGCCTTGAGCCGCTCCTCGAACTCACCCCGGTACTTGGCGCCGGCCACCATCGAGCCGAGGTCCAGCGACATGACCCGCTTGCCCTTGAGCGACTCGGGCACGTCACCGGCCACGATCCGCTGGGCGAGGCCCTCCACGATCGCGGTCTTGCCGACGCCGGGCTCGCCGATCAGCACGGGGTTGTTCTTGGTGCGGCGGGACAGCACCTGCACCACGCGGCGGATCTCGGTGTCCCGGCCGATCACCGGGTCCAGCTCGCCCTTGCGGGCCCGCTCGGTCAGGTCGACGCCGTACTTCTGCAGCGCCTGGTAGGTGCCCTCCGGGTCCGGGCTGCTCACCCTGGACGACCCGCGCACCTTGGTGAACGCGTCGCGCAGCGCGTCGGCGGTGGCGCCGTTGCGCTGCAGCAGCTGGGCCACCGGGTCCTTGCCCCCGGCCAGGCCGACGAGCAGGTGCTCGGTGGAGACGTACTCGTCGCCCATCTCGGTGGCGAGGTGCTGGGCGGCGGTCAGTGCGGTCACCGCGTCCCGGTTGAGCTGGGGCGCGCTGACCGTGGCGCCGGCGGCGGACGGCAGCCGGTTGCCCAGCTGGGTCAGCTCAGCACGCACGGCGGCCGGGTCGGCCCCGACGGCCTCCAGCAGCGGTGTCGTGATCCCGTCCGCCTGGGCCAGCAGCCCACCCAGCAGGTGGGAGGGGCCGACGTCGGGGTTCCCAGCGAGGGTGGCCGCCTGCACCGCGGCCGACACGGCCTGCTGGGTCTTGGTGGTGGGGTTGAACGAGTCCATCCTCGCTGCTTCCTCCTGCGTTGTCCTGATCCACGTGGGGCCACCAGCTCCCTGCCAGTGTGCCCGTCGCTATACATAACGGCAGGAAACTTGAGTCTGTTCCACTCAAGTCGATGCGGCTGAAAAATCCGCGACTCACCCTGACAAAGTCCCCGACTCGCGGGGATGGGGCGCGCCGGGGTCAGGAGGAGAGCCAGCGGATCCGGCGATGGGGGCGGCGGGCAGGCGCGGGGTCCACCGGAAGCGCGGGGTGCAGCGCGCGCAGCGCCGCGTCGTCCACCACCCGGGCCCGGCCGTTCACATGCAACCCGATCAGGTCGCGCTCGAAGTCGACCATGAGCAGGCCGACGTGCGGGTTCTCGCTGATGTTGCCGAGGCTGGCGTGCACGCCGTTGCCCCGATACTCCGGGTGAGCGAGGTGGCCGTCGTCGAGCACCTGGACGAAGCCCGGCGGACCGGCCCGCGGCGAGGCATCACAGTCGCCATGACCGTCCGAGGTGGCCACGAACATCATCTCCATCCGGCCGATGAACTCCACCATCGCGGGCAGCGGCCGGTCCCGTACCTGGTCAGCGTAGAACCGGGCGGCGCGCGCCTCGGTGCCGTAGGCGCACCGCGCCAGATGCTCCCCCTGCGACCCCTGGAGCGCGGGCGCGGCCACCGGGGCGCGGTCGACAACCTCACGGGCAACTACGGAGCGAAGCGTTGTGTCGAACAGCACGCCCAATAAGGTGTCATGCGACAACCGGTTCGTGACGCCCCGGGCCGCAAAGTAATACCCTCTGCGCTCGGCGGTCCGGCCAGCCACTACTATCGGCAATCCCCGACCGCCCGAAAGAGTGAAGGGCACAGTGATCGTTTAGTGAGACGTTCTCGTGTCGCGTTACCGGACGGTCATCTCCTGACAGCCCGGCGCGACCCCGAACCGTCGCCGCTTCCCGAGGAGAGAGCCAGCCGCCTGCGATGACCGCCCAACCTCTGCTGACAGATCTCCCACCGGTCCAGCCGACCCAGGAACGCGCCTCCGAGATGGTCATGATCATCCGGAATAGCTGGACCGAGGTCGAGCCGAAGGCCGATGAGCTCGCCAAGCACTTCTACTCGGTGCTGTTCGAACACGCCCCGGCGACCCGGGAGCTGTTCCCGGCCAACATGCAGGTGCAGCGCAGCCGGCTGCTGCGGGCCCTGGTGCACGTGGTGCAGATGGTGGACCGGCCCGCCGACCTGACCCCGTTCCTCGCCCAGCTCGGCCGTGACCACCGCAAGTTCGGGGTGATCGCGCAGCACTACGACGCGGTCGGCTTCGCCCTGCTCAGCGCGCTCGAGCACTACCTCGCGAACGCCTGGATCCCCCCGGTGGCGGACGCCTGGACCGAGGCCTACACCCTGATCTCGCACGCCATGCGCGGCGCCGCCGAGGCCGAGCGCGGACCGGCCTCCTGGCTCGGCCGGGTCGTCGGCCACCGCCGGCTGAGCTGGGACGTCGCCATGGTCCAGGTCCAGACCGGCCAGCCCATCCCCTACCAGGCCGGCCAGTACCTCAGTGTCGAAACGCCCCGGCGGCCCCGGCTGTGGCGCTACCTCTCCCCCGCCAATGCTCCCCGGCAGGACGGCGTGATCGAGTTCCACGTACGGGCGGTCGAGGGCGGCTGGGTGAGCCGGGCGATCGTGGCGCACACCCAGCGCGGCGACACCTGGCGGATCGGCCCGCCGATGGGCCGGATGGCGGTCAACCGGCAGTCCGGCCGGAGCCAGCTGATGGTCGTCGGCGGTACCGGGATGGCGCCGATCAAGGCGATCCTGGACGAGATGTCCCAGCACGGTGACAACCCGCGCACCGAGGTGTTCGTGGGCGGCAAGAACTGGGACGAGCTCTACGACTTCGGCAGCCTGCGGCAGATGTCGTACACCAACCCGTGGCTGAGCGTGGTCCCGGTGGTCGAGCAGAACGACGACGGCGCGGGGGCCGAGACCGGCACGCTGGCCGACGTGGTCACCCGGTACGGCGCGTGGAAGGACCATGACGTACTGGTCTGCGGCTCGCCGGGGATGATCCGGGCGACCGTGTCCCGGATGCTGGTGGCCGGCACGCCGCTCGACCAGATCCGCTACGACCCGTTCACGATGGACTGAGCCCGGCTCCTCGGGAACCGGGCTCGGTGCCGCTGGTCAGCAGTACAGCCGCTGGTCAGCGGCTCAACGCTGCGGCGGCTGCTTGGGGGTGGGGCGCCACACCGCGATCGTGGTGTGCCGCTTCACCGGCACCAGGTCGCGCCGGTAGGACGCGTGCACGGAGGCCGCCGTCTGCTCGGTGGCGGCCTGTGCGGCGGCCAGCTCGTCCAGCAGCGAGGCGACCTGGGCGCGCAGCTCGTCCACCGTGCGCTCCAGCTCGATGATCCGCTTGATGCCGGCGAGGTTGACTCCCTCGTCCTGGGACAGCCGCTGCACCTCACGCAGCAGGGCGATGTCCCTGGCCGAGTACCGCCGCCCGCCGCCCGCCGCCCGGCCGGGGCTGACGAGCCCCAACCGGTCGTAGCCGCGCAGCGTCTGGGCGTGCAGCCCGGCCAGCTCGGCTGCCACCGAGATGACGAAGATCGGGCTGTCCAGGTCGGTGCCCGGCGGCAGGCCCGGGTGATCCTGCATGGCCATCCCTCATCACCTCGTTTCCACGACTGACGCCCCGTGCGTCAGCCGAGCAGGCCGGCTCTCGGATCGAAAGACTTGGTTGACTCAGCGTAGGTCCGCAGCGCGGCCGCCGCCTCCTCGTCGAGCTCGCGGGGTACCGCGACCTCAACCGTGACCAGCAGGTCGCCGTTGGTGCCGGTGGCCTTCTGCACGCCCCGGCCCCGGACCCGGAAGGTCCGCCCACTCGCCGTGCCGGGCGGCACCTTGAGTGAGACCTTGCCGTCCAGGGTGGGCACCGTCAGTGTGGCGCCGAGCGCCAGCTCCGGGTACGTCACCGGGACCCGCAGGGTCAGGTCGTCCGCGTTGCGCTCCGAGCGGCCGAACAGGTGGTCCGGGTTCACGTGCACCAGTACGAACAGGTCACCGGCGGGAGCCCCGCCCCGACCCGGCTCACCCTGGCCCTTGATCCGGATCCGCTTGCCGTCGGTCACGCCGGCCGGGATGCGCACGTTCAGCGTGCGGGTGTGCGGGGTGACCCCGTCGCCGCCGCACTCGGGGCACGGCTCGTCGATGATCCGGCCGGTGCCGCGACAGTCCCGGCAGGGCTCGGAGAACGCGAACGCACCCTGGTTGTGGGTGACCAGGCCGACTCCGTCGCAGGTCGGGCACGCGCGCGGGGTGCTGCCGACCCTGGCTCCCGTGCCGCCGCAGGTATCGCAGCGGCCCTGCGTGGTCAGCCGCAGCGCGACCGTGGCCCCGCGTACCGCGTCGGCGAAGTCCAGCTGGATCTCGCTCTCCACGTCGGTGCCGCGCCGCGCCGTGCCGGACGACCGTGTGCCGCCGCGGCCGGCGCCGCCGAACAGGCCACCGAACAGGTCACCGAGGCCGCCGCTCGCGCCGCCGCCCGCCCTGGCCCCGCCGGCCCGGTTCAAGATGTCGTCCAGGTTGAAGTCCGAGCCGGCGCCGGTACCGAAGCCGCCGGTACCGCCCGTGCCGAACCCACCGAAGCCGCCACCCGCGCCGCCGCCGGACCGGAACAGTCGCCTGGTCTCGTCGTACTGGCGGCGCTTCTCGGTGTCGGAGAGCACCGAGTAGGCCTCACCGACGGTCTTGAACCTAGCCTCCGCCTTGGCGTCACCGGGGTTCTTGTCCGGGTGCAGGGTGCGCGCCAGCTTCCGGTACGCCTTCTTGATGTCGTCGGCGGATGCGTCGGAGGAGACGCCCAGCTCGGCGTAGAAGTCCTTCTCGATCCAGTCCCGCTCGGTCACCGGGCGCCCCCTCTCGATTTCGTTGACACGTGCCTAGTTGACGTTGTTGCCTTCGTGTTCGGCTCCCGCTCCAGAGGGCCGCGCCGGCGCCGGGCCGGCGTCCGGGTCGCGGTCCGTGACGGCCACCATCGCCGGGCGCAGCAGCCGGTCGCCCAGCTTGTAGCCCGGCCGCAGCACGGTCGTCACCGTGGGTCCGGCGACGTCGTGCGACGTCGAGTGCTGGACGGCCTCGTGCACCGAGGGGTCGAACTCGTCGCCCTCGGCCCCGAAGGGGGTCAGCCCGATCTTCTGCAGCGCGCCCACCAGCTTGTCCGCCACCGACTTGAACGCGCCGGTGAGGTCGCCATGGGCCTCGGCGCGGACCACGTCGTCGAGCACGGTGAGCAGTTCCCCGGCCACCTGGGCCTTGGCCGCCACCGTGATCGCCTCCCGGTCCCGGTCGACCCGGCGCCGGTAGTTGGCGTACTCCGCGCTGACCCGCTGCAGGTCGGCGGTGCGCTCGTCGAGCTGTGCTGACAGCTCGGCCAGCTTCTCCTCGGCCGGGTCGGGCGCCTGGTTGGCGCCCGGTGCGGCCGGGCCCGGCTGACCGGCCCCGGCCGGCCCGGCGCCGGCGGGCTGTTCGCCCTCCGGCGGCCGGACCTCACCGGTCAGCGGGTCGATCCGCCGCCGGTCCCGCACCACGACCCGCTCGGGCTCGGCATGGCCGCTCTCGGACCGGTCTGGCCGGCCCTGCTCGGCGCTGCGTTGCTCCTCGCTCACTTCTTGTCGTCCTCATCCACGATCTCGGCGTCCACCACGTCGTCGGCACCCGCGTTCGAACCGGCCGCGGCACCCGCCGCGCCCGGAGCGGCCGAGCCGTCCTGGCCCTGCTGCTGGTACAGCGCGGCACCCAGCTTCTGCGACTCCGTGGCGAGCTTCTCCATCGCCGCCTTGATGGCGTCGGTGTCGGTGCCCTTGAGCGCCTCCTGGGCCTGGCCCAGCGCGGCGTTCACGTCGTCCTTGACCTCGGTCGGGAGCTTCTCGTCGTTGTCCTTGACGAACTTCTCCGTCTGGTAGACGAGAGTCTCGGCCTGGTTGCGGACCTCGGCCTCGTCGCGGCGCTTCTTGTCCTCGTCGGCGTGCTGCTCGGCATCACGCATCATCCGGTCGATCTCGTCCTTGCCGAGGGCCGACCCGCCGGTGATCGTCATGGCCTGGCTCTTGCCGGTGCCGAGGTCCTTCGCGGAGACGTTCACGATGCCGTTCGCGTCGATGTCGAAGGAGACCTCGATCTGCGGCAGACCCCGGGGGGCCGGCGGCAGGCCGGTGAGCTCGAACATGCCGAGCTTCTTGTTGTAGGCGGCGATGTCGCGCTCACCCTGGAAGACCTGGATCTGCACCGACGGCTGGTTGTCGTCCGCCGTCGTGAAGATCTCCGAGCGCTTCGTCGGGATCGTGGTGTTGCGCTCGATCAGCTTGGTCATCACGCCGCCCTTGGTCTCGATGCCGAGGGACAGCGGGGTGACGTCGAGCAGCAGGACGTCCTTGACCTCGCCGCGCAGCACGCCGGCCTGCAGAGCCGCGCCGACCGCGACGACCTCATCGGGGTTGACGCCCTTGTTGGGCTCCTTGCCGCCGGTGAGCTCCTTGACCAG
>DATAZG010000202.1:0-159306 GCA_036272155.1 Pseudonocardia sp.
GATCTGCGCGTTCAACCGCGCCGACGTCCCGTTACCCAACGCCACCAACAAAATCACAGCCGCAACACCGATCAAAATACCCAACATCGTCAACAACGACCGCAACCGATTCGCCCGCAACCCACGAATCGCCACCTGGAAGGCCTCAGCAACGTTCACTCAGCAACCTCCACCGGTGTCGTCATCGCGTTGACGCCGTCGTCGTCGGCGGAATCGTCGACCACCCGGCCATCGCGCAGCCGGATGACACGCTGCGCGTAGGAGGCAATCTCCTCTTCGTGTGTAATCAGCACGATCGTGCGGCCAGCCTCACTCAGTCGCACCAACATCTGTGCGATCTCGGTACTGGCCGTCGAGTCGAGGTTCCCGGTCGGCTCGTCGGCCAACAGCATCGCCGGCTCGGTGACCAACGCGCGGGCGATCGCCACCCGCTGCTGCTGACCACCCGACAACTCACTCGGCACATGCTGGGCCCGATCCGACAGGCCTACCTCCGCCAGTGCGGCGTTGGCCCGCTGGCGCCTCGTGCGCGACCGGGCGTACAGCAGCGGCAGCTCCACGTTGACCACAGCGCTCGTGCGGGCGAGCAGGTTGTACGACTGGAAGATGAATCCGATCTTGCGACCGCGGATGTCGGCCAGCTCGTCCTCACCGAGGTCGGACACGTCCGTCCCGTCCAGCAGGTAGCGGCCCGAGGTGGGCGTGTCCAGGCAACCCAGGATGTTCATCATCGTGCTCTTCCCCGACCCGGACGGACCCATGATCGCGACGAGCTCGCCGGCGCCGATGGTCAGATCGACCTTGTCGAGCGCTCGCACCTCGACATCACCAGCTCGGTACACCTTGGAGATACCTTCGAGCTGAATCATCGCCCCCGCCGTCACAGCTCCGTTGCATGAAGTGCCGCCGCAGTCTTGAGGACTTCGGACTCGACACCCTTTCTCCGCAACGAGGCTATGGCTGGAGAGATACGAACTCGCGGAACCGGCGACTCACACTTCCGGTGAGTCACACGGGAGTAGTTCGCTCAATTCTTGCGGCCGCAACAAACAATGAGTGCGACATACCGGGAGATCGCCGGCCCAGTTTTGGCAGAACCCGAGGTCAACGCGGGAGAAGAGGACACCACACCGGCCCGACCGGCCGGCCCCGGCGCCACCAGTGGCACTCACCGTCAACCCGGAGGCACCACTCGAATCAGTGACGTCTCGGCGTGTCCATCACTTTGGGTAGTACCGACCCAAAGTTGTTGCGGAGCGTGACGCCTGGTTGCAGAGCGTACTACCTGACCCGGTGGTCCACGCAAGCCGGGTCCCAGGCGCGGATGACAGCGCGGATGACAGCGCGGAGACCGAGCGGATGACTGAGCCGATAACCACGTGCGAGCGCAATGAGGACTACGAATGGTCCCGAGATAAACGAGGCGACCAGCGGGGGCCGCGGGGCCCCCGCTGGCGACGTCACATTTTCAGCCGACCTGACGCGGTCGGCGCGGGGGCCCGGCAACCGCGCACGGCGGTTGCGTATCAGGATTAGCGGGAACCTGACCCGCTATTTGCAGAGACAACGGAACAGCGGCACTGCAATGATCGAGATAGGTGAAGCAGCAACAAAGAGGGTCAGGAAACGAGACCCTGGCGGAATCCGTGGGCGACCGCTTCGGCGCGGTCCTTCACACCGAGCTTGCGGAACAACCGCCGGGCGTGGGTCTTCACGGTGTCCTCGGAGAGGTAGAGCTCCCGACCGATCTGACCGTTGCTCTTGCCCTGGCTCATGCCCAGCAGCACCTGCAGCTCCCGCTCGGTGAGCTGGCTGACCGGGACCGAGCGCGTCACCGGCGCCGACACCGCGTTGCTGGTCAAGGTGTGGGCCAGCGCGGCCACCAGATCGGGACGGGCTGCATCCCAACGGAGGTAGCCCCGCGCGCCGCCGGCAATGGCCGCGGTGATGCTGCCGGCGTCGTCCGGGGCGCCGAACACGATGACGTTCGCCGAGGGATGCAGGGCCAGCAGGCGCCGGATCGCGTCGATGCCGGTCGGCACGGCGCGCTGGGTACCCACCAGGACCACGTCGGCGGGCTGGCGCGAGTATCGGGCCAGTAGCTCGGCGCCCACCGCCACCGAGTCGATCCGCTGCACCCCCGTCACCCCCGACATCACTCGGGTCAGACCCTCGCGAACGCTGCGTCGGTCGTCACAGATCAGTGCCGTCGTCATAGGTACTCCTTCCGCAAACCGTGTCCCCCGGTCGGGTCGATATCGCATATGCCGTATCGGTCGGTGCGGATCGGACCTTGACCATGAGAGCTGAAGTGTTTCACTTCTGCCCCACCAGCGCCTGGCGAAACACACTCCGGCTCCTGCCACTCGGCGATTGACGGTCGCGTACAGGGCGCCTCTCCGGCGCGACACGAAGGGGTGGAGAGGCCGCCGTCCGGTTGCCCCATTCGATCATCGCGCCCTTACTGGGCAGGCCGCGACGCGGCGGGCGACCAAACGGGAACGGCAGCACGACATCGGGAGGGAACGTGATGGGCAGCTTCGAACGGCCACTGGCCAAGGCCGCCGCGCTGACCGCGGCCGCGGTCACCGGCTGCCTGCTCTCCGCCGGCACGGCGCACGCCGGCGGCCACCTGGCGGACCGGGGCGGGGACGGCGGGGCGATCTCCATCGGCGGCCAGGCCGTCGGGCACCACTCCGACAACGACACCCGGACCAGGGCGCGCAACTCGGGCTCCGGCGCCAGCGCGGTGAACTCCACGCCGGACGACGGCAACGCCACGCAGCACGTCGACCAGTCGCGAACCGATGACAGCAAGCACACCCGCATCGAGAACGACGCGCAGCGCGACAGCCACGACAGCCGCAACTCGTACAACCGCCTCCGGCAGCGGGACAGCCACAACGACACCCGCCACGGGTACCGCTAGTTCCCTCGCTCGGGGGCGGCCCGAGGGCGGCTCAGGATTTCAGCCCGGTGAGCCGATGGGTGCCGGGCTGGTGGCCTTGGCCCGGCACAGCCCGAGCTCGGCGGTCGGCGTGCGGTAGGTCTCCGGGCCGGTGAGCGCCGCCGCGGCCGCCAGGACCACAAACCCGGTGCACATCCAGGCCACCGGCGACCAGTTGGCCGGGTTGCCCTCGGTCAGCGCCTGCGCCAGTGCCGGGGTGAAGCCGGCGGCCAGCAGGCCGACCATCAGGCTGATCGCCATGCCGCTGTAGCGGACGTTCGCCGGGAACTGCTCCGGGAAGTAGGACGGGTAGATGCCGTTCGGCGCGGCGTAACAGATCCCGAGCAGCACGATCCCGGAGACGTAGACCAGTGGCACGTTCGCGGTGCCGATCGCGTTGAAGAACACGAACACCATCACGGCCACGCTGAGCACCCCCGTGACGAACACCGGCTTGCGGCCGATCCGGTCGGCGAGGACGCCGAACAGGGGCTGGGTGAACACGGCGGCCGCGTTGGCGGCGGCGATCACCCCGAGCATGGTGGCCGTGTTCAGCCCGACCACCTTCGTCGCGTAGGCCAGTGCGAACACGTTGACGATGGTGTTGATCATGGTGAAGGTCGCGGTCAGGGATACCCGCACGACCGCGAGCCAGTTGCTCCGGAACAGCTCCACGACCGGCACCTGCGCGGTGGCGTCGTTCGCCTTCAGCTCGTGGAACACCGGGGGCTCCTCGAGCCGGCGGCGCAGGAAGTAGGCCACGAAGGTCACCGCCAGGCTGAGCCAGAACGGGACCCGCCAGCCCCAGGCGAGCAGTTGGTCGGCCGGCAACAGGCTGACCGGGATGTACACCAGGCTGGAGAGCACGATCCCGAACATGATCCCGCTCATCGTGAAGCTGGTGAAGAACGCCCGGCGGTGGTCGGGGGCGTGCTCCAGGGTCAGCGAGCTGGACCCGGGCGACTCGCCACCGGCCGACAGCCCCTGCAGCAGGCGCAGCACCACCAGCGCGACCGGCGCGGCGACGCCGATCTGGCCGTAGGACGGCAGGCAGCCGATCAGGAAGGTCGCCGCTCCCATCAGCACCAGCGTCATCAGCAGGACGTTGCGCCGCCCGAACCGGTCGCCGAGGTGGCCCCAGAGCACCGCGCCGAGCGGGCGCGCGACGTACGCGACTCCCAGGGTGCTGATCGAGAGCAGGGTGCTGCCCGCCCCGGCGCCGGGGAAGAAGACCTTGCCGAACACCAGCGCGGCCGCCGAGCCGTAGATGAAGAAGTCGTAGTACTCGAGCGTGCTGCCGAGAAACCCTGAGAGAGCGGCCCCGCGCGCGTTGCTGGGTGGCCTGCTTCCGTCCGGCGCCGATGCCGCGAGGGACATGGGGGTTCCTTTCGCAGCTCACCTGCTCCGCGAGGAGGATGGCAGGCCCTCGGCGCCGGTCCAAGCGCAAAACGCGGGCTCAGCGCCTGATAACGACACAGCCCGCGATGGCGACACCGCCCGCCCGTGGGACGCGGCCCGTCTGTCGGACGCGGCTAGTCAGCGAGGCACGGCCTCCGCGACCGCGCGCTCCGAGACGTCCCACAGCCGCTCGGCGTTGGCCCGGTCGAGCGCATAGCGGGCCACGCCGCCCAGGGTGCCGGTGCGGCGGTCCACCGTCTCGGCCTCGTTGCAGTCCGCGAAGTAGCGCCCGCCGACCCCGTCGAGCAGCGGTGATGTCGTCGGCGGCCCACCGCCGGCTCGCCTCCACCGCGAAGAGCACGTTGGCGGTCTTGGACTGCCCGTAGGCCAGCCACTGGTCGTACGGCCGGAACGCGAAGTGCGGGTCGTCGAAGATCACCGGTGAGATCTGGTGGCCGCTCGAGCTGACCGAGACGACCCGGGCGGCGCCGTCGGCGGCCAGCGCCGCGTGCAGCCCGGTGGCCAGCGCGAAGTGGCCGAGGTGGTTGGTCGCGAACTGCAGCTCCCAGCCCTGCGCGGTGTGTTCCTCGGGGCAGGCCATCACGCCGGCGTTGTTCACGAGGACGTGCAGCGGGCCGTCCCAGGCCGCCACGAACGCCGCCACCGAGGCCTGGTCGGCGAGGTCCAGCGCGGCGACCCCGGGCGTTGGTACACCGCTCGCGGCCACCTCCTCGGCGGCCCGTTGGCCGGCGCCGACGTCCCGCACGGCCATCGTGATCTCGGCGCCCGTGCCGGCGAGCGCCCGCACGGTCTCCAGACCGATACCCGAGGCCGCCCCGCTGACCACGACCCGACGACCGGTCAGGTCCACGCCCGCCGCCACCTCGGCCGCGGTACTGGCGAACCCGAACGGGGTCCGGATGGGGCTCACGCGCTCCCTCCGCAACTGTGCTGGCGGCCGTTGGCGGGTGCCCGGCCGGCGGGTGATCCGGGACCATGCTGACGCACAGCAGCCGGGGCCGGCGTTCCCCCAAGAACACCGACCCCGGCTGAAACCACTCGCAGCTCCCCAACGACAAGTGGCATGGCACCCCACCGGCGGCCGTGGGACCCGATGACTAGTCGAGCTCGGGTCCAGTTGGCCGGGGCGCCCGGCACCTCGGCCGGGCCGACCGGTCAATCCCGGTCGGCGCGCCGTGGCGCCGTCGAGCGCAACGAAGATCAGTCGTCGTCGCTGTTGCGCTGCTTGCACTTGCCGTCGTGGCTGTCGGAGTTGTGCTGGCCCGAGGACAGGATGCCGAGCGCGCCCTCGAGGATGCTGTTGTTGCACAGCTGCACGGGCACCTGGACGCCGATGTGCTGCAGGTTGACCAGGCCGGCCTGCACGTCGGCGCGGTCCCCGTCGTGGTGGTGGTGGTGGCCTTCGCTGGCGAAGGCCAGCGGGCTGACCGCCAGGATGCCGGCGGCCGCGGTGGCAACAACGATGCCTGCCTTGATGAACACTGAAGTTTCCCCTCGTTCGGTTGGTGACACGTCGGACACGTGCGACTCGAAGTGCGGATCCCCTCACAACTGTGTGATCGATCTGCTCAACGGGCGCAACGCCACGTGGTCACGCAACCTGGGCGAGTGTCCACCAAATGGAGCAATGCTGAGTATTCGCTGACTGTCCGCTCGATCCGGTCACCAACGGTCACCACCAGCGCAAATGCGGCCACTCGACCGATGTGACCTCAAAAAGGGGTTGCGGAACCCGGATCGGGCGGAGAGGCGGCGACGGGGTCGGCCCGACCCCGTCAGCACAGCCGGTCAGTGCGGCAGGTTCCGCCGCAGGATCAGTGCCGGGTTGAGCACGGCCGGCAGTTCGATCAGCAACAGCGAGACGGCGGCGACAAAACCGATGCTGCACAGAGCCAGGGTGGCGTCTTCCCACATGGATCTGCCCTCCTTCCGCGCGCTGGTCTGCAGAGCTGCGCAGAGCTGGCCGGCGCGTCCGGGTGATCTGACAAATTCAGGCTAGCTCCGGATCGTTAGCCTGGGCAACGAGTTCACCCGCGCGTGGCGCCTTTCTCATGATTCACACATTTGCCGAGGTAAACAGACTGGTCACCACGTCGTCGACGGGTCCGAGTCGCATCCTGGGGCTCTCAGGTCGCCGGGACCGAGTGACGGCCGACACGGTCAAACATACCATATGGTATGTTATGTTTCTTCCCGCGCCCAACGACGGGAGGAGCCCGCTGTGTACCCCGGAACCCATGCCCGCCACACCCCGGACAAGCCGGCGATCGTGGTCGCCGACACCGGCCGGACCCTGACCTACCGCGAGCTGGACGACCGGTCGCTACGGCTGGCGCGGGTGCTCCGCGAGGCCGGGCTGCGCCGCGGCGACCACATCGCGTTCCTGGCCGACAACTCCCCCGAGGTGTTCGAGGTCTACTGGGCGGCGTTGCGCTCCGGGCTGTACGTGACCGGCATCAACCACCACCTCGCGCCGGAGGAGGCCGCCTACATCGCCGACGACTGCGGGGCCAGCGCGATCGTGGTGTCCGCCGCCAAGGGCGAGCTGGCCGCCGCGATCGTGGCCGGCACCCCGCGCGTGCGGCTGCGGCTGGCCTACGGCGGTGCGGTCGACGGGCACGCGGACTACGCCGAGGCACTGGACGGGGTGTCCGGCGAGCCCCTCGGCGACCAGCCGCGCGGCGCCGACATGCTCTACTCCTCCGGCACCACCGGCCGGCCCAAGGGGATCAAGCCCACGCTGCCGGACCGCCAGGTCGACGAGCCCGGCGACCTGACCGTGGCCGTGTTCGGCGCCGTGTACGGGTTCGACGAGAACACCGTGTACTACTCGCCGGCACCGGTCTACCACGCCGCTCCCCTGCGCTTCGGCGGCATCGTGCACGCCCTCGGCGGCACCCTCGTGATCGCCCAGCGGTTCGACGCGCAGGCCGCCCTGTCGGCGATCCAGACGTACCGGGTGACCCACAGCCAGTGGGTGCCGACGATGTTCGTCCGGATGCTGAAGCTGCCCGACGACGTGCGCGCCGGCTACGACGTGTCCTCGCTGCGGGTGGCCATCCACGCCGCCGCGCCGTGCCCGGTCGACGTGAAGCAGCAGATGATCGACTGGTGGGGCCCGATCCTGCACGAGTACTACGGCTCCACCGAGGGCAACGGCGTCACGATGATCGACTCTGCCCAGTGGCTGGCGAAACCGGGCTCGGTCGGGAAGGCCGGCCTCGGGGTCATCCACATCTGCGACGACGACGGCGCCGAGCTGCCGACCGGACAGATCGGCACGGTCTACTTCGAGCGCGAGGAGGTGGCCTTCGAGTACCACCGCGACCCGGCGAAGACGAAGGCCGGCCAGCACCCGGCGCACGCGCAGTGGTCGACCACCGGCGACATCGGCTACCTCGACGACGACGGCTACCTCTACCTCACCGACCGCAAGGCATTCATGATCATCTCAGGCGGGGTGAACATCTACCCGCAGGAGATCGAGGACTGCCTCACCCTGCATCCCAAGGTGCACGACGTGGCGGTGATCGGCATCCCGGACCCGGAGATGGGCGAGCAGGTCAAGGCCGTCGTGCAGGCCGCCGACGGCGTCGAGACCGGGCCCGAGCTGGAGGCGGAGCTGCTGGACTTCGTGCGCGCGCGGATCGCCCGGTACAAGGCGCCACGCAGCGTCGACTTCACCGACAACCTGCCCCGCAGCGCCACCGGCAAGCTGGTCAAACACGAGCTCAAGGCCCGCTACCGCCCCACCCCCGCGAGCTCCTGAGGGCTCGCCCCGTTCGCCGCACACCCTCTCCGGTCGCCACGCACCACCCGCGGCGGGTGTGCGGCGACGAGAGAGGGTGTGCAGTGCTCAGGCCGGGGCGGCGGCCGGGCGCGTGGTCGCGGTCGCGGTCGCGGTGCCGGCGGGGGTCGTCGTGGCGGCCGTCGCGGCGGTCGGGCGGAGCTCGTGCGCCAGGTGGTCGGCGGCGCGCAGAGCCAGGGCGATGATCGTGTAGGTCGGGTTGGCGTAGCCGCCGGTCGGGAAGACGGAGGGGCCGACCACGTACAGGTTGGGCACGCCGTGCACCCGCGAGTCCCGGTCCACCACTCCGGTGGCGGCGGTGTTCGACATCCGGGTGGTGCCGCTGTGGTGCGGCCCGCCACGCAGGTCGTCCGCCCAGACCCCCGGCTCGGCCAGCCAGTCGTCCAGCGTGACGTCGGTGGCGCCGAGGCGACGCAGCTCGCCGCCGACCAGGTGCGCGAAGTCGACGACGGTGCGGCGGTCGCGGTCGGTGAGCCGCCAGGACACGTGCGCCCGCTGGATCCCCATGGCGTCCCGGTCCGGGCCGAGCTCGATCCGGCTCGCCGCGTTCGGCTCCTGCTCGGAGCGGCAGTACAGCCTGATCCCGCCGTGACCCGGGCAGGCTGGCCGGCCGAGTGAGCGCCGGTAGGCCGCGCTGACCGCCATGCCCGGGTGGCCGACCAGCCGGCGGACACCCTGGGTCAGCTCGGCGCCGGACCGCTTGTCCCGCACGCCGCGCACGAGGTCGGGCAACGCCAGGTGCGGGCAGTCGGGCAATCCGCGCACCTCGAGCGTCATGGCCGCGTTCAGGATGTCCCGCTGGCGCTGGTAGGCCGGCGTGGGCAGGAACTTCGGCCGGAACGACACCCGCTTGGCGCGCTGCAGGGCCGCCCACGTGGGCAGCACCCGGCGCATGTCCGCGTAGGAGATGCTGCCGACGGTCAGGTGCGGGTGCTCCATGAAGTAGCGGCCGAGGGTGTCGCTGCACCGGTGGAACTCCGAGGCGAGCAGCAGGCGCGTGTTCTCCACGGTGCCGCCGGCCAGCACGAACGCCGACGCCCGCACCTCTCCGCGCCGCCCGGCGACATTGCGGAACCCGACCCGCTCGACGGTGTCCCGGCCGGGCGCGCGGACGATCTCCACGACGGTGGCGTTGAGCACGGCCTGCACGGCGGGGCTCGCGGCGAGCTCGGCGCGGTAGGCCTCACCGAAGCGCAGCGGGCTGTCGGTCGGCAGCAGTCCGGGCGAGCGGTACTGCCAGAACTTGGTCACCAGCTTGTCGGCGTCCACCGCCGGCGCCCGAGTGCGCAGGACCGGCCAGACGCGCTCGTCGAAGTATGCCGGTCCGAGGCCGAGCGCGGCGTGCGCCCGCTGGTAGTAGGGCTGCAGCTCGGCCAGCGAGAGCGGCCAGCTGTGCAGCGGCATGGAGGGCCGCGTCTCGAAGTCGCACTCGTCGAGCGGGCAGCACATCCCGCCCCACTCCGCGGTGCTGCCGCCGAACACACGCGGCCGGGTGGTCTGGAAGTCCAGCGTCGGCGAGCCGTCCGAGGTGGTGCCGTTGAGCCCGTCGGCGACCGGGTCGCGGTCCAGCCCGCCGGTCTCGAGCACGCAGATCCGCAGCCCGGACCGGCTCAGCGCACGGGCGATGGTCAGCCCGACCGCGCCGCCGCCGACCACACAGAGATCGGCGTCCAGTACCAGGTCCTGGCCACCCTCGGCGAAGTCGAGCAGCATCGAGACCACCCCCGCGTTGTCGCCGCAAGCGGCCTCCGACCTGTCCTGTCGGGTCAGCGTATGCGGCGGCCGGGAGATCACGGTGGGCCGGCAATTCACAGCCGTGTGAACGAAAATTGAGGACCCGAGGGCCTGGTCAGAGCCCTGCCGAGGCCCTCAGCGGACCCCGGGCGGAACACCCCTGGACAAGACAGAGCCCCGGCGGCCGAGCGAGCTGGCCACCGGGGCACCGGTCTATCCGGGTTACCCGGTCAGATCGACAGGAAGCCCAGGACGTGGCCGGTGTCGAGGTTGTGGTTCGCGCCGTTGTCGGAGCTGAAGTCATGCACGGTGCTGTTGTCGTCGGCGTACGCGACGCCAGCGGCTCCGAGCAGCGCGGCTGCGGCGACCGCACCCAGGATGATGGCCTTCTTGAGCATGTCTTTCCCTTCATTGCCCGCGCCCCGCCGCCCGCTGACCGGAATGCGGAGACCCTGATGCCCCTCTCAACGAGGCCGAGGCCGAGGCGTCACGATCATGTGGACACTTTCGTGTAGAACTCGCCCGGAAAGGCAACCGCGCCAGTTCTTGACGATCACGGGCTTTCGGGCGCCGGGTCGGGAGCCTCGAGCCGCAGGTGCTCCGCGTGGTAGACCGCCTCGTCGAGCAGCTGGGCGACGTGGTTGTCGTACAGCGCGTAGCGCACCGACTGGCCCTGCCGCTCCCCCTCCACCAGGCCGAGGTGGCGCAGCACGCGCAGCTGGTGCGAGACGGCGGACTGGGTCATGCCGACCGAGGCGACCAGCTCACCGACCGTGGCGGCCCCCTGGCGCAGCCGGCTCAGGATGAGCAGCCGACTGGGGGTGCCGAGCGCCTGCAGCGTGGTGGCCACGGCCTTCGCCTCGGCCAGGCTGAGCACTCCCCCGCCGGTTCGCCCGCGCACACCGTGGCCCATGCGCGTCAGCATAGTTGAGCAGATATGAAGACGTGTTCATACTTGCTACCTTCGGGGACACCTGCCCGGTAAGGAGTGCCCGGTTGTCCTCGTCGCTGTCCGTCGCGCCCCCCGACGCCGCCCGGCCCGCCCGGTCGGCACCTCGGTGGTTGGTCCCGATCCCCGAGCTGCGGTGGGCCGGCTCGGCGCTCGCGCTGTTCGCGGTCGGCGCCGTGCTCCAGCTGACCAATGCGCCGGCGCCCCTGTCGTGGGCCCTGTACCTGGCCTGTTACCTGGTCGGCGGCTGGCGGCCCGCACTGGACGGGCTCTGTGAGCTGCGGGCGGGCACGCTGGACGTCGACCTGCTGATGATCGTGGCGGCGCTCGTGGCGGCGGCCATCGGGCAGATCTTCGACGGGGCCCTGCTGATCGTCATCTTCGCGACCTCCGGGGCGCTGGAGGACCTCGTCACCCGGCGCACGGCGGACTCGGTGCGGCGGCTGCTCGACCTGGCGCCCGAGCGGGCCAGCCGGCTGGCCGAGGACGGCGCCGAGCAGCGGGTGGACACCGCCGAGCTGCGGGTGGGCGACGCCGTGCTGGTCCGGCCCGGGGAGAGGATCGGCGCGGACGGCGAGGTCACCGACGGCACCAGCGAGATCGACCAGGCCGGCATCACCGGCGAGCCACTGCCGGTGGTGCGGCGGGCCGGCGACCCGGTGTTCGCCGGCACGCTCAACGGCACCGGTGCCCTGCGGATCCGGGTCACCCGCGCCGCGGCGGACTCCGTCGTCGCCCGTATCGTGGCGCTGGTCGAGGCGGCTTCGGCCACCAAGGCGCGCGGTCAGCTGTTCGTCGAGCGGGTCGAGCAGCGGTACTCGGTCGGGGTCGTGCTCGCCACCGTGGCGCTGTTCGCGATCCCGCTGGCCAGCGGCGCGGCCCTGGCCCCGACCCTGCTGCGCGCGATGACGTTCATGATCGTCGCCTCGCCGTGCGCGGTTGTGCTCGCCACCATGCCGGCGCTGCTCGCCGCGATCGCCAACGCCGGCCGGCACGGACTGTTGGTCAAGTCGGCGGTCGCACTGGAGACGTTCCGGACGATCACCCTCGTCGCCTTCGACAAGACCGGCACGCTCACCGAGGGCACCCCGACGGTCACCGACATCGTGCCACTGGCCGGGATGGCGCGGGACGAACTGCTCGCGCTCGCGGCGGCCGCCGAGCACGCCAGCGCGCACCCGCTGGCCAGGGCGATCGTCACCGCCGCCCGGGAACGGCGGCTGACCGTGCCGGCCGCCACCGAGTTCTCCTCCGCGCCCGGACGCGGGGTCCGCGCCAGGGTCGGCGGACGGCTGGTCGAGGTGGGCTCCCCCGCGTCGCTCGGCACCGCGTCACTCGGCACCGCGTCACTCGGCACCGCGTCACTCGGCGGAGCTCGGCTCGGCACCGGCGGTGCGCAGGCCGCCGACCAGCTGGAACGCGCCGGCAAGACCGCGGTGGCCGTGCTGGTGGACGGCGACCCGGTGGGGCTGCTGGCGCTGGCCGACCGGGTCAGGCCCGACGCGGCCGCGACCGTGGCGGCACTGCGCACTCTGACCGGGCACACCCCCGTGCTGCTCAGCGGCGACAACCCGGGCGCGGCCGACCGGCTCGCGGCGCAGGTGGGGATCACCGAGGTGCACGCGGGGCTGCTGCCCGAGGACAAGGTGGCGCGGGTCCGCGCCCTGCGCGCCGAGGGGCACCGGGTGCTGCTGGTCGGGGACGGCGTGAACGACGCACCGGCCATGGCCGCCGCCGATCTGGGTGTCGCCCTCGGCCAGCACGGCTCCGACCTGGCCATGGACACCGCCGACGCGGTGATCGTCCGCGACGAGCTGGCCACCCTGCCCGCCGTCGTCGAGCTGTCCGCCCGGGCGCACCGGCTGGTCCGGGCCAACCTGGTGCTCGCCGCCGCGGTGATCGTCGCCCTGGTCACCTGGGACATCTGCGCCGTCCTGCCGCTCCCCCTCGGCGTCGCCGGCCACGAGGGATCCACCGTGCTCGTCGGGCTCAACGGCCTGCGGCTGCTCCGGCGCGCCGCCTGGCCGGCCGTCGGCGGCACCCGGCGCCGTCGGCGGCGCCCGGCGCGCCAGCCGGGGCCGGTCGAGTGAGCAAGCTCCCCGTTGACATCCCCCGCCGGCGGCGTCAGGGTTCGACTGAGAGTTGTGTGCTCGGAACCATCCAGAGCGGCTGAGAGACCTGGCTCGATGACGCCGCAGCAACCCCACGCGCAGGCGGGTGCGGGTGCTACCGCCGGGAACGATGGAGGTCGTGGGGTGCGCTCGTTCTACGGCGACGGTGGCTGCCGCTACCGGCGGCACGTGGACCTGCTGCGCGTGGCCAGCGCGGCCTGTCCGGCCTGAGCAGCCCGAACCCCTCGACGGCAGTCCCCGCGCACGCGGCGGCGGACGCACCCCAGGAAGCGGACCCTGACATGTTCCCCGTGCAGTCCCGGCGTACCCCAATGGCAGTACTGGCCGCCCTCGCGCTGGCCGCCGCGCTGGCGGTGGCCGGCTGCGGCTCCGGTGCCCAGCCCGGCCCCGACGCGGCCGCGCCGGCCGGCCCGCCGCGCCCCGGTGGCACGCTGCGCATCGCGGTGTCCAGTGACCAGGGCTGCCTCGACCCGCAGCAGGTGAGCAGCAACGACACCATCTACGCCGCCCGCCAGCTGGTCGACTCGCTGACCGACCAGGACCCGGCGACCGGCCGGATCACCCCGTGGCTGGCGACGCGCTGGCAGACCAACGCGGACGCCACCGCCTACACCTTTACGCTGCGCGACGGCGTTACCTTCAGCGACGGCAGCCCCCTGACCGCGACCGTGGTGCGGGACAACCTCGACAAGGCGGTGCAGCTGGGGCCGAGGGCCACCCTGACCAAGGGCTACCTGGCCGGCTACGCGGGCAGCACGGTGACCGCCCCGAACCAGGTCACGGTGCGGTTCTCCGCCCCGAACGTGCAGTTCCTGCAGGGCACGTCCACGTTCAGCCTCGGCCTGCTCGCCCCCGCCTCGCTGGCCCAGTCCGACGACCAGCGGTGCCAGGGCGTGACCGGCTCCGGCCCGTTCGTGCTCGGCGGTTACGTGAAGAACCAGTCGATCACGCTGACCAAGCGGGCCGGCTACCGGTGGGGTTCGCCGCTGTGGGCGCACGACGGTGAGGCGTACCTGGACCGGGTCGAGTTCCGGATCGTGCCCGAGTCGGGGGTGCGCACCGGCAGCCTGCAGTCCGGCGAGGTCGATGCGATCGGCAGCATCGGGCAGCAGGACGAGCAGCCACTGACCGCCGCCGGCATCCAGCTGCTGGCCAGGGCCAACCCGGGGCTGCCGTTCGGCTTCAGCTTCAACGAGGCCAAGCCGATCGTGTCCGACCCAGCAGTGCGCAAGGCGCTGTCGCGGGCCATCAACCGCCCCGAGGTGGTCGGCGCGGTGTTCACCTCGCAGACGAAGCCGGCAACCGGGGTGCTGTCGTCCACCACGCCGGACTACGCGAACGCCGGTCCTCTGCTCGGCTTCGACCTCAACTCGGCGAAAGCCACCCTGGACGCAGACGGCTGGGCGCCGGGGCCCGACGGCATCCGGAGCAAGAACGGCCAGCGACTGAGCATCGGCGTCACGTTCTTCGCCAACGCGGGCACCAACCAGCCGGCGCTGGAGCTGATCCAGCAGCAGGTCCGCGCCGCCGGCATCGACCTGCGGATCGTCCAGCAGCCGATCGCCAACCTGGCCCAGGTGCAGGTCAGCGGCGACTTCGAGGCGATCTGGGGCAACACCACCCGGGCCGACCCGGACATCCTGCGCACCGCCTACTGGACCGGGGGCGCCAACTACTACCGGCTCGCCCCGAGCCCGCTGGACCAGCTGCTCACCGGGCAGGCGGCCGCGTCCGACCCCGCCCAGCGCGCCCGGCTCGTCGAGGCCGCGCAGCAGCGGATGCTCACCGAGTACGACGCGGTGCCGGTGGTGGAGCTGTCCACGGTGCTCGGCGCCGGCCCCGGCGCGCGCGGCATCCGGTTCGACGCGTCGTCGCGGATCACCCTGTCCGACGCGTGGAAGGCGGAGGACTAGTGCCCTGGTACCTGGCGCGGCGGCTGGGGCTGGCGGTCGGCGTGCTGTGGGCGGCCTTCACCGTGTCGTTCATCGTGCTGTGGCTGCTGCCGGGTGACCCGGTCGAGGTGATGGCGAGCGGTGGCCTGGACGGCGAGCCCGCGACTCCGCAACAGCTGGCCGTGCTGCGCGCCCGCTACGGCCTCGACAAGTCACCGCCCCGGCAGTACGCGGACCGGCTGTGGGCGGCCCTGCACGGTGACCTCGGTACCTCGATCCAGAGCGGCCGGGGGGTGCGCACCGAGATCACCGACGCACTGCCGCCGACCGCGCAGATCGCGCTGGCCGGGCTGGTGTTCGCCGTGCTGTTCGGCGGCGGGCTGGCGCTGTTGGCCACGTACACCCGGCTGCGCTGGCTGCGTCAACTGCTGCTCGCGCTGCCCTCGCTCGCGGTGTCGCTGCCGACGTTCTGGGTCGGCCTGATGCTGGTCCAGCTGTTCTCGTTCCACCTGCGGCTGCTGCCCTCGGTCGGCGCGCACGGGCCGGAGTCGGTCATCCTGCCGGCCGTCACGCTGGGCCTGCCGGCCGGTGCGCTGGTCGCCCAGGTACTCGCCAAGAGCCTGTCCCAGGCGCTCGACGAGCCGTACATCGCGACCGCGCGGGCCAAGGGCGTCGGGCGGGTCGCGATCCACCTGCGGCACGCGCTGCGCAACGCCACGATCCCCGCGCTGACCGTGCTCGGCTACCTGGTCGGCAACCTGCTGGCCGGCGCGGTGGTGGTCGAGACGGTGTTCAACCGGCCGGGGCTGGGCCGGCTCACGGTGCAGGCGGTCAGCGTGCAGGACATCCCGCTGGTGCAGGGCATCGTGGTGTTCGCCGCCACCGTGTTCGTGCTCGCCAACCTGCTCGTGGACCTGCTCTACCCGGTGCTGGACCCCCGGATCGCGGCGGGGGCGGCCGCATGACCGAGCTACTGCCACTGCTGCGCGACCCCGCGGGCTCGCCTCCACCCGGGGTGGTGCCCGGGGAGCCGTCGGCCGCGCCGGTGCCACCGTCGGGGCGCGAGCGGCTGCGCCGGGCCGGGCGGTTCCTGGCGCGGCGGCCCGGGCTGGTGGTGTCCGTGCTGTACGTGCTGCTGGTGCTGTGCGCCGCGGTCGCGCCGAACGTGCTGGCCGGCGGCGACCCGTTGACCGGCGTACCGGCCCTTCGACTGCGCCCGCCCAGCGCCGCGCACCTGTTCGGCACCGACTACCTCGGGCGCGACCTGTACACCCGGGTCGTGCACGGCGCCTCGCTCTCGCTGCGGGCCACGGTGCTCGCGGTCGCGGTCGGGCTGGTGGTCGGCGGCCTGACCGGGCTGCTGGCCGGGTTCATCGGCCGGTGGCTGGACGAGGGCCTGATGCGGTTCGTGGACACCCTGATGGCGATCCCGCCGATCCTGCTGTCCCTGTCGCTGATCACGGCGCTCGGCTACGGCACCACGAAGGTGGCGATCGCGGTCGGCGTGGCCAGTGTGGCCAGCTTCGCCAGGGTGATGCGCGCGGAGACGATGCGGGTCCGGCGGGCCACGTACGTCGAGGCCGCCCGGTCGGTCGGCACCCGCTGGTACACCGCGCTGCGCCGGCACGTGCTGCCGAACGCCGCCGGGCCGGTGCTGGTGCTCGCGGTGCTCGAGTTCGGGCTGGCCATCCTGCAGGTGTCGGCGCTGAGCTTCCTCGGTTACGGCGCGCCGCCGCCGGCTCCGGAGTGGGGGGCGCTGATCGCCGAGGGTCGCAACTACCTGGCCAACTCGTGGTGGCTGTGCACCATGCCCGGCTTCGCCATCGCCGCCACCGTGCTCTCGGTGAACCGCATCTCCCGGGCACTGGACGGCGAGTGGGCGAGGTTCCGGTGAGCGGGGATGCTGTCTCGAGTGCCGCTGTCTCGGGTGCCGCTGTCTCGGGTGCCGCCGCTTCGGGCGGTACGGTCGCGGTGGGCGGCGAGCCGGTGCTGCGGGTGCGGGACCTGCGGGTTTCCTACTCCACGTCGGTCGGCACCGTCGAGGCGGTGCGCGGCGCCGAGCTCAGCATCGCGGCCGGCGAGGTCGTCGCGGTGGTCGGCGAGTCGGGCTCCGGCAAGTCCACGCTGGCGCACGCGATCATCGGGCTCCTGCCGGAGAACGGGAGGGTGGACGGCGGCAGCGTGCAGCTGGCCGGCCGGGAGCTGACCGGGCTCGGCGAGAAGCCGCTGCGCGCCATCCGGGGCCGGCGGGTCGGCCTCGTGCCGCAGGACCCCAGCATCTCGCTGAACCCGGTGCGCAAGATCGGTGACCAGGTCGCCGAGGTGCTGCGCACCCACCGGCTGGCCGACCGCCGCCGCGCGCGGCTGGACGCCATCGAGCTGCTGGCCAAGGTGGGGCTGCCCGACCCCGAGGTCCAGGCACGGCGCTACCCGCACACGCTCTCCGGCGGCATGCGCCAGCGCGTGCTGATCGCCATCGCCATTGCCGCCGGCCCCGAGCTGATCATCGCCGACGAGCCGACCAGCGCACTCGACGTCACAGTGCAGCGCCAGATCCTCGACGAGCTGGCCACGCTGTGCCGCGAGTCGGGCACCGCGGTGCTGTTGATCACCCATGACCTCGGGGTCGCCGCCGACCGCGCCGACCGCCTGGTGGTGATGCACGGCGGCCACATCGTGGAGCAGGGCCCGGTGCGCCAGGTACTCACCGAGCCGGCCGAGCACTACACCCGCACCCTGATCGCCAGTGCTCCCGGCCTGCGCGCCCCCGTCCCGAGCCGTACCGAACCGGTGCTCGCTACCGCCGCGTCCGGTGACGGCCCGGCCGCTGGTGACGGTCCGTACCTCGCCGAGGTGCGGAACCTGGTCAAGGAGTTCCGGCTGCCCCGGGTGGACGGGCGGCGCGGGGTGCTGCGCGCGGTGGACGACGTGAGCTTCGGCATCGGCCGGGGCGAGACGCTCGGGCTGGTCGGCGAGTCCGGGTCGGGCAAGTCGACGATCGCGCGCCTCCTACTGCGGCTGGCCGACCCCACCGCCGGCACGGTGCTGTTCGGCGGGGCGGACATCACGACCGCGCGTGGCGAGCCGTGGCGGGCAATCCGGCGCCGGGCGCAGCTCGTCTACCAGAACCCGTACGCCTCGCTGGACCCCCGGTTCAACATCGAGGAGGTGATCACCGAGCCGCTGCGCGCCTTCGGGGTCGGTGACGCGGCCACCCGCCGAGCCCGCGCCGCCGGGCTGCTGGACCGGGTGGCGCTGCCCGCCGCGACGCTGGCCCGCAAGCCGGTGGAGCTGTCCGGCGGCCAGCGCCAGCGGGTCGCCATCGCCCGGGCGCTGGCCCTGTCCCCCGAGCTCGTGGTGTGCGACGAACCGGTGTCCGCGCTGGATGTCTCGGTGCAGGCCCAGGTGCTGGAGCTGCTCGCCGAGCTGCAGCGCGAGGCCGAGCTGAGCTACCTGTTCATCTCCCACGACCTGGCGGTCGTCCGGCAGATCGCGCACCGGGTCGGCGTGCTGCGCCTCGGCGAGCTGGTCGAGCTGCGGCCCACCGAGGAGCTGTTCGACCGGCCGAGGCACGAGTACACCGTGAATCTGCTGTCCGCCATCGCCGGCCGGCGCGCCCGCGAGTTCGCCTCTCCCCCGGCGGGCTAGCCGGAGCCGAGCCGAGGAGTACCCCTGGTCAGGATCACCTGGGCCCTGGCCACCAGCGTGTCCCCGCTGCTCACCCGGCACGAGGTGAAGATCGTCCGACCGCCCCCGTAGTCGACTGTGACGGCCGCCTCGACCCAGCCGCCGACCGCCACGCCGGCGACGAAGTCGAGGCTCATGCTCACCGTGCGCACCGGGCCGGACTCCCCGATCGTCAGGCGCGTACCCCGCCCGGCGGCGATGTCCACCAGCGCCGCCACCACGCCGCCGTGCAGGGTGTCCATCGTGTTGGCGTGCTTCGGCTCGACCAGCACGCCGAACACCGGCCGCTCGCCGTCCCGCTTCAGGTAGACCGGCCCGAGCAGGCCCACGAAGGGCGACGAGTGCAGCGGCTGGAACCCGGGCGGCGGCTCGAACATCGACACCGCCGCAGCGTAGGTGTGCGCGGCCGCGAAGGCTTCCTGTCCAACATCACCAACCCGAAGGTGCTGGTGCTCTACCTGTCGATGCTGCCGCAGTTCCTCAACCCGGCCGTCACAACGACGTGGGACGCGCTCGTGCTCGCCTACACCGTCGCCGTGCTGGGTGGCCTGTGGCTGGTGGTCCTGCTGCTCTGCGTACACCGGGTGCGTGACTGGCTCGGCCGGCGCAAGGTCCGCCGCGCCCTCGACAGCGTCACCGGCACCGCGCTCATCGGCTTCGGCGCCGCGCTCGCCGTGGAGAGCTAGCCCGGCGGCGTCGATCGGGCCTGCGCGGACAGCCGCGGCGGCGCGTGCCATGATCGGGCACCCGCTCGACGCGCACGTCTGGAGATGCCCGCATGGCCACCGCCCGCGACGGAGCCAGGCCCGCCGGCCGGAGGGCGACCCCGCCGGCTCCGCGACCCCGGGGCCCCGAGCTCAACAGCGGCATCCTGCCCGGCAACGTGCACGCCGATGACTGGATCATGTTCGGGCTGGCCGCGGTGTCGGTCGGGCTGCTCGGCTACCTGTTGCTCAGCCCGCCGTCGTACCAGGCGGCACTCTGGATCTTCTACGCCGACTGCACGGTCTGCTCGCTCTTTCTCCTCGAGTTTCTGTGGCGCTGGCACAAGCGGCACTGGGCGCGGCGGTTCCTCGTGCGGAACTGGTACGAGCTGTTCGCGATGATCCCGGTCGCGCACCCCGCGCTGGTGACCCACCGGTTCATCGTGACCGTGCTGCTGCTCGTGCGGATCGGCCGCGCGGCCGACCGGGCCGTCGGCGAACAGTTCACCTACCGCCTGGTGGACAAGTTCTCCGAACCGATCGTCCGGGCCATCAAGAAACCGATCACCATCGCCGTGCTCGACGAGGTCGTCAAGGTGCTGGAAACCGGCAACTATCCGGAGAACCTGGCCAAGTCCCTCACCGAGAACAAGGCCGAGCTGCGCGCCATCATTCACGAGAAGCTGACCGAGGACCCGCAGCTCGGCATGCTGAAGCGGATCCCCTTCCACGACGAGATCGTGCATTCCGTCGTCGACACCTCGTTCCGCGTCATTCTCGAGGTGCTGCAGGACCCCCGGATCGACGACTTCTTCTCCTCCGTCGTGCGGGACAACCGGGAACAGATCCGCCGCGCCGTCGCCCTCGGCCTCAACGAGGTGGAGGACCCCGACGAGGAGGCGATCCTCCCGGCGCGTACCCAGCGCTCGGCGGCCCGAGAGTTCGACGAGCGCCACCCCAACCACCGCCACCCGTAAGTGCCACGCCCCCGGCAGGGCTCCTGGGACTTCTACTGAGCCCGACCGGCTGCCGCCGCGCCGCCGGCCGCGCGCCGCTCGCGGCGGAGCGCGTAGCCCGCGACGCCGAGGCCGGCCATCGAACACGGTCACGATCCCGACGCGCGCCAGCCGAGGTGCTGGCCGATGATCATGCCGACGGCGTAAGCGGTGACCAGCAGACCGGCGGCCGGGATCGACACCGCCAGGTCGGTGGCCACGTCCGGCAGGATGCCCGCGATCACGAACTCGCCGGTGGTCAGCCCGAAGACCACCAGCATCAGCGAGAAGACGGCCAGCGGCATGCGTAGCCGGTGTCGCCGCCGGGCGTGGATCTCGACCGGACGTGTGCAAGCTGGTCCACCAGCTCGCCCAGCGGCTCGATGTGCACGTGCGCCGCGTCGGCGAGCAGCTCGGCCTCACCGCAACCCAGGTCATCGCGCTGCGCGAGCTGTCGGAGCCGATGCCCGCGAGGTGGCGAACCGGATGTACCGCGAACCCTCGAATGCGACATTTGTGCTCGACCGACTCGAGGAACGGGGCATCGTCGAACGGCACCCGCACCCGACCGACCGGCGCGCCAAACAGATCGTGCTCACCGCCACCGGGGAACGCCGCCGCGCGGATGTGCTCGAGCGGCTGCGCACCCAGTCCCCGCTGGGCCCGCTGACCGAGGCCCAGCACGAGTCACTGCGTGATCTGCTGCACACCCTCGACGCGCAACGCTGAGCAATCAGCGCGCAACTGTCACGCCAGCGGGTCCAAAAGGGTCGACTCCCGGGTGATTCGCGAGCCATCCCGATGATCAGTACGATGTGGACTCCGCGCGGGCGGGTATCTTGCGCGGCAGCCGAGTTCCCGGCGGTGGCACCACCTTCCCGCTGTCAATACGACGTTGAGCGAATGCGGTTATAAAGAAGTAGATGGTTGATTAGCGGGGGTGGTTGCGATGGTGCGGTGGTTGCGGCTTCCGGTCCTGACCGGGCTGTTGGTACTCACCCTGACCGGGTGCGCGTTGATATCGCCGAGCGCGGCGCGGGGCAATGCCCAGGTATCCCAGGCCAGTGCCGTCCAGACGAACCCGTGTTCCCTACTCACCAGCGTCCAGTTGCACCAGCTCGGCGTGAACACCAGCCAGCAGCAGCAGGACGCGCTCGGGTCCGGCCCGGCCTGCGTGTGGAGCCACGTGCCGGTCACCCAGGGCGATCAGTTCCTGGGCCGGCTGGTCAACGGCCCGGTCCCGGGCGGTACGCAGTCCGCCTCGATCAACAACATGCCCACCACGGAGTACGCGCCGGCGGACCTGTCGCAGGAGACCTCCTGCGTCTACCTGGTGAGCCTGGCCTCGAACGTCACGCTGTGGGCGCAGTACAGCAACCCCGGCGCCAACCTGCCGGGGCTGAACCACCGGGTGGCCTGCCGGAAGGCGCAGCTGGCCGCGGTGAGCATGAGCAGCACGTACCAGACGATTCCCCGGTAGCCGGTCGCCCGACGAGCACTCGAGTGATCGACGGAGTCGGCCGCGTCAATGCGCGATTCCTCCAGATTGCCGACCCGATTGTGCAGCCCGGCGTACCAACCGGCGCGCGACGCGATCGGGCAGTATCCTAGTGTCTGATCGATACGGTCGACCTAGTCGAGCCCGCCCGGTCGAGGTCGTACGCAACCCGCAAGGGACCTCCGACCACTTAGCCCGAGCCGATCGAGACCCGAGCGGCCGCGCAGCGAGCTAGCGCATGTCTCCATCAGCCCGCGCGCCCGCACTCTTGATCCACCCGATCGCCGCGATCCCCATTTCTTCAGTGCCACATGCCACCACCAGGTAGAGGAGGAGCCAGTGAAGTACGTCGTGCTGGCGGTTGCCTCGGACGCCGAAGCCGAGCGTCTGATCGAAGATCTGACCCAGTACCCGGGCGAGCCGCTCCGGACGCCCCGCTGGGGCAATGCAGTGCACGCGACGCTGACCGCCGCGCCGGCCGTTCGCGACTCGCTCGCCGTCGCGGAGGTAGTCGCCACCAGCGCTTGAGCGCACGCCGGAGCCGTCGGGCGGCGGTACCGCGCCGGCCGACGGCATCGGGGGTCAGTGGTAGAAGTACGGGTCCAGCACGCGGACCTTGGTGATCCGGTCCACCGGCAGCCCGTTGGTCTGCGCGGCCGACCGGATCGCGTCCGGTGACGGGCCGTCGTAGACGCAGTAGGTGGATTTGGCGTCCGGGCTCACATAGGAGTGCACCCAGGTGACGCCGTGCTCGGCGTTGCCGGCGACGACACCGAGACACGCCTTGGCGCCGTCGGGGTCCACCGGGATGGCGAGGCCATCGGGAAAGGTGCGCTCGACAAGGTAACGCGGCATTGCGGATTCCTCTCGACAGTGCGGGGCGTATCGCCCGCTGCCAAAGACACTGCGCCGCGGCGCCCGCCCGGACCAGGGAGCCAGCCCTACTCCCCCACCCGGCAACCCCACCCTTCGAGGTCGGGCCTGCCCCCGCCGGGATATTCCGCTCCGGCCGGGGTGTGACCTTTGGATCAGTCTGAGCTGACCGATGACCATCGAGAAGGCAAAAGCGCTGCTCAACGGGGGTTTTCGACCCTTAATCCGCACTCTCTTGACATGTTCTAAAACTTGACTGAGTCAAGTCTTGATACTAGAAAGGAGACATGCAACCGGACCCGAGGCCAGTGCGCGAAGCCCCCACCGGGCCAACCGCGGCCGCGGGACACGCTCCGGTCAGAAGGGAATGACCACCATGTCCGTCACCTCCACCCGGCGCGGCGCCGACTCGATCAGCTTCGGCTTCGAGGCCTCGCCCACCCTGAGCGCGAACCTCCAGCTCGTGCTGGCCGACCTGGTCGAGCTGCACCTGCAGGGCAAGCAGGCGCACTGGAACATCGTCGGCAGCAACTTCCGGGACCTGCACCTGCTGTTCGACGAGATCGTCGACGCCGCCCGGGAGGCCAGCGACACCGTCGCCGAGCGGATGCGTGCGCTGCGCGCCGTACCGGACGGCCGGTCCGAGACCGTCTCGGCCACGTCGAGCCTGCCGAAGATGCCCGCCGGCGAGATCGACACCCACGAGGCGGTCGAGCTGATCCGCGGCCGACTGATCGCGGTCGCCACCCGGGCCCGCGCGGTGCACGACGCCGTCGACGCGGAGGACCCGACCTCGGCCGACCTGCTGCACGAGATCATCGGAACCACTGAGAAGTTGGCCTGGCTGGTCGGCGCCGAGCACCACGCCTGACCACCGGACGACGCGCAACCCACCACAAGGACGCGGGCGTGACCTCCCCGGTCACGCCCGCGTTCCGCTGTCCGACCGGCGCCAGCACCCGGCTCGCGGCGGTGACACACGGATCGCGGACGTGGCACACGAGTCCCGGACCGTGGCGCACGAGTGGCGGGCGTGGCACACGAGTCCCGGACCGTGGCGCACGACTGGCGGACGTGGCACACGAGTCCCGGACCGTGGCGCACGAGTTAGAACACGTGTGCCGTGCCGACAGGCCGTGTGCCGAAGCCCGAACCCGTGTGCGAACCCGACCCTGTGCACCCCTCGAACCCGCGAGCCAACGCCGAACCTGAGTAGCCGTGCCGAACCCGGAGACCAGTGCGCCGCCGCCCAACCGGCACACGCCTCCTCGCCGCCGACACACAGCTCCTGGCCCTGACACACGGATTGCCGACGTGACACACCAGTTAGAACTCAGGTGCCGTATCGGCAGTCGGTGTGCCAGCGCCGGAACCCGTGGGCGCCCGGTCAGTGGGACGGTTGAGCCTCGCGGGCGACCGCCGCGTGGGCGCAGTCGTCGCAGGTGCCCCACCAGATGACCTCGGCCTCGTCGACCGTGAAGCCCGGGAACTCGCCGGGGCTCAGGCACGGCGCCTCGCCGACGACGCAGGACACGTCCTGAATGCGCCCGCACCGCCGGCACACCAGGTGGTGGTGGTTGTCCCCCACCCGTACCTCGTAGCGCGCCGACGAACCGGCCGGCTCGATGCAGCGGACCAGCCCGGCCCTGGTCAGGTCGTCGAGCACGTTGTAGAGCCCCTGGCGGGACAGCCCGTCCACGCTGGCCACCGCCGGCCGGCCGGCCGCCGACCGCTCCCCGGCCGAGCTCACCGCGGCGGCCAGCTCGGCAGCCGTCGAGTGGGGCGCGTCGGTCAGCGCGATCAGCACCGCGCGGCGCTGCGGGGTGTTGCGCAGACCCTTGTCCCGTAGCTGCGCCGCGAAGCTGTCCATACCACCCAGGGTACGCTTACATTTGACTGAATCAACTCTAGTTCGCCGGCGCCGGGCAACAGACGAACCCAGCCGCTACAGCGGTTCGAGCCCCGCGTGGCCGTCGCCGGCCCGGATGAACCGGGTCATTCCGACCGGCTGGGCCGGACCGGCCGAAACGCCCGCCCCACCCGACCCGGCGGAGTCACCGGGCAACAGGTACGGCCGGCGGACCACCTCGTCCATCACGAGGACGGACTCCACCGCACGGATCTCCGGCAGCACCGCCAGCACCTCGGTGACGAACGCGTGCACCTCGGCCACCTCGCGCGCCCTGACCAGCAGCATCGCGTCGTGCTGGCCCGTGGTGACCGCGCAGTACTCCACCTGGCTCATCTCGGCCACCCGGCGCCGGAAGCTGGCCCAGGTGCGCGGCCGGACCGTGACGAAGACCAGCGTGCAGATCCCGAAGCCCACCTTCAGCGGGTCGACCCGCGCGCCGAACCCGGTGATCACGCTGTCCGCCACCAGGCTGGCGACCCGGGAGTACGCGGTGGCCCGCGACACCCCCACCCGCTCGGCGAGCGCGGACATCGATATCCGACCGTTGTCGCGCAGCTCGGCCAGGATGCGGTGGTCGACCTCGTCGGGCGGTTCGGCAGTTCGTCCAGCCGTCGAGCCGCCTGGCTCCTGACCTCTGGACATTTCCGATCTCCCTGATCATTGTGGACCCGATTACTCTGACGTGATCTCCGCCCTACTGGACGAACTGCAAGCAGTGTCGGATGATACCGCCGAATCGTCCAGACTATGCCCGCTTCGGAAACAATTCGTCGAGTCGCGCGGTCGGTCTGGCCCCGCGACCGGCTCGCCTGGAGGCACTCATGATCGGCCCGACAGCCCGCCGCCGGATCCGGGCCGGACTGGCGGCCTCGGCCGCGGCCGTGCTCGCGCTGGCCCTGGCGGCGTGCGGTTCGGGTGGCTCGGGCGGGTCCGGCTCGGGCGGCGGCACGCTGGTGATCGACACGAGCTTCGACCTCAAGACGGCGGACCCGGGGCGCGAGTACGAGCTCACCGGGCAGCTGCTCGCGCACACCATGTACGACACCCTGCTCGGCTTCGCCGACAACGACCTGACCAAGCCGGTCGGCAACCTCGCCACCGGATACCAGCTGTCCCCGGACGCCACGACCCTCACACTGCCGCTCGCGCCCGGCCGGGTGTTCGCCGACGGCACCCCGGTGACGGCGGACGACGTGGTGTACTCGTTCAACCGGCTGACCGGCATCAAGGGCAACCCGTCGTTCCTGCTGGACGGCGTCACGGTCAGCAAGAAGGACGCCAACACGGTCGTGCTGACCAGCGCCAAGCCGAACCCGGCGCTGCCGTTCATCCTGCCCGCCCCGTCGCTGTCGGTGGTGAACTCGAAGCTGGTCACCGCGAACGGCGGCACGACCGACCAGAAGGACGGCGCGGAGGGCTACCTGAACGGCGCGTCAGCCGGCTCCGGGCCGTACCAGCTCAAGACCCTCGACGTGACCAACCAGGCGGTGCTGACCCGCAACCCCCGGTACAACGGCCCGGCGAAGCCGCACTACGACACGATCGTGCTGCGCAACGTCAAGGCCGCCACCCAGGCCCTGAACGTGCAGAAGGGCGACTCGCAGGTGGCCCTGGACCTGTCGGGCGACCAGGTCGGCGGGCTGGACACCGGCAAGGTCACCGTGACCAGCGGCGCCTCCGGCTACAGCATCTACCTGATGCTCAACCAGAGCGCGGCGGTGTCCCCGGCGACCAGCAACCCCCGGTACGTCTCGGCGGTGAAGAAGGCGATCAACTACACCGAGCTGCTCGGCGTCGCCGGCCGGGGCGCGGTCCGGCCGGCCGGGATCATCCCGTCGGTGATCGGCGGCGCGCTGCCCCCGGACCAGGCGATCGCGCAGGACCTCGACGGCGCCAAGGCGGACCTGGCGGCCAGCGGCGCCGCCGGGCAGCGGCCGAAGCTGTCCTACCCCAGCGACTACACCCTGAACGGCCTGAGCTTCCAGACGCTGGCGGAGAAACTGCAGGCCCAGCTGGCGGCGGCCGGCATCAACGTGGACCTGGCCCCGGGCCCGGTGGCCACCGAGCTGGACAACTACCGCAACGGCAAGGAGCAGATCGGCCTCTGGTACTGGGGGCCCGACTTCCCGGACCCGTCCAACTACCTCGCCTTCGCCCCCGGCGGCCTGCTCGGCAAGCGCGCGAACTGGCCCACGACCGCCGCCCCGGACATCGACAAGCTCGCCACCCAGGCCGCCACGACCGCCGACGCGACGCAGCGCACGGCGGCCTACCAGCAGCTCCAGCGCGCCCTGAACGCCGGCGGCCCGTTCATCCCGCTGCTGCAGCCGCCGAGCAACATCGTCACGGCGAAGTCGGTGACCGGTGCCGTCTACAACCCGATCTGGTCGGTCGATGTCAGCGCCATCCGCCCCGCCGACGCCAAGTAGCCAGGGCGAGCGGGCGAACCACCCGCTGCTGCGCTACCTGGCGCGCCGGCTGGCCGTGTCGGTGCTGTTGATCGTCGGCGTCACGCTGGTCACGTTCGTGCTGACCAATCTCGTACCCGGCGACACCGTCGCGGCGAACCTGGGCCAGCGGGCCGCCGAGGACCCGGCCACCGTGGCTGCCTACCGGGCCCACTACGGGCTGGACCGGCCGCTGCCCGTGCAGTACCTCACCTACCTGGACCACCTCGTGCACGGTGACCTCGGCGAGTCGCAGCAGACGCACCGCCCGGTGCTGACCGACCTGCGGTCCGCGGTGCCGGCCACCCTGGAGATCGCGATCGGGGCGATCATCCTGTCGGTGCTCATCGGCGTCGGGTTCGGCACCGTGGCCGCCGTCCGGCGCGGGTACCTGGCCGACAGCGTGCTGCGGCTGGTCTCGCTGGTGGGGATCTCGGTGCCGACGTTCTGGTTCGCGCTGGTCGCCTACTACGTGCTGTCCTTCCAGCTGGACATCGCCCCCGGCTCCGGGCGGCTGTCCCCCGCCACCACGCCCCCGCCGGACATCACCGGGCTCTACACGCTGGACGCCCTGCTCAGCGGCGAGTGGGCGACCTACGCCGACGCCGTCGCGCACCTGATGCTGCCCACCCTGGTGCTGACCCTGTACACCGTCGGCCTGCTCACCCGGTTCACCCGGACCGCCGTGCTGGAGGTCCTCGAGCAGGACTACGTGCGCTCGGCCAGAGCGAAGGGGCTGCCCGAGCGCACCGTGCTGCTGCGCTACGTGCTGCGGGCCGCGCTGGTGCCCATCCTGACCGTGGTCGGCCTCGCCTTCGGCGCGCTGCTGTCCGGCACAGTGCTGGTGGAGCAGGTGTTCTCCTGGCCGGGTCTCGGCTCCTACGCCTACCAGGCGGCCTCGCACCTGGACCTGCCGGGCGTGCTCGGCGTCGGCCTGTTCGTCGGCGTGATCTACCTGGCGATCAACCTCGCCGTCGACCTGCTGTACGGCGTGATCGACCCCCGGGTGCGGGTCTCGTGACCGGGCTGACGCCGCCGGCCGAGCTGACCCCGCCGGGCGGGCTGACACCGGGCGGGCTGAGGGCCCGGTTCCGGGAGCGGATCCCGAAGGCCTGGCGCACCCCGCTGGGCATCACCGGCGCGGTGGTGGCGGCGGTGTGGGTGCTGGTCGCCGCGCTCGGCCCGCTGCTCTGGCCGCACGACCCGCTCGCCCAGGATCTCCCTCGGCTGCAGCCGCCGGGCGGGGCGTACTGGTTCGGCACCGACGAGCTCGGCCGCGACGTGCTCAGCCGGGTGCTCGCCGGCGCCCGGGTCACCGTGCCGCTGGCGCTGCTGCTCGTCGGGCTCTCGGTGCTGGTCGGCGGGCTGCTCGGGCTGGCGGCCGGGTTCTTCGGGCGCTGGGTCGGCGAGACGGTGATGCGGCTGACCGACCTCGTGATGGCGTTCCCCACAGTCATCCTGGCCATGGTGGTGGCCGCGTCGCTGGGCGCCAGCCTGGTCAACGCCGTGCTGGCCGCGCTCGTGGTGTCATGGCCGGCGTACGCCCGGGTCACCCGGGGGCTGGTACTGGGCGTGCGCGAGGCCGACTACGTGCTGGCCGACCGCTTGCTCGGGTTCTCCGCCGCCCGCTCGCTGCGCACCGACATCGTGCCGATGGTGACCGGACCGGTGCTGATCCTGGCCAGTCTGGACATCGGCACCGCGACCCTGCTGCTGTCCGGGCTGTCCTTCCTGGGGCTGGGCGCGAAGCCGCCGACGGCGGAGTGGGGCTCGATGGTGGCGACCGCGATCAACCACTTCGACGCCTGGTGGATGGGCGTCTTCCCGGGCCTGGCGATCCTGACCGTGGTGATGGCATTCAACTTCCTCGGTGACGCGCTGCGCGACGCGCTCGACCCGCGCACCGCCGGCGTGCTCACGAAGGCCGAGACCCGATGATCCTGCGGATCTCCGGGCTGACCGTGTCGATCGGCGCCGCTCAGCTGTTGCGCGGGGTGGACCTGGAGCTGGCGGCGGGCCGGATCCAGGGGTTGGCCGGCGAGTCCGGCTCCGGCAAGACGATGACCGGGCTGGCCGTGCTGGGACTGCTGCCGGCGGGGGCCCGGGCCGGCGGGAGCATCAGCTACGCCGGCCGGGAGCTGCTGACCCTGCCGCCCCGGCAGCGCAACGCACTGCGCGGCACCGAGATCGCCATGGTCTTCCAGGACCCGTCGACCAGCCTGCACCCCATGCTGAGCATCGGCGCGCAGCTCACCGACCACCTGCGCCACCACCGGCGGCTGGACCGGGCGACCGCGCGAGGGCGGGCCGAGGAGCTGCTGTCACGCGTCAGGATCCCCGACCCGGCGCACGCCCTCCGGCGCTTCCCGCACCAGTTCTCCGGGGGCCAGCGCCAGCGGATCGCCATCGCCATCGCGCTCGCCTGCGGGCCGAAGGTGCTGATCGCCGACGAGCCGACCACCGCGCTGGACGTCACCGTGCAGGCCGGCGTGCTGCACCTGCTGCGCGAGCTGGCCACCGAGATGGGGCTGGCCGTACTGCTGGTCACCCATGACCTCGGCGTGATGAGCGCGGTCGCCGACCGGGTCGCGGTGATGCGCGGCGGCGAGATCGTCGAGGACGGCGACCGCGCCCAGGTGTTCACCGCGCCGGCCCACCCGTACACGGCGTCACTGCTGGCCAGCCTGCCCGGGGCGGCGCACGGCGTGCGGTCGCTGGAGGACGTGCGCGCACTGCGGGCTGCGTCCATGGCTGAGTCCGCGGCTGAGTCCGCGGCTGAGCTTGTGGGTGAGCCCGCGGGTGAGCCCGTGAGCGCGCCGCCCGGCGGCCCCTTGAGCACGCCGCCGAGGGAGGCCCCGTGAGCGAGCTGCTCGAGGTCAGCGGGCTGCGGGTCGTGTACCCGGGGCGACCGCCGGTGCGCGCGGTGGACGGCGTGGACCTGACCGTCGGCGCCGGCCAGGTGGTCGGGCTGGTCGGCGAGTCCGGGTGCGGCAAGTCCACGGTGGCCCGGGCGCTGTGTGGGCTGGTCGCGCCCGCGGCCGGCACGGTCGTGTTCGACGGTATGCCCGTGCCGCCGCTGGGGCTGCGCCGCCGACCGGTCGCGCTGACCCGCATCCAGCTCGTCTTCCAGGACCCGTACGCCTCGCTGCACCCCCGGCGGCCGGTGGGCGCGCAGATCGGCGACGGGGTGCGGGCGGCCGAGGTGCGCGGGGTGTCGTCCGACGAGCCGGCCCGCTGGCTGGGCCGGGTGGGACTGGCGGCCGACGCGGCGCGGCGGTACCCGCACGAGTTCTCCGGTGGCCAGCGCCAGCGGATCGCGATCGCCCGTGCCCTGGCCGCCCGGCCCGACCTGCTGATCGGCGACGAACCCATCTCCGCGCTGGACGCGTCCACCCAGGCGGTGGTGGCCGCCCTGATGCGCGACCTCGCGGTGGACAGCGGCGCCGGGCTGCTGTTCATCTCGCACGACCTCTCGGTGGTGCGGCTGATCGCGGACCGGCTGGTCGTGATGTACCGGGGCCGGATCGTCGAGTCGGGGCCGACCGCCGACATCTGGGCGGACCCTCAGCACCCGTACACCCGGTCGCTGCTGGCCGCGGTGCCGGTGCCGGATGGCTCGGGCACACTGCCGGCGGCGGCGCCGGACGGCATCGAGTACCCGCTGGAGCCGGTGCTCCGCTGAACCGCTGAGTACGGGCGGGACCGGTGAATTCTGTTAACTATCGCTAGATGGGCGAGGATGGACGGGTGACCGACGCTTCACGCCGTCCGAACCCCGCCTCCGCCGGACTGGAGGACGCGGTCGCGGCGGCGATCGGCGCCTCGGTCCGCAAGGCGCGCCAGCGCAGCGGGCTGTCCACCCGTGAGCTCGCCCAGCGGGCCGGGATGTCCCAGCCGTTCCTGTCCAACATCGAGAACGGCCGCTCCACACCCAGCGTGACCACCCTGTACAAGCTGGCCTCGGCGCTCGGCGTGAGTGCCTCCGAGTTGCTGCCGGCCGGCACCGACGAGGGCGTTGTGGTGGTCAGGGCTGGTGAGGGCGTACCGACCGGGATGGATGAGACGCCGGGGGTCGCGCAATCGGTGTTGTTGGTAGGCGCGCCAGGGCGTCTGCTGGAGGCGCGCTGGTGCGTCATCCGGCCGGGCCAGCCGGTCGGTGACTGGTTCGAGCACGCCGGCGAGGACTTCCTGCACGTGATCTCGGGGGTGTTGCGCGTCGAGCTGGGCACCGGGCGGGTGGAACGGGTGGGCGCGGGCGACTCGCTCTGGCTCGAGGGTGACATCCCGCACCGGTGGGAGGTCGGACCCACGGTGGGCGCCACCCTGCTGCTGGTCACGGCACACGTGCCTGGAGGCACGCACGGCCTGAAGTGATTCGTGAGAGAAATCGAAACCTGCCGGCAACTTGACGACATCCCGGCGTGACCCCGCGCCCATAGCGTTCGGCCGGATTTGCCGACGGCCATCACCGCCGGTGCCCTCGAAGCCAAGGATGCGGCCACATGCGACGAGCCGGCGGGACCAGGAGTTCCAGCACACGACGGCGCATCGGCTGCGCGCTGGTCGTCGCGCTGGTTGCCATCGGGCTGGCCGCGTGCGGTGACGCCGGCCGGCGCGACGCGGCACCCGCTGGCGGCACAACCCCTGGAGCCCCAGCCGGCCTGCCCAAGCTGGCGATCGTCTACAGCCCGCAGTTCCGGGACGGGTCGTGGGGCGAGGCGGCGCTGTCCGGCGCACAGAAACTCAAGGACGCCGGCGTCATCTCGGCGTTCGCCAGCCAGGAGAACGTCAACCCCGGCGCCGACGCGCAGCGGGCCCTGCGCAGCTTCGCCGAGCAGGGCTACAACCCGATCATCGCGCACTCGTTCAACTACGGGGACGACATCAAGAAGGTCGCCGTCGACTTCCCGCACACGATCTTCGCCTACGCCGGCGGGTTCGGCGACGTCTCGGCGAACGTCGCCGACTACGCGCAGCCCTTCTACCAGGCCACCTATCTGGAGGGCATCCTCGCCGCCGGCGCCACCACCGGCGGTGCGGTGGCCGGCGCGGGTGGGTTCGACATCCCGGTGTGCCGGGCGATGTTCAACGCCTACCTGGACGGCGCGAAGCTGGTCCGGCCGCAGACCACCGGCACGTTCGTCGCGGTCGGCGACTGGTCGGACGTGCAGAAGGCCAAGGAGGCCGCGCTGGCCCAGGCCGACCAGGGCGCCACCATGTTCGTCGGCTGCGGGCAGGGCCCCACGTTCGGCCAGATCCAGGCCGCCGCCGAACGCCACGGTGTGGCCAGCGGCTACAGCGGTGACATGTCCAGCCTGTCCCCCTCGGTGGTGTCCTCGTTCACCTGGAACCTGGACAAGGTGTTCGCGCAGATGGTGGCCGACGTCGCGGCGGGCAAGACCAACCCGACCCGCTACTTCCAGGTCGGCATGGCCGAGGGTGGCATGGCCGTGGTGATCAGCCCGGCGTGGCAGTCGAAGATCCCCGCCCCGGTGATGGCCACCTACCAGCAGAAGCTCGCGGAGGTCAGCAGCGGTGCCTTCACCGTCCGGTACGCCGACAAGTGATGGCCCGGTGACTCCGGCGGCGGCGATGCTGGGGATCCGGCGCGGCTTCGGCGCCGGTCCCGCCGCCCTGGACGGCGTCGACCTGACGATCAACGCGGGCGAGGTGCATGCCCTGCTCGGTGAGAACGGCGCGGGCAAGACCACCGCGATGCGCATCCTGGCCGGGCTGGACCGGCCGGACGCCGGCACCGTCGCGGTCGGCGGCGCGCCGGTCACCGAGTTCGCCCCCCGGGCCCTGCGCGAGCGCGGGGTGGCCATGGTGCAGCAGCACTTCACCCTGGTACCAACGCTGACCGCCGGGGAGAACCTGGCCATGGCCCGGCCGAGCGGCCGGCTGCGGCCATCGGCCCGCCAGGTGCGCCGCCGGGTCGACGAGCTGGCCGCCCGGCACGGGCTGGCGCCGGTGCCCACCGATGTCCCGGTCGGGCGGCTGTCGGTCGGGGAGCAACAGCGGCTGGAGATCCTGCGCGCGCTGGACGCCGACGCGCGGCTGCTGATCCTGGACGAACCGACCGCGGTGCTCGTCGACGCCGAGGCCGAGGCGCTGCTGGCGGTGTGCCGGAGGCTGGCCGCCGACGGCCGCGCGGTCGTGATCATCACGCACCGGCTGGGCGAGGTGTTCGCCGGCTGCGACCGGGTCACCGTGCTGCGCCGGGGTGCCGTGGTGTGCGCGGGCGAGCCGGTGGCCGAGCACGACCGGACCGGCCTGGCCACCCGGATGATCGGCAGCGCGCCCGCCGCCGCGCGCTCGCGGGTGGTCACGGCGTCCCCGGACGGCGCGGTCCGGCTGCGGCTGCGCGGCGCCGCGCTGCGCCGGTTGCAACCTCTGGATCTGGAGGTCTGTGCCGGGGAAGTGCTCGGTGTGGCCGGGGTGGACGGCAACGGCCAGGCCGAGCTGGAGGAGCTGCTGGCCGGGGTGGCCGGACCCGAGCAGGGCAGCGTCCGGGTGGACGACGCGCCGGTGCCGGTGGGTGCGCCGAGGAAACGGATCGCCCGGCGGATCGCCTACGTCCCGGCCGACCGGTACCGGCGAGCGCTGGCCGGCCCGCTCTCGCTCGCCGACAACCTGGAGCTCGGCCGAGGCGCCGCCCGACGACCACCGCGGCCGCGGCGGGAGGCCCGCGCCGCCCCGGCGCTCACCGAGTGGGACGTCCGCGCGACCGGCCCCGGCGCCTCCGCCGCCAGCCTGTCCGGCGGCAACGCCCAGAAGCTGGTGCTGGCCCGTGAGCTGGCCGGCGAGCGGGCGCTGGTGGTGGCCGCCCAGCCGACCCGGGGGCTGGACCCCGAGGCCGCGCGCATGATCACCGAGCGGCTGCTGGACGCGGCCGTCGGCGGCGCCGCCGTAGTGTGGTTCGGCGCTGAGCTGGACGAGCTGTTCGCCGTCGCCGACCGACTGATCGTGCTGGCCGGCGGCCGCGCCTCCGCGCCGTTCACCCCGCCCTACGACCGCGCCGCCATCGGCCTGGCCATGGTCGGAGGGCACCGGCCGTGACGCTGACCGATCCCCGCCGGCCGAAGGCACCCAGCGGCCCCGACGGGGTGCTCGCCCGGCTGCTCGACCACCCCGAGCGCCGTTCCCGGACCGCGCTGGTCGCCGTGCCCGCGCTGGCGCTGCTCGGCGCGCTGGTCGTCGGCGGCGTGCTGATGGGGATCGAGGGTGTCGCCCCGCTGTCCGCCTACGGCGAGGTGGTGCGCGGCGTGTTCGGCCGGCCCCGTGGCCTGTCCGACACCGCCGTGGTGGCCACCCCGCTGATCCTGCTCGGGCTGGGCATCACGGTGGCCTACCGGGCCCGGGTGTTCACCATCGGCGCGGAGGGCCAGTACGTCGCCGGGGCGCTGGCCGGCACCGCCTTCGCCACCGCCGCCCCGCTGCGCGCGCTGCCGGTGGCGGTGTTGTTGCCGTGCGCACTGGTCGTCGCGGTGCTGACCGGGGCGGCCTGGTCCGGTCTGACGGCGTGGTTGCAGAGCCGGTTCGGGGCCAGCGTGGTGATCACCAGCCTGCTGCTCAACTACGTCGCGGCGGCGGCGCTGGCCTGGGCGGTGCGGGTCGGGATCCGGGACCCCGGCGCCTTCACTCCGCAGAGCCGCCCGGTCGCGGCGCTGCCCGATCTGCCCGGCACCGCCATCCACCTCGGCTTCCTGTTCGCGCTGGCGGCGGTGCCCGCGCTGGCCGCGGTGCTGCGCCGGACCCGGTTCGGCCTCCGGGTCGAGGTACTCGGCGCGAATCCCGAGGTACTCGCGGTGAACGAGGCCCGCCCCGCCGCGACGCGGCTGGTGGTACTCGCGGTGGCCGGTGCGTTCGCCGGGCTCGCCGGGCTCGTCGAGGTCGCCGGAGTGACCGAGCGGATGACCCCGGCGTTCGCCACCGGGTACGGCTTCACCGCGATCATCGTCGCGCTGCTCGGCCGGCTGCGCCCGGTCGGCGTGCTGGCCGCGGCGCTGGTGCTGGCCGGCCTCACGGTCGGCTTCGACGAAGCGGAGCGGGTGTTCGTGATCCCCTCGGCGACCGTCGGGGTGATCCAGGCGTTGATCATCGTCTTCTTCGTGGCCGGCGATGCGCTGAGCCGCCGGAACGTGGGCTGAGCCGATGGACACCCTGTTCACGCTGGCCACCCTGGCCGCGGCGATCCGGCTGGCCGTCCCGGTCGCGGTGGCCGCGCTCGGCGAGGTGCTGACCGAGCGGTCCGGCGTGCTCAACCTCGGGCTGGAGGGCACCATGCTCTTCGGCTCGCTGGCCGGCTACGCCGGTGCCAGGATGGGCGGGCCATGGCTCGGGCTGCTCACCGGGCTGGGCGCCGGCGCGGCCTGCGGTACGGTGCTGGCGCTGCTGATGGTGGTGGTGCGGGCCGACCAGATCGTCACCGGGCTGGCGTTCACCCTGTTCGCGGGGTCGGCGACGACTTATCTTTTCGAGCTGTCGTACACGATCGGCGAGCCGCCGCCTCGGATCGAGAGCCTGTCCATGGCGCCGCTGGTGACGATCGTGCTCGCGGTGCTGGTCGGGGTGTGGTTCCTGCTCACCCGCACCGTCGCCGGCCTGGTGCTGACCGCCGCCGGGGACGCGCCGGGTGCCGCGGATGCGCTCGGTTACCGGGTCACCCACGTCCGGACCGCCGCGACGGTGGCGGGCTGCGCCCTCGGCGGGTTGGCCGGCGCCATGCTGGTGTGCGGCCCGCTCGGGCTGTTCGTGCAGAACGTGACGGCGGGTCGCGGCTGGGTGGCACTCGCGCTGGTGGTGTTCGCCCGCTGGCGGCCCGGGCGCGCGGTGGCCGGCGCACTGCTGTTCGGGCTGTGCGACGCCGCGCAGCTACGCCTGCAGGGCACCGCCACCGCGATCCCGTATGAGGTGTTCCTCGCGCTGCCCTACCTGGTAACACTGGTGGCGCTGATGGTGCGGGCCCGCCGTAGCGACACCCCGGCGGCGCTGGCCGTCCCGTTCGTCAGGGGGAGATCCACGTGAAGCCGGTTGACCTGCGGATAGGGCCGGCGCTGGTCGTCCCCGTCGCCTCGGCCCCGTTCACCGGCTACGTCGAGGTCACCGCCGGGGTGATCAGCCACCTCGGGCCGGAGCCCACCGGGACGGCGGTGGCCACGGCGGCGGCCGGCCGGATCGTCATCCCGGGCCTGGTCAACACGCACTGCCACACCAGCCAGCAGCTCGGCCGTGGCCTGGGCGACGACGTCGACCTGCTCTCCTGGCTGCACGATCGGATCTGGCCCTACGAGCTGGCGCTCACCGAGTCCGACGCCGAGCTGTCCGCGCTGGTCTGCGCGATCGAGCAGATCCGCAACGGCGTGACGCTGATCGCCGACCCCGGCGGCCGGCACGTGGACGGGATGGCCCGGGGCTTGGCCGCCGCCGGCATCCGGGCGCTGCTCGGGCGCAGTGCGATGGACTCGGGGGACGGACGCCCGCCGGGTGACCGGGAGTCCACCGACGAGGTGCTCGCCGCGCAGGACGAGCTGGTCGGGCGCTGGCACGGCCGGGACCGGATGCGCTTCTCCTACACCCTGCGCACGATCTTGTCCAACCTGAAGATCCTCGGCACGCCCCGGATCGCGGACATGCTGGACGCCGGCGTGCTCGTCGGGCTGGGCACCGACGGGGCGCCGTCGAACAACCGGATGAGCATCATCGACGAGATGTGGCTGGCCGCGATCGTGCAGAAGGGCCTGCGCCGCGACCCCACCGTGCTGCCCGCCGAGGCCGTGCTGCGGATGGCCACCGCCGACGGCGCCCGGGCACTGGGGCTGGCCGACGTGGCCGGCACCCTGGAGGTCGGGACGGCCGCCGACCTGGTGGTCATCGACCCGCTGACGGCGAACTTCGCCACCGCCGCCGACCCGGTGTCCGCGCTGGTCACCGCACTGAAGACGGAGAACGTGGAATCCGTGCTGTGCGACGGTGAGTGGCTGCTGCTGGAGCGCCGGATCACCCGCGTCGACGAAGCCGCCGTGCTCGCCGAGGCCGCCGGCCGGGCCGCCGCGGTACGCCGCCGCGCCGGCCTGGCCATCAGCTGAACCGCGGTACCGACGGACCGCTGAACGAAACGACAGGAGGAGGCCGATGACCGGCCCCGCCCCGCTGCCCACCCTCGACGTCAGCTCGTTCGCCACCGGCGCCCCGCCGACCCCGGCCCAGGACGCAACCGCCGCCGAGCTGGACCGGATCTGCCGGGAGATCGGCTTCTTCCTGGTCACCGGGCACGGGGTGGAGGCCCAGGTCAAGGCGGCGATGATGGCCGCGATGCGCCGGTTCTTCGCCCTGCCGGCCGGGGAGAAGCAGCGGATCGCGATCGGCAACTCCGCGTGCCACCGCGGCTACGTGGCGATCGCCGAGGAGATCCTGGACGACGCGAACCAGACGGCCGGCGACCTCAAGGAGTCGATCGACACCGGTGGCGAGCACGGCCCCGACCATCCCGAGGTGCGCGCCGGGGTGCCGATGTTCGGGCCCAACCAGTTCCCCGCCGACCCCGGGTTCCGGGCGGCCTGGGAGGCCTACCGCGAGCAGGCCATCGAGGCCGCGCGCCGGGTGCAGCGGGCCATGGCCAGGGCGCTCGGGCAGCCCGACGAGTTCCTGCTCGACCGCCCCGGCGGCGAGGTCATGTACCACCTGCGGCACCTGCACTACCCGCCACAGGACACCGTCGCGCCCGGACCCGACCAGCTGGGCTGCGGGGCGCACACCGACTACGGCACGGTCACCCTGCTCGCCGATGACGGGGTCGGCGGGTTGCAGGTGATGCGCCGGGACGGGACGTGGATCGGGGTGGCGGTCCCGGACGACCGGCTGGTGGTCAACCTCGGCGACCTGATGGCGATCTGGACGAATGACCGGTGGGTCTCCAACCCGCACCGGGTGGTCAACCCGCCGCACACCGACCGCTACTCGATGCCGCTGTTCGTCACCCCACCCTTCGGCGCCGAGATCAGCTGCCTGCAGACCTGCCTCGAGCCCGGCGAGGAGCCCCGCTACCAGCCACAGCAGGCGGGCGCCTACCTGGTGAGCCGGCTCGACGCCACGCACAGCTACCGCAATCCCCTACTCGCCGGCTGAGTGGGCCCACTAAAAAGTGAGCGGGCGATCGTAGGACTCCCGGACCAGCCGCAGGTGCGTGTACGACTCCACGCTGCGCACACCCGGGACTGACCGGACGGTCTCCAGCAGCTGGAACACCCCCTCGGCGGAGTGGTTCATGATCGTGCAGACGGCGTCGCAGCGGCCGATCGCGGTGGCCAGGTAGTCGACCTGGGACATCTGGCGGATCGTCTCCAGCGCCTCGTCCGCCCGGTCGTCGAAGCTCAGCGCGACGCCGAGCACCTGGGCCATGCCGAGCGCGCCGGGATGCACCCGCGCGCCCACGTGCACGGTGCCCGACTCCTGCAGCCGCAGCACCCGGGTGCGCGCCGCGCTGGTGGACAGCCCGACCGCCTCGCCCAGGTCGGCGAAGGAGGTCCGCCCGTCGCGCTGCAGCAGGGCGAGCAGCCGCCGGTCGACCTCGTCGAGCACGGTCGGCTGGTACAGCCCGGGCGGGAAGAAGGTGTCCTTGAGGATCTCGGTGTAGACAGCGGTGTCCACCCGTTGCACCCCGGGCAGCGCACAGATCAGCCGGATGTCCCGGGCCAGCGTCGCCTGGGTCTGGCTGCGCAGCTCGGCGACCAGCGAATACTCGCCGGCAACCACTGAGACGAAGACCGCGTCCTCCATCGCGGCGACCTGCTCGGCCACCGCCAGCACCGGCCCGCGAACGGTGACCGCGACGTGCGCGTAGGCGTCCAGCCCGAACACCGAGGGATGGACCACGCCGACGATCCGGACCACCCCCGACTCGAGCAGGCGCAGCATCCGGGCCCGGGCGCTGGGCCGGGACAGCCCGAGCGTGCGGGACAGCGCCTCGTAGGTGGCGCGCCCGTCACGCTGCAGGTGGGCGAGCAGCGCGAGGTCGGCGTCGTCGAACTCGGCCCTCTGGTCGGCGCCGTCCGCCATCACGGGTTCCCCTCGCTGTTTCAGGGACGTGAACTTTAGCGGCCTTCACGTTTCAAGGCATCAATAACGTAGGCATCCGAGCTATCTTCTTTCCATTATTAGCGTGGATTCATCCTATTGAGTCCAATTCTAGTTTTCCTACACCGTGCCCGCGCCGCCCGGAGGAGCCATGACCGGACCGCATCTCACCCGCCGGCGGGTCCTCGCCGGACTGGCGACGGCGGCCGGCGCGGCACTCGCCGGGTCGGCGCTCGCCGCGTGCGGCGGGTCCAGCTCCTCCGGCGCACCGGAGGCGACCGGGTCGGCCGTCCCGGCCGGCACCACCGCGAAGTGGCCCAAGCTCACCGCGCGCGAGGTGGTACTCGCCGGTTTCGGCGGAGAGACCTACCAGGTCCGCCACCAGGAGACGTTCGACCCGTTCGCGGCGGTGTCCGGAGCGCGGGTGATCGATGCGCCCTGGGACTACGGCAAGTTCATCAACATGATCGCCAGCCCGACCCCGGAGTGGGATCTGATCGACTTCGACGGCTACTCGGTGGCCGGGCTCATCCAGGCCGGCAAGACCACCGGGAGGCTGGCCGACTGGGTCCGCCGGTGTGACCTGGTGCCGGCCCAGTACCGGGACTACTGCGCGGGCGGGTACGCCTGGAGCAACGTGCTCGGCTACTCCACCAAGCTCGGCACAGCGCCGGCCAGCTGGGCCGACTTCTTCGACACCGCGAAGTTCCCCGGCAAGCGGGCGTTCCCCAAGTCGCTGTACATGGGCACCGTGGAGGTGGCGCTGCTCGCCGACGGGGTGGCCAAGGACAAGATCTACCCGCTGGACTTCGACCGGGCGTTCGCCAAGCTGACCACGCTGCGCAACGACCTGGTCTTCTACGACACGTACGCCCAGGGGCAGCAGTACATGGCCCAGGGCAGCACGGCGATGATCCTCACCTCGAGCAGCCGGATGCAACAGCTCAAGGACGACGGCCAGCCGGTCGACTACACCTTCCAGGACGGGATCCTCTACCCGTGGAGCTCGTTCACCATGCCGAGGAACCCGCCCCACGCGGACGCGGCGAACGCGCTGCTCGACCTCATGTCCACCCCTGAGCAGCAGGCCGCCATCGCCAAGAAGCTGCGACTCGGGCCCACCGTCTCGGCCGCGTTGGCTCTGCTCTCCCCCGCCGAGCTGGCGATGATCCCGAGCGCCCCGGCGAACGTGGCCAAGCAGCTGACCATCGACGTGGCGAGCTGCGCGACGCAGGACGAGGAGTACGTCAAGCGGTTCACCGCCTGGGTCGGCACATGACCGTGACAAGCGAACCGACCTTGAGCACGCCGGTGAGCCAGACGCGGCCACGGTCTGTCTGGGACGGCAGCGGGGCGCGCTGGCTGTTCCTGCCCCCGGCGGTGCTGCTGGTGATCGGCCTGGTCGGACCGCTGGTTGCCGTCGTGCTGGCGGGCAGCGCCGACCACGGGCTGGTCGGGATGTTCACCCAGCCGTTTGCCAGTGACCTGTTCCTCCGCGCGGCGTGGCGCACCCTGTGGCTGTCCACGCTGGTCACCGCGTGCACCTGGGTGCTCGGCGTGATCTACGCGCTGGCCCTTGGGCTGGCCCCGGTCTGGCTGCGCCGGGTGCTGTTCGGGGTGCTGTTCCTGACCTTCTGGGTGTCGCTCCTGGTGCGCACCTACGGCTGGGTGCTGACCCTGCAGCCGGCCGGCGCGCTGGACCGGCTGGTCGAGGCACTCGGCCTGTCGGACAACGGGCTGGGGCTCTACCAGACCACGGCCGGCCTCGTCCCGGCGATGGTGCACATCATGCTCCCCTACCTGGTGCTGCCGGTGTACGCGGCGCTGCGCGGTATCGACCCGGCGCACCTGCGCGCGGCCCGCGGCCTCGGCGCCAGCGAGGTGCTGACCCTGCGCAAGGTGGTGCTGCCCGCGCTGCGCGGCGGTTCGCTGGCCGGCGCTGTGATCGTCTTTGTCATGTCACTCGGCTTCTACGTCACCCCGGCGTTCCTCGGCGGGCCGGGCAGCCAGCTGGTCGCCACGGTGATCGGCACCGAGTTCGGCCGGCTGCAGAACCTCGGCGGCGCGGCGGCGATGGGCGTGGTGCTGCTGGTGGTGACCCTCGGCCTCTACCTGCTGGCCGACCGGTTCGGCAAGATCAGCGAGCAGTGGGAGCGGATATGACGGACCAGGCGCCCGCCCCGTTGCGCCGGACCGCGGTCACGGTGAGTGTGCTCGGCGCGCTGATCGCTATCTTCCTGCTGGCCCCGATGCTGGTCATTCTTCCGGTCGGCCTGAGCGCCAACACCTTCCTGCGGTTCCCGCCCTCGGCGTTGTCCACCCGCTGGTTCGAGGAGATCTTCACCGATCCGGCCTGGCGCGCGGGTGTCGTCCAGTCGGTCAAGGTCGCGGTGGTCGCCACGGTGCTGGCGTCGGCCGCGGGGACGTGCGCGGCCCTCGCGCTACGCCGGTTGCGCCGGGGCCGGCGGGTGGTGCGGACCGCGCTGATCGCCCCGATGGTGATCCCGCAACTCGTCCTCGCACTCGGGCTGTACCTGGGTGTGCGCGACCTCGGCGGGACCGCCGGCATCGCCACGCTGATGCTCGGCCAGGCGGTGCTGGCCACGCCCCTGGTGTACCTCACCGTCACGGCCGGGCTGTCGACCGTCGACCCGGCGCTGTCCCGCGCCGCGCACGGCCTCGGCCACCGCTGGCCGTCGGTGCTGATCCGGGTGGAGCTGCCGCTGGTGGCGCGCACCATCGCCGGGGCGAGCGTGCTCGCGTTCGGCCTGTGCTTCGACGAGTCGGTACTGGCCTACTACCTGAGCCCGCCCGGCCAGGAGACCCTGCCCACCCGGATCTGGCTGGCCGCGAGCCAGCAGGCCTCACCGGTCATCGCGGCGGTCAGCACGCTGATCATCGGCCTGGCGATCGCGCTGATGGGGTTGTCGGTTGCGCTCACCGGAACGCGGAGAAACAGATGAGCACAGACGTCCGCATCGAGGCCCTGACCGTCCACCTGTCCGGCACCCGGATCCTGCACGACGTGGGTCTGGAGGTCCCCGCCGGCTCGTTCGTCACGCTGCTCGGCCCCAGCGGCAGCGGCAAGACCACGACACTCAACGTGCTCGCCGGGTTCGCTCCGGCCAGCGCGGGCCGGGTGCTGCTGGACGACCAGCCGATCGAGGGCCTACCCGCCCACCGCAGGGACATCGGCTTCGTGTTCCAGAGCTACGCGCTGTTCCCGCACCTCACCGTGGAGCAGAACGTCGAGTTCGCGCTGCTGGCCCGCAAGGTGCCCCGGGCCAGGCGCCGCGAGCTGGTGGCCGGCGCGCTGGAGCTGGTCCGGCTCCCCGGGCTGGGCGCCAGGCCGGTCGGCTCGCTCAGCGGCGGCCAGCAGCAGCGCATCGCGCTGGCCAGGGCGCTGGTCTTCGGCCCGTCCCTGCTGCTGCTCGACGAACCGCTCGCCGCGCTGGACAAGCAGCTGCGGGAAACCATGCAGGTCGAGCTGAAGCGCATCCAGCGGGAGACCGGAACCACCACCATCGCGGTCACCCACGACCAGGGCGAGGCGCTGTCCATGTCGGACCTGGTGGCCATCATGAACCACGGGCGGATCGAACAGGTGGGCACGCCGGAAGAGGTCTACCGGCGCCCGGCCACCCGCTTCGTCGCCGAGTTCCTGGGCGACGCCAACCTGTTGGCGGTGCGCTCCGGCCGGGTCGCGCTGTTCGACCTGCCGGCGCGGGGTGCCGCCGAGGGCACCGCGGTGATCCGGCCGGAGGACCTGGTGATCACCGAGCGCTCTGCCGTCGCCGCCGTCCAGGCCACCGTCACCGCCGTGCTGTACCAGGGTTCGCGGCTGCGGCTGAGCGCCACGGTGGCCGGCCATGAGCATCCGCTGCTGGTCAGCGCCGTGCCGGGCGAGCTGCCCGAAACCCCCAGGCCCGGCGACCGGATCGGCCTGCGGCATCGCGGTGGGGTGCCACGCACCCTCCGGGAGGCGGTCACCGAGCCCGCTGTGGTGGCCGACGAGCTGGCCGGCGTCGAGGCACGGTCCGAGCCTGACGACGCCGTCCCCCAACCCTCGTTCGGAGCGCCATGACCCAGACCCTCTCGGTGTTCCAGTCGCTGTGGGCCATGCGGGACCTGCCGTGGCGCGCGGCCACCCCGTGGTCGTTGGAGGAGAGCATCCAGCGGGCCGCCGCGGCCGGTTTCGCCGGCGTCGCGATCGACACCTACTCGCCCGACGACGTCCCTCCCGCCGCGCGGATCGCCCCCGCGCTGCGCGCCGCCGGGCTGCGCGTCTCGGTGACCGTGTTCGTCACCGAGAGCAGGCCGCTCGCCGACGGGCTGGCCTACGCCCACGAGCTCGGCGCGGAGCTGGTGGTCGTCTGCGGGCAGGTCTTCCCCGACGAGGTGAGCGACGCGGCCCGGCTGGTCCGGTCCTGGCTCAAGGAGGCCGCCGAGGCGGGTATGCCGATGCACCTGGAGACGCACCGGTACACCCTCACCAACGATCTCGCCTTCACCGCTCGCCTGGCCCGCGAGGTGCCCGAGCTGGAGCTTGCCCTGGATCTGTCGCACTACGTGGTCGGCAACGAGCTGCCCGACTCCGACGACGCGCGGGTCGACGGGCTGATCGAGACACTGCTGTGGCACGGTGCCTCCCTGCAGGGCCGGGTCGCCACCCGGGAACAGGTCCAGGTGCCCCTCGAGTTCGCCCAGCACCGCCCGGCCGTGCGGCGGTTCCGACGCTGGTGGTCGGCGGCCTTCCGGTCCTGGCGGGAACGGGCGGCCAACGACGCCGACTGCCTCTTCCTGTGCGAGCTCGGGCCCGCGCCCTACCCGGTCACCGGCCCGGACGGCCAGGAGCTGTCCGACCGCTGGCGGGAGGCGCTGCTGCTCAAGTCGTGGGCCGAGGAGCTGTTCGTCGCGACGGAGGAATCATGATCACGCAAACCACCCGCCTCGCATCCGGGCCGCTGGATGACCTCGAGGTCGGCCGGAGCATCCTGCCCGCCTCCGCCTACACCGAGCAGGACGCCTTCGACGCCGAGCTCCGCGACATCTTCCAGAGCCGCTGGGTGTGGGCCGGCTTCGCGCACTGGGTGGCCGCCCCTGCCAGCTCCCGGCCGATCACCGTGGCCGGCCAGCCGCTGCTGCTGGTCACAGACACCGACGGCACGCTCCGGGTGTTCCACAACATCTGCCGGCACCGGGGCATCGTGCTGTCCGAGGAGCCCAGCACCCGCAAACGACTGCGCTGCCCGTACCACTACTGGACCTTCAACCTGGACGGCTCGCTGTGCGGTACCCCGTACTGGGACCGGACGAAGAACTCAGGGCCGGATGAGCCGACCCGCGCCCAGCTGGGGCTGCTGCCGGTGCCGCACACCGTCTGGGCCGGAATGATCTTCGTGCACCTGGGCACGCCGTCCGAGCCGGCCGAGGATCTGCTGGCGCCGCTGACCGAGCGCTGGGCCCCGTACAACCTGGGCGCCGCACGGCTGGTCGAGGAGCGCCAGTACGACATCGATGCGAACTGGAAGCTGGTGGTGGAGAACTTCCTGGACTTCTACCACCTGCCGTTCGTGCACCCTCAGGTCGGCTCGGCCGCCGCGGTGCTGGACGTGGAGGACGAGGTGCTGTCCCCCGACATCATCGGCGCCTGCTACCCGCGCGGCGTCACCACCAAGGCGTCCGGGAAGGCTGGCAGCGCGCTGCCACTGCTCGGCGACATCCCCCAGGAGATGCGGACCAGGCAGGACATCTTCTGCGTGTTCCCGAACGCGCTGGTCTTCCTGGAGCCCGACTTCTTCCAGGTCATCGCCTGCCAGCCGGTTGCGCCGGGGCGCACGGTCGAATACATGGCCGTGTTTGTCGCGGCTGAGGGCGTCACCGAGGGGTACGCGGAGGCGCGTGAATCGGCCTGCCGGGTGCTGTTCGGGGTCAACGACCAGGACGTGCCGATCCTGGCGCAGCTGCAACGCGGCCGGAGCTCGCCGGCCGCCGACCGGGGTCACCTCGTCTCGCACTGGGACCAGATCACCGCACGGTTCCAGACCCTGGTCGCCCAGGCGACGGGCGGTCACTGACCTCACCGAAGCCCTCCCGGCCGACACTTCCCCGGCCGCGCGGGGGACCGGAGCTGAGAGAGGCCACCCAGATCAACGACCTCGCCAGTCACTCTGGTAGGGATGTCTCGTTGACCAGGGGGACCCCTCAAAGGAGACCGCTTTGCCTGCGCAGGATGCCGGCCCGGGCCGGGCCGCCGTGACCGTTGCCGTGTTTGCGGCCTGCGCGGCGACGGCCCTGGTGGGGTTAGTGGCGACCGCGAGCCCCGCGGCCGCCGCGACCGCGACGGTGGCCGGTACCCCCTGCCCGACCACCGCCAAGGCGTGCGTGGACCTGACCACCCAGCGAGCCTGGTTGATCAGCAACGGGGTAGTGACCCGCGGCCCGGTGGGGGTCGGCTCGGGTGGCCCGGGCGAGGAGACTCCGACCGGCACCTTCCACGTCCTGGTCAAGGACCAGAACCACGTGTCAGCGGAGCAGGGTGGTACGCCGATGCCCTACTCGGTGTTCTTCGCTCCCGGTGGGGTGGCATTCCACGGCGGCAACCTGCGCAAGGCCTCGGCCGGCTGCGTCCATCTCGCCGACGTCGACGCCATCGCCTTCTACAACACCCTGAAGATCGGCGACGAGGTGGACGTCGGCGCGACCACACCGCCCACCATTGAGCGGCACCCGGACAAGCCGGCACCGCCGTCCCGCAAGCCGGTGCTGCCCAAGGGCCCGCTCGGTCTCTGAGCCGCCCCGGTGCCCGCCGTGGGTCAGCCGAACTGCCAGGACTCGGCGATCGACTCCCGGTGGCTCCATTCGTACACGACGACGCTGGGGTCGAACGCCATCCGCTCCCCGAGGAAGCGGAAACACTCGTACCCCGCGCCGTACTCGCATCGCAGTAGGTTGACGACCGAGGAGAGCCGTCGCACCCGGTTGTCCAGCGGAAGGTCCGCCGGTCCGCCGATCAGTATCGCGCTGAATGTCATTGCGCCGTCTGTCATCGCGCCGTCAGTCATTGCGCCATCTCCCGCTCACGTGTGCCGACCTGGTCATCCGGCATGCGCCGGTTCAGCAGCGCCCGGCCCAGGTCGTCGGCATGTGCAGCCACCCGACGACCGTAGAACGAGGCCACGGCTTTCGGCGCGATCAAGACTCGAGTCCAGGGATTGGTCTAGATTCGCGCGTTGCCGAGGGCCACAGGCAATATCCGCGACCGCTCTAGCGCCATTCGGGCCGGGAATTCCCTAAACCGCGCGCACCATTTCCGCATTGACCAGGAATCTGCCAACTTCACCGTTGGTAGGACTGGGGACGCACCGGCCGTGCCCCGGCAGAGGGAGACCCATGGAGCGTCACGCGGGAGCGATCCCATCGCGCAAGCCCATCCGGTTCGGCGTGCTCGGCTGTTCCGCCTCGGCCGGACGGCGCATCCTCCCGGCGCTGCGCGGCCTCGCCGGGGCCCGGGTCGTCGCGGTCGCCAGCCGGTCGCGGTCGAGGGCCGAACTTTTCGCCACCGAGTTCGACTGCCTCGGGGTCGGCGTCGACGACCTGCTCGACCGGGCGGACGTGGACGCCGTCTACCTCTCGGTGCCGAGCGAGGAGCGCGCCGAGTGGGCCGAGCGGGTGCTGCGCGCCGGCAAGCATCTGCTCTGCGGGAGGCCGATGACAGCGGGCGCGGCGGACACCCGTCGGCTGGTCGAGCTGGCCGCCGGGCAGGGCCTGGCGCTGCGCGAGAACATGGCCTTCGTCCACCACCCGCAGCACGCCGAGGTCGCCGCGCTGGTGGCCGGCGGGCGGATCGGGCCGGTCCGGGCGTTCCACGCCGAGTTCCGCATCCCGCCACCACCGCCCGACGAGCGCTACGACCCCGATCTCGGCGACGGCGCACTGCTCGACGTGGGGGTCTACCCGTTGCGTGCGGCCCAGCTGCTGCTCGGCCCCGGCGTCGCCGTGGCCAGTGTGACGCTGCGTGACCGCGGGAGCGAGGGCGACAGCACGGACCGCAGCGACCGGGCCGGCGCGCCGTCGGGTGGCCGGGTCATGCTGGTCGCGCGCGGCGGGGTACTGGCGCATCTGGAGTTCGGCTTCGAGTCGGCGCGCCACGACCGGTACTCGCTGTGGGGCCCCACCGCCCGGCTGACCGTCGAGCGGGCGTTCACCACGCCGCCGAGCTGGCGGCCCAGGGTGCGGATCGACGAGCCGGGCGGCGCCGAGCAGCTCGACCTCGCGCCGGCGGACCAGTGCTCGCTGGCGCTGGCGGAGTTCGCCTCGGCGGTCCGGGGCGAGGATCCGCCGAACGCACCCGACCCGGTGGCCGCCATGGTGGAGACGGCCCAGCTGCTCGACGCCGTGCGCGAGCGCGCGGTGCGGGTGCCGGTCCGGGCGACGGCGGCGCCCTGATGGCCCTGCTCGACCAACAGACCGACGAGCTCAGCCCGGCCGCGCGGTGACGGCCACCCCCGACTCCTCGAGGTGAACCAGATGAAAGGCATCATCCTGGCCGGCGGCAGCGGCACGCGGCTGTACCCGGTCACGCTGGCCGTGTCCAAGCAGCTGCTGCCGGTCTACAACAAGCCGATGATCTACTACCCGCTCTCGGTGCTCATGCTGGCCGACATCCGGGACATCCTGGTCATCTCCACCCCCCAGGACCTACCGGCCTTCCGCCACCTACTGGGCGACGGCAGCCAGCTGGGCCTGAACCTGAGCTACGCCGAGCAGCCCGAGCCGAACGGCCTGGCCGAGGCGTTCCTGATCGGCGCCGGGCACGTCGGCAGCGACGACGCCGCGCTGGTGCTCGGCGACAACATCTTCCACGGCCCCGGGTTCTCCCGGCTGCTGCAGAGCCAGGCGCACGACATCAAGGGCGCTGTGCTGTTCGGCTACCAGGTCTCCGACCCGCACCGGCACGGCATCGGTGAGCTGGACGACGAGGGCAACCTGATCTCCATCGAGGAGAAGCCGGCCAACCCGCGCTCCGACAAGGCCGTCACCGGCCTGTACTTCTACGACAACGACGTGGTGGAGATCGCCAGGGGGCTGCGCCCGTCCGCGCGGGGCGAGCTGGAGATCACCGACGTGAACAACATCTACCTGGAGTTGGGCCGGGCGAGCATGGTCAGCCTCGGCCGCGGCTTCGCCTGGCTGGACACCGGCACCCACCCGTCGCTGCTGGACGCCGGGCAGTTCGTCCGCACCCTCGAGGAGCGCCAGGGCATGCACGTGGCCTGTCTGGAGGAGATCGCCTACCGGATGGGCTTCATCGGCGCCGACGAGTGCTACGCGCTCGGCGAGCGGCTGGGCAAGTCCGGCTACGGCCAGTACGTCATGGAGGTCGCGCGCTCGGCGCGGCACTGAAACCGGCGAACCATGTCGACGGCGTGTGCTGGTCACCGGCGGTGCCGGGTTCATCGGCTCTAACTACGGGACTGGCTGCACGAGGGCTCCGGAAGTCACCACCCGCTGACCTCCGGAGCCCTCACCGACCAGGTGCACGCTCGCCCTCGCCGTGAGCGGTCACACCTCGGCGAGGCCGTCGCGGATCAGCGCCAACACCGCCGGCATGTGCTCCGCGATAAAGAAGTGCCCGCCTCGAAGGACGTGGAAGTCGAATGCCCCGCTGGTGTGCCGGCGCCATTGCCGGGCCGCTTCGAGGGTCGTCCGGACATCGTCGTCACCGGTGAGCACGGTGATCGGGCAGCGCAATGGTGCGTCGGCCCGGTCGATATACGTCTCGGCGGCGGTGTAGTCGGCCCGGATCGCCGGCAACGCCATCCGCATGATCTCCTCGTCGCCGAGGATCTGCGACATCGTGCCGGACAGCTTGGTCAGCTCGGCCAGGATGCCGGCGTCCTCGAGTTCGTGGATGTGGTCGTTCGCCGGCACGGACGGCGCGCGGCGCCCGGAGGCGAACAGGCGCAGGGGCCTGATCGCGCCGGGCTCGGACCGCACCTCCAGCCGGCGGGCCACCTCGTAGCCGACGGTCGCGCCCATGCTGTGGCCGAACAGGGCCAGCGGCCGGTCGCACCAGGGCAGCAGTGCCTCGGTGAGGTCGTCGGCGAGCTCACCTATGGTCGCTCGACACGGTTCCTGGCGGCGGTCCTGCCGGCCCGGGTACTGCGCGCAGAGCACGTCGACAGCCGGGCTCAGGCCGCGCGCCATCGGCAGGTAGAAACTGGCCGAGCCGCCGGCGTGCGGCAGGCAGACCAACCGCACCGGGGCACTCGGCGCCGGGGCGAAGTTACGGAACCACAGGTCGCTGTTGCGGACAGCGGTCGACATGGCGTCCCCCTCGAAGCCGTGCCGGTCAGCGGACGTACTCTGCGGTCACCTTCGGCGGCCACTGCCCCATGGTCAGAATCCCCTGGGTGTAGGCCTTGGCGACCAGCGCGGAACGGTTCGCGCACTTGAACCGGCGCAGCATCGCGCCGACGTGGTACTCGACGCCCTGCCTGCTCAGGTAGAGCCTCGCGGCGAGCTGCACGGTGGAGCTGCCCGCCGCCACGCCCTCCAGTACCAGCGCGTCCAGCTCGCTCAGCGGCCGGCGCTTCTTCGCCGACGACCACAGCGGCTCGACACCGAGGTCCGGATTGATCAGCAACACGATCGTCGCGACCTTGCCGTCGTCGCCGCGCACCGCGAGCCCGGTCATGCGGCCGGAGAAGCGGGTCGACGACCACCGCACTCCCACGAAGCGCGCAGTGAAACGCAGCCGGGAACCGTCCGCGAGACGACCCAGGTGCCCCATGGTGACGTCCCGCACGCTGGAGTGGATAAAGTCGCCGAACTGCTGCCCGTACACCTCCGAGGCCGACCTGCCGAGCCTGTTCAGAAAGTCGTCATTCGCCTCGAGCAGTCGAAGATTGGCGTCCAGGTTGGCGACACAGACATCAGACAACTCGCCCCTGATGTCATCCTGCACGGTGGCCACCGACATCGACTTCGTTTCCATGACTGAAATCCCCCCGGATTCGACAGTTTGGCGGCTCTCGACGTTCGGATTGACAGCCGAGACCTTCGCTCGACCTCTCATAGTCGTCATCGACTTGCATAAAGCCGGGGGCTGAAACCACCCCTCGCTCGAGGTCTTACTCACCTTTGCCGAGCAAATCTGTTTCCAACACCCCTAATAGCCCCTATTTTTTCTCTCTGCTTCGAGAGTGCGACGCTGTAGGGGGATCCACGGCTTGTCCGATTCCATGACAAGTCGCAAATCTTGTCGCTCTTGAATGTTAAGTTTTCGATACACGCGAGTAAGGTGTTGTTCGACTGTGCTGACGGTGATCGAGAGTCGGGTCGAGATTGCCTTGTTCGTATGGCCGCGGGCGGCGAGCGCGGCCACGCGACATTCCGCGCCACTGAGTTTTGCAATAGCCGCATCGGGGCCGGCATCGGCTGCCCGGTCGGATCGGGCACCGTCGTTCATCTCGCTACCGCCGTTCACCTCGCTACCGCCGTTCCCCTCGGCGCCGCCCGGGGATTCGAGCGGGTGTGGCACGGGCAGGGTCGACTGGGGTGGGCGCACCGGCGGGCCCGGTGGTTCCGGTGGTTCCGCCGCTCGGGGCAGCGGCTCCGGGACGGTGAACTGCCCGGTCAGGCCTGTCTGCTCGGGTGGTTCGCCCGGGGCCCGTTGCTGTACCCAGGCATGGGTCCGCCGGACGGCGTCCAGCATCGCCGACTGAACCGACTGCGGATGCCAACCGTCGGCCTGCTCCAGCGGCTCGCCGCCGCTGGCGCACGTCGCGCAGTCCAGACAGCGCAGTGCCAACTCGACATCCGCGGTGTCGACCGCATCGACGTCACACCGTTCCAGTACCGGCCGCAGGGACTCCTCGGACAGTCGGTTGATCGCCACGATGTGCGGCTCGACCGCGCTTTTTCCGCCGCCGTTCTTCCAGATGTAGTCGACCGCGCGGCGGCGCAGTCGGATCTGGTCCCAGTTGTGCGTCCAGCTCAGGATGAGCTCCCGCACGCCGGCATGCCGGAACCGGGTGTCGACGAGAATTCCCGACTCATTGAGCGCACCCAGCGCACGCATCACTCGAGACACGTCGATCCGGGTCACATCGCTGATCAACAATGGGGTCGATTCGTCACCCATAACGGCCGCGGCGGTGGCTACCTCGCGCAGCGCCCGGGGCGAACCGTCCAGGTGGTTGCGCATTGCGGCGGCGAACTCCGCGCCGAGTTCGATGCCACCGGGAAAGCGACGGTGTCGGCTGTCGGCGAGCAGCGCGTCGACGAGTCGGGGGTTCCCGCCGGACGCGGCGTGGCAGACGCGGGCGAACGCTGCACCGGAGCGCCGCCCGATGGCGGCGTCGGCCAGCTCCTGGACCTCCAACTCGGTGAAGGGTTCGAGCGCGACGTGGATGCACCGCTGACTCAGCGGGATGACGCCGCCGTCGGCGGTCGCGAGCTCGGCGGAACCGGCCAGCACGATCATGATCGGGAGCAGGGACATCGTGCTGAGGAAGTAGGCGACACAGAATAGGGACACGGTGTCGGAGAGGTGGGCGTCGTCGATGACGAGCAGGACCGTACGGTCCGAGGCCAGCTCGATCAACGTGGAGAAAGCCAGCTCCATAGTCAGCGACAGCTCTGTCGCCGACTGCTCCATTGAAGGTAGCTCGGCGTCGGCGGCCCGGCCGCGGTGCGCGTGCTCGGCGAGCAACTGATCGAGCACGCCGAGGGTCCGGTCGCGCGAGTCCCGCGAGCCGGCGGAGGTCAGCACCAATGCGCCCGCCTCGGCCGCGTATTCAACGAGCCGACCTATCAGTGCGGATTTCCCGACCCCTGTGACCCCCGTCACGACTGCAGCGCCCGCGCCATCCCGATCGCATTCCGCGAGGAGATCTTGAAGCGCACTGAATTGCTTTTCCCGAGCGACCGTCCACCCGATAGTCATCTCGAACGCCCCCCAGCGCTCCGCCCCCAGACCGCAGACGAACTGATCGAAACACACCTTGGAACGGCCCGCCACCGTTCGCGCGACTGTTAACTTAGCGTTCTCTCGCGGCCGGGCGCTTACCTCCATAGCTACCACTACACCACCCTTTCGAGTGAACGACGGATCACTCAATGGGCATTACGGCGATACCGATTCGCGAGCTCCCACGCCGGTTCCGCCCACGCGGCCGCGGTCGAATACCCAGCTCATGACTAGCTGGAACCCATCGAGCAGCGCCAGCTCAGCACGGTTTGACCAGGCTGTTCTGATACTCCCCTGACACTCCGAGCACGAAGTACCCCTGTTTGGGTTACCCCTAAGGGGTTGTACGGCCAGGCGCCGCCCGCGTAGCGTTCGACGACGTTGTCCGGGTCCGCCAGCTGGCATTTCTATGCGTGGAGCGCCGGGCTGATCCCAATGCTGCACCTTAATCGACGATGTCGTCGGCAGCATTCCCGGCAGCGGTCCCGGTAAGGCCGAGTGCAGTAATGTATAACGGCCTGACAATAACTCACATTGATTCACTGCCCGGCGTCGACTTCCCTGCCGGGACAAGTCCACCGGGCGAGCACGACCCGACCCTGCCCCGATGAGGTTGCGAAGGAACGGTGAAGAGCATGACGCCCACCACGGGTCCAGCCAGCCCGACCGAGGCCACACCGACACATCCGGCGGACGTCGACGAGGAGCCCATTCGGACCGAGATCGCGGGGGTCGTGCTGCGGCTGGAGGTAGCAGTGGGCGATCGGGTTGCCGACGGCGACGTCGTGGCGCTCCTCGAGTCGATGAAGATGGAGATCCCGGTCATCGCCGAGGTCGCGGGCACGGTCGCCCGGATCGTCGTGGCCGAGAACGGCAACGTGAAGGTCGACGACATCATCGCGACCCTCATCGAGGGCACCGGCTGACTGTCGGGCTCAACAGCCCTCGGCCTCCACCACGACCGCACAGGTGATCGGGCCGAAATTCGGCGGCCGACCCAAGATCAGCGGCCTGTCGCGTGGCGTGCGGCAGCAGGTTCAGCACCGCCGCCGCGCTGCCCGGCGGCCGCGGCACGCTCGTGCCCGACACCCGCTGATCGCCGCCATGACCCTCATAAGTAGCCGAGCCGAAACACCTGGTGCGGTGGCCACTCGGTTGGCCACCGCACCAGTGCATTTCAGGGCTGATCATTTCGATCTGGCCTAGGCAATTCCCCACCATCGGCGCCGGTAGCGTCCCTCTCAATTCCGGGAACCCTCCAATTCCGTTCCCGGAATACGGGCTCCGTTGAGTCTCCAATGAATGCGCCTAACTGAGGAGAAGCTGCCATGACATTGACGGTGCCCGCTGCCGTTTCCGAGGCCGGCCACGCCGAGCCGGACCGCCGGGACCCGAGGGTCCGGCTGGCCCGACTGCTCGACCGGGAGACCGTGGTCCCGCTGCATCCCCGGGACGCCAGCGGCGTGGTCGCCGTCACGGGCCGGATCGACGGGGCCGAGGTGGTGGCCTACTGCACCGATGCGACCCGGATGGGCGGCGCGCTCGGCGCCGCCGGGGCCGACCACATCATCGACGCGATCGAGACGGCCGTGCACCGAGGCTGCCCGGTGGTCGGGCTGTGGCACTCCGGTGGCGCCAAGCTGGCCGACGGCGTCGAGTCCATGGACGGCGTCGGGCGCATGTTCGCGGCGATGACCAGGGCGTCGGGCCGCGTCCCGCAGATCTCGGTGATCCTCGGCCCCGCGGCGGGGGCGGCGGCCTACGGCCCCGCGCTCACCGACTTGATCATCATGTCCGAGTCGGCCCGGCTGTTCATCACCGGCCCGGAGGTGCTGCGCACCGTCACCGGCGAGGTGATCGACATGGCCGGCCTGGGCGGGCCCGCCGCGCACGGGCGCCGCTCCGGCGTGGCGCACGTGACGGTCGGCTCGGAGGAGGACGCGTGCGTCCGCGCCCGGCGGTTGGTCGGCCTGTTCGCCCGGCCCGGCGAGTTCGACGTCGGGTCGACCGTGGCGCACCGGGACCTGCGCGAGCTGCTGCCGGAGTCCACCCGGCGCGCGTACGACGTCCGGGCGCTGGTCAACGCGATCCTGGACGACGGTCCGGACGGGTCGGCCTTCGAGGAGCTGCAGCCGCACTGGGCCCGCAACGTCGTGGTCGGCCTCGGGCGGCTGTCGGGGCGGACCGTCGGCGTCATCGCCAACAACCCGATCCGCAAGGGCGGCTGCCTGGACTCGCTGTCCGCCGAGAAGGCCGCCCGGTTCGTCCGGATGTGCGACTCGCTCGGGGTACCGCTGGTCGTCCTCGTCGACGTGCCGGGCTATCTGCCGGGCGTCTCCGAGGAGTGGGACGGAGTGGTGCGGCGGGGCGCGAAGCTGCTGCACGCGTTCGCCGAGGCGGTTGTCCCCCGGGTCACGCTGATCACCCGCAAGTCCTACGGCGGGGCCTACATCGCGATGAACTCGCGGTCGCTCGGCGCAACGGCGGTGTTCGCCTGGCCCGACGCCGAGGTGGCCGTGATGGGGCCCGAGGCAGCGGTCGGCATCCTGCACCGCAAGCAGCTCGCCGCCGCGCCGGAGCACGAACGGGAGGACCTGCGGGCCGAGCTCGTCGAGCAGCAGCGCCACGTCGCCGGCGGGGTCGACCGGGCCGTGGCGCTGGAGGTCGTGGACGACGTCATCAACCCGGACCAGACGCGCACCCGGCTGGTCCGGGCGCTGGCCGCCGTACCGACGCCCCAGGGCCGACACTCCAACATCCCGTTGTGACCGGCTGGGCCAGCCGCGCCGCGCGCGGTTGAACCGGCCGGCCGCGGCGGGGGCGGCCGGCCGGCTCGCGCCACCCTCTCGGCGGGGCACTGGGCGTTCTGTCCCGAGAGGTTGGACTGCCGCTGGCCCGTGGTGTGCGGTGACGTCGGCGAGGTGAGCCGGCCCACACGGTAATCCCTTGCGACCGGCGATTACGCTGTTACCATTCACTGTAACAGTGTTATCAAACTCCGAAACAGGAGGTCCGGTCATGAACGCCACCCCAGCGACCAGGGCTAGCGCCGGCTACCGAGAGCTCAACACGATCCTCGAGATGGCCGGCCTCGGCGGCGACCCCCAGGTGACCGAAGCGCAGCTGCTCGGGCTGCAGCACCGCTGGACCACGGCACTCTCCGCGCGGCTCGACGCGGCCATCGAGTTCGCCGGCGACCGGCTGTTGACCGACGCGGTCGCGCACGCCTGGCAGGCGCTGGCCGCCGACCAGCTCGACCTCCGCCGGCTGCTCGACGCGGCCGAGAGCTCCCCCGTACTCACCGAGGCGCGGCGCGGCGAGCACCGCATGCTCGCCCTGGCCGCCGGGCTCGCCGAGCTGGACGACCCGGCCGACGTGGCGACCCAGCGTGGCCTCGGCTACCGGGACCTGATCCGCGCCGAGCCCGGGACACGCCCTACCCGGCGGAAGCGGCCGGGCTCGCCTCGACCAGGTACAGCTCGCGAATCCGCTGGTACGGCAGCAGCAGCTGGTTGACGGTGCCGCGCAGTTGCTCGGGGTCGAGCCGATCGGGCCGCTCGGCGACCACGAAGGCCACCGGCACGTCACCCGCGATCGGGTCCGGCCGGCCGATCACCGCCGCCGCGCGCACTCCGGGCTGAGCCAGTAGGAGGTCCTCCAACTGGCGCGGGTACACGGGGTAGCCCTGGTACCTGAGCATGTCCTTCTCCGCTCGACGATCGAGACGATGCCGTCGAGATAACCGAGCACCGACCGGGACGTCCTGATACCTGTACCGGACGGCCGCTGCATCTCAGCTTGCTCGGCCGCCGTCGACGCCGCGTGGACGAACGGTTAACCGGGCTCGCGCCCCGGCAGGAACGCGAACGACACGAGGCTGACCAGCGCGAGCACGGCCGCCCAGCCGCCGATCACCAGCAGGTTGCCGGTGGCCGCGAACAGCGCCACCGCGGCCAGCGGGGCGACCGCGCCGCCCAGGATGGACGCCAGCTGGAAGGCGAACGAGACGCCCGTGTAGCGCACCGGCACCGGGAACAGCTCGGCCAGGATCGCCGCCTGCGGACCGTTCACGATGCCGACCGTCACGCCGAAGACCACAAAGGCGAGCAGCATCGCCGGCAGCGCGCGGGTCTGGAACAGCAGGAAGAACGGCAGCGCCCAGATCGCCATCGCGGCGAGCCCGACCACCGACAGCCTCGTCCGGCCGACGCGCTCGGCCAGCGCCGCCGAGCACCAGATGGCCACCAGCAGGCCGACCCCGGCGCTGGCGGCCAGGAAGAGCATCCGCCCGGTCGACAGGTGCAGCACCTGCTGGCCGACCGAGACCAGGTACACGTAGACCAGCAGACCCACCGCGGGTGAGGCGGTGGCCGCCAGCGTGCCGAACACCAGCTCCCTCGGATGCCGGCGCAGCACGTCCAGCAGCGGCACCCGGACGATCCGGTTGGCCGCCCTGGCGCTCTCGAAGGCCGGCGTCTCCACCACGTGCAGCCGCACGACCAGGCCCGTCACCACCAGGCCCGCACTGAGTGCCGCCAGGTGACCAGATCACCGGTCAGGTCGAGGAACCCACCCCTGTGTCGGTAGCCCGGAAGGCGAGCGTGCGGCCCGGGCCGAGCGGGGCTCGCTTCTCCGGATGCACGTCGAGGATCTCCGGCCGCGCGGCGCCCTCGGCGAGCCACTCCGCCACGCACTTGGCCTCGAAGCCTAGTGACCCGGGCCACATCGCCGCCGCGACAAGGACGCCGTCGACCGACGATCTCGGCGCACGCCCACCGCACTCCGCCGCAATGCGCCGCAATGCGGCCGCCTTTGCGTTTCCGCGGAATTCAGCGACGCGCCACCGCGCCGGAGCGAGACCGACACCACGCGCCGATCACACCGGGGCCCCGCACCCCCGACTCGGGTTGATATAGCGCCGCGAACCACATCGGGAACACTTGACAAATGCGCTGAACGAGGTGCCAGCATACGTGTGGGCGACGTGAAACGTCTTTCCGCGAAACCACGTATTGCGCAGTTGAATGCCTAGTGGAGCCGATACGTACTCCCGCTCGATAGCACAGCTATCGGGTCAGGTAAATCGCTCACACGCCGTTCACAGTTAACTTGGACCGGCATTCCGGAAGCGGGCTGACCGCACCGCGAGAACTTCTTCGACGACTACCGCCAGTTTGGCGCTACTCGCCGGTAATGTGATCCAGGTCACTCAAGAATTTAGCCCAATCGTGCTAGCGTCACCCGTTAGGTGGCCTGCTTGATAGCCCAGCAGAGCCGCCTAGTGACCATCCGATATGGCGAACTGACCATATCGGCGGGTGATCATTAGTCGCTGGGGGGCAACTGATGCGCATCGTTTATCGTCCGGAGTTACGTCTCCGGCCCGTGCACCGCGGTTCGGATAACCGACCGGGTGCGGCGGCATCCGATATCTGGATACCACGATGCGCCGCTTGTCGGCCGGCCGAGCGCCACTAGCGCCGCACGGCCGGGCAAGCCAGTACTCGTCAAAAATTAGTAGCCCCGTCGCATCACCGTTGGATGCGCACCGGGGCATTCCGTGCGCAAATTGATCGCTGAAGCTCCTCAGTTTTTGCGATTCTGCTATTCGATTCGGAGCCGAATAATGAGGGTGTTCTTGCTCGCCGTGGGTTCGCAGGGGGATATCCGCCCGCTGGTGTCCCTGGCGAACCGGCTGCACCGGGAGGGCCACGAAGCGATGCTTGCGGCCCCTCCCCTGTTCAAGCCATTGGCGATCGCCGGTCGTATTCCGTTCGCGCCCCTCGACGTCGACATGATGAGCGTCGGCGATGCGATGGCGAGCAGCCACGGTGTGCGGCACTTCGCGCAACTGGCCAGGACGCTGGGCGGGCTGACCGAGACCGTGCTGGCCAGTGCCTGGGCGGCGGCCAGCGACAGCGGCGCGGACGTCGTCGTGCATCACCCGGTGCTCCCGATGGGCCAGCACATCGCCGAGCGCCTCGGGGTGCCCGCGGTGATCGGGCTGCCCCAGCCGGCCCTCGTCCCCACCGGCGAGTTCAGCTCCCCGATCTGGTCCAACACGGCCCGGCTGCCACGCGCGGTGCACCGGGCGTCGTACCCGGTGGCGACGATGCAGCTGGGGCTCTGGTGCCGTCGCGGCATCGACCGCTGGCGGGCCGAGGCCGGCCTGCCGCGCCGCCGCGGCCGGCACGACCCGCTGCGCTCCCCCGGCTCCACCGGCGGCACCGAGAGCGCCACCCCGGTACTGCACGCCTTCAGCCGGCACGTGCTGCCCCGGCCGGCCGACTGGCCGAGCAATGCGCAGGTCAGCGGCTACTGGTTCCTGGACACCCCGCCGGAGTGGACGCCGCCCCGCAAGCTGGCCGCCTTCCTGGACGCCGGTGACCCGCCGGTCTACATCGGGTTCGGCAGCATGCCGATCGAGGACCCCGGCGCGCTCAGTGCGCTGGTACAGGAGACGGTCGAGCGGGTCGGCACGAGGGCGGTCATCGCCTCGGGCTACCAGGGCCTGCGCGGGTTGGCGTCGTCGGACCGGGTGCTCGCCATCCGGCACGCCCCGCACGACTGGCTGTTCCCCCGGATGAGCGCCGTGGTGCACCACGGCGGCGCCGGGACCACCGGCGCGGCGGCCGCCGCCGGCCGCCCCCAGGTGATCTGCCCGGTCGGCACCGACCAGCCGTTCTGGGCGAAGCGGATGCGCGAGCTCGGGGTCTGCGCCGAGGCACCACCCCTGCACGCGATGACCGGGCCAGCACTGGAGCGGGCTCTGCGCGCGGTACTCGACGACCGGGCCCTGCAGCTGCGGGCAGCCGCACTGGGCCGGCTGGTCGCCACCGAGGACGGACCGGGCCGCGCCGTCTCACTGCTGGAACAGATCGTTTCCGGTACTCAGCGAATGGAGGCATCACACCCATGACCGTGCTGACCCTGCCCACCGGAGTCGAGCGGCGGGTGCTCCACACCGCTCGCGGCCCCGTGGTCGCCTCGTACGCACGGCCACGCCCCGAGAACGACCTCGGTGCCACGGTCCTGCTCGTCACCGGGTACGTCGGCTCCAAAGAGGACTTCTGGTCGGTGCTGCCCGGGATCGCCGAGGCCGGCTACCACGCCTGGTCCTACGACCAGATCGGCCAGTTCGAGTCGGCCGGCCCGCTGGAGCCGGAGCAGTACACCGTCGAGCTGCTCGCCGAGGACACCCGGCGGGTGATCGGCCAGATCGGCGGCGACGCCCCGCTGCACCTGGTCGGGCACTGCCTCGGCGGGTTCGTCGCTCGGTCCGCCACGCTGGCCCAGCCCTCGGCGGTGCGCAGCCTGACCCTGCTCGGCTGCGGCCCCAGCCTCAGCCTGCCCAAGCAGCGCGCCGGCCTCGCCGAGCTGGACCGCAGGCTCGAGCAGGGCAGCCTGGAGCTGTTCTGGCCCACGCTCAAGCGGGTCGTGCCGGAGAAGGACACGCAGCTGCGGGCGTTCTGGATGGCCAAGCTCCGCGACGCCAACCCCGGGTTCATGCACGGCACCGCGCGCGCCATGGCCAACGAGACCGACCGCACCGACGAGCTGGCCGCCACCGGCGTGCCCGCGCTGGTCGTGCACGGCCGCCGGGACAAGCGCGTGTGGCACCGGTCGGCCTTCGCCACGATGGCCGCCCAGCTCGGTGCCGACCACGTCGTGATCGAGAAAGCCGCCCACAGCCCCAGCATCGAAGCGCCGCAACCGACGCTCGAGGTGCTGCTCGACTTCTGGGCGCGGCACCCCGCGCCGGCCCACCGGACCGTCTCGGAGGTGCGGGCATGAACCCGTCTGTGGTGGCCGTGACCCGGCCTGACGTCCTCGAGGCCGCGCCCCGCCGCGCGACCCCCGGCACCACCCGAGTGCCCAGGCTCGGCGGCACCGGTGTCGCCCCTGCCCCCCGCCCCACACCCGAGGCAGCGCCGCGCCCCGAGCGCACCGAGCCACCCGCCCCGCGGACCGAGCCGGCCGCCCAGCGACCCGGGCCCACGGCCGGTCGGCCGGAAGCCCCGGTCCGCTCCACCGGGAACGAGGCGAAGCGCCTGTTCCTGCGGATGGTCCGGCCGAACCCCGAGCCGAACCCGTACCCGGCCTACGCCCGGCTGCGCGAGATCGGCACGGTCGTGCCGGTGGTGTTCCCGGGGGTGGCGCCGCGCTATCTGGTGACCTCGTTCGCCGAGTGCGCCGCGATGCTGCGCGACGACAACATCGGGCCGCTCACCGAGGGGCACTTCCACGAGACCAACCCGAACTGGCGCGAGCAGGGGCTGGCCAGCAGCCTGTTCAACTCGATGGCGTTCCGCAGCGGGGTCGAGCACCGGCTGGACCGGGCCATGTTCGCCCGGCACTTCTCGCCACGCCGCACGGCGCAGCGGCGCGCCGAGATCGCCGAGGTCGCCGACAGCCTGCTCGACCGGCTCGCCGGCCTGGGCGCGGACGGCGCCACGGTCGACATCGAGCGCGACCTCGGGGTGCCCTACTCCGCCCTGATCATCGGCCGGCTGATGGGCATGCCCGACGAACAGGCCATGCGGCTGGGCTGGCTGGCGCGGCAGAGCGGCGCGACGCTGGAGCTGGCGCCCTCGCCCGCCCAGCGCCTGCAGGCCGCCGAGTTCGGCGAGCAGATGCGCCGGGAGCTGGCCGAGCTCGGCGCGCTGCGCCGGCGCGAGCCACAGGACGACATGATCACCGATATCGCCGTGGCGTGCGGCGAGGACACCGACCGGCTGGTGAGCAGCCTCGTACTGCTGTTCAGCGCCGGGTTCGACTCGCCGGTCAGCCTGATCGGGCTCGGCCTGCAGCTGTTCCTGGACAACCCGGACCAGGCTCGGCTGCTGCGTCAGGACTCCGAGCTGGCGGACCTCGCGACCGAGGAGATCCTGCGCTGCGAGCCCCCGGTCCAGATCATGTTCCGGGCGGCGCGCAGCGAGGTCACCCTCGGCGGCCTGACGATCCCGGAGGGCAGCATCCTGCTCGGCCTGGTCGCCTCGGCACTGCGGGACTCCGCGCTGGTCGAGGACCCGGAGCGGTTCGACATCAACCGGCCGCCGAGCAGCGGGCTGAGCTTCGGCGGCGGCGCGCACTACTGCCTCGGCGCGCACCTGGCCCGGCTCTCGGCCACCGTGCTGTTCCCGAGGCTGCTGCGGCGGTTCCCGGAGATCCGGCCGGCCGGTCAGCCGACCTACCGCGCACCCGGCGTGGCGCTGCGCGGGCTGGAGAGCCTGCCGGTCACCCTGACCCCCGCCGACCCGAGCTGACGGGCCCGGCGGTGGCGCACACAGGGCCCGCGGTCCGGGCCGAAGGGCTGGTCAAGACGTTCGGCGGCACCCGCGCGCTGGACGGCGTCGACCTGGAGATCCCGACCGGCACCGTGCTCGGGTTGCTCGGGCCCAACGGCGCCGGCAAGACCACGACGGTCCGCATCCTGACCACGCTGCTGCGCGCCGATAGCGGGCGTGCCTGGGTCGCCGGGCACGACGTGACCGGAGAGCCCGATGCGGTACGTCGGCGCATCGGGCTCTCCGGCCAGTACGCCGCCGTGGACAACAACCTGACCGGCTACGAGAACCTGTACCTGGTCGCGCGGCTGTACGGGATGTCCCGGCGGGCCGCGAAGGCGAGGGCGACCGCGCTGCTGGAGCGGTTCGCCCTGGCGGACGTGGCCGGCCGGCCGGCGAAGGAGTACTCCGGCGGGATGCGCCGCCGGCTGGACCTGGCCGGCGCCCTGATCGCCGAGCCGGCCGTCGTCGTGCTCGACGAGCCGACCACCGGGCTGGACCCGCGCGGCCGGCAGGACACCTGGGAGGTGGTCGGCGAGCTGGTGGCCGGCGGCACCACGGTGCTGCTCACGACCCAGTACCTGGAGGAGGCCGACCGGCTGGCCGACATGATCGCGGTGATCGACGCCGGCCGGGTGATCGCCCGCGGCACCCCGCACCAGCTCAAGGCGCAGGTCGGCGGGGAGCGCCTCGAGCTCGTGGTGGCCGAGGACGACCAGGTGGCGACGGCGCGGGCCGTGCTCGCCGCGGTCGGGGTCGGCGAGCCGGCGGTGAACCGGCAGCTGCGCCGGCTGTCGATCGCGGTCGACGTCGGACCGAAGGCGCTGCTGGAGGCGGTGCGGCGGTTCGACGCGGCGGGCCCGGAGCCCGATCCCGCGACCGTCGGGGCGCCGGTGCAGGTGCTGGACATCGGGCTGCGCCGGCCGACGCTGGACGACGTGTTCCTGGCCCTGACCGGGCGCCGGGTCGAAGGGGCCGACGGGGCTGACGGGGTCGCCGCGGTGGGCTCGGTCAGAGAAGAGGACATCGTATGACGGTGCTGCTGGGCGGGGCCCGCGACTCGAGCGTGATGGTCTGGCGCAACCTGGTCACCATCCGGCGGAACCCGGACCTGCTGCTCGGCGCCGTGATCAGCCCGATCGTCTTCGTGCTGGTGTTCGCGTACGTGTTCGCCGGCAGCCTCGGCGGCCAGGAGTACCGGCACTTCCTGATCGCCGGGATCTTCGTGCAGACCGTGGCGTTCAACTCGGCGTTCACCACACTCGGGCTGACCAACGACCTGACCAAGGGCATGATCGACAGGTTCCGCTCGCTGCCGATGTCCCGGCTCGCCGTCATCCTCGGCCGGACCTGCTCGGACCTGGCGGTCACCGCGGTCACGCTGACGATCATGACGCTGACCGGCCTCGTGGTCGGGTGGCGGATCCAGGGCTCCCTGCCGGCCGCCGTGCTGGGCTACCTGCTGCTGCTGTTCTTCGCGTTCGCGATGTCCTGGATCGGCGCCTGGATCGGGCTGCTGTGCCGCAGCGTCGAGGTGGCCCAGAGCGCCGGGCTGCTGTGGCTGTTCCCGGTCTCGTTCGTGGCCAACGTGTTCGTCTCGGCGCAGACGCTGCCCGGCCCGCTGCGCGCGTTCGCCGAGTGGAACCCGATCTCGGCGGTGGCCAACACGACCCGCGCGCTGTTCGGCAACCCGATCCAGCCGCCGGGCATCGCACCCGCCACCGGCTGGCCGGCCGAGCACGCCGCGCTGTACGCCGTGCTCGCCTCGGTGGCCATCATCGCGGTGTTCATGCCGCTAGCGCTGGCCCGCTACCGCCGGATCGCCGCCCGCTGAGCGGTACTCTGACCAGCAAGATCAGCGGGACCAGCACGAACGCGACCGTCGCACGCCGACAGGGAGAGCCGTGACCGTCGACCGTGCCAGTGACCGTGTTTTGGTCGAGAAGTGCCTCGAGACGCTCGGGCTCGAACAGAAGGTCCGCCTGCTGACCGGCGCGGACTTCTGGACCACCCACGCCGAGCCGGCGATCGGCCTGCGCGCGCTGGTGTTCTCGGACGGGCCGGCCGGGGTCCGGGGTACGCGCTGGGACGAGCGCGAGCCGTCGCTCAACCTGCCCTCGGCGACCGCGCTGGCGGCGGGCTGGGACCGGGACCTCGCCTACCGCTACGGCGCCGCGCTGGCGACCGAGGCTCGGCGCAAGGGCGTCGACGTCGTGCTCGGGCCGACGATCAACCTGCAGCGCAGCCCACTGGGCGGGCGGGGGTTCGAGGCGTTCTCCGAGGACCCGCTGCTGACCGGTGAGCTGGCCTCGGCATACGTGCGCGGCCTGCAGGAGCACGGGGTGGCGGCCTCGCCGAAGCACTACGTCGCCAACGACTTCGAGACCGAGCGCTTCACCGCGAGCGTCGAGGTCGACGACCGCACGCTGCGCGAGCTGTACCTCGCACCGTTCGAGCAGGTGGTCACCGAGGCCGGCGCCTGGCTGGTCATGTCGGCGTACAACTCGGTGCGCGGCACCACCATGACCGAGCACCCGCTGCTGCGGACCCCGCTGTGCACCGAGTGGGGGTTCGACGGTGTTGTGGTGTCCGACTGGACCGCGGTCCGCGACACCGAGGCGTCGGCGCGGGCCCGCCAGGATCTCGCGATGCCCGGTCCGGCGAGCCCCTGGGGCGAGGCGCTGGTCACCGCGGTGCGCGAGGGGCGGGTGCCGGAGGAGGCCGTCGACGAGAAGGTGCGGCGGCTGCTGCGGTTGGCCGCCCGGGTCGGCGCGCTGGACGGCGCCGCGCCGCGCGCCACGGTGCCGCCGCCGCCCGTCGACCGGGGCGCGGCGCTGGCCAGGCAGGTCGCCTCGGCCGGGGTGGTGCTGCTGCGCAACGACGGCGTGCTGCCGTGGCCGGCCGGCGGGCCCCGGTCCATCGCAGTGATCGGCGAGCACGCCGCGCTGCCCCGCACCCAGGGCGGCGGTAGCGCCACCGTGCTCCCCGAGCGGGTCGCCACCCCGCTGGACGGGTTGCGCGCGGCCCTGCCCGATGCCTCGGTGACCTGGAGTGCGGGCGTACCGCTGCACGACGGTCTGGTCCCGCTACCGCTGGGCGCCCTGACCGACCCGCACTCGGTGGAGCCCGGCCTGCGGGTCCGGTACCTGGACACCGACGGCGAGGTCCTGCTCAGCGAGAACCGGCGCGCCGCCGAGCTGGTCTGGCTGGGCACGCTGCCGGCCGGCACCGCGACCCTGGAGCTGCGTACCCGGTACCGGCCGGATGCGGCTCCCGTGGCCGGCGAGACTTCCGCCGCGGGCCCGGTTTCAGCCCCGGGCAAGGCTCCTGGGGCTGGCCTCGCCGCGGGCTCGCCGACGCTCGGGGTGGCCGCCGCCGGTGAGCTGCGGATCCTGCTCGACGGCGACCCGGTGTTCGACGCCGACCTCGCCCCGGAGGGCACCAGCCTCGGAGCGGCGCTGTTCGGGCCACCCGTGGCCAGGGTGCCCGTGGAGCCGGCCGGTGACCGTCCCGTGCTGCTCACGGTCCGTTACCGGTTGCCGGAGTCGGTGCGGGTCAGGCGGGTCGCCTCGATCACCCTCGGCACCGAGCCGGCCGACCGCTCGGTCCCCGACGCCATCGCCGCCGCGGCGGCCTGTGCCGGGGCCGCCGAGATGGCGGTCGTCGTGGTCGGCACGACCCCGAAGCTGGAGAGCGAGGGCTTCGACCGCGCCGGCCTCGCCCTGCCCGGCGCGCAGGACGACCTCGTCCGGGCGGTCGCCGCGGCGAACCCCCGCACCGTCGTGGTCGTGAACTCCGGTGGCCCGGTGCTGCTGCCGTGGCGCGACGAGGTGGCCGCGGTGCTGGTCAGCTGGTTCGGCGGGCAGGAGTTCGGTGCCGCGCTGGCCGACGTGCTGCTCGGCCGCGCCGAACCGGGGGGCCGGCTGCCGATGACCTGGCCGGCCGCCGAGGCCGACGTACCGGTGCTGAACACCCGGCCGGCCGACGGCGTGCTGCACTACGACGAAGGCGTGCACATCGGCTACCGCGCCTGGCTGCGGGCCGGCCGCGCACCCGCCTACCCGTTCGGCCACGGCCTCGGCTACACCAGCTGGGAGCTCGCCGACCTCGTGGTGGCCGCCCCGGACAGCGGCGAGCCCGCGACCGTCACGGTCACCGTGCATAACACCGGGCGGCGGGCCGGCCGTCAGGTGGTGCAGGCGTACCTGTCCCGGCCGGGCTCCACCGTGGACCGACCGGTGCGCTGGCTGGCCGGGTTCGCCTCGGTGCACGCCGAACCCGGCACCCGCCACGAGGTGAGCATCCCGCTGCCAGCGCGCGCGTTCGAGCACTGGGACGCCGGCTGGCGCACCGAACCCGGCCGCTTCACGGTGCACGTCGGCACCGACGCCGAGCACCTCCCCCTGCACGCCCCCCTCGACCGCACCTCCCCGCTCCGTGATCATCAGGACGTCAAGGCTGTTTGATCACGCCGAGAACAGCCGCCAGGTCCTGATGATCACGGCACGGGGTTCAGCCGTGGCGGCGCAGGTCGTGGAAGAAGTCGTCCACCACGTGCAGCTCGCCGGAGCGGAGTACCTCGTCGTAGACGTACTTGCCGAGCGCCAGGTCGAGCACCCCGAGGCCGAACGGTGAGAACACCACCGGCCGGTCGTCCGGCAGGCCGACCCGCCCGGCCATCACGTCGTCCAACGTGCCGGCCAGGAAGTCCCGGTTGCCGGTGAGCTGCTCGGCCAGGTGCGGCGAGGTGTCCGCCTTGAGGCAGTGCTCGACGTCGTCGACGATGTTCGTGGAACGGAGCACGATCTCCGGTGAGAGGTCCCGCAGCGACACGTGCAGCACCAGCGGGTTGTGCTCGAACCAGGACGGGTCGGTGACGTGCGGCTGGCCGGCGATGGTGGCGAATACGACCAGGTCACTGGACCGGATCAGCGACTCGGCGGTGTCGTGCACGGTGACCTGGCCGCCGTCCCCGGACTGCGTCAGGTAGCCGTCCAGGTAGGAGCTGAACCCGGCCGCGCTGTCGGCGTGCAGGTCGTGCACGCCGATCGCGTCGAACGTCCACCCGGTGCCGGCCAGGAACGTGTGGATGTATCGGGCGATCAGCCCCACCCCGAAGAACCCGATCCTCCTCGGCCGCCTCCGGCCCCGGCTGAGCCAGTCCGCCGCCAGCGCCGCCGACGCGGCCGTCCGGGCGGCGCTGATGATCGAGCTCTCCAGGCAGGCGAACGGGTAGCCGGTGTCGTGGTCGTTGAGGATCAGCACCGCCGACGCCCTCGGGATGCCGGCCGCCACGTTGGTCGGGAAGCTGGAGATCCACTTCAGGCCGTCCACCCGGGTCCGGCCGCCGATCGAGGCGGGCAGCGCGATGATCCGGGAGGTCGGGCGGTCCGCGAACCGCAGGAAGTAGGACGGCGGGTTCACGGAGTCACCCGTGCCGTGCACCCGGTAGGTCTGCTCGACCAGCTCGGTGATCTCCCGCTCCCGCCCCCGCAGCGCACGTTGCACCTGGGCACCGGAGATCACCGAGAACGGCGGCGCCGTGAGCGACCCGGACGGGGACGCGCTCTGGGGCGAGTCGACGGCGGTCATCGGGCGCCCCCCGCCACGGTCGGCATGCAGTCGGCGAGACGCACCGCGTCGGCCATCCCGACCAGGACCTCGCGCGGGCCCTCGTAGGCCTCCCGGCTGTGCGCGGTGCGGACGTTGTCCACGAGCGTCAGGTCGCCGGCCTGCCACGGTTCGCGCCGGGTGTGGGCCTGGTAGACGTCGTTGAGCAGCGCCACCACGTCCTCGCCGATCGGGTCGCCGTTGCCGAAGCGCGTGTTGAACGGCAGCGAGTCGGCGCCGTACATGTCCACCAGGAACTCGCGCACCTCCGGGTCCAGGGTCCACTCGTTGAGGAACGCGACCTGGTTGAACCAGCAGCGCCGGCCGCTGACCGGGTGCCGGACCACGGCGTAGCGGCGCTGCCGGGTGCGCAGCCCGCCGTCGCTCTGCCACTGGAACTCGATCGAGTTGGCGCGGCAGTAGTGCTCCACGGCGGCGCGGTCCTCGGTGCCGAACGCCTCGGCGTAGGAGGCCCCGATCTCGTCGTTGTAGTTGCGGGTGAGGAGCCAGCCCTCCCGCTCGAACCGGGCGACCAGTGCGGCCGGCAGCGCGTCCAGCACGCTCGGCGCGTCGGCCACGGCGGTCGCCCCGCCGGCGGTCGGCGCGCTCAGGCAGGCGAACATCATCAGGCCGGGGAACGCCAGCGTGTAGCTCTGCTCGTGGTGCATGCACATCTGCTGGTTGGCCGGCCACTTCGTCGAGGAGAACACGCCGTCGCCGTAGGCCACGCGAGGTGCGAAGGACTCGTGCTCGGCGAGCAGCCCGGTGCCGCTGAGCCGGTGGAACACGGCGCCGGTCTCGGCGGCGTCACGCAGGCCGAGACCTCGGATCAGCAGCGAGCCGTACTCGCCGACAAGGCCGCGCAGTACGTCGCGGTGTTCGGCGGCCCAGGCCGGCGCCGAGCCGGCCGCGGCGGCGCGCAGGATCGGCGGCTTGCCCGGCTGCAGGTCCAGGTCGAGCAGGGGGGCGGAGAAGGACATCTCGGGTTCCTTTCGGGTCAGGTCTCGGTCAGGTTCGAAGGTCGGTTCGGGACGGGCGAAGATCACGACGAGGCGAACAGGTCGGCGCCGCGCAGCACGGCGCGAGCCGTCTCGGCGGGGCGGGTGCGGGGGAAGTAGTGGCCGCCGTCCGGCAGCTCGTGCAGGTCCACGTGCTCCGCGAGCCCCAGCCACTCGCGGTGCCGGACCGGGTACTCCGCCGTGCTGGGGTCGTCGGCCGCCACCACGACCGTGACCGGCGCGGCGAGCGGCGGGCTGGACTGAACGGCGTCCAGCGCGTCGGCGAGGTAGCGGTGCGCGGACCCGCAGTCGTGCCGGTAGGCCGCGCCGACGTGCTCGGCGCGCTGCGCGTCCAGCTCGGCGAGCTCCGGATAGCCGCCGTCCGCGCTGAGCCCGGCGGCGATCTCCGCGGCACCGCGCCCGGCCAGCTCGGCGGCCGCGGCGCGCCGGCCGGCGGCGGTGCCGGGCAGCTGCGCCCCGGCGAACACCCGCCGCACGGCCACCCCGCGCCGCTCCAGCGCCCGCGCCGTGGCCAGCGCGAACGCCGCGCCCGACGAGTGACCCCAGAGCAGCAGCCCGGTCAGCCCGCGCTCGACGATCTCGGCGGCGACCCGGTCGACCACCTGCTCCAACGGCGCGAACGGCTGGTGGCTCGGGCCGAGGTCGTGCCCGGGCAGCTCGACCGCGTACACCGCGAGCCCACTGTCGCGCAGCGCGCCGGCCAGCGGCTGGAAGTTCACCGCGTTGCCGCCGGCGTACGGGAAGCAGACCAGGGCGCCGGCCCGCCCTGTGGCAGTGAGCGGCTGTAGCAGCCCGGACCGCGGTGCCGAGGCGCCGTCCAGCACCTCGGCCAGCTCGGCGAGCACGGGCTGGCGGGTGATGTCCTTGAGCGACACCTCCTTGTTCAGCGCGATCGCCAGCTTCACCGCCGACAGGGACGTGCCGCCCAGGTCGAAGAAGTGGTCGGACCGGCCGATCTGGTCCACTCCGATGCCCAGCACCTTCGCCCAGGCGGCCGCGATGCGCTGCTCGGTGGGGGTGCTCGGCGCCTCGTGGTCGGCCTGCTCGACGGAGGCGAGGTCGGCGGCGAGCGCCGTCAATGCCCTCTTGTCGATCTTGCTGTTCGCGGTCAGCGGCAGGCTCTCCCGCCAGTGGAACACCGCCGGCACCATGTAGCCGGGCAGCGACGCAGACAGCCGCTCCCGCAGCAGCTCGACGTCCAGCGCGGCCGCGGCGGCGTAGAAGGCGACCAGGTGCTTGCTCTGGTCGGCCCGCTCGGCGACCACCACCGCGCCGTCCCGAACCCCGGGCGCCCGCAGCAGCGCGTTCTCGATCTCGCCAATCTCGATCCGGAAGCCGCGGATCTTGACCTGGCTGTCCCGGCGGCCGAGGAAGTCGAGCTTGCCGTCCGGCTGCCAGCGGCCGAAGTCGCCGCCCCGGTAGAGCCGCTCGCCGGGGCGGTGCGGGTCGGCCAGGAAGGCCAGCCGGGTGCGCTCCGGGTCGTTCACGTAGCCCCGCCCGACGCAGACCCCGGAGAAGACGATCTCACCGGGGGCACCGAGCGGCACCGGCTCCAGGTTCTCGTCGACGAGGTAGACGCGCACGTTCGGCACCGGAGGGCCGAGCGGCACCCGGTCCCCCTCCGGCGCGCGGTGCATCACCTCGTGGTTGGTGTCGTCGGAGGTCTCGGTCAGCCCGTAGGCGTTGACCAGCGCAATGCCGGGCTCGGTGGCGAACCAGCGCTGCGCGAGCTCCTTCTTCAGCGCCTCGCCGGTGACCGAGACGCACCGCAGGTCGGGCAGCTCCCGTGGCCGGCTCTCCAGGTAGGTCAGCACGACCTCCAGGTAGGACGGCACGACCTGGAGCACGGCCACCCGGCTGGCCACGACGGTGTCGACGAACCGCTCGACGTCCAGGATCGCGGCCTGCTCGACCAGGACGGTGCGCCCGCCGACCAGCAGCGCGGCCACCAGCTGCCACAGCGAGATGTCGAAGCACTGGGGCGCGGTCTGCGCGACCACCCGACCCTCGGCGACCCCGAGGTCCTCGATCTTGGCGTAGAGGTGGTTGAGCATCCCGGCGTGCTCGCACATCGCGCCCTTGGGCGTGCCGGTGGAGCCGGAGGTGAAGTAGATGTAGGCGAGCTGGTCGGCCTCGACGCGGATGCCGAGGTCGTCGTGCGCGTGGCCCTCCCGGTACGCGTCGCCGATGAGCAGGGTGCGCACCCCGGGCAGGGACTCGAGGGCGCGGTCCAGCGTGCCGGTCGAGCCCGGCTCGATGAGCGCGAGCGCACAGTCGGCGCGGGACAGCGTGGTGGCGATGCGGTCGGCCGGGAAGTGCGGCTCGATGGGCAGGTACACGCCGCCGGCCTTGAACACGGCGAGCACGGCGACCATCCAGTCCAGGTTCCGCTCGGTGACCACGGCGACCACGTCCTCGCGGCGCAGGCCCCGCTCCAGCAGCGCCCGGCCCACCCGGTTGGCGCGGGCGTTGAGCTGGCGGTAGGTCAGCCGGTGGTCCCCCTGCTCAGCCGCGATCGCGTCGGGGTGCAGGGTCACCCGCTCCTCGAACAGCTCGTGGAACCGGCGGTCCGGCAGCTCCCTGGTCGGCCCGGCCAGGCCGACGAGCTGCAGCCGGCGCTCCTCGGCGGAGAGCAGGCTCTGCCGGCGGTGCTCGGCGTCCGGGTCGGCGGTGAGCAGGGCGAGCGCGGTGCGGTGGTAACCGGCGATCCGGGCGGCGCTGGCCGCGTCCAGCACCTCGGTCCGGTAGCGCAGCCGCAGCGCGAGCTGCCCATCGCGGTGCTCGACGCCCACCCGCAGCACGGTGCCCTCGGCGAGCTCAGGCTGGGGGTCCGATTCGGGCGCGAAGACCGTCTCGAACGGCCGCCCGGACAGCCCCAGCTCGCGGTGCAGCGCGGCGACCGGGTAGTCCCGGTGGGCGAGCAGTGCGGACTCCGCGGCGCCGGCCTGGTGCAGCACCGCGCGCCAGGTGCTGGGCCCGGTGGTCAGCCGGCACGGCAGCGGCTCGCCACCGGCGGCCGGCAGGTAACCGGTGACCACCTCGCGCTCGCCGCACAGCGCGGCCAGCGCGGCGGCGTGCGCGGTGAGCAGCACCGAGCTCAGCGGCACCGCCAGCTCGGCCGCCAGCCGGCGTACGGCCTCGACGAGCTCGACCGGAAGCGCCTCCCGATGCTCACCGAGGCCGGGCGCCTGGTCGAGGGTCCACCTCGGGATCGCGGTGGCGCCACCGGCGACCAGGACCCCGCGCCAATACTCCCGCTCCGTACTCATCTGCGTTCCCATCGAATCGTCCCCCCACTCGCGCGGCTATACGCCGACCAGGGCGGCGCCCCGGACATCGGACTTGAGCTGTGTGCTGGCGGCGGCCACGCCGCGCATTTCCCTCGCCGGGTTGCCACCCCATCGGGCGCGCTCCGGAATTTCCTCGCCCTTCATCAGGAACGAGTCGGGCGCGAGCACCGCGCCCTCCCCCATCGTCACGCCGTAATGCACGAACGACCCGACCCCCAGGGTGACGCCGGCGCCGATCGCGGTGCGGTCGGACTTGAATGCGCCGTCCTCCTGGGAATGGCACTGGATGACGCTGCCCGCATTGAACGTGCAGTGGTCGCCGATGGTCGTGAACGACCTCTCGGTCATGAATGCGCCGTCGTCGAACACCTGGCGGCCGATGCGCACGCCGAGCAGTCGCCAGATCGTGTTCTTGAACGGGGTGCCGTTGAACACCTGGAGATACGCGTCCGCGCACACCTTCCAGAACCGCTCGTGCCGCCAGAAGTCGGCGTCGTAGATCGAGCAGCCGGCGGGCCGCAGTACCTGCAGCCGCCGCGCGACCGCGTCGACCGACACGTAGTAGACCACGCTGAACAGCAAGGTCAGCACGTTGGCCAGCGCGACCACCGGGGCGCCGAACGTCGGGTAGAGGTCCAGGGTGGCTGTGGCCAACAGCATGAACCCGTAGAAGTAGACCCAGCGGACCAACAGGTACAGCGCCATGCTGACGCCGTTGTGCCGGTTCTTCGCGCGGAGTCCGCGGCGCAGCTCGGCCGGGTCCTTGACCTCGAAGTTGTTGTCCCGTTCCACCGAGCGCGGAATCTCGAAGCTGGGCGAGCCCAGCAGCCCGACGCCTTGGCGCACCGGACCGTCCAGCGGCACCATGACCTTTGTCGCGAGCAGGCAGTTGTCGCCGGTGCGGCCGCCCGCCGGATAGGCGATCCGGTTACCCAGGAAATTGTGTGCACCGATCGAGGCGCGGGCTACGCGGAACGACGAGTTGGAGTAATCCGCATTGACCACCGAGAGGCCGTCCGCGACCACCGTGCCGCTGCCGACGGAAACGAGGAACGGGTTTTCGTGCCGCACCTCGGTGCCGAAGTTCGAGCCCGTCTGCTCGACCCCGGAAAGGCCGTACCCGACGTGGCGCAGGTAATGCACGATCGCGGAGCTGTCGCCGAAGAGTCGGGTCAGGAACCGTCGGTTGGTCAGCCGCGTGATCGTCCGGTGGGCCCAGTAGTGGAAGCCGTAGAGCGGGTAGACCTTGCCCGGCACCAGGACGAGGTTGAGCACCCGGGGCACGGTGACCACCAGCAGCAACCCGGCCAGCACGGAGCCGAAGAACAGCACGGCCGAGACGGCCAGCGTGTCGCGGTAGAACGCCCCGGTCGTCAGCGCCAGCGTGCCGGGGTCCAGCACCGCGGCGAGCTGCGGAAGCTCGGCGAACAGCATGTACGCGCCGCCGACGAACACCGGCACGGACACGACCAGCATGTTCAGCAGTTGCGCCACCGGGAACAGGATCCGGCGCAGCAGTCCAGGTGCGGCCGGCCGCACCGACTGGTAGTTCACCTCGGTGCGCTGCGCGGGCGAGCCGTGCCACCGCTCGCCCTCGGGCACCGCCTGCCCCGTGTGCAGCGAGGACGTGTGGCCGAGCTGGGCGCCGTCGCCGAGCGAGGTGTCGATGTCCAGCACCGTCGCCTCGCCGACGAACACGTCCTGCCCGAGGGTCACGGCACCGGTCTGGATCTCGCCGGCGTGCGCCCGGTAGCAGGCGAACGACGAGTCCTTGCGGACCACGGTGCCGGCGCCGATCGTCAGCAGGTCGGTGCACACCGGCACGGTCTGGGAGAAGATCGCCACCCTGGGGCCGATCTTCGCGCCGAGCGCCCGCAGGTAGAGCACGTACAGCGGCGACCCGACGAACCGGGCCAGCGGGCTCGACCGGACCAGCGTCTTCACGACCCAGAACCGGACGTAGGCCAGGCTCCAGAGCGGGATGCGCTGTGGCTTCCAGCGTCCGATCAGCACCCACTTCGCCACGATCGGCACCAGGGTCATGGCCGCGAGGCCGATGCCGCCGGCCACCACCGACCGCAGGTAGACGTGCCACAGGCCCTGCGCGCCGGAGATCCAGTCGTAGCCGCGCACCATGACCACCCCGGCCGCGTAGGAGTAGCCGAGGAAGATCAGCAGCTGCAGCGTGCCGCAGAGCAGGTAGCGCACCCGCCCGGCCGGCCGCACCGGGTCCGCGAGCTCCGGCTCCGGCGCCGGCGCCTCGGCCACCGGCGGCGCCGCGAACGCGGCAGCCAGGCCGGCGACCGTCGAGTGCCGGTAGATGTCCTTCATGGACACCGTCGGCAGGTCCGCCCGCTTGCGGACGCGCGCACAGAACCGCGCCATCACCATCGAGTCGGCGCCCAGGTCATCGAAGAAGTTCCCGTCGACCGGTACGCGTTCGAGGTTCAGCACCCCCGCGAGTACCTCGGCCAGCTCGCCCTCGAGGTCGGCCGTCACCGGCGCGACCGGGCGCGCCGGCGGGGCCAGCAGGTCGGCCGCCGGCAGGCCCAACAGGTCGGGGACCGGCGGCGGAGTCAACAGATCCGGGCCCGCCGGCGGCAGGCTCAGCAGATCCGGCGCGACCGGCGGCAGGCTCAGCAGGTCCGGTACACCCGTGGGCGACAGCTCCGGCGTGGGCACCAGGTCGGCGAGGCGCATCGGGCGGGTCGGCGGGTCCAGCTCGGACAGGTCGGTCGGCTGGCCGAGCGCGGGGCGCCGCTGGACCGGGCCGTGGTACTCGAGCTGGCCGGACGGGTCGACGCGGCCCCGGTCACCGGTGCGGAAGATCCGCCCCGACGGGTTGCCCGGGATGCCGATGAAGTCCGGGATGAACGCGGTCTCGGTGAGCTCGGGGTCCCGGTAGCCCCGGGCGAGGCCGATCCCGGCGATCCCGATCTCGCCGATCTCGCCGTGCGGCAGCGCGCGGTACGGGTCCGCGGTGTCCAGGACGACCGTGCTGTAGGTGGGCAGCGGCACGCCGAGGGTGGTCGGCCGGCCCGGGTGCAGCTCGGTCCAGACGGCGGCGACGCCGGCCTCGGTGGGGCCGTAGAGGTGCAGCAGGCGGCGGCCGGGCCGGTCCCACCGGGTGACCAGCGCGCTCGGGCAACCCCGCCCGGACACGATCAGCAGCCGCAGGTGGGGCAGCTCGCCCTCGATGCCGGCCAGCAGCTCCGGCGAGCCGCACAGCACGGTGACGCGGTGCGCGCGCAGCAGCTCGGCCAGCGCCCGGCCCCTCGGCCGCGCACCGGTCGGCGCGGGCACCAGGGTCGCGCCGCTGAACCACGGCACCCAGGTCTCCACGACCGAGCGGTCGTACGCCACGGGCAGGCCCTGGTAGACGCGGTCCCCCGGCTGGATGCCGCACACCTCGGCGGCGACCTTGACGAAGTTGCAGATGGCGCGGTGGTCGACCAGCACTCCCCTGAGCTGGCCGTCCGGGCCGGTCGTGTAGCTGATGTAGGCGAGCTGGTCGTCCAGTGCGCCGCGCTCGGCGTCGATCAGGCGGCGCGCGTCCTGCTCCTCGATCAGCGGTGCGGCCCGGTCCAGGCAGACCAGCTCGGCGCCGACGCCGGCCATCAGCTGGACGGCCCGCAACCGCCCGGCCACCCGGGACACCGACAGCACGGTGCGCACACCGGCGTCGGTGACGATGTGGGCCAGCCGGCGCGCCGGGGCGGCCACGTCCATCGGCACGAACGCGGCGCCGATCTTCAGCACGGCCAGCATGGCGACGTACGAGTCGGCCGGACGGTCGAACAGCAGCCCGACCCGGTCGCCGGCACCGGCGCCGTGCAGCCGCAGGTAGCGGGCCAGCTGGTTCGCCCTCGCGTCCAGCTCGTCGTAGGTCAGCGGCCGCTCCGCGCCGACGGCCAGCTGCCCGGCCGGGCCGTACCGGTGACCCCAGTCGCAGCGCTCCTCGAACAGGTGGTCGAGGCGCTCCCCCCGGCGCACCCGCCAGCCCTGTGCCTCCCGGTGGTCGACCAGGACCAGGTCGGAGATCGGCCGCCGGGCCTCGGTGGCCCCGGCCAGCCCGGTCGGGGTCTCGTCGAGGCTCTGCCCCAATGCAGTCATCGCGTACTCCTCAGCTCTCTCGGGGTCACGCTCCTCGACACGGGTCAGGCGGACCGGGAACCGGCGGGCTCATCCATGCTGAGCACGTCCTCGCCGTAGAGGTCGTGCAGCCAGTTGGTCTGGTAGACGGTGTCCAGGTAGCGCTCGCCCAGGTCGGGGGCGATGGCCACGGCAGTGAGCTCGGGCGCGCCGCGCTGGCCCAGCCAACGGGTCGCCGCGCTGACCACGGTTCCGGTGGAGCCGCCGAACAGGAATCCCCGGCTGGCCAGCTGGTGGCAGGCGCGGATCGTGTCCGCCTCCTCGACCCGGATCACCTCGTCCAGGTAGGACGTGTCGAGCTGTGCCGGGCGGACGCTGGTGCCGAGGCCGGGGATCATCCGCCGGCCGGACGGACCGCCGAAGGTCACCGAGCCGACGGTGTCCACCGCGACGATGCGCACCGGTCGGTGCCACTGCCGGAAGTAGCGCGCGCAGCCCATCAGGGTGCCCGTGGTGCCGGCTCCGACGAAGAGCACGTCCAGCCGGGGGAACGCGCGGGCGATGGCCGGCGCGGTGGTCCGGTAATGGGCCTTCCAGTTGTTCGGGTTCGTGTACTGGTTCAGCCACACGTAACGCTCGTCGGAGGCGCACAACGACTCGACGTAGTCAATTCGCGCGCCGAGCAGGCCCCGGGTGGGATCGGGCTCGGTCACCGTGTGCACCTCGCTGCCCAAGGCCTCCATCAGCCGCCTGGTCGCAAGGTTGCAGCGGGAGTCGGTCACGCAGATGAACCGGTATCCCTTGCTCGCCGCAATCATGCTCAGTGCCACGCCGAGGTTGCCCGACGAGGACTCGACCAGCACGGACCACGGGTTCAGCAGGCCGCTCCGCTCGGCGGCCTCGACCATTTCGGCCGCCGCCTTCAGCTTGATCGAGCCCGCGAAGTTGAATCCCTCGCATTTGAGGAAGAGCGGCTGTCCCAAAATCGACCGGAGGTCGACGTAGAGCTCGTCCTCATTGAAGTCCTGTGGTGCCGATATCACTGTCATGACGACCCCCCTGTGCGCGTCGCGGGCAAGTTTTTTGTCGGCCGCCAGGCTGAGTAATCCCCCGAAAACCCATCCGGCACGGCCCTAAGAATGCGCACGGAGACGATCTCGATCGAGGGGGCGGACACCACGCCCGGCAGGGGCCACCCCCAGAGAAGACGGGGGTTTACCCGATGTGCCGACGGGGGGTTCGGGTGCAAAGGTGCGCCTGACCTCAGCTGATAGCGCTCTCAGTCGGGACGGCCCCGCCCGGGGCGCTCGTCGAGACCGGGCACCGGTGCCCTGCGTAGGGTCAGCTTCTGTGGACAAGCGACATGCGAAGAGACTCGGCCGCGACGTCGGCGTGATCGGCCTGGGCTGCTGGCAGCTCGGCGCGGACTGGGGACAGGTCAGCGAGGCCGACGCCCTCACGTTGCTCGAGGCGTCGGTGGACGCCGGCGTCACGTTCCTGGACACCGCCGACGTCTACGGCGACGGCCGCAGCGAGACCCTGGTCGGCCAGTTCATCAAGGGGCGCAGCGGGCTGACCGTCGCCACCAAGATGGGCCGCCGGCTGCCTGAACAGACCGCCGAGGGCTACTCCCGCGCCAACTTCCGCGCCTGGAACGACCGCTCGCGGGCCAACCTCGGTATGGACACGCTCGACCTGGTGCAGCTGCACTGCCCGCCGACCGAGGCCTACTCCCGGGACGAGATCTTCGACGCGCTCGACGAGCTGGTCGCCGAGCAGCGGATCGCCGCGTACGGCGTGAGCGTGGAGACCGTCGACGAGGCGCTCACCGCGATCGCCCGGCCGGGCACCGCGAGCGTGCAGATCATCCTCAACACGTTCCGGCAGAAGCCACTGGAGCGGGTGCTGCCGGCGGCGGCCGAGGCGGGCGTCGCCATCATCGCCCGGGTGCCGCTCGCGTCCGGGCTGCTGTCCGGGCGCTACAGCGCGGCCACCACGTTCGGCGCCGACGACCACCGCAACTACAACCGGGACGGCTCGGCGTTCGACGTCGGCGAGACGTTCTCCGGGGTGCCCTACGACGTCGGCCTCGAGGCGGTCGAGCGGCTGCGCCCGCTGGTGCCGGCCGGCGCCACGATGGCCCAGTTCGCGCTGCGCTGGATCGCCGACCAGCCCGCGGTCACCGTGGTCATCCCCGGGGCCCGCAACACCGCGCAGGCCGCGGGCAACGCCGCCGCCGCCGACCTGGCCCCGCTGAGCGGCGACGTACACGCCCAGATCCGCGCGGTGTACGACGAGCTGATCCGGCCGCACGTGCACAACCGCTGGTAGACGTCCGCTCTACGGAGTCGCGCCGGGCTCGTTCGCGGGCCCGGTGCCGGGCCCCGGGCCGGGCGCGGCCGCCGGGCCGGGCGCCGTGGCGGTCGCCGCACCGGGTCCCGGTGCCGGAGCGGGTCCGGTCGGGGCGCCGAGCTGGCGGGAGATGCCGCGCGCCGCGGTGCGCACGGCCGGCACGAAGCGGCGGGCGTCGGCCCCGCGCGCCGGCACGATCACCGACAGCGCCGCGACCACGCCGGCCGGCCCGGACACCGGCGCCGCGACGGACACCGACATCGTCTCCATCTGCCGGACGGTGATCGCGTGGCCGGCCCGCCTGATCTTGGCCAGCTCCCGGCGCAGCTCGGCGGGATCGGTCACGGTCAACTCGGTGTAGCGCTCCAGCGGCCACGCCAGCAGCTCGTTGACCAGCGCCGGGTCCGAGTACGCGAGCAGCACCCGACCGACCGCCGTGACGTGCCAGGGCAGCCGGCGGCCCGGCCGCGCCACGATCGGCGTCGCGTGGTGGCTGAACAGCCGCTCGACGTAGACCACCTCGGCGACGTCCAGCACCGCGAGCTGCACGTTCTCGTGGGTCACCTCGTAGAGGTCCTCCATGAACGGCAGCGCGGCGTGGCGCAGGTCGTTGCTCCTCGGCGCGAGCGAGCCGATCTCCCAGAGATGGAGTCCGACCTGGTAACGGCCATGCTCGTCGCGCTCCAGCGCACCCCAGCGGGTCAGCTCGCCGAGCTGGCGGTGCGTCGAGGAGATCGGCCGGCCGAGCTTGCGGGCGATCTCGGACAGGGACAGCACCGGCGAGCGGGTGGAGAAACAGTCCAGCACGGCCAGCGCCCGCTGGGTGCTCGTCGGGACCGCCTCACCCACAGCCACCCTCCCACTCCCGGCGAACATTCTTCCCTCAGGACGGAAAGCCTAGGCCCCGCGGAGACCCGGCGGGAGATGCTCCGTCCGGCCCCGGGCGAACGCGCCGGGAGAGGGAGTGGCCCCGCTGATGAGTGGTGTGCGGATCGCGCTGGTCGGCGCCGGCGCCTTCGGTACCAAGCACCTGGACGCGCTTTCGGTGATCGACGAGGCCGAGGTCGTCGCGGTGGTGAGCACCAGGGTGGAGCAGGCCGAGGAGGCCGCGAAGCGGTACGGCGTCGCCCACGTGGAGACCGACCTGCACCGGGTGCTGGACCGGCCGGACATCAACGCGGTGGTGCTCGCCACCCCCACACCACTGCACGCCGAGCAGGCCGTCGCGGCGCTGCGGGCCGGCAAGCACGTGCAGGTGGAGATCCCGCTCGCGGACAGCTGGACGGACGCGCTGCGCGTCGCCGAGGCCACCGAGCGGGCCGGGCTGGTGTGCATGGTCGGGCATACCCGCCGGTTCAACCCCTCGCACCGCTGGTTGCACGACCGGATCCGGGCCGGCCGGCTGACCCTGCGGCACCTCGACGTGCAGACCTTCTTCCTGCGCCGGAGCAACCTGAACGCGCTGGGTGAACCCCGGGACTGGACCGACAACCTGCTCTGGCACCACGCCGCGCACACCGTCGACCTGGTGCGCTTCCAGACCGGGCAGGAGGTGGTGGCCGCGCACGTGCTGGCCGGCCCCACCGACGCCGGGTTGGGCATCCCGCTGGACCTGTCGATCCAGCTGCGCACCGACGGCGGCACGCTGTGCACGCTGGCGCTGAGCTTCAACAACGACGGCCCGTTCGGCAGTGTGTTCCGCTACATCGGCGACACCGGCACCTACCTGGCGCGCTACGACGACCTCGAGACCGGGCACGGCGAGCCGGTCGACCTGTCCGAGGTCGGCGTGCCCGGCAACGGCATCGAGGGCCAGGACCGCGAGTTCGTGGCGGCGATCCTCGCCGGCCGGGCCCCGGAGTCGAGCGTGGCCGCGGTGCTGGCCAGCTATCGGGTGCTGGCCGACCTCGACGCGCAGCTGGCCGGGCTGCCGCGATGACCGGACTGCCGCGATGACCGAGCCACCCGTCGAACGGCGTACCCAGGTTGCGATCATCGGCGCCGGGCCGGCCGGCCTGTTCCTGGCGCACCTGCTGCACGGGCTCGGCGTGCACAGCGTCGTACTGGAGGCGCGTGACCGCGGCTACGTAGAGGCCAGGATCCGGGCCGGCGTGCTGGAGCAGGGCACCGTCGACCTGCTGCACCAGCTCGGCGCCGGCGACCGGCTGGCCGGGGAGTCGCTGCGGGAGCACAGCTTCGAGCTGCGGCTGGACGGCGAGCGGCACCTCGTCGACGTCCTCGGCCTGGCCGGCGTGCCGATGACGGTCTACGGCCAGCAGGAGATCGTCAAGGACCTCATCGCGCTGCGGGTCGACCGGCAGCACGAGCCGCTGCTGTTCGACGCTCCGGTCACCGCCATCGACGGCGCCACCACCGACCGGCCCAGCGTCGTCTACCGGCACGGCGGCCGGAGCCACACCCTGCATGCCGACGCCGTCGTCGCCGCCGACGGGTTCCACGGCGTCGGCCGGCAGGCCGTCCCCACCACGGCGCTGCGCGAGTACCGGCGGGAGTTCCCGTACTCGTGGCTCGGGGTGATGGCCGAGGTCGCGCCGTCCACGGAGCATGTCATCTACTCCCGCCACGCCGACGGGCTCGGCATGCTGAGCCCCCGCTCCCCCACCCTGTCCCGGCTGTACCTGCAGGTCGCCCCCGGGGCCACCCGCGCGGAGTGGCCCGACGCGCGCATCTGGGAGCACCTGCACCGCAGGCTCGCCACCGACGACGGGTGGACCCTGCGCGAGGGCCCCATCGTCGAGTTCTCGGTGGCGCCGCTCCGGGCGTTCGTCGCCGAGCCGATGCGCCACGGCCGACTCTTCCTGGCCGGCGACGCGGCGCACATCGTGCCCCCCACCGGCGCGAAGGGGCTCAACCTGGCCGTGCGCGACGTCCAGGTCCTGGCACCCGCACTCGCCGCGCTGGTCCGGCAGCGGGACGACCGGCTCATCGAGCGCTACTCGGAGCAGTGCCTGCGCCACGTCTGGTGGGCGCAGTACTTCTCCTGCTGGTTGACCCGACTGGTGCATGCGTCCGACGACCCTGTCGAGCAGCAGTTGGCGCACGCCGAGCTGCGCACCGTGGTCGAGAGCCTCGCCGCCCGGACGCTGCTCGCGCAGAACTACGTCGGCGCGACCCGGACGCTCGCGCCCGCCGCGGGGTAATCGAGTCGGGGTAATCCGGGCGTCCGCCGTTGACAGATCCTTGCGGATATCGGAAACTATTTCCGAATCCAGGAAAGGACCTCCCGATGGAGAGCCCCACCTTCACCATCGCCGCCTTCTACCGCGACCCCAGGGCGGCGCTGGACTGGCTGACCCGAGCCTTCGGCTTCGAGGTCATCATGATGATCGAGGGTCCCGAGGACTCGCCCCACATGTGCCACTACGAGATGGCCATCGAGGGGCGGGGCCGGATCATGATCGGCGGCGAGTGGGCCGAGTGGACCCGGAGCCCGGCCTCGATCGGCGGGGCCAACACCCAGAGCGCACACGTGGCCCTGACCAGCGACCTCGACACCCACTGCGCCCGCGCCCGCGCCGCCGGCGCCGGCATCGCCGCGGAGCCCGCGGACCAGTTCTACGGTGATCGCACCTACCGGGCCGTCGATCCCGAGGGTCACGTGTGGACGTTCGCACACCACGTCCGTGACGTCAGCAGGGCCGAGGCCGAGGCGGCGATCGGCCTGAAGATCGAGGCTCCGAGCTGGGCATGAGCGGCGGGCCGGCCGAGGCGGTCGCCCCCGATCCGCTCGACCGCACACTGGCGGCCCTGGCCGACCCGGCCCGCCGCCGGGTCGTCGAGCTGCTGCGCGAGCAGCCCCGCCGGGCCGGCGACCTGGCCGCCGCGCTGGAGGTCAGCCCGTCGGTGATGAGCCGCCACCTCAAGGTGCTGCGCGACTGCGAGGTCGTCGAGGAGACGAGCCCCGAGTTCGACGCGCGGGTCCGGATCTACGCATTGCGCACAGGGGCCACCTCCGAGCTGCGCCGGTGGCTCGACGGCGTCGAACAGGGCTGGGCCGAGCAGCTCACAGCCCTCAAGGCGCACGTCGAGCGGGACCGGTGAGCTCCCGAGTCCTGGTGGCACTGCGCATCGCGGCGCCACCCGCCCGGGTCTTCGAGGCCTTCACCGCCGAGATCGGCCAGTGGTGGCGGCCGAACCAGCTGTTCCAGCTGACCGGGCGCGACGGCGGCCGCCTGGCCATCGAGCCCCGCCTCGACGGGCGGGTCACCGATACGTACGCCGACGGCGACTGGTTCGAGGTCGGGCGGGTGCGGGTGTGGGAGCCACCCGAGCGAGTCGTGCTCAGCTGGCGGGCCGCGTCGTTCCCGCCCGATCGGGAGACCGAGGTGCACGTACGCTTCGAGCCGGTCGACGAGGGCACCCGCGTCGTCGTTGAGCACTTCGGCTGGGACGGCCTGCCCCGGGAGCACGCCGCCCGGCACGGCTTCCCGCTCTTTGTCTTCCAGCAGCGCCTGGCCGAGTGGTGGCAGGCGCTGCTCGGCTCGCTGGCGCGGCACACCGAGGCCTGAGCGGACAGCCCGGTTTCGACGCATTGGAAACCGATCGTTATCCCTATTCTTGCGGGTCACGTCACGACAATTCACGTTGCGCCGACACAGCCCCTCCGGACCCACGTGCGGTGGCGTAGATCAAGCCGAGTAGCGGGGGTCACATTTCCACCCCCAACCCGGTCAACCTGCGCTTTCGACGTGCTCGGGAACACACGATGGACAGATCTCTGATCGGTACGATTAAGTCATATTGCGTATCAGAGCCCGTCCGGTCACCCGTGAGAAGGCCGCCATGACGCTGCACATCCACCCCGCTACAGCACGTATTCAGGGAGACGCCGACACCCTCGGGGCGCAGGACATCATGCGTTACCGCACGGCCGCCCTGCGCGCCCGGCGCGCTTACCCCGGCCCGGTCGGCGAGCTCATGAGCCGCGAGCTGAACGCGTACGCGGACTTCGGCCACCGGTTCAGCTCCGACGCGCTCATCCCCCGGCTCGCCGAGGAGATCCTCGCCATCCCCGCGCAGGCCCAGTCGGCCTAACCGGGGCGCTCCGCCTCGATCTCCAGGAAGGCGCGCAGCGGAGCACTGATCGACGGAGTCCCGCGCCAGACCAGGATCTTCCGGTACCGGATCGCCGGCCGAAGGGGGACCACGGTCACGCCCGAGGGTCCGAGCAGCGCCGGGTCCGATCCGGCGGACAGGGCCACCCCGACCCGCTCGGCCGCCAGGGCAACCTGGAGCGGCACGTCGTTGCAGGCGTGGTGCACGTTCAGCGCCACACCCCTGGCCTCGAAGGCTCCGCTGATCAGCGGCCACAACCCGCTCTCGGTGTTGTAGGTGATGACCGGGTGCCGGCTGATGTCCTCGAAGGTCAGTTTCGCCCTGCCCGCCAGGTCGGTTCCGGCGGCCAGCACCGCCACGATGGTGTCCTCCAGGACGGTCCGTGAGTCGACTCCGGCTGGCAGCTCGGGCGGCGCGGCGATGACGGCCGCGTCGAGCTGGCCCGCCACCACGCGGCGCAGCAGGGGCGCACTGGTGCCATCGGTGAGGCGGACCGCGACGCCCGGGTGGCGGCGGTGGTACGCACCCATCACCGCGGGCAGGAAGGTCTCCTGCATGCCGGCCACCGTGCCCAGGTTCAGCTCGCCGCTGAGCAGCCCGGCGCGGGCGGCGAACTCGGCCGAGGCCTTGGCGGCCACCGCGAGGCACTCCCGCGCGTAGGGCAGCAACGCCCGCCCACCCGTGGTGAGCGCCACGCATCGGGGCAGGCGTTCGAACAGACGCTCGCCCAGTTCCCGTTCCAGACCCTGGATCTGTTGGCTGATCGCCGGCTGCACGATGTGGCAGCGCGCGGCGGCCTTGGTGAAAGAGCCCTCCTCGGCCACTGCGACGAAGTACTCCAGCGTGCGCAGCTCCATCTCGCCACGCTATCAGCGGATCTGATGGGTACGAGTGCTGCAATGTATTGGACCTATGGATCCGGTCGCGCCAGAGTGGAGGGACAGCCCACCCCCAGACCGCGACCCGCCGACCATGGAGCCCACCCGGATGTCCCAGCTCACCACTCATGCGCTGCCCACCATCGGGAAGGAGTGGCATCTCGTCGGCCGGCCACGAGGCTGGCCGACACCCGCCAACTTCGCGCTCCGTGAGACCGCGCTCGCCAGGCCCGGCCCGGGACAGGCGCTGGTGCGCAACCTCTACTTCTCGGTCGATCCCTATATGCGCCGCCGGATGGACGACGTGGAGTCCTACGTGCCACCGTTCGCACTCGACCAGCCGATGGACGGCGGCGCGATCGGCATCGTGCTCGCCTCCGAGGCCGACGGGCTCACGGTCGGCGATCACGTGCGGCACGGCTTGGGCTGGCGGGACTACGCCGTCGTGGACGCGGCCACCGTCACGGTGCTCGACCCGACCGCCGCGCCGCTGTCGGCCCACCTCGGCGTACTCGGCAACACCGGCCTGACCGCCTACGCGGGCCTGCTGCGGCTGGCCGCGGTCAAGCCGGGCGACGTGGTCTTCGTGTCCGGCGCGGCCGGAGCCGTGGGCAGCACGGCCGGACAGATCGCCAGGCTGATGGGTGCCGCCAGGGTGATCGGTTCCGCGGGGTCCGACGAGAAAACGGGGCTGCTCGTCGACGAGTTCGGCTTCGACGCGGCGCTCAACTACCGCACCGGCCCGATCGGCGACCAGCTGCGGCGGGCGGCCCCCGACGGCATCGACGTCTACTTCGACAACGTCGGCGGAGACCACCTGGAGGCGGCTCTCGACCGCCTCAACTCACACGGGCGAGTCGTCCTGTGCGGCATGAGCGCCCAGTACAACGACACCGCGCCGGCCACCGCGCCGCACAACCTGGTGCTCGCGATCAACAAGCGCCTGCGGCTGGAGGGCCTGCTCGTCACCGATCATCATGATCTGCGCGAGCAGTTCGTGCGTGCGGCCGCCGCCTGGATCCGCGGCGGCGAGCTGCGGTACCGGGAGACCGTCGTCGCCGGCCTCGAGGACGGCGTTGACGCCTTCCTGGGCATGTTGCGGGGCGAGAACACCGGCAAGATGATCGTCAGTCTCGACGTGGGAGCCCGCTAGGCGACCCGCGCGCACCGGCGCGGGCGGTGGCTCAGGAGCCGTCGGCCGACAGCTCGGGCGCCACGACGTCCCGGGCCACGGCCAGCTGGTGCTGCCGCTTGCGGGCCCGCGAGGCGCGCAGGTTGGCCGCGTTGCCACAGGCGCGGGCGTCGTGCCAGACGCCACTGTTGTTGCGCGACCGGTCGAAGAACGAGACCGCGCACCGCTCGTTGCGGCAGACCTTGATCCGGCGCCACGCGTCCGACCGCTGGGCGTTGAACATCTCGATCAGCACGATGCCGGCGAGGCGCCGGAAGCCCTCGCCGCGCGGCTCCAGCAGCACCTCACCGTCGGGCGTGGTGCGCGCCCCCAGGGTGGCCGACGGGATCGCCGGACCGGCACTGTCCCGACCGGCCTGGCCGACCAGCACGTGCAGGTCGGCTCGCAGATCACGGAGCTTGTCGAGGTCGTTGCCGTCGAGCGCCACCGGAGCCTGGGCCACTCCACTCTCCACGGACCACCGCGCCAGCGAGTCGTCCAGCCAGCGCTGGGCCGAGGACAGCTCGGCCAACAGGTCCGGCTTGTCGCCGCGGCGCGTCGACCTGGTGTTGAGCAGATCTTGCACGAAACCCAGCCCGCCGGGCGCGCCGGGCAGCCGGTACCGCGCGGTTGCTGACCACTCCATGGACCAATGGTAACTGAACGTGTCGCTTGCGACGTAACTGTCGGAATTACAGCTAAGTCATGATCGACGAAATCCGCACCTGGCCATGTTACCGGTGTGACAGCGAAAGGTGAGTCACAGAATTATTTGCTCGACTATGGACTTCTCATGCGGCACCCTGTGTACACGGACGGGTGAGTGACCCACCTTTCGAGTTGAGGTTCCCACCGCCGCACCGGAACGAGCGCGCAGCTCCGGCTGAGAGGACCGCCATGGAGGTCATGACCGCGGGGCCCGCACCCGCCGGCCCGGCCGAGGCGACCGGGGCCGGCCGGGGGTGGTTGATCCCGCTGATCGTGCTGATCGTCGGCATGTTCATGTCGGTGCTGGACACCACGATCGTCAACGTCGCCATCCCGACCATGCAGCGCGACTTCGGCGCCTCCAGCGACGACATCGAATGGATCGTCACCGCGTACACGCTGGCCCTGGGCGTCGTGGTGCCGCTCTGCGGCTGGCTGGGTGACCGGCTCGGCGCCACCCGCGTCTACCTGGTCAGCCTGATCGGCTTCTCCGCGGCGTCCGCACTGTGCGGGCTCGCCTGGGACCTGAACAGCATGATCGTGTTCCGGATCCTGCAGGCCATCCCGGGCGGGGTCATCCCGGTGGTGAGCATGACGATGCTCTACGTCATCGTGCCCCGGGAGCAGATGGGTTCGGCGATGGGCATCTACGGGCTCGGCATCATCTTCGGCCCGGCCATCGGCCCGACCCTGGGCGGCTACCTGGTCGAGTACGTGGACTGGCGACTGATCTTCTTCATCAACGCCCCGGTCGGGGTGGCCGGGGCGATCGCCGGCATGCTGCTGCTGCCGAAGCTCGGCGCCACCTCGAAGCGGCCGATGGACTGGTGGGGCTTCCTGACCATCGCGTTCGGCCTGTTCGCCCTGCTGCTGGCGTGCTCCGAGGGCCAGTCCTGGGGCTGGACCGGCTACCGGGTACTGGTGCTGATCACCGCCGGCGTGCTCAGCCTCGCGCTGTTCGTGGTGATCGAGATGGAGGTCGACGAACCCCTGCTGGACCTACGGGTGTTCGCGATCTGGCCGTTCGTCAACTCGCTGCTGCTGATCTCCATCCTGTCCATCGGGCTGAACTCGATCCTGTTCTACCTGCCGCTGTTCATGCAGTCCACGCAGGGCATCCAGCCGCTGCGCACCGGCCTGATCCTGATGCCGGAAGCGCTGTCGATGGCCCTGCTGATGCCGATCGCCGGCAAGCTCTACGACAAGTTCGGGCCGCGCTGGCCGGCGGTGTTCGGGTTGGCCATCGCCTGTTGGGGCGGCTTCCTGCTGTGCGGGATCAACCCTGACATGACGCAGGGCGAGGTCATCCTGTGGACGGTCATCCGGGCGGTGGGCAACGCGCTCGCCCTGATGCCGATCATGACAGCCGGTCTGTCCGCCATCCCGCCGGAGTTCACCAGCTCGGGCAGCCCGGTGAACAACATCGCGCAGCGGGTGTCCGGCTCGCTCGGCCTCGCGGCGATGACGGTGCTCGCCACCAGCCAGCAGCACCAGCTGATGTCCGACCGTTCCGCCCTGGTCACCCGCGCCGACGCCGTGCCACAGCTGCAGCAGGCCGCCGACCGCGGCACCAGCGGGCTGTACGGGTTCTACCTGCAGCTGCAGGGCCAGGCGACCGGGCGGGCATACAGCAACGTGTTCCTGATCTGCGCGTGGCTGTCCGTGCTCGGGCTCGGGCTGGCGTTCATGATGAAGAAGCCGGCGCAGGACGAGGCGGCCGCCCAGCCGGTCGCTCCCGAAGCGGCACCGGCCGGCACCGAGCTGACCCCGGCCCGGGGCGCGCCGGCCGAAGCCGGCCCGGACTCCGGCACAGGGGCCGACGTTAGATCCGGCACCGGGGCCGGCGCCGGGTCCGACACGACCGCGCCGGGAGGGCCGGCCCGCGAACTGGCCGGCGGCCCCGCCCGGTCCGGCGGGCGCTAGCGGGTCCCGCCCAGCGGGCCGACTCAACCCGTTTTCCCACCCCGCCTACACGAACAGGGTCTTGACCTGCCCGAACGGCTTCATCCCTTGCGGTATCACCTGTTGTCAGGGTGAGAGGTCGGACATACTCTTTGCTCGACAACCACCACTGCCAGCGCCGACGAAGGACCTGCGAACCAGGGCCCGCGCGGCGAGGCACGGTAGGACCGGCCGTCGCACCACGATGGTCGGGCCAGCCGTGACACGCCATTCAGGATTCGGGCCCGAGAGAGCTCCTCCTCTCGGTTGAGAAGGTGTCGCCATGGCCGAGCTCGTCGCGGTGCGGTATCGGACCTATCAGTCCGCGACCGAGGGGTGCGATCATCTCGCGGCGGCGATCCATGACGGATTCGTCAGCGCGCGGGCCGTGGCAATCGTGTGGCTGGACCGGAAGGGCCGCCGCCGGGTCCGCCAGGGGCTGTCGCCCTACGCACAGCGGCGCTGGGGAGCCTGGTTCGCGCTGTCGGCGATGCTGATGCACGGCGGCCCGGTGGACCTGGTCGAGCTGCACCGGGGCGCGCCGGTGCCGGACGATCTGGACGAGTCACTCGCACTGGACATCGCCGACGGCCTGCGCTCCGGCGAGGCCGCCGTCGTCGTCGAACTGGCCGAGCCAACTCCCCTGCTCGTGGTCGAGGTCCTGCGCGTGCACGGGCTCGGTCTGCTCCGCACCACCCTGCCCACCGAGGACCAGGCCCTCATGTGCGCACTCTTCGAGTCCGACCACTTCGCCTGACCGGTACTCCCTGACCAGCGGTGTCCGATCGCCATCGCACCGTCGTGACCTCAGCTGAGTTGCGTTACAAGACTCAGAACGATAGCGTCCGGAGCCAGGGCGCCGCGCGGTCGCGGACCGGCACCACCGGGACCGTCGCCACGGGAACCGTCGCCCTCGAGCGAAGGGAGTTCCGACCATGGCCGCTCCGGAGATCGAGCAGGCGGACCTGCTCGTCGAGCGGGACGAGCGAGGGCTGGCGACGCTCACCCTGAACCGGCCCACGAAGCGCAACGCACTCACCAACGACATGTACGACGCGCTCGCGGTCACGCTGACGGAGCTCAACGCGGACAGCGAGGTCCGGGTCGTGGTGCTGACCGGCTCGGGCGGCAGCTTCACCGCCGGGAACGATCTCGCCGACTTCGTCAGCTCGGTGGAACGTGCCGGCTCCCGACCGGCGGATGAGGACGCCCCGGTGACCCGGTTCCAGCGCGCCGTGCTGCGCGCGCGACCGCTGCTCGTGGCGGCGGTGGACGGCCCGGCGGTCGGCATCGGCGCCACCCTGCTGCTGCACTGCGACCTGGTCTACGCCACGTCCCGCAGCTACCTGCAGACCCCGTTCGTGGACCTGGGGCTGGTGCCCGAGTTCGCGTCCAGCCTGCTGCTCCCCCAACGCGTCGGGCCGCAGCGGGCGGCCGAGCTGCTGCTGTTCGGCGACCGGATCCCCGCCGAGCGCGCCCACTCACTAGGCCTCGTCAACGCCGTGCTGCCCGACGAGGAGGCGCTGCGCGAACACGTCGACGGCCGGGTCGCCGCGCTGCTCGCCAAGCCGGCCGGCGCACTCGCACTCACCAGGAGCCTGCTGCGCGGCTATCCGGATGAGCGGGTCGAGGAGCGCTCCACGCGTGAGTCCGCGCATTTCACCGAGCGCCTCGCCAGCCCCGAGGCAATGGCCATCATGCGCCGATTCCTGAATCGCTAGCGCGTCGCCGCCGCCCACCCCGATCCCCACTTGTCGCGTCTATTTCCCGCGACAAGTGGGCAGTGGCGGCAAGGGCGGAACAACCATTTCAGCACCTTGCCTGCGCCGAACTCAACCGGACCGGGGTTTGGTCGTGCAATCCGCCCCGGTGCGGTTGAGTTGATCACCGAATCGACCAGACACCCGGGCGGAATCTCGGCGGCTCACCCGACGCGGCGTCGCGCACATCCACCGCGAACCCGAGGCCATCGGGATCGACACCCGCACGAGGCGGAACCCAGCAGTTCGAACTGTCGAACACGACCGAGGAACGCCGTGGTCGGCTTTCCCGGCCCACCCTGACGGATTCCCCGACTCACCCTGACAAAATCCCCGACTCGCGGGCGGGGAGGGGTCGCATGGGCTCGGTACCGCTCGCGCCGACCACCCGTTCGGCCCCGTCGGCGGGCCGACGGCGCCTGCTCATGATCCATTCCTCGGGTGCCGCCCACCCCAGGTGACGGCATCATTTCAGTTCGGTCAAGATCGTGAGCTTCACTCTGCTGGCCGATGGGGTTCCGCCTCGGCGTGGCTAGGTTTGAAGTGGTTGATCTGTCAGCCGCCCCTCCGCACGTTGATCAGAAAGCTGTGGTCGAGAGTGTCGTCCAACCGTTGGCCACAGTCGCGGGTTCGCGGCGTCGCCAGCCTGGTCAACATGATCGACTTCCGCCAGCTCGCCGGCGCTGGGGCGCGGTGATGATGGGTCTGTTCGTCTGGCTGCTGCGGCTGTCCCACTGGCCCGGTGCCCGGCTGCCGTTCGGCTCGACCCCGGTCGCGCCGAAGGACGAGGCCGCGCACCGGCCGCACCCGGACGGCGACCGCGCCCCGGTCAGCTTCACCGATCTCGCGCTGCGCTCGCTCGCCGACCACGTCGCCCTGCTCTGCCTCGCACTGCTGCTGGCCGCCCGCCTCGGCGCCCGCCACGGCCGGCGGGACGATCGGCCCGGGCTGGCCCCGGCGCGCTCGCAGGACGCTCCCCGGGGTCCACCCCCGAGCCGGTAGGACCGGCCCCGCCGACCGCGTATCCCGTGCCGAGCACGGGCACTCCGTCGGCACAGCTTCCAACCCGCAACCCCAGGGTCGTGACCAGCTCTGACCCTGGATTGACGCGGTAGGCCCGCCGGTCCGTGGTTCGCACCTCCCCCGACCTCAGCCCCATCGCGGAACCACGATTCACCCGGAGCAGTTCATGCACGTGCAGTACCAGCCAGGCCCGGACCGGACGCGCCGCCGCGTCGACCGGCCCGCCTGGAGCTCGGCCCCGTCCGCCGCTGCACAGCCGGTCGGCGGTTGAGATGTCGCTCGTCGAACCGACCGAACTGCGGCGCGCAGTGCGCGCGGCAACCCGCCCGCTCACCCGGGGCGCCGCACCGCGCCCGGTCGCACCCACAGCCACGCCACCCAACCCGACCACCCCTCGGCTGAACCTGCGGCTGCTGAACCGGCTCACCCCGCTGACCCCCGAGCAGGCGCTCGTGATCGGCGCCGACCTGGTCGACGCCGTGCTGGCCCGGCACGCCGCCGCGCGGCCCCTCGGTGGCTTCCGCGCGGAGCACGTCTGGATCGGCGCCGACGGATCCGTGAGCGTCGAACGGCAGCCGAGCGCGATCGAGGTCCCCGGACAGCGGGTCGCCAGCGACACCGGCGAGGAGCCGGACCGCCTGAGCGGCCCGCGCACCGAGGAGGTGGCGAAGGATCTGCACTCGACGCGCGCGTTGCTGGCCGGGCTCGCGGCCCGTGCGACGCACCAGCCGCAGCGGCCCGGTGCCGACACCTCGGAGGTCCGGGGGGCGGCGTTGGACCTGGCCTCGGTGACGACGCAGTCGGACGGCGACCTCGCCACCTCGGCCGCGCGACTGCGGCCGGCGGCGGTCGAGATCGGCCCCGGGGTGCGCACGGAGTTGGCCGCCCTGGTCGCCGCCGGGTCCGACACAACGCCGGCGCCACCGCCGCCCGAACCGCCTCGGCTCGCTCCCCCGGTCTCGGCCGACCGTGCCGCCGAGGCCGAGGGAGTCGGCGGCCGCGCGGCGGAGGTGCTGCGCCGGCAGGCGGAGCGGGGCTGGACCGCGCTGGCCCGGCTCGGCCGGTGGGCGCTCGCGCTCCTGGTTCTGCTCGCGGTGCTGGCGCTGGAGCTGTTCCTGCTCGGCGACCGGATCAGCGCCGACCTGGCGGCGTTGCGGGCCGCCGGGCAGTCGTCGGACCGGGTGCCCGCCACCGCCGAGGCGCCACTCGAGCCGGTCGCCCCGAGCGCCGCCGGCGCGGTCGCTAGCGTCGACCTGCGTGCGCTGGCCCGCTGCGCGCCGGGCGGCGACTGCCAGGTGCGGGTGTTCGTCCGGCTGGTGCCGGCACCGGAGGCGCGGCGGGTGCAGTGGCACTACGTGGTGCTCGACCGCTGTTCCGGAGTCGCGCGGCGGGTGGACGGGGGGTCGGTCACGGTAGCGCCGGGTGGCCGTGAGGTCGCGGTGGTCGGGCAGCTGAGCGTGCCGCCGGGGCGGGCGCTCGCGGTCACCGTGGTGGTCGAGGAGCCGGCTCGCGCGGGCAGCACCGCGGTGCTCGTGCCGGCCGACGGGGGTTGTTGATCATGTTCGTTCGGGATTTCGGTATGGGGGGCAGATGGTCCGGGGTCAAGGGATAGGGCGGTTCCGCCCGCGCGGTGAGCGGCGGCGGGACCCACCGGTCCGCACGGGGGCGCGGGGCGGGCACCTGGATCTGGTCGCCGTGCTCGCCGCGCTCACCGTGGTCGGGATCGGGGTGGCCAACCTGTGGGCGGTGGCCGGCGCCGGGCTGGCGCTGCGGCAGGGCCTGTTCGCGCTGACCGGTGTCGCGCTGCTCGCCGTGCTGTGGCGCGCCCGCCCTCGGGTGCTCATCGTGTTGGGCTGGGCCTGCTACGCCTCGGCGCTGGTGTTCCTCGTCGCGGTCCGGTTCGTGGGTTCCTCGGCGAACGGCGCCACCCGGTGGATCGACCTCGGCGCGCTGACGTTCCAGCCGTCCGAGCTCGCCAAGCTCGGGGTGCTGCTGGTGCTGGCCCAGGTGCTGGGGGCGGCGGGGCACGCGTGGTGGCGGCGGTTCGCGCTCGCGGTGCTGCTGGCCGCCGTGCCGATCCTGCTCACGCTGGCGCAGCCCGACCTGTCGACGTGCGCGCTGCTGGTGTCGCTGTCGGTGGCGATGCTGGTGCTGGGGCGGGTGCCGGCGCGGTTCCTGCTGCCGGTGCTCGGGGCGGCCACCCTGGCGGCGCCGATGGTGGTCGGCCTGCTGCGGCCGTACCAGCTGACCCGGCTGGGCAGCTTCGTGGCCGGCTCGCACGAGTCGGCGAACGACGCGGGGTGGGCGGTCACCCAAGCTCGCATCGCGGTGGGCTCCAGCGGACTGCTCGGCGCCGGCCAGCCGCTGACCGACCTGCGCGCGCAGTACCTGCCCGAGCGGCACACCGACCTCGCGGTGGCCAGTGTCGTCGAGCAGTTCGGGCTGCTCGCCGGCGCCGCCGTGGTGCTCGCCGCCCTGGTGCTGGTGTGGCGGCTCGCCCTCGCCGCCCGGGCGGCCCGGGGCATGCCGGGCGCGCTGTCCGCCGCCGGGCTCGCCGTGTTCGTCGGCGTCGAGTCGGTCGTGTCCCTGGGCGGCAACCTCGGTCTGCTGCCACTGGCCGGGGTGCCGTTCCCGCTCCTCAGCTACGGCGGTACCGCGCTGGTCGTGCACCTGGCCGCGATCGGCGTTGTGGTCGGCGTCCGCCGGGACGGGCTGCGCCGCCGGCTGTGGGCGCAGACCGGTTGGCGGGCCCGGCGGCCGCGCTGGGTACAGGTCGCGACGGTGTTCCTCACCGCCCTGCTGCTCGGCTTCACCAGCTACGGCTGGCAGGTTCGGGCGACGGACGGGCCGACCCTGACCGCCGCCGGGGTGGAGCAGATGAGCCGCTGCTTCCGGCTGCCCGCGCCGCGCGGCCAGATCACCGACCGGCACGGGGCCCCGCTGGCCACCAACATTGGCGGCGGCCCGGCGAAGGTCCTCGCGGTACCGGCCCTGCTGCTGACCGACCCGACCGCGGTGACCCGGCTGGCCGCGCTGACCGGCCAGCCCCCGGCGGCGCTGCGGACCGTGCTCACCGCCGTCCCGCCGACCACGCTGGCTGTGCCGGTGGCCGAGGTGCCGGCGCCGGCCGCCGCCGCGGTGACCAGGGCGGCACTGACCGGCGTCAGCGTGGTGGGCGTCGCGCGCCGGGCCTACCCCGCGGGGGCGCTGCTCGGCTCCGCGCTGGGCTTCACCGGGATCGCCACGCCGGCCGAGCAGCGGCGCTGGCCGGAGCTGCCACTCGGCGAGGTCGTCGGCAGGGCTGGCCTCGAGCAGCAGTACGACGCGGTGCTGCGCGGGGTCGACGGCGAGCAGTGCGTGTACGTGAACCCGCTCGGCCAGCCGGTCGCAATGGGGCCGCACCTCGACCCGGTACCCGGCGCGGACCTGCGGCTGTCGCTCGACCTCGGCATGCAGCGGGTGCTCACCGCGAGCCTGGTCACCGCCATGCGCAGCCAGCCGAAGCGGATCGGCGCGGCGGTCGCCATGGACCCGCGTACCGGGCAGGTGCTGGCGCTGGCCAGCGTGCCGAACTTCGACAACAACATCTACGGGCCACCGGCCGACAACGCCGCCCTGAGCAAGCTGGCGGCCGCGCCCGGCAGCCCGATGCGCGAGCACAGCGCGCAGTCCGCGGTGCCACCCGGTTCCACGTTCAAGCTCGTGGTGGCCACCGCGAACCAGCTGCACCCCCGGTTCCCGCCCGACCAGGCCATTCCCACCGGCGCGAGCTACACCCTCGGAGGCCACACGTTCAACAACTGGAAACCGATGGGGCCGATGGACCTGACGCAGGCGCTGGCGTGGTCGAACGACGTGTACTTCTACAAGCTGGCCAGCGCGCTCGGGCCGGAGCCGATGATCAGTGCGGCCCGGACCCTCGGCGTCGGCCAGCGCGCCGGTATCGACCTGCCGTCGGAGTCGCCCGGTTACCTCGGCACCCCCGACACGGTCGGCGCCGACGGCGGCACCTGGTACCCGGGTTCGACGGTGATCCTGGGCATCGGCCAGGGCTACCTGACCACCACGCCGCTGCAGGTGGCGCGCTGGACGGGGGCGGTGACCACGGGGCGGCTCGTCACCCCGAGGCTCGGCCTGGCCACCGGAACCGACCACGCCTGGACCGCACTGCCGGACGCGCCGGCCAGCCAGCTGCCGTTCGCGGCGGCGCTGCAGCCGATCCGGGACGGCCTGCGCGCGGCCGTCACCGGCGGCACCGCCGGCCGGCTGGCCGACCTGCCCGTCCCGGTCGGCGCCAAGACCGGCACGGCCCAGGACGGCTCGCTGCCCTCGGACAACTACGACAACTGGGTCACCGCCGCCCCGACCCAGGACCCCTCGCTCGTGGTCACCGTGCTCACGCAGGGCACGGGCGAGGGCGAGAACAACCCGGGCCCGGCCGCCCACGACCTGTTCGCCTACTACTTCGCCCACCAGGCCGAGATCCGCGACAGCGGGCCCGTACAGCGCCCGTGACACCCGGCTTACGCACAAATCTCTTCGGAAGGAACGCACCAATGCAGGAATTCGGTATCGACCTGGGAACCGCGAACACGGTCGTCTGCGATGCGGCGGAGGGCGTCGTACTCGACGAACCCTCGGTGATGCTCGTCAAGGGGAATGTCGCCCGCCGCGGCGTCGTTGCGGTCGGCCGGGAGGCGTGCGAGCTGATCGGCCGCTCCCCCGCCGGGGTGCAGGCGATCCGCCCGCTGCACGACGGCGTGATCACCGACCTGGACAGCGCCCGGCTGTACCTGCGCAGCGTGCTGCACCGGATCGCGCCCCGGCCGTGGGGACGGGGTCGGCTGCGCGCGGCGATCGGTGTGCCCGTCGGCGCCACCACGCTGGAACGCCGCGCCCTGCTGGAGGCGGCCGACGAGGCCGGTATCCACCGCGCCTGGGTGCTCGACGAGCCGATCGCCGGCGCCGTCGGCTGCGGCATCGACCCGCTGGAGCGGCGCGCGCACCTGGTCGTCGACGTCGGCGGCGGCACCTCCGAGGTCACCGCGTTCTGCTTCGGCGGCATCCTGGCGCACCGGTCCTGCCGCGTCGCCGGCGACGAGATGACCCTGGCCGTCAGCCACTACCTGCGGGAGCACCACCAGCTCCTGGTCGGCGAGCTCACCGCGGAGCAGGTCAAGATCCGGGCCTCCACCGCCGACGAGCCCACGGTCGTCGCCCAGGGCCGCGACGCCGCGACCGGCCGGCCCCGGCTGGCCAGCGTGGGCCTCGACGAGCTCACCCACGTCGTGCACCCGGTGATCGAGGGGATCATCCAGACGCTGTCCGCCTGCCTCGACGAGCTGCCGCCGCAGGCCACCGGCGACATCCTCTCCGACGGGGTGATCCTGTTCGGCGGTGGATCACTGGCGCGCGGCTTCGGGGACAACCTCGAGCGCGCCTTCGGGTTCCCCGTGAAGCTCGCCGACCGGCCGATGACCTGCGTCGCCGAGGGCGCGGCCACCAGCATGCGCAACCCGCAGCTGCTCGCGGCGTACGCCAGGACCTGACCCCTCGCCGGACGAACGAACCCCGAAGACGAACGAGTAACCGTGGAAGGTCAGGAGGTTGGCTATGGCCCAGTTGCGTGAGGTCCGCCTGGTGGATGATCTGGATGGTCGACCAGCCGAGGAGACCGTGCTGTTCCATTGCGACGGCGACGACTACGAGATCGACCTGTGCCAGGAGCACGCCCGCCAGCTGCGTGAGGCCCTCGCGCCGTTCGTCGCGGCGGCCCGGCCGGCGGGCACCAGCAGGCCGGTGGCGTCCGAGCGGACCAGGCAGCAGCGGGCGGACCTGGAGCACAACCAGTCCGTCCGGGCCTGGGCCCGCCAGCACAACGTCCGGATCAACCGCCGGGGACGGATCCCCGAACAGGTCAAGCGCGCCTACGACGACGAGGCCGGCCGGCAGCACTCCCACGGCATGTCCTAGGCAGGTCCTGGGCAGGCCTGGGCGCGCTGCCGGCCCTCGGCACCGGTCGGAGCCACTCGACCGCCGCACGGAGCACACCGGTCGGCGCATGAGTCCGGCGGCACACTCGGCCCGGGTAGCGCGCCGGCCAGGCCGAGGCGGGCGCGGGAGGGTTGCCTGGTCGGCGAGTGGTTGACGGGCGGTTGACGATCGCTTGGTACCACCTCAGGAGACCGGGGAGGCGCGGCCGGCCCGGTCGGCGACCGCGCTAGCTTGGAGAGGTGACGCGGCTCAGACTCCCCGACAAGCTTTCGAACCTGGGTCACCGGCAGTGGCTGGTGATCGCGGTGGTCCTGGTGCTGCTGCTCGGCGGGGCCCTGTGGGTCGGCCTCTCCGGCGGCGGGCACCGGCCCCCGCAGGCCACCCCGCCGGCCACCGCGCCCGCCGCACCCCCGGAGCCCGGCGACTCGGTCGACCTCACCGGCTGGAAACTGAGCATCCCGGTGGAGAACGACGACGGGAACGCGACCACGGTCGAACCGGCCGCCGTCACGGAGCCGTGGATGACCCCGAACCCCGGCGGCGGGCTGGTCTTCTGGGCTCCCTCGCAGGGCGCGACGACCAAGAACTCCGACCACCCGCGCACCGAGCTGAACAGCCTCACCAACTTCCAGGCCGGCCGGGGCGTGCACACGCTGACCGCCTCGGTGACCCTGCTGCAGGTGCCGCAGGACGGGCAGGGCATCATCCTGGGCCAGATCCACGGCGCCGACGACATCAGCTCGGTGCCCTACGTGATGCTGCGCTACCAGGACGGCGGCCTCAAGGTGGTCGTCAAACAGGTCCAGGACGGCGACCAGCACATCAACTACCAGCTGCTCAAGAAGGTGGACCTGAACAGCCGGTTCGACTTCACGATCACCGACTCCGGCAACGGCAGCCTCACCTTCGCGGCCACCGACAACGGGCAGACCCAGCAGGTGGTGGCGCCGATCCCGGCGGAGTTCAAGGGCGAGACGGTCCGCTTCCAGGCCGGCGACTACCAGCAGGCCGACGACCCCGCCGGCCCGCGGGACGGCGGCCGGGTGATCTTCCACCGCCTGCGCGAGGACTCCACCTCGTCCTGACCGGCCGCCCCTCGGCCCGCCCGGGCGCTATCCCGTGTGGCCGATGTAGAGCTTGCGCAGCGTCGAGCTGATCGTCCACGTCGTCCGGTCGCCGGCGTACAGCCGCACCACGACGCCGGGCGCGAGCGTGGTCGTCTCCCCCGACTCGAAGGCGACCTCGCCCGCCCCGGCGAGCACAACAAAGACCTCGTCGATCTCCGTGTCGGTGACGGTGCCCTCGGTGATCTCCCAGATGCCGACCTCGACGTCCCCCAGGGTGTCCAGCGCCCGGCTGCGCACCTCCGGGCTGCCGTCGAGCACGCTCGCCGGGTCGACCTCGTCGACGGAGAGCGGCACGGCCAGTGCGTCGTCGCTGAGCGTGCGGGGGGACTCGGGCGCATTCGCGGGCATGCCCGAATCCTAAGCTCGGCCGGGTGCGGGTGAGCCCTGACCGAATCCCCGACTCACCCTGACGGAATCCCCGACTCGCCGAGTAGGTCGGCGCGCAGCGCGGCCACCAGACCGGGCAGCTCGGCCGGGTCGGCGACGGACCCGTACACGTAGAAGTCCGGGCGCACGATCACCGCGCGCCGGCCGTGCTCGGCCAGGTAGTCCAGGTAGCCGGGGCCCACGTCGGCGTAGACACCGGAGTCGTCGGAGTCGTGGGCAGAGTGGCTACCGGCCGGCACGATCGCCACGTGGTGCGCACCCAGTGACTCGAGGAACGCCAGGTCGGCCGGCGACAACACCTCACGCGGGTCGACACCGTCGGTGAGCACCGCGAAGCCGTGGCCGACGACGTCGTCGAACAGGCCGCTGCCTCCCCGGTGCGCGAGCGTGAACTGGGGGCTCAGCGAGCCGGCCAGCACGTCGGGGCGGTCGGGACCGCCCCGGTGCACGACTCCGTCGGCCAGCACCGGCGGGGGCGCCGGGGGCAGCGCGCGCTCGGGCACCGCGCCGGCCTCGACCATCCGCCGGTTGCGCGCTTCGGCGGCGTCCGGGTCCAGCACGCAGATGACCTTGCCGAGCTCGACGGACATGTGGATGGCGTGCCGCACGTGTCCGCCGCGCTCCCGGGTGTAGGTCGACAGCAACCCTTCGGGCGCCAGCCCGCGCAGCACCAGGTCCAGCTTCCAGGCCAGGTTGATCGAGTCTCGGATGCCGGAGCACATGCCCTGGCCGGCGAAGGGCGGCATGAGGTGCGCGGCGTCGCCGGCGAGCAGCAGCCGCCCCCGGTGCCACCGCTCGGCCCAGCGCGCCTGGAACGTGTATACCGCGTGCCGCTCGATCGTCGAGTTCGTCGGGGTGCGGCCCCACGGCTCCAGCAGCCGCCACGCGGTGTCCAGTGTGTTGAGCTCCGCGACGGTCTCGTCGGCCAGGCGGAGGAACTCCCAGCGCCGCCGCCCCGGGCCGCCGGACACGATGGTCGTCGGCCGGACCGGGTCGCACAGCTGCCAGTTCATCGGCGACCACTGCCCCTGCTCGTGCGGGACGAGGTCGACGATCAGCCAGTCGAAGTAGAAGCCCAGGTCGACCAGCGGCGTGCCGAGGTGCTCGCGGACCGTGCTGTTCGCGCCGTCGGCGCCGATCACGTAGCGCGCCCGGACCGTCCGGTCGACCCCGTCCCGGTCGGTCGCGCGCAGCTCGACGTGGTCGGCGTGCTCGGTCAGCCCGGTGACCGCGCACCCCCGGTTGACCCGCACGCTGGGCAGCGCCTCGGCCCCCTCGGCGAGCACGGCCTCCAGCTCGGGCTGGCTGAAGAAGTTCGCCACCGGCCACCCCGAGGGCCCGAGCCCGGACCAGTCGATCCGCAGCAGGGTGCGGCCGTCGGCGGCGCGCCACTCGTAGTGGTCCGGCACCGGGTCGGTGACCTTCTTGACCTGTGCGCCGACCCCCGCCGCCCCGAAGATCCGGCCGATCTCGTGGTCGAAGTGCACCGCGCGGGGCAGCGCATAGGGCTCGGGCCACCGCTCCAGGACCACCACGTCGTGCCCCGCCCGGCCCAGCATCAGGGCGCACGCCTGCCCGACCGGCCCGAATCCCACCACCGCGACATCGTGCACGTGCTCGGCCATGAGACCTCCAGGTTCGGCGCAACGGAGGCGGATCCCGACCTGGCCCGAGGCCGAGCGGCGCCGCTCGCGTCCAGCACAGAGTCCGCGAGCATCATCAATATGTCAACCAGTTTTCGAAATTGACAGAGAACATCAACGGTAGAGAGATTCTTAACCAATCGGTCCAGAATTTCGGTATAGTGCGGTCATGACCTTGAACTCACTGGAATCCGCCGGCCGGGGCGACGCCGGCGCGGCCCCGGACCAGGTGGCCGAGCTCCTGCGGCGCAACCTGCTGGACGTCTTCGGCGAGCGCGACGGCGACCGGCGCCGGGCTGCGATCGCCGAGCTCTGGGCGCCCGACGCGGTGTTCGTCGACCCGGAGGGCCGCCTCGTGGGCCACGACCCGCTCGACGCGACCGTCGCCAAGCTGCAGGAGCGGACGCCGGGCTGGCACTTCACCCCGACCGGCAGCCCGTCGGTCCACCCCGGCGGCGGCGAGGTGACCTGGTCCTACGGGCCTCCGGAGGACCCGGCCCGGATCACCGGCACCGACGTCGCCGTGGTGCGGGACGGCCGGATCGTCGCGCTCTACGCCGTGATCAACACGGGTCCCCCGCCGGCCGAGAGCGCGACGCTCTCGGACACCGCCACCCTCGACACCGTGCAGGCGTTCTTCGGCCACCTCGGCGCGGGCGAGCCGGACCGGGCCACGGCACTGCTCGCCGAGCAGGTCGACTGGCTCATCCCGGGCAACGAGAGCCTGCCCTGGATCGGCCCTCGGTCCAGCCCGGCGGACGTCGCCGAGGTGCTGACCGTCATCGGCGGCCTGCACGTCCCCGGCGAGAGCATCTCGGAGATCCGGCAGACGTTCGTCGACGGCTCGGACGCGGTGGTACTGGGCCGCATCGCGCACACCACGCTGGGCACCGGGCGCCGCTACGACATGCTCGTCGCGTTCCACCTGACCGTGCTCGACGGCCGGATCACCCGGCTGCACATGTACGAGGACACCTACCTGGTGGCCCACGCGTTCGGGGCCACCTCGTAACCACACCCCCGGGGCGCCGAGCCGAAACATGCTCGGCCGGCCTGCCCCCGCTCGGCGGGGTGGTAGATCAGAAGCCGCCCCGCCTGGCGAGCTCGGAGCGGGAGACCCTGCTGGCGCTGCTGGGCTACCAGCCGTCAGCTGAGCCGCTCCAGCAGGTGCACGGTGACCCGGTCACCGGGGCCTTTGCCGAGCAGCTTACGCAGCTCCGCCTTCACCGGGAGCTTGTGCGTGCCGTCACCGAGCGCCATGAACGAGCTGTGGAACGGGTGGCCGTCCATGGTCCCCCGCACCTTCACCAGGCCGCGGGTGCCGAAGAACTCGGCCGACCCCGGCATCACCAGGTAGGTCCAGCCGCCCTCGGCCGGGCTCTTGAGCAGGATCTCGGTGAACCGCTTGTCCAGGTCCGCCATCGTGTTCAGCTCCCCTCGACGATCACGAGGCTGTTGCCGTCCCGGTCGCGGAACACGAACATCGGCGGCACCCCCTCCCAACGCAACAGCTCGTCCACCTCGACACCCCGGGCTTGCAGCCGGCCGTGGTCGCCGGCCGCATCCGGGGTGACGAGCCGGATGCCGGTGTCGACGCCGGCGCTGTGCCCGTCGCGCGACGGCGTCAGTGCGATCGTCGTCGCGGCGCCGGGCGGGGCGACCTCGATCCAGCGCGACCCGTTGCCCAGCGGGGCGTCCAGCCGCTTCTCGAAGCCGAGCGTGCCGACGTAGAACTCGAGCGCACGGTCCTGCTCGCGGACCGGCACGGCCACCGCCCTGACCCCGGTGACACGAATCTGGTTCTCCTCGGACATTTGAGTCCTCCCACGCCAGTGGATACCAACACCCAGGTGTCGAACCCGCCCGCCGATTCCGGACACGCCCCGGCACCTTCGTCCGACTTGTCGTGGCAATTGGGCACGACAGGTCGGACTTGTCGCGCCTACTTCCCGTGACAGGTGGGGCGGGCCCATACTGCTGCCCCGGCCGAGGGCGTCAAAGGCCGGGCGGGGGGCGATGTGAATGCTCGGTGAGCGCGCGCTGGTGCCCGGGGGCAGCCTGGCCGGGCTGCTCGCCGCCCGGGCGCTGTCGGAGTTCTACCGCCGGGTCACCGTGCTCGACCGGGACGACCTGCCCGAGGCCGGTGGGCACCGGCGCGGGGTGCCGCACGCACGCCACGCGCACGCAGTTCATCGAGCCGTACGCGCCGGTGGCCGCCGTCGCCGCCGTCCGCGATGCCGAACCGCTCGACGACGTGGTCGGCCACCGGTTCCCGGCTAGCCTGCGCCGGCGGTACGAGCGGCTCCCCCGGTTCCCCGGCGGGCTCCTCGTCCTGCTCGGCGGGCGGCGGTCGGGACTGGCCGTGCACACGGGGGCCCGGGCCACGCTGCCCGGACCCCGCCCGTGAACTAGTTCCCCTGCGCGGCGACCGAGACCGGCTGCCACTCCCGCCAGGTCGCCAGCCGCGACTCGTAGTCGGCCTCGGCGATGGCCAGCGGGGCCGTGCCGAAGAAGACCCGCAGCGGCGGCTGCTCGGCGTCGACGATCTGGAGCACCGCGGCGGAACTGGCCGCCGGGTCGCCGGGGTTGCCCACCCGCGTTGCCCGGGCCGCCGCCGCCCGCTTGCGGTAGTCGTCGTAGGCGGGCAGTGCCGTGGCGTGCCGGGCCGAGGCACCGCCCCAGTCGGTCGCGTACCCACCCGGCTCGATCAGGGTGACCTTGATGCCGAAGTCGGCCACCTCCTGCGCCAGGGACTGGGTGAAGCCCTCCAGTGCCCACTTCGACGCGTTGTACATGCCGATGTTCGGGAATGCGCTGATCCCGCCGATCGACGACACCTGCAGGATGTGGCCGGAGCCCTGCTCCCGCAGGAAGGGCAGCGCGGCCTGGGTCACCCAGAGCGCGCCGAACACGTTGGTCTCGATCTGGTCCCGCGCCTCGGCCTCGCTGATCTCCTCGACCATGCCGAACTGGCCGTAGCCCGCGTTGTTGACGACAACATCGAGGCGGCCGAACCGCCGGTGCGCCTCGGCCACCGCGTCGAACACGGCCGGCCGGTCGGTGACGTCGAGCTTCAGCGGCGCCAGCCGGTCACCGAAGCGCGCCACCAGGTCGTCCAGGGTCGAGGTGTCCCGCGCGGTCGCGGCTACCGAGTCGCCGCGCTCCAGCGCCGCGATCGTCCAGTCGCGCCCGAACCCGCGCGAGGCACCGGTGATGAACCACGTTTTCGCGGTCATGTCTGCCTTTCTTCGAGGTACTGGTCACTCGTCGGCGATCCGACCCGGCGGGCGCTCGAGGGCCGCCGGTGCCGCCGCGCGCCCGCCGGCGGTGGCGCAGATGAGCCATTCGCGACAACGCGCCACCGGCCCCGACTCTTCCCCGCCACGCACATCGGGGCCAGCCGGGCCGGCCGACCTGGCCCGAAAGGGCGACGGACCGCCACACCGGCACCGGGCCCGGACATGCCACCAGGCACGTGCGAATACGCACGTGCCTGGTGGTGCCGACGCCGAACTACCGGATCGGCAAAGCCTGTCGGGCCGACTCAGTACCAGTACTGGTCGAACCGGCCGCCGTGGCAGTACCAGTGCCGGCGACCGTTGTCGAACTGCGCGTGGCCGCCGAACCGCTGGCAGCTGTTGCGATCAGTGTGGTGTCGGGGGTCGATGAAGCCCCACGCGGGGAGCGGGGTGGCCAGGGCGGCGTCGGAAACGGCGGTGGAAGCCTCGGGCGCCGCCGCGCTGGCCGGGCTGGCCAGGGCCGCCGTGCCGAACATTCCGACGGCAGCCACGGCGAGCGCCATCGGCGCCGCTCCCCGGGCCAGAATTCGAATTCCGTGCTTCATATTTTCAGGATTCCTTCGGGGTGGGAAATCTGACGCCTAGATTCCTAGCAGTCACCCAATCACTGAGCAATATCTCAGTTTCAGCCGGAGAAGCGCCGCCTCAGATTCTTCTTAGCCTCGACGTTGACAGTTAGGACGGATCTGTGGCGTAACACTTATCGGTGATTCTCACCATTACTGAGAACACTCTAAAACTGTGCACCACCTGTGAGAATTCCCGGCGAAATGATCGGTGAGGCAATCCTTTGCTCAATTCAGCCGAATCCGCCGAGGTGCAATCGGCCCAGGTCACTCCGCCGAGGCGGGCTCCGGCCAGGTCAGCGGCGGCGGCCCGAACGCACGCTCGGTCGAACGGATCACCGCCCGGGCGGTAACCACGTTGCCGACCGCGCCGACGACCGCCCCGGCGCCCAGCGGCAACGCCCGCCCGAGGGCCAACGCACTCTGCCGGGTGATGTAGCGCTTGACGAACCAGCGCACCAGCGTCTGGTTGAGCGGCCCGAGCTTGCCGAGCGGGAGCGTGTCGGTCAGGCCCTGGGCCCAGTTCGTCGAGCGGCCGGTGACCTTCTGCATCAGCTTCGTGCCGCCCTCGCCGAGCACGATGGCGAGCACCAGGGTGCGGCGGCGCTCCACGTCCGCCAGGGCGAGCCCGTGTACCTCGGCCACCGCGAGGGTGTACAGCACGGAGGCGTCGAGCGCGGCGATCGCCTCGGCGGCCCCGGTGGCCAGGGACGCGGCGGTCCCCACGCCGGGCACGAACGCGGCCCCACCGGCGGCGGCTCCGGTACCGCCCACCGTGATCGTGTACTGCTTGTCCAGCGCGGCGATGACCTCGGCGGGGGTCGCGTCCGGTTTGTTCCTGCGGATCTTGGCGATGCGCGACGCGACCAGCGGCTGCTGGATCACCAGCGCGCGCTCGACCGCCGCCCTCAGCATCCGCCCGCTGATCCCCTTGGCCTTGACCTCTGGCACGGCGCCGCTCGGTGCGGCGCTGTTCGGCACGGCACCGTTCTCGGTGTGGGACGGGGGGCCAAGGCTCACGGTGCTCAGTCCTAGCGATCGGGCCGGTGGGGGCCGGAGACGGTGCGTGCTCGGGCGCTGGCACTGTCTCACGACCGGCCGCCGCCCGCGCCGGTATTCCCGCTACCCGATCGTGCCAACCGTCATCCCGATCACCCCGGAGTACCCGGGGCGTAGATTTTCCCGACCGGGAGGAGCGGATGGGCACGCACCAGCTCGACGACATCGAACGCGGCCTGCTGCAGGCGCTGCAGATCGACGGCCGGGTGCCCTTCCTGCTGGTCGGCGAGCTGCTCGGTGTCTCGGACCAGACGGTGGCGTGGCGCTACGCCCGGTTGCGCGCGACCCACGGGGCCCGGGTGACCGGCACGCTGTGGTCGGAGGCCGTCGGTCAGCAGCAGTGGCTGGTGCGGGTGCGGCGTGCCCCGGAGGCGGCCGCCGGGTTGGCCCGCGCGCTGGCCCGTCAGGACGACACCTCGTGGGTGCGGGTGGCCTCCGGCGGCGCGGAGATCGTCTGCATGGCCCGGATGGCGGCCGACGCTTCGGCCGAGGACCACGCGGTGCTCAGCCGGCTGCCGCGCACGCCGAGGGTGACCGAGGTCAGCGCGCTCGGCCAGGACGGCCGGGCCGGCTACCGCCAGCTGGCTGAGGTGACGGGCTGGTCCCAGACCACGGTGCGGCGCCGGCTCGCCGAGCTGCGCCGGGCCGGCGTGCTGTACTTCGACGTGGACATCGACCACACGCTGCTCGGCCTGCGCACGCCGGCCACGCTGTGGCTGTCCGTCGAACCGGGCCAGCTGGTGGCCGCCGGGGAGGCGCTGGCGCGGCACCCCCAGGTCGGCTTCGCGGCGGCGACCACCGGCCCCTACAACCTGTATGCCGGCGTGGCGTGCGCGAGTACCCGGGCGCTCTACGAGTACCTGACCGGCCCGATCGCCGCGCTACCCGGCCTGCGCTCGGTCGAGACCGCGCCGATCATGCGGATCTTCAAGCAGAACTCGCCCTTCATCAACTGAGGAGGCCGTCCACGAGCCCGGACACCACGGCACCGGGCACTCCGCACTCCGGTGCGACGGGCACCGCGACCGCGCGACGCCCCGCCTCCCCCGCCGGCCCCCCGAGCAGGGTCCCGGGGGCCGGCGACGCAGGGTCCGGTGGCTGGCTGGTCCCGGTGCTGGTGCTCGTCGTCGGCAACTTCATGGCGGTGCTGGACGTCACCATCGTCAACGTCGCTGTGCCGTCCATCCAGAAGGACTTCGGCGGCTCGTCGCGATGACGCTGGTGTACCGGATCGTGCCGAGGCGCAAGCTGGGCGCCGCAATGGGCATCTTCGGGCTCGGCATCATCTTCGCCCCCGCTGTCGGGCCGGTGCTCGGCGGCTACTTCGTGGAGTATCTGGACTGGCGCCTGGTGTTCTACGTGAACGTGCCGGTCGGCATCGCCGGCGCGCTGGCCGCCTCGCTGCTGCTGCCCAGGACGCCCGGCCGCGCCGGCCGACGCTTCGACCTGCCCGGGTTCCTGTGCATCGCGGTCGGCCTGTTCGCCGTGCTGCTGGCGGCGTCGGAGGGCAGCGACTGGGGCTGGGACGGCTACCGGATCCGGATGCTACTCGTGGGCGGCGCGCTGTGCCTGGCGCTCTTCGTCGTGGTGGAGCTGCACGTCGCGCAGCCGCTGCTGGACATCCGGGTGTTCCGGGTGTGGCCGTTCACCTCGTCGCTGCTGATGCTGTCCGCGCTGCAGATCAACCTGCTCGGCATCTCGTTCTTCGTGCCGGTGTTCCTGCAGCAGGGCCAGCACAAGCAGGCGTTCGACGCCGGGATCCTGCTGCTCTCGCAGGCGATCGCGACGGGCATGCTGAGCCCCGTGGTCGGCCGGCTCTACGACCGGATCGGGCCGCGCTGGCTGGGCGTCTGCGGGCTGGTGATCTGCGCGTACGGCACCTCGCTGCTCGCCGCCATCACCCCGGCGATGACGAGGTCCGACGTCATCCTGTGGACCTGTGTGCGCGGCATCGGCCTCGGTATGTCGATCATGCCGATCATGACGGCCGGGCTCGCCGCGCTGCCGCCGGCGGACACCAACCTGGGCAGCGCGCTGAACAACGTCGCCCGGCAGACCTCCGGCGCGCTCGGCCTCGCCGTCCTCAGTGCCCTGTCCACCAGCCAACAGGCCCAGCTGTTCGCCAACCGCGCCGCGCTGATCCACTCGTCCGGCCCGCCCTCGGCGGCGACCGAGCCGGGTACCTTCGCCGCGATGTACGGGCGCTACCAGGCGCTGGCCAGCCAGGTGCTCGCGACCTCGTACGCCAACCTCTTCCTGATCATCGCCGTGGTGACCGGGTCCGGGGCGCCGCTGGCGCTGTTCATGCGGTCGCCCGACCGGTCGCGCTGAGCCGCGCCGGCCGGTCGCTCGGCGCAATCGCGGCGAATAGCGCGAAATGCTTCTGTGGTGAAATTGTTAATTAATGCTCGAGTGATCCGCGTCACCCGGCCCGCTAGGCCGATCGTGCTAGCGTCGCCATAGGTCGGCTACCGAGCGGTAGGGCATCGTTCGCCTCACCGGAGCCGACCTGTCCGACCACTCCAGGGGATGACCATTAGGCGCCGGGGGGCAACTGATGCGCATCGTAGAGCCGCTGCTCCAGGCGACGTACGGGCGGATCGCTGTCTCCTCAAAATTGAGTAGCCGGGCCACCCGGCATTACCGAAGGCACCGCACTCGGTAATGCCTGAGCCAGTCGGTTTGCGATTCCGCGACCTGATTCGGAGCCGAACAATGAGCGTTTCCCCGCCCGCCGCGGGTACCGGGCTGACGTGGCCCGCGAATGACCGCGCGGCGGCCGCCGGACGCGGCCGTCGCCGAGCCGAGTCGCCGAACGAGATGCCGAACAACCTGCCGGCCACCCTGTCGAGCTGGGCGCGCTGGCCGGTGCTGGCGATCACCGCCGCGGTCGCCGCCGTCCTCGGCGCGACCAGCGGGCGCTACGGGTACTTCGCCGACGAGCTGTACTTCCTGGCCGCCGGGCGCAGGCTCAGCTGGAGCTACGCCGACCAGCCGCCGCTGATCCCGCTGCTGGCCAGGGCGATGGACACGCTGTTCCCCGACTCGGTGGCGGCCCTGCGGCTGCCGGCCACCCTGGCGACCGCGCTCGGTGTGATCGTGGCGTCCCTGATCGCCAGGGAGCTGGGCGCCGGGCGCCGGGCCCAGGTGCTGGCCGCAGCCACCTACGCGGTGTCGGGCGGCCTGCTGGGCACCGGTCACATGCTGTCCACCGACGTGATCGACTCACTCGGCTGGACCGTGATCACCTGGCTGCTCGTGCGCTGGGTGCGCACCCGCCGCGACGGGCTGCTGCTGTGGTCGGCCCTGGTCACCACCGTCTGCCTGCAGACCAAGGACCTGATCGTCGCGTTCTGGCTGGTGCTCGCCTGCGCCGCGCTCGCGGTCGGCCCCAGGGACCTGCCGCGCCGGCCGCTGCTCTGGCTGGGCGGCGCCATCGCGGTCGCGGTCAGCCTGCCCAACCTGTGGTGGCAGGCCCAGCACGGCTGGCCACAGCTGGACATGACCCACGCCATCGAGGCGGAGCAGAACCTGCTCGGCGGCCGGCTGACCCTGCTGCCCCTGATCCTGATCTTCGCCGGCCTCCCGGTAGGCGCCGTGCTGTTCTGCTACGGCACCTGGCGGCTGCTGCGCTCGGCGGAGCTGAAGGCGTACCGGTTCCTCGGCTGGACGATTGTCGGCGTGATCGCGCTGTTCCTGGCCGCCGGCGGCCGCCAGAACTACATCACGGGGCTGTTCGCGCTGGGCACCGGCGCCGCCGTGGTCGAGATCGGGCGGCGGCGACCGGCCAGTTGGTGGCGCTGGACGACCACGTGGCCGGCCGTCGCGGTGGCCGGCCTGCTCACGGTGGCCATCACCCTGCCGGTCCGACCGCTGGTCTGGGACGGCGGCGGCCCCCCTTCCCCCGTGTCCGGGCTGAGCACCGGCTGGCCGGAGCTGACCACGGCCGTCGCCGACGCGCTGCAGACCCTGCCGGTCGGCGAACGACGGGGCACGGTGGTGCTCGCCGACACCTACTGGCAGGCGTCCGCGATCGACCAGTTCGGCCGGGCGGACGGGGTGCCCGCCGTGTACAGCGCCAGCCGGGGGTTCTGGTACTTCGGCCCGCCACCGGACGCCGCGCGCGGCGTCCTGTTCGTCGGCCTCGACGCCGGCGCCATGCACCGGTACTTCGGTTCCGTGCGCAAGGTCGGCTCGTTCGAGAACCGGTACGGCCTGCCCGGCATCAACACCGGCGTGGGACTGTGGATCTGCACCGAGCAGCGGGTGCCCTGGTCACAGGCGTGGCCGGAGCTGCGGGACTTCGTGGTGACCAACCGGACCGACCCCTCGGCCGACCTGACCGGACCCGACGGCACCAGGACCGTCTCCGTGTCCGCGCGCTGAGAGGATCTTCGTGACTCCGCTGACCGGGCAGCGCGCGGACCCGCACGTGGCCCCGTGGTCGTTCGCCGCCCCCTGGGGTGCCCGGGGTTGGTACAGCGACCTGGGCGGCCCGGTGCACTGGGTCGAGTTCGGCGCACCGGAGTCCTCGGCGGGGGCCGAGCCCGGCGTGACCGACTCGGCCGAGTCGTCCTCGGACCCGACCACCGGCGCGCCGCCGCTCGTGTTCGTGCACGGCCTCGGCGGCTCGCACCTGGACTGCGTGCCGGTCGGGCCGGGGCTGGCCGGGGACCGGCGGGTGGTCGCGCTGGACCTGCGCGGGTTCGGCCTGACGCCCGGTGACCGGCGCACCGCCACGGTCACCGCCAACGTGGACCTGCTGGACCGGTTCCTGCGCGAGGTGATCGGCCGCCCCGCCGTGCTGGTCGGCAACTCGATGGGCGGCCTGGTCTCCCTGCTGCAGGCGTACCGGAACCCGGAGACGGTGGCCGGGCTGGCGCTGCTGGACCCGGCGCTGCCCCAGCCCGGCCCGCGCCCCGACCTGCGTGTGGTCGGGCTGGCGCTGGCCCTCCTCGTGCCCGGCATCGGCGAGCTGGCGCTGCGGGCCGAGCGGACCTGGATCACGCCCCGGCAGCGGGTGGCGAACGTGCTCGGGCACTGCTTCGCCGACCCCGCGCGCGCGTCCGACGAGCTGGTCGAGGCGCTGGTGGGCCTGACCGAGTGGCGAATGCGGCGGGCGGACACGGTGACCCCGTTCCTGGCCGCCATGCGCAGCACGATCCCGGTGGTCGCGGGGCGGCGGTACCGGCCCGCGATGGCCGCCGTCCGGGTGCCCGTGCTACTCATCCACGGCGAGGCCGACCGGCTGGTGTCCGTGCAGGCGTCCCGGGCGGCCGCCGCCGCGAACCCGCACTGGCAGACCCGGTTCCTGCCCGGGGTCGGCCACATGCCGCAGCTGGAGGTACCCGAGCTCGTGCTGGCCACCATGACCGGCTGGCTGGGCGACCACCCCACCCTGCGCGGCGACCGGTCCTGAGCCGGGGCCCGCCCGGACCGAGGCGCACCGCGGCGGCGTCATGAGCCGGTCAGGAACCGCCGGACCGCCTCCCGGCCACCCGCGCCATTGGCGTGGTCCTGGGTGATGTGGCCGGCGCCCGGCACGACGACCAGCTGGCCCCGGGGCGCCCGGGCCAGCTCCTGCTCGCCCCAGGCCGGCGGGGTGTTCAGGTCGTGGTCGCCGGCGAGCACCAGTACCGGAACGGCGGGCAGGTCGCGGCCGGCGGGGAACGGCACCACCGGCGTGGCCGGCCACTGCTCGCAGACCGCCACCTGGCCGTTGCCCGTCGCGGTGGCCCGGTCGAACGGGAAGAACGCCGAGTCCGGCAGTGCGGCGGCGGCCGCCGTGACCGCCGCCGCGCGACCGGCCACCGGGCTCGCCGCGCCGCCCCACGGCCCGATCGTGTCCTGGCAGGTCGTGGCCGCGTGCAGGCCGGCGCTCAGCTCCCCGGCGCTCGCGCGCGAGCCCTTGATCGTGGCGGCGACCATCCGGTCGAGCTCGGTGTAGTCGCCGTGGGCGGCGGCGTGCAGGGCGGCCGGTACCGCGGCCAGGTCGGGCCGGCCGGAGGACAGGTCGCTGAGCGTGTCCAGCAGGGGCGGGCCGTCGTGGCGGGCCTGTACGACATCGGCGAGGTCCCGCGCCGGGTCGGTGGTGCACGCGGCCTCCCGGCACACCATCCGCAGCACCTGCGCCGTGCGGGCGAAGGCGTCGATCTCCAGCGGGTCGAGGCCGTCGTGGGGCACCACGGAGTCCAACACCAGGCGCGCGACCCGGTCCGGGTAGGTGACCGCGTAGCGCTCGGCGACGAACGTGCCGTAGGACGCCCCGTCCAGGCTGAGCGTGGGCACCCCGAGCGCGGCGCGCAGCGCATCGAGGTCGGCCACCGTGCTCGCGGTGGAGTAGAACCGCCGGTCGGGGCCGAGCTCGCGGGCGCACGCGGCCACCGCGCCCGGAGGCGGGATCGCGAGGTCCGAGCCACCGACGGCCTGTTGCAGCTCCGGGCAGCGCAGCGCCCCGTCGCCGGTGCCCCGCCCGCTCAGCAGCACCAGCCGGTAGTCGCGCAGCACCGCGGGGTCGAAGCCGCTGGCGATGTCGGCGGCCAGCGGCACGCCGGGCTCCCCCGGCCCGCCCACCAGCCAGACCAGCACGCCCTTCGGCGCGTCGGCGTTGTCCGCCATGGCCACCGGCAGCGCGAGCCGTCCCTCGGCGCGCGGACCGGGCAGCAGGCCGTGGTCCAGCGGCACCGTCAGCGTGGCGCAGCTGAACCGGACCTCGACCGGCACGTTCGCCACCACCCCGGGCGGGTCCGGGGCCGCCTCACCGATGTCCGCCGTACGGCACGGGCGGGCCGCGCCGAGGCCGAGCGGCGCCGGGGTCGACGCCCCGCACGCGGTGATCCCGGCCGCCACCAGGCAGCCGACGGCCACGGCGGCGACCCAGCTCAGCCGACCCGGCACCATCCCCCGCCTTCAGGACCGAAGACCACCGGCGACAACAACGCGGCACCGGTCCGACGCCCGGCGCGGCGGCCGGGTCGACCGTAGGCTGCCAGCATGAGCGCAGCGGGGGTGGCCGGGGGCGCGGCCGGAGAAGTTGCCCTGGCCTGGCGGCGGGACCTGCACGTGCACCCCGAGGTCGGCTTCACCGAGTTCCGTACCGCGAGCCGCGTCGCCGGCACCCTCGCCGACCTGGGCTGGGACGTCGTCACCGGGCCGGCCGCGATGGCCCCCGGCGAGCGCCTCGGCGTGCCGGCGGAGGCCGAGCTGGACGCCGCGTACGAGCGGGCCGCCGCCACCGGCGCCGACCCCCGGTTCCTGCCCACGATGCGCGGCGGCCACACCGCCGTGGTCGCCACGCTGCGCGGCTCGCACCCGGGGCGCGCCGTCGGGCTGCGGGCCGACCTGGACGCGCTGCCGATCACCGAGTCCACCGACCCGGCGCACCGGCCGGCCCGCCACGGCTACCCGTCGGCGTTCCCGGGTTCGATGCACGCCTGCGGGCACGACGGGCACATCGGCATGGCCGTGGAGCTGGCGCACCGGCTGGCCGCCGACCCGCCGGCCGGCTCCGTCACGATCTTCTTCCAACCGGCCGAGGAAGGCGGGCGCGGCGGGCGGGCGGTGGCGGCCTCCGGGCTGGCCGACACGATCGACCTGCTCGTCGCCGTGCACCTCGGGCTCTCGCTGCCCACCGGGGTGCTCGCGCCGTCGATCGACGGGCTGCTGGCCAACTCCAAGCTGCGCGCGGTGTTCCGGGGGCGCGCCGCGCACGCCTCCCTCGCCCCGCAGGACGGCCGCAACGCGCTGCTCGGCGCGGCGTCGGCGACCCTGGCGCTGCAGGGCCTGACGCGGGTGGCCGGCCACGAGACCCGGGTCGCGGTCGGCCGGATCAGCGGCGGCACCGCGAGCAACATCGTGCCCGACACCGCCGAGCTGCTGCTGGAGACCCGCGCCGACGACGGCGCGGTGAACGCCGACCTGGAGGCACGGGCGCGCGCGATGATCGAGGGCGCGGCACTGATGCACGGCCTCGGCGTCGACATCGAGCTGATCGGTGCGGTCACGACGGCGCGGCCCGACGCGGTGGCGGCGGACGCGGTGGCCTCGGCCGGGCGGGCCGCTGGGCTGCGGCTCGGGCAGCCGCCGCCCGGCAGTGGCATCGCCAGCGACGACGCCACCGCACTGATGCGGCGGGTCCAGCAGCACGGCGGTACCGCGACCTACGCCGGCCTCGGCGCCGACCTCGCCGGCCCGCACCACACGCCCACGTTCGACTTCGACGAGGCCGCCCTCGCCCCGGGCGTCGACCTGCTCGAACACCTGGTGCGCCGGCCGGCGGACTGAGCCGGCGCTCTCAGCCGTCGCAGGCGGTCAGATGCTCGGCAATGAGCCGATTGACCAGGTCCGGCTGCTCGAGCACAACCGCATGGCCGGCGTTCTCGACCCGCACGTGGCGCGCGCCGTCGACCAGCGCGGCAATTTCGTCGGAGAACCCGGGCGGATACGCGGTGTCCTCCTCGCCGGAAATGAGCAGCAGCGGCACCGAGATATTGGGCAGCTCGTCCAGCACACCCGTCCGGTACATGATGCCGAGTGCCGCGTCATTGATCGAGCTGTCCAGGGCGAGCACCCGCTTCCGCCAATGGTCGAGCCCGCTGGTCGGGCGACCTTCGGACAATGCGGTCTTGCCGAACAGCTCCCGCATGATCGGCTCGATCGTGCCGACCATCCCGTCGTAGCGCATCCGGATCAGCAGCTCGGCACAGTGCTCGAGCTGGTGTTCCTCCTCGGCCGAGGAGCACACCACGATCGCCGAACGCACCAGGTCAGGCCGCCGGGCCGCCAAGCGGAGCGCGATGAACCCGCCCATGGCGCTGCCGACGAAGTGGCACGGCGCGAGCTCCAGCTCCTCGATCAGCGCGGCGGCGTCGGCGGTCAACGTTTCGACATCCAACCGGGCGACCGCGTCCCGCGCGCTCCGGCCCTGGCCCCGATGGTCGTAGCACACCACTCGGCGGTGCGTTGATAAGAACTCGACCTGGCTGGCGAACATCAGCCGGGACATAAAGAGCGAATGGCTGAATACCACCGCCGGCTTTGCATCGGAATCGGTGTTCTCCGGGGCTACATCATCGTAGGCCAGCATCGTGCCGTTGAGATCGATGATCATCCCATACCCTCTCCCCGGGGCGGAAACACTGAGATCTCAGGAGTCCGGGTCACGGTATCCAGATGTTATCAACGTCCCATAAACGGCCGAAAAGCTTTTCCGGGCGACGCCGTGCAGACGCCCCGTTTACGCGGCGGCCGGCGGTGATCTCAACGATCATCGCCGCTCGGCGGCGATGCCGCGGCGCGCTGATGCGGCCGACGTCCCGTCGCGGCACACGCCTGCTGGCTCGTGTGCCGCGCACGGACGCCGGTTGCTACCTACCGGGGCCCGAGGGCCTCGTTACTAGTAGCAGCCCGTCTGCCAGGGCTGCGACGTCGTGCCCGAGGGGCAGCCGGGAGCCGGTACGGCCGAAGGCGCAATGAACATTGCCATGGAGAGCCCCATCGACAGCGCCACGAGCCCAGCGGCCAATTTTGCGACCATGTGCCGCATTTCAACCACCCACCTTTCAACAGCGGGGAAGGATTATTACCGAACCTAACCAAGTAGCCCCGAACGCGCTAGGTGCCATCCGGGCGAACTGATCCACTAACTGAGGCATTAGCTGAGCCGCTACCGGGAGAGCGCGCCGAATGTGCTGACCATGTAGGAGGCCGCGGTCTGCGCCTTGGCGCAGGCGATGCGGTGGCTCAGTCCCGGCTGGTTGGGTCCGCCGTACTGCGCCCACAGCGTCTCCCCGGAGGCGACCGCGACCAGGAAGACGCAGTACGCGCGCTCGTCCAGGTTCGGCGGCACGAACTGCGTCGTGGGCAGGTTGTTGACCGACACGGACGACGTACCGGTCGGCGCGTTGCCACGCAGCACCCGTCCCACGAACTCGCCGCCCTGCGCGGTCGAGATGGTCCTCCAGGTGCAGACCACCCCACCCCAGTCGTCGCTGACCTGCGATCGCACCCCCGCGTTCACCCCGAGCTGGTGCTGCTGGCCACTGGTGAGCAGTCCGCACGGCGCGGTGTCGATGGTGGCGGCCCGCGCCGGCTGGCCCGGCGACGCCTCCGCGGAGGCGTCCCCCTGGACCGATGTGCTGCACGCGGCCAGGGCGAGTAGTCCCAGCGCGCAACACAACCCGACCGCAACCCGTGCCCGACTCAACATGGCAACCGCCCTGGCCTTTCCGGTCGGCAACATCGTCTTCACGATTGTGATCCGATTCGCACCGGTTTGCGAGTGAAAGACCATCACCGGTCCCCCGTTCCGCCCCACCGGAGGAGCCGAACGGCCCAACGAACCCGGCGACCTCCGCGCCCCGGCAGGGCGCGCAACCCCGTAACGGTTACACACAGTGACCATCATTCCACCCACAAAGGACCCACCAATCTCATTTGTTCCCCGTGATCCCACCAGTCACATCCACACCAGGAAAACGATCGATAAAGCCGTCAACATTCACTCAAAGGAAGCCGAAACCTTTTCCAAATAGCACTCAGAGCCAATTTTCGAATACCTGTTTCACCCAGCCCGGCTATCCGCTAACCTGAGAAGGCCAGCTGGGCTCCCCTAACACACCGCTGGAAGCCAAGGCGATCGTCGAGAGGCGCCGCTGACCTTGAAGAGGAGATCAACTGTGTTCAAGAAGGCTGGAATTGTGGTGGCAGCTGCCGCCGCGGGTCTGCTTGCCGTTAGCCCACTGGCTTTCGCCGGCGATTACGAGGGCGATTCCGGTCACCACGGTCACCACCATGGCAGTGATGACAGTGACAACAACGACAACAGCGGCGCGAGCTGCCACCAGGACAACAGCTCCAAGGACGAGTCGGACGGCGTGCACAAGCAGGCCGGTCTGATCAACGTGCAGGACACCACCGTGCAGGTCCCGATCCAGGCATGCAACAACAGCGTTCTCGAGGGCGTGCTGGGCATCCTGGCCAAGGGCCAGAAGAACTCCGACAGCCACGGCTGAGGTTCCGCACAGCTCCACCGCGCTCCACCCCGATGGAGCAGCTCCCCCGGCGGTGGGGATGCATCAAACGGTTGAGGACGCCTAACTCCGATTGTGTAGCCGCGCATTCTCCATCGCGCGGACGCGCACGGTCTGCCTACCAGCCGCGGCAGATTGTCTTGGGGAATCAGGGTATGGCGTGCACAGGGGCGGGCTCCGGATTCCGGAGCCCGCCCCTTTTTTCCGTGTCACCAATCCGACGGCCAGGATCGCGCTTATCCCGCCCGCCGACCGACTGCACACCGTGACGCCCGCGCACTCCGAACGACCAGAGGTGGCGGCGCCCCTCGGCGCCGACCTCGGCCGGACCTGCTGTGAAGATCATCACCCGGTCGGCCCAGACCACAGCGGTCTCCGAAGAGCCTCCTCGGCGGGCGGCACGGCCGGACAGCCCACCGGCGGCTCTCGGCGGAGGGCCTACGACACCGACCGGGGTCCCACGACGCCAAACCCGAGCAGTGCGGCGATCCCAGCCGTGGTCTCCTCCGGCGGCCGGCCGGCCAGGCTGACCGCGTTCACCGCGCCGAACAGCAGGTCGCGCAGCAGCCGGGGGTCCGGCTCAGCCGCGAGCACACCGGCCGCCTGCGCCTCGGCCACGAGCACGGTCCAGCGCCGCAGGTAGGAGCGCCGCAGCCGGCGGAACGTGACCGCGGTGGTGCCGTCGCCGACGGCGGTCGGGGCGAGCACCACGCGGGTGTAGTCGGTGAGCTCGCTGACGGCGGTGGCGTGTGCGCGGAGGGCCGCGCGGAGCCGGCCGGCGGGATCCCCGTGCTCGGGCACGGTGGCCAGCGCCTCGTCGAGATGGGCCAACGTCTCGCGCAGGCCCACCTCGAGCACCTCGGCGATCAGCTGGCCCTTCGAAGGGAAGTGGAAGTACACGCTGCCCGTGCGGAGCCCGGCGGCGGCCGCGATGGCCCCGATGCTGGCGCCGGCCAGGCCGTTGCGCGCCAGCTCGGCGGCCGCGGCATCGAGTAGCCGCCGCCGGGTGCGGTCGCCCTTGGTCGCGGCGCGGTCGTCGGCGTCGGCCCCCCTGGCCACACCGCGCTCCACCAGCTCGTGCGGGCCCGTGGTCATCGCCGGGCGGTGGCGCCCCGGTGCACGCCGAGCTGCTTCATCAGCCCCAGCAGGTCGTAGCTGGCGTAGAGGTGGCAGGCCCGGTCGCCCCGGAAGTCGAAGACCTCGAGGCCGGCGAACTCGAACGCCGCGCCGGTGCCCTCGATGCCCGGCGGGTCCATCCGGCCGGTGAAGTGACCGGTGCCCCGCCAGCTGAACGCCGCGCGGGCCAGCTCGTCGTCGTACATCGGCGGCGCGGTGACCTGCCAGGCCAGGTCGGGGTACGCGGCGAGCACGTACCGGATGTAGTCCGCCGCGGCGGACTGGCCCCGCACCACCATGCCGGTATGCCGGGTGGTCGGGCTGTCCAGCACGAAGTCCTCGGTGAGCAGCTCGTACACCAGCTCGGGCCGGTTGCTGTTCCAGGCCTCGAGCCAGCCCTCGTACCAGCGCACCGCGAACGCCCGGTCCAGCGGGGCGCGGTCGGTCTCGGCGACACGTGCGGTCATCAGCGGTCCTCCGTCGATAAATCTAACCTTTATTAGAATCTTACAGTTGTTCGGTTTTGGGTCAACCGGTGCCGGTGAGATCCACCACCGGCGGGAAGGGCAACTAGTCTCGGGGCGTTGCGCTTGGCGGGTCGTCCATCGGTGAAGTGCTTCGGCGAGACAGGACTGGATGATGAAGAGCACAAAACTCGAGTTCGCCGGATCGCAGGGTGCGCTGCTGGCCGCCCGGTTGGATCGGCCGGAGTCGGAGCCGACGGCCTACGCACTGTTCGCGCACTGCTTCACCTGCAGCAAGGACTCCCTGGCCGCCGCGCGGATCGCCCGGGCGCTGACCGAGTTCGGCATCGCGGTGCTGCGGTTCGACTTCACCGGCCTCGGCGCCTCCGAGGGCGACTTCGGCAACACCGACTTCAGCTCCAACATCGCGGACCTGGTGAGCGCGGCCGACCACCTGCGGGCCAACTTCAAGGCGCCGGCCCTGCTGATCGGGCACTCCCTCGGGGGCGCGGCCGTACTCGCGGCGGCGCACCTCGTGCCGGAGGTCCGGGCGGTGGCCACCATCGCCGCGCCGGCCGACCCCGCCCACGTGGCGCACGTACTGGGCGAGCAGCGGGCCGAGATCGAGCGCACCGGCGAGGCCGAGGTCCTGCTGGCCGGCCGGAGCTTCCGGATCCGCAAGCAGTTCCTCGACGACATCGCCGCCCAGCCGCAGGCGGAGCGCATCGCAAAGCTCGGCACCGCGCTGCTCGTGCTGCACTCGCCGGTCGACGAGGTGGTCGGCGTGGACAACGCCCGGCGCATCTTCGAGACCGCGCGCCACCCCAAGTCCTTCGTTGCCATCGACGGCGCCGACCACCTGCTCACCAACCGCGCCGACGCCCAGTTCGTGGCCACGGTGCTGGCGAACTGGGCGGCCCGCTACCTCGACGCCGAGCGCGCGCGGCCGGCACCCGAGGACCGGCCGGCCGAGGGCTTCGTCGTGGTGGGCGAGAACGGCGACGGGCCGTTCGGCCAGACGGTCACCACCGGCACGCATGTACTCACGGCCGACGAGCCCCGACCGGTGGGCGCCGACACCGGCCCGAGCCCCTACGACCTGCTGCTCGCGTCGCTGGGGGCGTGCACGTCGATGACGGTGCGGATGTACGCCGACCGCAAGGGTTGGCCGCTCGAGCACGTGTCGGTGCAGCTGCGGCACTCCCGGATCCACGCGCGCGACTGCGCCGAGTGCGCGACGAAGACCGGGCTGCTGGACCGGATCGAGCGGGTGATCCGCTTCGACGGTCCCCTCGATGCCGACCAGCGCAAGCGGCTGCTGGAGATCGCCGACATGTGCCCGGTGCACCGCACGCTGCACTCGGAGATCGTGGTCAGCACCACCGAGGCGACCCCCACTCCGGTCCCGTGACCTGGCAGCCGGACCGGGACGCGCTACGCGGCCGCGTCGCCGTGGTCGCCGGGGCGACCCGGGGCGCCGGCCGAGGCATCGCCGCCGCGCTCGGTGAGGCCGGCGCGACGGTGATCTGTACCGGGCGCAGCAGCGTGACCGGCACCGGGCACTCGGACTACGACCGCCCCGAGACGATCGAGGAGACGGCCGACCTCGTCACGCGGCTGGGCGGCACCGGAGTCGCGCACCAGGTCGACCACCTCGACCCCGACCAGGTCCGGCGGCTGGCCGAGCGGATCCGCGCCGAGCACGGCCGGATCGACGTGCTGGTCAACGACATCTGGGGCGCCGAGGTCCTCAAGGGCGGCCCGGCCAGCTGGAACACGCCGGTCTGGGAGCACGATCTGGACGACGGGCTGCGGATCCTCCGGCTGGCCGTGGAGACCCACCTCGTCACCTCGCACCATCTGCTGCCGCTGCTGGTCGGGCGGCCGGGCGGGCTGCTCGTCGAGGTGACCGACGGCACCACCGACTACAACGCCGCCCACTACCGCATCTCGGTGTTCTACGACCTGGCCAAGGTCGCGGTGAACCGGCTGGCCTTCTCCCAGGGCCACGAGCTGGCGCCGCACGGCGCGACCGCGGTGGCCATCACCCCCGGCTGGCTGCGCTCGGAGATGATGCTGGCCAACTTCGGCGTCAGCGAGGACAACTGGCGCGACGCCCTGCGCGCCGACCGGAGCGACGGCTACCTGAGCGCGCCGCCGGGCTTCGCGGCCTCGGAGTCCCCGCGCTACGTCGGGCGGGCGGTGGCCGCGCTGGCCGCCGACCCGGAACGGGCACGGTGGAACCAGCGGTCGGTCACCTCGGCCGAGCTGGCCGGCGAGTACGGGTTCACCGACGTCGACGGCACCCGCCCCGACAGCTGGGCCAACCTCTGACCTCAGCTCCTGGCGAGCTCGGCCATGGCTTCGGCCATCATCTCCGCGATGATCTCGGCGGCCGGGGCGACGGCGCGCACCGAGGCGACCCCCTGTCCGGCGGGGTAGGCCATCGAGTCCCAGCTGCCGCCGGTCGGCGGGGTGGGCGGCACGGTGCAGAACTGGGGCATCTCGTACGGCTGGTCGACCGAGTGCGGGAAGAGCCGGGTGTGCCCGATCGGCGCGGCCGAGGGTGGGGTGTCCGGTGCGGTGGGGTACTCCCGGACCAGCGGGGTCGCCAGCAGCCGGTACGCCTGACCGGGCCATTCGGGGCCGAACGCGGTCGTGGTCACGGTGGCGCCGCTGGAGCGGACCAGCCGGTCCTTGTACTCCGGGTGGGCATAGGCCTCCTCGGAGGCGACCAGCCGGGTGCCCACCCACACGCCGTCGGCCCCCCCTCGCAGCGCCGCCGCCACCGCCGTCCCGTCGCTGACCCGCCGGCCGCGAGCAGCAGCGTGTCGGGGTAGCTCGCCCGCAGCCGGCCCAACAGCTCGGCCAGAGCCACGGTCGAGCGGGTGTGCCCGCCGGCCTCGCGGCCCTGCGCGACCAGGCCGTGGACGCCGAGCTCCAGCGCCGTGGCGGCCAGCTCGACCGAGGACACCTGCATCCACACCCGGGCGCCGCCCCGGGCGAGCCGGCGCACCCAGTCGGCCGGCGGCGGGTCGTGGTGGAAGACCACCAGCGGGACGCCCTCGGCCAGGCACACCTCCACGTGCTCCGCCCTGCTCGCCGGCCCGAACCCTGTCTCGGCGCGGATCAGGTCCACCCCCCAGGGTCGGTCGGTGAGCAGGCGCATCCGCTCGGTCATCGCCGCGAGGCTGGCCGGCGGGTCGGGCGAGGCACCGAGGATGCCCAGGCCGCCCGCGTTGGACACCGCCGCCGCGAGCCGCTCGTGCGCCACGAACCCCATGCCGGCGCTGACGAACGGGTGGCGCAGGCCGTACTCGCTGGTCAGCCGGGTGGGCACCGAGATGTCAGCCATGATCGTCCCCTCGCGTGGTCAGAGCCGGTTCCGGGTGGTTGACGCGGTAGAACAGCTCGACCTGGATGCCGTCCGGATCACGCGCGCAGAGCACCGAGCCGTACTCCCTGTCGGCGATCGGCGTGTACACAGCGCCCCGTTCGACCAATCGCGCCTGCCAGGCCACCAGCTCGTCCCGGCTGGCGACCCGGAAGGCCAGGTGGTCCAGCCCCGTGCGCCGGTGCTCGAACGGCTCGCCGTCGTTGTCCCGGTGCTGCTGGAACCCGAGCACCATGCCCGTCACCGGGTGCACCGAGATGGTCTCCAGCCAGGCCTCGTGGTCCAGCACCTCGTACGGCTCGAAGTCGAACACGTCCCGGTAGAACGCCACGCTGGCGTCCCGGCTCGTCACCGACAGCGAGATGTGTGAGTACCCCATCAGGCCAGGCACGGCTCCCCCTCGACACTCGGCCATCACTCCCCGCCAATACTCCGCTGCGGAGTAAGTACATCGTTGAAGATACTCCGATGCGGAGTATCTTCAAGCCGTGCCCGCGCCCAAGGTCAGCCGAGAGCTCAACTCCACGTCGTTCGCGCTCCTCGCCCTGCTCGCGGTGCGCCCGTTCACCACCTATGAACTCGCCCAACAGATGACCCGCACGCTGCGCTGGTTCTGGCCGAAAGCTGAGAGCGTGCTCTACGAGGAGCCGAAGAAGCTCGTCGCCCGGGGCCTGGCCACGTCCGCCCGGGAGTACACCGGGCGGCGCGCCAGCACCCGCTACGCGATCACGACGGCCGGCCGCGCGGCTCTGCGCGACTGGCTGGACGAACCCGGCCGCGGCCTGAGCACCGAGTCCGAGGCACTGATGAAGGTGGCCTTCGCCGACCACGGCGACCGGACCCAGCTGCTGCGCACCCTCGGCGCGATCCGGGCGGACGGCGCGGCGCGCCTCGCCGAGGTGCAGGCCCGCAGTGAGGCCTACGTCGAGGACGGCGGCCCGTTCCCGGACCGGTTGCCGGTGATAGCGCTGATCAACAAGTTCCTGCTCGAGCAGGCCGAGCTGCTGGAGCGGTGGGCCGGCTGGGCCGAGTCGGTGGTGGCCGAGTGGCCCGGGGTCACGCCGGCGACCGGGGCGACCGTCCCGCCGGAGGCCTTCACCTCGGGCTGGCGGCCGCGCGACCGCGAGGTATAGCGGTTGTCCACCGTTCATCGACGCGCGTGGGCTGAGGTCGGGGAGCAGGAACACCCGCTGAGCCACGGAGGGCCGAGAGCCAGATGACCAACGAGGGGAACCCGACACCGCCGGGCGCGGTGGCGGCCGAGCTGGCCGAACAGGGCGTCGTCGGGGTCACGATCGTCTGGGCCGACAACAACGGCATCCCGAGGTCCCGGACCGTCCCGGTGCGGGGGTTCGAGTCCGCCGCCGAGCGAGGCGTCGGGATCACGCCGCTGTTCGCGGTATTCGACTCGCACGACGCCATCACGTTCGGCCACGACGCGCTGAGCACGCCATCCGGCGACATCCGGCTGGTCCCGGAGGCCGACCGACTGGTCCGGCTGGCCGGCCAGCCCGGCTTCGCCTGGGTGCCGGGCCGGCAGGTCGCGGCCGACGGGTCGCCGTGGCCCTACGACCAGCGCGGCGTCCTGGAACGGCAGGTCACCAGGGCCGGGGCGATGGGCATCAGCTGCCTGGCCGGCTACGAGCTGGAGTTCCAGCTGAGCTGGCACGACGACGACAACAGCGACGAGTTGCGGTTCGTGCACCAGGGCCCCTCCTACGGGCCCGCGCGGACCCTGGCCGTCGACGAGTTCGCCGAGCAGCTGCTGGGCGATCTCGAGACCAACGGCGTGCGGGTCAACCAGTTCCACGGCGAGTACGGCCCCGGCCAGTACGAGCTCAGCATCGTGGCCGCCGACCCGGTCACCGCCGCCGACCACCAGCTGCTGGCCCGCCAGACCATCCACGCCGCCGCGCGCGCCCACGGCATCCGGGCCAGCTTCGCCCCCCTGTTGACCCAGGGCCACGTCGGCAACGGCTGGCACCTGCACACCTCGATCTCCCGGGACGGGGCGAACCTGCTCTCCGGCGGACCCGGCCGGGAGGGCCTGACCACCGACGGCGGCGCCTACCTGGCCGGCCTGCTGCGCGACCTGCCCGCGATCGTGGCGGTCACCGCGCCCAGCGTGTGCTCGCTGCAGCGGCTGCGGCCCGGCTACTGGTCGGGCGCCTACACGTTCTGGGGCGTGGAGAACCGGGAGGCCGCGCTGCGCCTGGTGCCCAGCACTCCGCTGCTCGGGGCGAACCACGCGAACATCGAGCTCAAGCCCTCGGACGCCTCCGCCAACCCGTACCTGGCGCTCGCCGCCGTACTGGCCGCCGGCCTCGCCGGCATCGAGGACGGCCTCGAACCACCCGAGCCCGTGCAGCAGGATCCCGGGACCTGGACCGAGGAGCGGCGGGCCGAGCACGGCATCGCACCACTGCCCCGGACCGTGGACGAGCAGCTCAACGCGCTGCTGGACAACAAACGGATCCGGCTCGCGCTCGGCGAGGAGCTGGTCGACGTGTTCCGGGCGGTGCGCCGGTCCGACGCGGACCGGGCGGCCGGCGAGGACATCGCCGAGGTGATCAAGACCTACCGCTGGCTGTACTAGACGGGCCGGACCCCGAGGGCCGGGGGCGCCGCGCGGGCGGCCGGGGCGCCCGATGAATACTGGGCAGGTGGGTGACCGACTGTCGAAGGAACTGGTCATCGACGGGCACGTGGTGGTCGTGCAGATCCGGAAGTCGCGGCGGGCGCGGACGATGCGGCTCACCGTCGGCCCGGGCCGCCCGCCCGAGGTCGTGGTGCCGACCCGGGTCCGGCAGCGCACGGTCGACGAGTTCATCGTGGCGAAGCAGCGCTGGCTCGGGGACAAGCTGGCCGAGCTGCGGGCGGCAGCGGACCGCCCTCGCGAGCTGTTCCTGGACCGGCCCGGCACCATCTGGCTCGCCGGCGCCCCCGTACCGGTCGACCACGACCCGGCCGGGCGCGCGGTCGCCGGGCTGCGTGCCGGGCGACTGGTCGTCGGCGGCCCGCCCGAGGCCGCCGGGGCCGCGATCGAGCGCTGGTACCGCCGGGAGGCCCGTCGGGCGCTGCAGGCGGTGGCGGAACGGGAGGCCGGCGGGATCGGGGTCCGGTTCGCCGTGGTCGGGGTGCGGGACCCGCGCACCCGGTGGGGCTCCTGCTCCGCCAACGGCCGGCTCTCGTTCTCCTGGCGACTGCTGATGGCGCCCGAGGACGTGCTGGAATACGTCGTGGTGCACGAACTGTGCCACCTGCGCGAGTTCAACCACTCACGGGCGTTCTGGCGACTGGTCGAGACGGCGCGGCCGGACTGGCGGCACGCGCGGGACTGGCTGCGCCGGCACGGCCACGAGCTGCACGAATACCAGCCGACGAGCGCCGTGACACCGAGCGCCGAACCGTCTGGGGACTGAGCGGGCCGGGTGCTGAGCGGTCCGGCGGCTGAGCGGGCCGGGTGCTGAGCGGTCCGGCGGCTAGCGACAGGAAACGGCCTAGTCCTCGGCGTCCCGCAGGTTCAGCACGATCCGCAGCACGCACTCCACGGCCGACTCGAACGCGGCGCCCCGCAGCTCGCCGCGCACGGCGAGGTTGCGGGAGGCGAACTCGAGCATCCGGTCCGGGCCGAGCCGGCGGACCAGCATCGCGGCGGTCTCGTCCAGCTCGACGCCGGGGTTGTCCAACCGGGTCAAGGCGAACTCGACGATCAACTCCTCGTCCGTCACGTGCGCCGCTCCCCGACTGATGAACCCTGTACCGCCCATCATCCTCACCCACCCCCGCGCCGACCAGTCCCCAACCGCCGGACGAGACGGCCGCCACTGTCCGACAACAGGGCAGATCGTTCCGGCAGATCCGCTGACCCCGATCGAACTGGGCGCGCCGGCTCCTACCGGGCGGGGTGGCGCGTGTGCCAGTCGGTGGCGCGCTGGTAGGCGTCGCCGGCCCGGACCAGCAGCGCCTCGTCGAGGTGGCGCCCGACCAGCTGGAACGCCAGCGGCAGGCCGTCGTGGAAGCCGCCCGGCAGGGTGATCGTCGGGCTGCCGGACATGTCGAACGGCGTGACGAAGCGCAGCAGCGCGGCCAGCTCGTCCGGCGCGGCGTACAGCTCGTCCTTGCGCGCGACGGTGAAGTTGACGATCGGCTGGGTCGGGATCAGGAGCAGGTCGATGTCGGTGAACAGGGTCGCCAGCGCGCCGCTGAACGCGAGCCGGGCGTGGTGGGCCCGCATCAGCTCGACCGCGCTGGTGGCGCGCCCGAGCTCGATCAGGCCGGCGACCGCGCCGGGCCGCTCCGGCGGGCTGTACTCGCCGGCCCGGGCGGGGTAGGTCGACTCGTGGGCGATCGCCGTCTCCACGCCGGTGTAGGTGGCCCACGCGGCGGCCACCGGCGCCGGGTCCGGGATCGTCACCTCCCTCAGCACCGCGCCCAGTCCAGCCAGTACCTGCCCCGCCGCGCGCACCATCGCCACGGTCGCCGGGTCGGACCCCACCTCGTTGTACCGCGCGTCGACGCCGATCCGCAGCCCGCCCAGCCCAGCCCCGGGACCGGTTCCGATGCCCGCCAGGTAGTCGGGCACCGGCGCGGCCAGGCTGGTGGGATCGCGCGGGTCCAGGCCGGCGATGGCGCCCAGCACCGCGCCGGCGTCGGCCGCGGACCGGGTCATCGGGCCGACATGGTCCAGGCTCGCCGCCAGCGCAAACGCACCATGCCGGCTGACCCGGCCCCAGGTCGGCTTCAGCCCGGTGACGCCGTTGGCCAAGGCCGGGAAGCGGATCGAGCCACCGGTGTCGCTGCCCAGTGCCGCGAAGCAGAGCCCCGCCGCGACCGCGACGCCCGCGCCGCTGGACGAGGCGCCCGACCAGTAGTCCGGGTGCCACGGGTTGCGCGGCGGCGTGACGGTCGGGTGGTGCTCGGCGAACACGCCCTCGGTCAGCTGCAGCTTGCCGAGCAGCACGGCGCCCGCGTCGGCCAGCCGGGTGACCACGGTCGCGTCGGTGTCCGGCACGCGATCGGCGTGGACTGGCATGCCCGCCGAGGTGCGGATGCCGGCGGTGTCGTAGATGTCCTTGACCGCGATCGGCACGCCGTGCAGCGGGCCCCGGTAGCGCCCGCCGGCGATCTCCGCCTCGGCCGCCTTGGCCTGCACTAGCGCGAGCTCCGGGGTCACCGTGGCGAAGGCGCGCAGGTCGGGTTCGAGCCGGTCGATGCGGGCCAGCAGCACCTCGGTCAGCTCCACCGGGGAGACGGCGCGCGTCCGGATGGCCTCGGCGGTGTCGAGCAGGGTCGCGTAGTGCGGCTGGGCGTCACTCATGGTCGTGGTCTCCTGACGGGCACGGATCCTCGGTGGGGCTCGGACTGGGACTGGACTCGGGGCTGGCCGGGACGAACCGGAGTGCGACCAGTGCGGCGAGCAGGCAGGTGGCGACGGCGACGGCCATCGCGCGGGGTGTGCCGGTGACGAGGTCGTTCGCCGCGAGCGCGCCGAGCAGGGCCACCCCGATCACCCCGCCGGTCTGCCGGGCGGCGTTCAGGGCGCTGGACGCGACGTTGCGGTGCTCGTCGGGGGCGAACGTCATCACGGCGAGGGTCTGCGCCGGCGCCGCGAACGACAGCCCGGTCGCGAACACGGTGAACCCGGCCGCGACCACCAGGTACGGGACGTCGCCCGCGCCCACCGTCAGCACCGCCAGCCCGACCGCGGCCAGGCCCATGCCGACGGCCAGGCCCGGGCGGGGACCCCGGCGCGCCACGAACCTGCCGCCGAGGAGGATGGTGCCGGCCGCCGCCGCGACGGTGAGCGGCAGGAGCGCCAGCCCGGTGCGCAGCGCTGAGTAGTGCCGCAGGCTCTGCAGGTCGAACGTGTAGACCAGCAGCATCCCGTACAGCGCGAAGTTGTAGGCGAAGCCGCCCAGCAGACCGGCCAGCACCGGCCGGGCGCGCAGGATCGACGGCGGCAGCAGGACGTCCTGGTCGACCCGGCCCCGCCGCAGCTGCGTGGCCACCAGCAGCGCCAGCACGGCCATCCCGCCGGTCAGCGCGGCCAGCACACTCGGCGAGCGCCAGCCGGCGAGGCTGGACTGCACCAGGCTGAACACCACGCCGCCGAGACCGAGCACGGCCAGCAGCTGCCCACCGGCGTCGAAACCGACCCGGCGGCGCGGCGTCTCGGCGACGTAGCGGCGGACCAGCCACCCGGTGCCGAGCACCACCGGCACGTTGAGCAGGAAGATGCTCCGCCAGCCCAGCGTGTCCAGCAGCAGCCCGCCCAGCAGCGGTCCGGCGCAGAAGCCGAGCCCGCCCACGGTGACCCAGACCGAGACCGCCCTCGCCCTCGCCGCCGCCTCCGGGTACAGCCAGGTGATCAACGTCAGCGGCGCCGGCACCAGCAGCGCGGCACCGATCCCCTGCGCCGCCCTGGCGGCCACCAGCAGGGTCGCGGTGCCGGCCAGGCTGCACCCGACCGACGCCAACCCGAACACCCCGAGCCCGAGCAGATAGCAACGACGCGCCCCGATCCGGTCCCCCACCCGCCCGGCCGACAGCAGCAGTACGGCCAGCAACAGGGTGTAGCTGTCGAGCACCCACAGGCTCGTGGTCGCGGAGGTGTGCAGCTCGGCGCGGATCGTCGGCACGGCCACGTTGACGACGTTGGCCTCCATGATGATCAGCGCCGTGCCGAGGCACAGCCCGAACATGCCCAGCCCGGGTCGGCGCCGTTGCGGAGCACCGGCGCGTATCCGGACTAACGCCGGTTCAGCATCCTCTTCTCGCACAATGGGATCGGACACGGCAACTCCTGGACTCCTCGCGCCGAAGAATTCAACGCTCGGCTCGCATCGCTCCACACGGAGGAAATGGCATATCTCGGCCCCCGGTCGACCTTTTCCGGGCGCACTGTTCGAGCCGCTATTCGGTGGCGCTGTCCGGTGTCGTTCGCACTATTCGGCGACAGGCATGGCAAGCCGAAGCAGTTCTAGCGCGCCCTGAATGGCCCGTTCGAAGGGCTCTGCCGACCCCTCCGCCCTGGCCAGGGCGTAACCACCCTGGATGACGGCCGCGAGCGTCGAGGCCGTGCGCTCGGCGTCCAGGCGCGCGTCGAACTCGCCGGCGGCCTGCCCCTCCCGGACGACCGAAGCGAGGCACTCGTGCAGCACGGCGAACGTCTCCCGGACAGGTTCCCGGAGCCGCTCGTCGGCCATGATCTCCGGATCGGCGATCAGCCGCCCGACACTGCAGCCGCGCAGCACGTCCCGCTCACGCAGCAGGTACCCACGAATGCGCTGGTAGGCCGACCCGGTGCCGGCGAAGGTCTCCCGGACCTGCCGCTGCATCCGCTCCGCGCTGCGCTGCTCGGCGGCGAGCACCAGATCGGACTTGCCCTGGAAGTGGTGGTACATGCTGCCCTGCCCGACGCCGGACCGCCGCAGGATCGCCGTCGGACTGGTCCCCACGTACCCCCGGTCCCACAACAGCTCGCGCGTCCCCTCGATCAGCCGCTCCCTGGAGTCCACGTCGCGCTCAGCCATGCCACAACCATACATACCAGTATGTATGGTCACAAGCCGCCGCCCCCAACGCCACCGCCCGCGAGCCGTGGCCACATCGTCCGCACCCGGCGGCGGGCCCGTCCGACCTCTCGCGGCTCATTGTCGCGAAAAGTCCCACTTGTCGCGCCTATTCCAGCGACAAGTGCGGCGGCTGGCATTCACTCCACCGTGGTGACCCGGCGTAATCCGTGAATAGTCCCCTCTTTCGGGATGCGTAGAATTACTAAGCACTCTTCACCTGAGGAGAACTCTTTGCCAACTGACGGCGATACGACGTGCCCGAGCGCGCCCGGCGCACGGGTCGACGAGCCCACGTCCCCCACGGTCGCCGACCAGCCGGCCGACCACGCAGCTGACCACTCGGCCGACCATCCAGGCACCGACAAGCTCGCCTCCCGGGTGGCCCGCCAGATCGAGCAGGACGTGCTGCGCACGGGCTGGCCGGTCGGCCAGGTGCTCGGCTCGGAGACCGAGCTGCGGGAGCGCTACCAGGTCAGCCGAGCCGTGCTGCGCGAGGCGATCCGGCTCGTCGAGCACCACCAGGTCGCCGCGATGCGCAGGGGGCCGGCGGGCGGACTCGTCGTGCGCGCCCCGGATCCCGGGGCCGCCACCAGCGCGATGGTCGTCTACCTGGAGTTCGCGGGCACCTCCATCGAGCACCTGATGGCCGCCCGGCAGATGATCGAACCATTGGCCGCCGGGCTCGCCGCCGAGCGCATCACCGAGGCCGGCATCGGCACGCTGCGCACCGCACTGGTCGACGAGCTCTCCGCCGGCCCCAGCCGTGACTGCCACATCCGCACCGCGCTGCACCTGACCCTGGCGGAGCTGTCCGGCAACCCGGCGCTGCACCTGTTCGTCGACGTACTGCTGCGGCTGACCTGGCGCTACGCCCGCGACCAGCTCACCCACCTGCCCGAGGACCCCAGCCACCCGGCGCTGACCAGCTCCGACGTCTCGCACGAGGCGATGGTGGACGCCGTCGTCGCCGGTGACCGGTCCCGCGCCCAGCACCTGGCCACCCAACACCTGGCGATGCTCGGCGAGTTCCTGATCAACTGGCGGCCCGAGACGCGGAACCTCCCCAGCTGGCTCTGGGCGGCCCACTCGCACGAACGCACCAATGACCACAAGCTCGCCGAGGTCGTCGCCCAACGCCTGCTCACCGAGATCACGAGCGACGGCTGGGAGGTCGGCTCCACGATCGGCTCCGAGACCGACCTGCTGGAGCGCTTCGGGGTCAGCCGAGCGGTGCTGCGCGAGGCGGTCCGGCTGCTGGAGTACCACTCGGTCGCCCGGATGCGCCGGGGGCCCGGCGGCGGCCTGGTGGTCACGGCGCCCGCGCCCAACGCGAGCATCGAGGCGATCACGCTCTACCTGGACTACCAGAACATCGAGTCTGCGCACCTGCGCGCGGTCCACGAGGCCGTGCTGATGGCCTGCCTGGACACCGTCGCCGACCGGGTCGACGACCCCGAGGTCATCCGCCGGCTGAGCGCGCTCCTGGACCGGCCGGCCAGCGCCATCCCCGAAGAACCCGCCGACCTACTGCACGCGGAGCTGGCCGAGCTGTCCGGCAACCCGGTGCTCGACCTCTTCCTGCGCATCCTGCTCAGCCTGCGTACCCGCCGCGACGAGTCGGCCAGGGACGCGCCGACCGACGGCCACACCCCCGCCCCTCGGCCGCCGGCCGAGGAGGAGCCCCACTTCCAGCTGCCCGACGCCATCGTCGAGGCGCTGCTCAGCGGGGACAGCAACCTCGCCCGGCACCGGATGCGCCGCTATCTCGACCAGCACGACCCAGCCCCGCGTACCGGGCAGCCCTCACCGAGTCAGCACGCGCTCTAGTAACGCGGGCCGGCGCGCCGGTCGCCCGGTGGGCGACGGCAACGTCAGGGCTCGGGTCGGGATTCGACAACTGCCCGGCAACACTCGGGGCGCGGAACGCCCAATCGTCAGTTGGCCTGGTGGTAGGCGTCCACGACCTCGCTCGGAATGCGGCCGCGGTCGTTGACCTTCATGCCCTTGTTGCGCGCCCACTCACGAATCGCCTGGTTCTGCTCACGGTCGACCGCCGGGCGACGAGCCGCCGTTGCCGCGGCCGCGCGGCGTCCACCACTGGGCTTGCGGGCGGCGGCGACATAGTCGGCCAATGCCTCGCGCAGCTTCTCGGCGTTCTTGCTCGCGAGGTCGATCTCGTAGGTTTTGCCGTCCAACCCGAAGCTAACGGTCTCATCCGCCTGGGAGCCACTCAGGTCGTCAACCAGCGAAACCGTAACCTTCTGCGCCATTCCGACCCTCCGCAAAGCCCCACACGTGGGACAACCTGATTCCCGCTCCGGCGACCGCGCCGATCACCACAAAGAATAAACCTGAATCGGAGAAGATGTCGAACCGCCCACACCTCAACCATCCGATCGGAGGCGTGCCGAATCCGGCGACGGCACATCATTCCACCGCGATGCCGCGGCGACCAGGGAATACAATGAGGCAGCCGCGAACACGCAGCCGACAATCACGATCAACGCCGGGCGGGTTGCGCCGCTATTGGCCGCCGGACAGCCGCGTGATCGTCGGCACCGCGCGGCCTGAGCACGGCGAACAGCCGATCAGCGATCGCCTTCCCAGGGCTGGATGCGCCGAGGAGCGCGCGATCCCCATATGGTGTGCGGCAACTCTTCCTCAATCACGCGCGGCTCGTTCCGCATGATCCAGACAAACGGATCGCCCGTCAGGCGCGTTTCGTCCGCACCTCCGTGCAACAGTCTTACTTCTTGAGACAGGCGCCTGACCTGCACAACAAGGCGATTTGGCTGGCCCTCGACCCCACACAGCCGGTCCCCGAGCCGAACTTCCGAGGCCCGCAACCGCAACCTGATCAACAGAAATTTCCCCTTCCGGCAAACCCCGCCGCCGAACATCCACGTCGGGCAAAGTCTCAGGTTCCGGCCTCCCGGGCGACCTTCCACGCGACCGAGATGAACTCGGGGCACGTCGGAGTCACCACCGACCGATCCCAGTCCGCATAGCGATGCCAGCCAACTCTGCCGGTCAACTCTGCCGGTCAACTCTGCCGGTCAAGGATGCCCACCGCGCCCAACGACTCCATCAGCTTAGTCGACTCGGGACCCTCAGGATGCACCCGACGACCGCGCCGACACGATCGAAAGCGAACAGGTGATGCTCGTCGAAGTTGACGACTTGCACATCCACCCGCCCCACTGCCCCACCCGCCCGACTTGTCACAGCAATTAGGCACGACATGTGGCACTTGTCGCGCCTAATTCCAACGACAAGTGCGACCGGCGGGCGGGAGCGTCGACCGGACGGCCGGGCGGCCCGGCGGTCGGCTGTGCGGCGGGTTCGGTGGCGGGCCCGGCAGTCGGCTGCGCGGTCGGCCGGGTTGACCGATTGTTGTATATGCACCATGGTGAGGTCGTGGGCGACGTTGAGGACGTGACCGGGGAGGTCACCCGGGACTGCCTCGTGACGCGCACCCGGCAGATCTCCCGGGTGCTCACCAGCATCTACGACCAGGAGCTGCGCCCGTTCGGGGTCAACTCGCCGCAGTTCAGCCTGCTCGTGGTCATCTCGAGGTTGGGCCCGGTCAGCCGGGCCGAGATCGGCCGGCAGAACCACCAGGAGCGGTCCACCCTGACGCGCAACCTCCAGCTCATCCTGGCCGAGGGTTGGGCCGAGGAGGTCGAGCCCTCGGCGGGCGGGCGACGCCGGCCGATCGCACTGACCGACGCCGGCCGAGAGCTGCTGCGCACCGCCGCGCCGGCGTGGCGGGCGGCGCAGACCCGGGCCAAGGCGTTCCTCGGCGAGGCCGGTACGGGCGCGGTCCTGGACATCGCCGACGTGCTCGCCCGGTCGGCCGGCAACCCTGCCCGCCAGCCGACCGGCAAGCCTGCCCGTCAGCCGACCGGCAACGCCACCCCTGAGCCCGACGGCACCACTCGCACCCAGCCCGCCGGTACCGCCAGCTCCGCCTAGGCAGGCCACCGCCAGGTCGCCGCGAGGCCGTTCACACCGTCAATGTTGCATATACAACAAAGCGAATAGCGAGGAACAGCGATGACACTGATCAAGGCAGCCGCCGTCCAGCTCAGCCCGGTGCTCTACAGCCGGGAGGCGACGGTCGACAAGGTCGTCCGGAAGATCGCCGAGCTCGGTCGGCAGGGCGTGCAGTTCGCCACGTTCCCGGAGACGGTGGTGCCCTACTACCCCTACTTCGCGCTCGTCCAGGCGCCGTACGCGATGGGCCCGGAGTTCCATCGGCTGCTCGACCAGTCGGTGACCGTGCCCTCGCCGACCACCCAGGCCATCGGGGACGCGTGCCGGGCGGCCGGCGTGGTCGTGTCGATCGGCGTCAACGAGCGGGACGGCAGCACGATCTACAACACCCAGCTGCTCTTCGACGCCGACGGCACCCTGATCCAGGCGCGACGCAAGATCTCCCCGACCTACCACGAGCGGATGATCTGGGGGCAGGGCGACGGTTCGGGGCTGCGCGCGGTGGACAGCGCGGTCGGGCGGATCGGCCAGCTGGCCTGCTGGGAGCACTACAACCCGCTGGCCCGCTACGCGCTGATGGCCGACGGCGAGCAGATCCACTCCGCGATGTACCCGGGTTCCTTCGCCGGTGACCTGTTCTCCGAGCAGATCCAGGTGAACATCCGCCAGCACGCCCTGGAGTCGGCCTGCTTCGTGGTCAACGCCACCGCCTGGCTGGACCCCGACCAGCAGGCCCAGATCATGGCGGACACCGGTGGCCCGATCGGCCCGATCTCCAGTGGCTGCTTCACCGCGATCGTCTCGCCGTCCGGGGAGCTGCTGGGCGAGCCACTGCGCTCCGGCGAGGGCGTGGTGATCGCCGACCTGGACTTCTCGCTGATCGTCGAGCGCAAGTTCAAGATGGACTCGCGGGGCCACTACAGCCGCCCCGAGCTGCTCAGCCTGCTGATCGACCGCACCCCGACCGCCCACGTCCACGAGCGCGACCGGTCAGAAGGCGGCGAGGCGGTGTTCCAGGTCGGCGGCGGCGCGCAGCAGCGGGACGCTGAGCTTCGTGAGCGTGTCCGGGGTGTAGCGGTAGGAGGGCACGGTCACGTTCAGGTAGGCCAGGGGTGACCCTCGGCGGTCGCGGGCGACAGCGGTCACCCCGCCCCAGTCGGCCAGGTGCTCCTCGTAGGCGACGCTGAACCGGTCCCGCCGCGCCTGCGCCAGGTCGGTGCGCAGCCGGTCGGGGTCGGCGATCGTGCGCGGGGTGAAGCGCTCCAGCGGGCGGGCCAGGAACTCCTCCCGTTCGCCCTCCGGCAGGAAGGCGAGGAAGAGCTTGCCCACCGAGCCGCAGTGCAGCGGCACGGCCAGGTTGGCCAGGTCGACCTGGACCGGCCGCGAGGCGCGCACCTCGTCCAGCACGATCATCCTGTACCCGCTGGCCACCTGGAGGTAGACGCACTCGTCCAGCTCGGCACCGAGCCGCTCCAGCACCGGTCGGGCCCGGCGGACCAGCGCGGACGCGCCCGAGGCCGCCGCGAGCCGGGCCGCCGCGTAGCCCACCGCGTACCGCCCGCTGAGTGGGTCCCGCTCGACGAGCTGGAAGTGCTCCAGGGTGGCGAGCAGCCGCCAGGCGGTCCCCCGGTTGACCCCGGCCCGGCTGGCGACCTCGGCCGCGCTCGGCGGCGTCGGGCTGGCCGAGATCTCCTCCAGCATGGTCAGCGCCCGCTCCACGGACTGCACGAGCTTGGACTGCCTGGCCCCGCCGGCGCGCTCTTGACTGGGTTCAACGTCGGACCGCATGCTGTCATTGTGCGACAACCATTGCACGATGTCAGCACCGTCTGAGGTTCCGCACCCCGGGGGAGTGACGATGCCGCGACAGTCGGGCTGGCCGGCCGCGCTGGACCGGCGGGGGTTCCTCAAGACGCTCGGCGCGGCGGGAGTCGCCGCCGGTGCGGTCCCCCTCGTCTCAGCGTGCGGCCCGGCACCCGCGCGGGCCAAGGGCAAGAACCTGGTGCTGCGGATCGACGTCGACATGCAGAACCTGGACCCGGCGTTCGCCACCGGACGCAGCGACTACGAGATCATGGAATGCCTGCACGAGGGCCTGCAGAGCTACCGCCCGGGCACGATGGACCGGGTCAACACGCTCGCCGAGGAGTTCCGGGTCTCCCCCGACGGCCTGCGGGTCGACTTCAACCTGCGGCGGGGCGTGCCGTTCCACGCCGGCTACGGCGAGGTGACCGCGCGGGACGTCAAGTTCTCCTACGAGCGCATCGCCGGCCTGACCACGCCGAACATCCACTCCTCCTACCAGGGCGACTGGTCGGCGCTCGAGGAGGTGCAGGTGACCGGCCGGTACAGCGGGACCATCCGGCTCAAGCACCTGTTCGCGCCGCTGCACCGCACGACGCTGCCGCTCGAGCGCGGCTACGTGCTGTCCGAGCGGGCCGTGCTCGAGCGCGGCGACGGCTTCGCCACGGCGCCGGTCGGTACCGGCCCGTACGAGCTGGTCGAGTGGTCGCCCCGGGACCGCGCGGTGCTGCGCCGGTTCGCCGACTACAGCGGCTCCCGGTACGGGTACGTGCCCCCGGTGTACTGGGACGAGATCCAGTTCCGGCCGGTGTTCAACTCGACCTCGGCGGCCACCGCGCTCACCGCCGGTGAGCTGGACTTCGGGCCGGTGAACCCGCTGGACGAGCGGCGCTTCGCGGGCGAGGCGGGCTACCAGACCCTGCGACAGGCCACCTTCGACTACTCGCTGATCGGGATGAACGTCGCCCACCCCACCCTGCGCGACGTACGGGTCCGCCAGGCCGTCCGCGCGGCGATCGACGTGGACGCCATCCTCGCGGCCGCCTTCGAGGGGGCCTACCGGCGGGCGACGGCGATCATCCCGCCGAACATGTCCGTGGGCTACTGGCCGGACGCCCCGGCCCACCGGCGCGACGTCGACGCCGCCCGGCGGCTGCTCGCCGACGCGGGCGCCCAGGACCTGCAGCTGACTATCACGTCGTCCACCGACCAGCAGGACCCCCAGGACGTCTGCCAGATCGTGGCTGCCAACCTGGCCGACGCCGGGGTGCGCTGCACCATCGACGTGCAGGACGCCGGCACGTTCTGGACCCTCGGCGGCGACGTGCAGAGCCAGCGGCAGCTGTTCTACCTCAGCTTCGCCGGCCTGCCCGACCCGTACTGGTCGATGGTGTGGTTCACCAGCGACCAGGTGAACCAGTGGAACTTCCAGTCGTTCAGCGACCCGAGCTTCGATGCGCTGCAACAACAGACGTCGCAGACCGCGAATGACGCCGCGCGCCAGGCCGGCTACGTCGAGATGCAGCGGCAGTGGGACGCGGCCGCGAACACCGTGTGGCTGGCCTGGCCGCAGGTGCTCTACGCGGGGCGGACCGGGCTGGTGCCCAGCCTGCGGGTGGACGGGCGCATGTTGGCCTGGAACTTCCGGGAGGCCGGCTGATGCTGCGCTACGCCCTGCGCCGGCTGGTCGCGGCCGCGTTCGTCGTGCTGCTGGTGCTCGTCCTCCTTGCCGCCCTGGTGCAGATCCTGCCCGGCGACCCGGTCACCCTGATGCTCGGTCCGAGGGCCGACCCCGCGCTGATCCCCATAGCGCGCCAACAGATGGACCTGGACTCCTCGGTGCCGGCGCAGATCTGGCACTTCCTGGTCGGCGTGGCGCACGGCAACCTGGGACAGGACTTCCTGACCAAGCGACCGGTCAGCGAGCTGATCGGCGCCGCGCTGCCGCACACGCTGATCCTGGCCACGGTCAGCCTGGCGCTGGCCGTCGTGCTCGCCGTCCCGCTGGCCGTGGTGTCGGCCGCCCGGCAGGGGACCTGGCTCGACCGGCTGCTCGCCACCGCGTCCGTCGGCATCATCAGCATCCCGTCCTACGTGATCGGCATGGTCGGGCTGCTCGTCGCCACGGTGTGGCTGGGCACGCTGCCCGCGATCGGCACGGGCAGCCTGTCCGACCCGCTCGACTACGCGGCCCACCTGGTGCTGCCGACGCTGTCGCTCGCGCTGATCTGGGCGGGCTATCTGGCCCGGTTGCTGCGCTCCTCGCTGCTGGAGGTGCTCGGCGAGAACTACGTGCGGGCCGCGCGGGCCTACGGCGTGCCGGAGTGGCGCGTCTACTTCCAGATCGCGCTGCGCGAGGCGATCCCCGGGGTCGTCGCGCTGATCGGCGTCGCCCTCGGTGACCTGATGGGCAGTGCCGTGTTCATCGAGGTGATCTTCACGCGGAACGGGCTCGGCATCGCGCTCTACAACGCGGTGGCCGAGCGCGACTACCCGATCCTGCGGGGCGGCGTGGTGGTGATCGCCGTGTTGTTCGTGCTCGCCAACCTGCTCGCGGACCTGGCGAACCGGGTCATCAACCCCCGGCTGGCCGAGGAGGCCCTCCGATGACCGCCGAGACGATCCCGACCGCCCCGGCGGCCTCCCCCATCACCGGCCCCGGGCTGCTCCGGCGGATCGCCGGCACGCCGTCCGGGGTGTTCGGCCTGGTGGTGGTCGGGGCGCTGGTGCTGCTCGCCGTGTTCGCCCCGCTGCTCGCGCCGCACGACTACACGAAGCTGGACGTGGAGCACCGGATGCAGGGCCCGTCCGCGACCTACTGGCTGGGCACCGACAACCTCGGCCGCGACCTGCTCTCCCGGCTGATGCTGGGCGCGCGGATCGCGCTGCAGATCGCGGTGCCGGCGGTGGCCATCGGGGTGTTCGTGGGGCTGCTCCTCGGCCTCGCGGCCGGCTACCTCGGCGGCAAGGTGGACGCCTCCGTCGTGGTGCTGCTGGACGTCATCCAGTCCTTCCCGGCCGTCGTGCTGGCCCTGGCGGTACTCGCGCTGCTCGGCAGCTCGACGGTCAACATCGTGCTGGTGATCGCGGTGGCGTTCGTACCCAGCTTCGGGCGGGTCACCAGGGCGTCGGTGCAGTCGATCCGGCGGCTGCCGTTCATCGACGCCGAACGCAACCTCGGCGCCGGGCCACCGCGGATCATCGGGCGGCACGTGCTGCCCAACGTCGTCGCCCCGCTGGTCGTGCTGACCGCGATGAACCTGCCCAGCGCGGTGGCCATCGAGTCGGGGCTGGCCTTCCTCGGGCTCGGCGTGCAGCCGCCGACCCCGGACTGGGGCGTGGTGCTCAGCGACGGCTTCGGCCGGATCCGGGACTCGCCGTGGCCGGTGCTGTGGGCCTGCGCCGCGCTGGCGGTGACCACGCTGGGCTTCACGTTCCTCGGCGAGCGGCTGCGCGACGTGCTGGACGTGCGCACCGTGGGGAACCGGTCGTGACCGCGGCGCTCGACGTGGCCGGGCTGCACGTCACCTACCGGATCGACGGCCGGCCCCGCCCGGTGCTGCGCGACGTATCGATCACCGCCGCGCAGGGCGAGATCGTCGGGCTGGTCGGCGAGTCCGGCTGCGGCAAGTCCACGCTGGCCAGCTCGGTACTGCGGCTGCTGCCCCCGGGCGGTGCGGTGGTCGGCGGCTCGGTCACGGTCGCCGGCCAGGACGTCTACGCGCTGGACCGGCCGGCCCTGCGGCGCTTCCGGGGCGGCACGGCGGCGATGATCTTCCAGGACCCGTTCACCAGCCTGAGCCCTTCGTTCACCGTCGGCTGGCAGCTGGGGCTCGTGCAGCGGATGCACCGGACGGAGCACTCGCGCCACGCCCGGCGCGCCGGGGCGCTGGCGGCGCTCGGCGAGGTGGGCCTGCCCGACCCGGAGGCCGTGCTGCGGGCGTACCCGCACCAGCTCTCCGGCGGGCAGCGGCAGCGCGTGATGATCGCGATGGCCCTGCAACTGCGGCCGAAGGTGCTGGTCGCCGACGAGCCGACCTCCGCGCTCGACGTGACCACTCAGGCCCAGATCCTGCACCTGCTGCGCCGGCTGCGGGAGCGCTACAACACCACGATCCTCTACGTGTCCCACGACCTCGGTTCGGTCGCCCAGCTGTGCGACCGGGTGGCCGTGATCTACGCGGGGCGGGTGGTGGAGACCGCGCCGGTGACCGACCTCTTCGCCGCGCCCCGCCACCCCTACACCCGGGCGCTGCTGCGGGCGAACCCGTCCTGGCGGCGGCGCGCGACCGACCCCTCGGCCGAACCGGCGACCATTCCCGGCCGGCCGCCCAGCCTCACCGAGCCCGCCGAGGGGTGCGCGTTCGCCCCGCGCTGCGCACACCGCGAACCGGACTGCCTGGTCGGCGAGCCGGCGCTGGTCGAGCACGCCGACCGGGGGGTGCGCTGCCTGCTGCACGCCGCACCCGCCGCCGACGCCACGGAGCTGTCGTGACCGCCCCGGACCGACCCGCGCGCGACGTGCCGTTGGTGCTGGCGCGGGACGTACGCACCTACTTCGACGGCGCCGCCGGCCTGTTCGCCCGCAACCGGCGGCCGGTGCGCGCGGTGGACGGGGTGTCGCTGCGACTGGGGGACGGCGAGACGCTCGGGCTGGTCGGCGAGTCGGGGTCGGGCAAGTCCACCCTGGCCCGGTGCCTGCTCGGCCTCACGGCGGCCACGTCCGGCCGGATCGAGGTCGCCGGCGTGGACGTGCGCCGCGCCAACGCCCGGGACCGCAAGGCGTTGCACCGCGGCGCGCAGATGATCTTCCAGGACCCGCACGCGAGCCTCAGCCCCCGGATGCGGGTACGCGACCTGCTCAGCGAGCCGTACCGGATCCACGACGTGCCGGCGGCGCTGCGGTGGAGCGTCGAGGAGCTGCTCGACCTGGTGGAGCTGGCGGGCGAGCACGCGGGCAAGTACCCGCACGAGCTGTCCGGCGGCCAGGCGCGCCGGGTGAACATCGCCAGGGCGATCGCGCTGCGGCCCCGGCTGCTGATCGCGGACGAGCCGACGGCCGGGCTCGACGTGTCCGCCGCCGCCGCGGTACTCACCCTGCTGCGCAAGCTGGCCAGGGACACCGGGCTGGCCTACCTGATCGTGACGCACAACCTGGACACGGTCGGCTGGGCGGCCGAGCGGATCGCGGTGATGTACCTCGGGGCCATCGTCGAGGAGGGGCCGGTGGACGACGTGCTGCACCACCCCGCGCACCCGTACACCCGCGCGCTGGTGTCGTCTGTGCCCGAGCCCGACCCCGCCGCGCGCACCGTCGAGCCGCCCGTGGTCGGCGAGGTACCCAGCCCGCGCAACCCTCCCGCCGGCTGCCGGTTCCACACCCGCTGCCCGATCGCGGTGCGGCGCTGCCGGACCGAGCGGCCGGTGCTCCTCGACCTCGGCGCGGACCGCCGCGCCGCCTGCCACCTCGCCAGCCCCGCCCCACACCTGGAGGAACGCCCCGGATGACCATCGGCGAAGTCGGCCCCGACGAGCTCCCCCGCCGGACCCGCGAGATCCGGGACACCTGGGTCCCGATGCCGGACGGCACCCGGCTCTCGGCCCGGATCTGGCTGCCGGCCGACGCCGAGGGCGACCCGGTGCCCGGCATCCTGGAGCTGCTGCCGTACCGCAAGAGCGACGGCACGGCCCTGCGCGACGCGGCCAATGCGCCGTACTTCGCCGGGCACGGCTACGCGGTGGTGCGCGTCGACCTCCGGGGTACCGGCAACTCCGAGGGCGTGCTCACCGACGAGTACACCCAGCGGGAGCTCGACGACGGAGCGGCCTGCATCGCCTGGATCGCCGCGCAGCCGTGGTGCACCGGCAAGGTCGGCATCATGGGCATCTCCTGGGGTGGCTTCAACGGGCTGCAGATCGCCGCGCTGGCGCCGCCCGAGCTGCACGCGGTGCTGTCGCTGTGTTCCACCGACGACCGCTATGCCGACGACGTGCACTACTGGGGCGGCGCGCTACTCGCCGACTACCAGCTGCCCTGGGCGACCACGATGCTCGGCTACAACGCCAGGCCCCCGGAGCCGGTGGTGTGGGGCGACGGGTGGCTCGACGAGTGGCGGCGCCGGCTGGACGCCACCCCGCCGTTCATCGCCGAGTGGCTGGCCCACCAACGCCGCGACGCGTACTGGCGGCACGGCTCGGTGTGCGAGGACCCCTCGGCCATCCGGTGCCCGGTCTTCCTGGTCGGCGGCTGGGCGGACGCCTACCGGGACGCGGTGTTCCGGCTGCTGGGCTCGCTCACGGTGCCCCGGCGCGGGCTGGTCGGTCCGTGGGCGCACGCCTGGCCGCACTTCGCCGAGCCCGGCCCCCGGGTCGGCTTCCTGCGCGAAGCCGTGCGCTGGTGGGACCGCTGGCTCAAGGACATCCCGAACGGCGTCGAGCGCGAGCCGGTGCTGCGCAGCTGGCTGCAGGACTCGGTGCCACCGCGCGGCAGCTACGACGAGCGCCCCGGCCGCTGGGTGGTCGAGGACGGCTGGCCGTCGGCCAACATCGACATCCACGAGCTGGCGCTCGGCCCGGGTACCGCCGTCCTCGACCCGGGGCCCGCCGAAGTACCGGAGTCGGCGGTGGAGCTCGTCCCGGTGCAGTCGCACGGCGTGCTGGGCGGCCGGTCGTGCTCGTACGGCACGTCCTACGACCTCGCGGTGGACCAGCGGGCCGACGACGCCGTGGCGGCCTGCTTCGACAGCGAGCCGCTGGCCGAGCGGCTGGAGATCCTGGGCGTGCCCGAAGCGGAGCTGACGCTGAGCTGCGACCGCACCCAGGCGCTGGTCGCCGTGCGCATCTGCGACGTCGCCCCGGACGGGGCCAGCACCCTGGTCACCCGGGGCGTGCTGAACCTGACCCACCGGGACGGCCACGAGCACCCGGAGCCGCTGCAACCGGGCCGGCGCTACCGGGTCCGGTTCCCGCTGCACGCCATCGGCTACGCGCTGCCCCGGGGACACCGGGTCCGGGTCGCACTGTCGCCGAACTGCTGGCCGATCGTCTGGCCGTCGCCGGAACCCGCCCGGCTGACCGTGCACCTGCCGGGCTCGCGGCTGCGCCTCCCGGTCCGGGCGCGCGGCGCGGACGACCCGTTCCCGTTCCCCGCCGCGCAGCGGATGCGCCAGTTCGCCCACCGCCCGGTGGACGAGTCGGAGCACGGCGCCATCACCCGCGACCTGGCCACCGGCCGGGTCAGCTCGGTCTACGAGGGCGGCGGTGGCTACGTCCGCGAGGAGCTCGGCGAACAGGTCCGGTACCACTCCTTCGAGCGGGACGCCTTCGAGATCGTGGACGGCGACCCGACCTCGGCCACGGTCACCGCCGAGCGCCGGATCGAGCTGTCCCGGGGCGACTGGCACACCCGCGTCGTCGCCAGCGGCCGGCTGAGCTGCGACAAGGAGTCCTTCCACGTGCACACCGAGCTGACCGCCTACCACGGCGAGCAGCCGGTGTTCGAGCGCGGCTGGCGGTTCAGCACACCCCGGGACCTGACCTAGCCCGGCCGGAACCAAGCCCCGACCGGACATAGGCCCCAGCCGGACCGGGCCCGGGCCGGACCGGGCCGGCGTCCTAAGCGGCGCGGTCCACCGGTGCCGGGGTGAGCACCGCGACCGGTGCCGGCGCGTCGTTCACGTTGTCGCCGGTGACGGGCCCGCGGCGGGACATGCCGTAGATGCCCAGCGCCACCCCCGCCGTCAGCACGGCGACCGCGACCGTGCCCGCGGTGCCGGTCGCCGCGAGCTGGGTGGCCAGCGCGCCGATCACAGCCGAGGCGGGCAGGGTGAGCAGCCAGGCCAGCGCCATCCGCCGGGCGACACCCCACCGGACGGTCGCCCCGCGCCGCCCCCGGCTGGCCCCGAAGATCGAACCGGTGGCCACCTGGGTGGTCGACAGCGGGAAGCCCAGGTGGCTGGAGGTCAGGATCACCGCCGTCGTGCTGGACTCCGCGACGAAGCCCTGCGGACTCTGGATGTCACTGATCCGCCGGCCCAGGGTGCGGATGATCCGCCATCCGCCGAGCGCGGTCCCCGACGCGATGGCCACCGCGCAGCTGGCGATCACCCACAGCGGCGGGTCGGCGCTGGCTGGCAGCAGGCCCACGGTGACCAGCGTCAGGGTGATCACGCCCATGGTCTTCTGCGCGTCGTTGGTGCCGTGCGACAGCGCCACCATCGAAGCCGACACGACCTGCGTGCGGCGGAAGAACGAGGTCAGCGTGCCCTGCTCGACGCGCCGTGCGATCCGGTACAGCACGGCGGTGGCCACCAGCGCGACGACACCGGCCACGACCGGCGAGAGCACCAGGGGCAGCAGCACCTTGCTCGCCACGTTGGAGAACTGGATGGCGTCCGACCCGGCGTACACCCAGGTCGCCCCGATCAGCCCGCCGAACAGCGCGTGCGAGGAGCTCGACGGCAGGCTCAGCAGCCAGGTCAGCAGGTTCCAGACGATCGCCCCGAGCAGCCCGCCGAAGATCACCACCGGGGTGATCCTGGCCTCGTTCACCAGACCGCCCGAGATCGTCTTGGCGACCGCGACCGAGAGGAAGGCGCCGACCAGATTCAGCGCCCCGGCCAGCAGGACCGCGACCTTGGGCCGCAACGCGCCCGTGGCGATCGAGGTCGCCATCGCGTTCGCCGTGTCGTGGAAGCCGTTGGTGAAGTCGAACACCAGCGCGGTCACAATCACCGCGACCACCAGGACGGACATACCGGTCCTCCAGACCCCTCCGCCAGGCCCCACTGAACGCTCCAACGGAGTGACATCTGGTCCGGCAACTAACACAGGACTGTAGCCTTTAAGTTCTCATGCGGGTCATATGTGTGACTTAAAAAGCCCCCTGACCTACCTCGGGTGAACCGCACTAAGTTTGGGTGGTGCGCGAGTTATTCCAACGCGAGCTGGAGCGCCTGCGGGCGGACCTGGCCCTGATGTGCGACCTCGTCGCGGAGGCCATGCGGCTCGCCACGCGCGCCCTGCTGGACACGGACCTGCACCTGTCCGAACAGGTGATCAGCGCGGACGACGAGGTCGACCAGCTGAGCACGCGCTGCGAGGAGCTCACCTTCTCCCTGCTGGCCCTGCAGGCGCCGGTGGCGAAGGACCTGCGGATGGTGGTGACGTCGATGCGGGCCGCCGAGAAGATCGAGCGGATGGGCGACCTGGCCAGCCACATCGCGGTGATCGCCCGGCTGCGCTACCCGGAGCCGGCCGTGCCGGACGCGCTCACGGCGAAGTTCGCCGAGATGGGTCGCCTCGGGGTGCAGGCGTGCGAGCGCCTCCGCCGGGCCATCACCGCGCCGACCGGGTCCGACTGGCCCACGCTGGTCGCGGCCGACGACAAGATCGACAAACTGCACCGGGAGGTACTGGACGCGGTCAGTCATGCCGACCCGCCGTACCCGGTGCGCATCGGCGTCGACGTCGCGCTGCTGACCCGCTACTTCGAACGGTTCGGCGACCAGGCCGTGTCGATCACCCGCCGCCTCGACTACGCCGCCACCGGCGAGCTCCCCGACGCCTGACCTCGGCCTCCGCCGACTCCTGCCCTCCCCCGGGCACCCGACACGCCGGTCCGGCGCGCGTCGGTCACCCAACGTTCACCCGTCTGGTACCTGGCGTTGCGTCGCCGAAGATTCCGGCCCGGCGTTAGTCCGATGTGACCCCACCCAGTGCGTTCAACCGCCGCCGCCTGTTGATCGGAGCCGCCGGTGCCGCGGCGCTCACCGCCGGAGCCGTCGGCGCGATGGGCGGCCTGCCCGGCAGTTCCGGGTCCTCAGCCCCCGGTGTGACCGACGCATCCCACGGCGGCGGGCTCGGCGGCGGATCAGGCCGGCGGGGCAGCCTCGACGACGTCGAGCACGTCGTGATCCTGATGCAGGAGAACCGCTCGTTCGACCACTACTACGGCACGATGCGCGGCGTGCGCGGGTACGGCGACACCGCCGCGCTGGACGGCGTGTTCCGCCAGCCCGACCCCAAGGGCGGCGTGCTGCTGCCGTTCCATGTCGACACGTTCAAGGTCGACGGCCAGCAGCTCGCGGACCTGGACCACAGCTGGCCCGGTACCCACCAGGCCTGGGCGAACGGCGACTACAACGCCTGGATCCCGGCCAAGAGCGAGCTCACCATGGCGCACTTCGACCGGAGCGACATCGAGTTCCACCGCGCGGTCGCCGACAACTTCACCATCTGCGACAACTACCACTGCTCGATCCAGGGTCCGACGACGCCGAACCGCCTGTACCTGTTCAGCGGCATGATCGACCCCCAGGGGCGGTCCGGCGGGCCGGCCATCGACAACCCGGCCGACTACAACCCGGTCTACTCCTGGACGACCTACCCGGAGCGGCTGCAGGACGCCGGAGTGTCCTGGCGGGTGTACGCGAACAAGGAGGTCGGCGACGGCAGCGGGGAGGACGGCTACGTCGGCGACTACGGCGACAACCCGCTGTGGCTGTTCCACGCCTACCACGACTCGCTGGCCTCGAGTGACCCGAAGAAGCGCGAGCTGGCCGAGCGGGCCAGCGTGCACAACGGCTGGCTGCCCAACTCCGGCAAGGGGCACGACGTCAAGCACGTGCTGTCGCAGTTCCTCGACGACTGCCGCTCGGGCGACCTGCCGAAGGTGTCCTGGGTGGTGGCGCCGTACGCGTACTGCGAGCACCCGGAGGCCCGCCCGGTGGACGGCGCCGCCTACGTACAGACCGTGCTGCAGGCGATCTTCGACAACGACGACCTGTGGAAGTCGACCGTCGTGTTCCTGAACTTCGACGAGAACGACGGCTTCTTCGACCACGTGCTGCCGCCGATCCCACCGCCGAACACGCCGCTGGAGTTCGTCCAGGGGCTGCCGATCGGGCTCGGCCCCCGCGTGCCGATGACGATCGTGTCCCCGTGGAGCAACGGCGGCTGGGTCAACTCGGAGGTGGCCGACCACACCTCGGTGATCCGCTTCCTGGAGCGCTGGACCGGGGTGCACGAGCCCAACATCTCGCCGTGGCGCCGGGCCGTGTGTGGCGATCTGACCAGCGCGTTCGACTTCCGGGACCACGACACCCGGATCCCGACGCTGCCGGACACCTACGCGATGCGCCGGGCGGCGGACAAGCTGCAGCCCACGCTGCCGCCGCCGGTCATCCCCGCGCCGGGCACCCAGAACATGCCGACCCAGGAGCCCGGTACCCGGCCGGCGCGCCCACTCCCCTACCGACTACTCGCCAACGCCGCGGTGGCCGCCTCGACCGTCACCGTGACCGCCGCCAACCACGGCCACCGCGCGATGGCCTTCTCGGTGTACCGCCCCGGACTCGCGCCGACCCAGCACCTGGTGGACGCCGGCGACCGGGAGACCATCTCGGTGCCGGTGAGCGCGGTGACCGCCGACCTGGCCGCCTCGGCCAACGGGCTGGGCGACCGGGTGTCCACCGCCGTACCGGTGCCGGCGGCGGTGGCCAGCACGGTGCCCGGTCCCCTCGCCGGCGCGGGCGGGCTGGCCGCCCCGGCGCCGGTCGCGGCACTCGCCGGGCACGGCGGCGCGGGCGTGGTTACCCCGCACGGCGGGGTCGTGGGCGTGGGCCCGGTGGCCGGCGTCGGAGTGCCGGTGCCGGTGACCGTCGGCGGGGCGGCCGGCGTGAGCACGGCGTACCAGGTCACGATGCACGGGACGAACGGGTTCCTCCGCGAGTTCGCCGGCGGCCACACACCGACCGCCGAGGTCACGGTGGAGCTCACCGACGACCAGGTGCTGAAGCTGGTCGTGACCAATACTGGCAAGGCCCCGCTCCGGGCCACGATCGCCGACGTGACCTGCGGCGACTCCCCCGACAGCGTCCAGCTGGACCCGGGCCGCACGCACACCGAGGAGATCGACGCCGGCCGGCAGGCGAACGGCTGGTACGACCTGCGGGTCACCGTCGACCGCGACCCGGCCTTCACCCGCCGCTTCGCCGGCCACCTGGAGAACGGCGAGAACAGCCGCACCGGGCCGGACGGGGCCGACCACTAGAAAGCCCTCGTCAACCCCGCCGCCGCTGCCTCGGTGGCGGGGTTGACACTCCTTCGAGAAGTGTGCACAGTTTAGTCCTCGGCCGGGCCGGGTCCACCCAGCAACGACGCCGCGGGAGGCACCACCTCATGAGCGCGAACCACGCCACGACAGGGGCCCCCGTGACCGCCGCCGGAGGCCGGGTCGCCGGCAAGGTCGCCTTCATCTCCGGGGCGGCCCGAGGTCAGGGCAGGGCACACGCGCTGCGGCTGGCCGCCGAGGGCGCCGACATCATCGCCTTCGACGCCTGCGGCCCGGTGAGCTCGCAGGGCGCCCCGCCCGCCTCGAAGGACGACCTCGCGGAGACCGTGCGCGGGGTCGAGGCGCTGGACCGGCGGATCGTGGCCGAGGTCGCCGACGCCAGGGACTTCGACGCGGTGACCGGCGTGCTCGCCGAGGGCCTCGACCAGTTCGGCCGGGTGGACATCGTCGCCGCGAACGCCGGCATCCAGGGCATCGCGTCCAGCACCGCCGAGGCCAGCGAGCAGGACTGGCGGGCGGTGCTGGACACCAACCTGACCGGCGTGTGGAACACCGCGCGGGCCGCGGTCCCGCACCTGGTGGCGCGCGGTGAGGGCGGGGTGATCCTGTTGACCAGCTCGTCGCTGGCGCTCAAGGCCGTCGGCAACTTCGGCGCCTACACCGCGGCCAAGCACGGGGTGGTCGGGCTGATGCGCACCCTGGCCGTCGAGCTGGCCCCGCACCACATCCGCGTCAACTCGATCCACCCCACCACGGTGCGCACGCCGCTGCTGCTCAACGAGAACAACTGGCGCATCTTCCGGCCCGACCTGGCCCACCCCGAGCTGGCCGACGTGATCGACCTCTACCGGGGACTGAACCTGCTGCCCGTGCCCTGGGTCGAGCCCGAGGACGTGGCCAATGCGCTGCTGTTCCTCGCCTCCGACGAGGCGCGCTACGTCACCGGCGTCGCCTTCCCGGTGGACGCCGGCATGTCCGTGAAGTGAGTACACATTCCGGCACGGAAGGAGCGCGATGATCTTCGTGACGCACAGCCTGCCGGTGAACGAGCCCGGTCAGGCCGCCGTCGACCGGGCCGCGCTGTGGGACGGCCTGGTCGCCAAGGCCAACAACGCACTGCCGTTCGTCGCGGCCATGACGCACTGCGAGGTGCTCGTCCGGCTCGGCGAGGACGTGTTCGACCGGGCGATCGAGGTGCGCGGCCAGGCGCTGACCGAGCGGGTCACCCTGGAGCGGCCGCACCGCGTCGTGTTCACCCGGCTGACCGGCCCGGTGCTCGGCACGATCACCAACGAGATCGAGGGCGCCGACGACGCGCTGTCACTGCGGTTCAGCTTCGCCCTCGCCGTGCTCGGCGTGCCCGGTGGATCCGCCGAGGAGCTGGGCTACGCCGAGGGCATGCGGACCGACTATCTCAAGGCCGTCGAGTCGACCCTGGCCGCGGTCCGGCAGGTCACGCTGACCCGCTCCGCCTGACCCCGGCGGGTCACGCCCGCGCGCTCCATCTGACCCCATCCCCCTCGACGTCGCGGAGGACCATCGTGAGCAGGGACGCCCGGGCGATCTTCGCCACCATCGACCGGCTCGACGCGGACGCCTTCGTAGGCGCGCTCACCCCGGATGTGCGGTTCCGCTTCGGCAACGCCGAGCCGGTGGTCGGCACCGACGCGGTGCGCGCCGCGGTCACCGGCTTCTTCGGCACCATCGCCGGGCTGACCCACCACGTGCTGAACGTCTGGGACGCCGCACCCGACGTGACCGTGATGCAGATCGACACGGAGTACGTGCGGACCGACGGCAAGCACGTCACCGTGCCCAACCTCGACGTGCTGCGCTGGCATGGCGACCAGGTGGCCGACTGGCAGATCTACATCGACCTGACCCCGGTGTTCAGCTGACCGCCGGCCCGACCAGGAGAGGCGACGAACCGATGCGGCTCGACGGCAAGCGGGTACTGATCACCGGGACGGCGGGCGGGCAGGGCGAGGCCGCGCAGGCCATGTTCGCGCGCGAGGGCGCCCGCATCGTGGGCTGCGACGTGCAACCGGGCGCGGCGGAGAAGACCGCCGACGCGCTGCGGGCCCAGGGATACGACGTCACCGGGCACACCGTCGACCTGGCCGACCCGGTCGCCGCGGCGGACTGGGTCGACGGGGCGGCGGACGCGCTCGGCGGCATCGACGTGCTCTACAACAACGCCGCCGGGTTCGGGTTCGCCCCGTTCGCCGAGATGACCCTGCGGCTCTGGCGGCACGTGATCACCGTGGAACTCGACATCATCTTCCACACGACCCAGCCGGCCTGGAAGCACCTGCTCCGCTCGGACGCCGCGTCCGTGATCAACACCGCCTCGATGTCCGGCGTCCGGGGCATCGCGCCGCTCGGCCAGGCCGCGCACGCCGCCGCGAAGGGCGGCGTGATCGGGCTGACCAAGACCCTCGCGGCCGAGGGCGCCGCCGACGGCATCCGGGCCAACGTGATCTCGCCGGGGTTCGTGGCCTCCCCCGCGACCGACGCGGCGGTCGGCGACGAGCTGCGCGCCTTCCAGCTCGGCATGCACCTGATCCGCCGGCCCGGGCAGGGCGACGACATCGCCTACCTGGCCGTCTACCTGGCCTCCGACGAGTCGAGCTGGGTGACCGGGCAGAACTACTCGGTGGACGGCGGCGTCACCGCCGGCTTCCGCTGACATGACCTCCGCTGACATGACCTCCGCCAGCAAGGCCTCCGCCGGCAGGGCCTCCGCCAGCAAGGTCTCCGCCGGCAGGCCCTCCGCCGGCAGGGCCTCCTCGGCGGCCGACCTGGCTCCCTCGGCCACGATGAGGGCCATTGTGTTCGACCGGCACGGCGGTAGCGACGTACTGGCCTGGCGGGAGGTGCCCCGGCCGACGGCGGGTCCCGGGGAGGTGCTCGTCGCGGTGCGGGCGCTGGCGGTCAACCGGGGCCTGGACGTGGAGACCCGCCGCACCGGCTTCGGTATGCCGGGCATCGAGCTGCCGCACATCGGCGGGGTCGACCCGGTCGGTGTGGTGGCCGAGGTCGGCGCCGACGTGCGCGACGTGGCCGTCGGTGACCGGGTCGCCGTGTACCCGGTGATCGCCTGCGGTCGGTGCGCGCCGTGCCTGGCCGGCGCCGGCGAGAACTACTGCGACGACCAGCGGCTGTTCGGCGTGCAGACCCACGGCGGCCGGGCCGAGTACGTCCGCGTGCCGGCCGGCCAGCTGGCCCGGCTGCCCGACTCGGTGAGCTTCGAAGCGGCCGCCGCCCTCGGCGTCGCGTACACCACCACCTGGCACGGCATCGTGCATCGGGCGCGGCTGACCGCCGAGGACACCCTGCTGGTGATGGGGGCCGGCGGCGCGTGCGGGGTCGCGGCGGTCCAGCTCGGCCGGCTGCTCGGCGCCCGGGTGCTGGCGGTCACCGGCCCCGGCTGGAAGCAGGACGCGCTGCGCGAGCTGGGCGCCGACGGGGTGTTCAGCTACCGCGACCCGGACTGGCCGGCTCAGGTCCGTGCGGCGACCGGCGGCCGGGGTGTCACGGCGGCGTTCGACAACGCCGGCACCGCCACCCTGGCCGGCACGCTGGAGACGCTCGGCATGGGCGGGCGGCTGTTCTGCTGCGGCGGGACCAGCGGGTTCGAGGTCAACCTCAACCTCCGGAACCTCTACCGCAACCACATCAGCCTGCTGTTCTACATGCAGGGCACCAGGTCCGACCTGGTCCGGCTGCTCGAGCTGGTCGCCGCCGGTGAGCTGGATCCGGTGATCGGCGGCCGGTATCCCCTGCACGACGCCGCTTTGGCCGACGACCGGCTCGACGCGCAACGGCATTTCGGCCGCATCCTGCTCACCGTGGACGGTGATCAGGGGGTCGCCGGCGACTAATTGTCCACAAGGTTAGGGCTCTCTTAGGCATCCCTTATGGCAGCTTCCTCGTAGTTTCTACTGCGCCGTCCGTGCTGTGCTGTTGCTGGTGTGATTTCGCGCCGATCCGACAGCGCAGCGGGCCGGTGCTCATTGGCGAGGCGAGACGGTGCCGCGGCCGGCGCGGCGCACCTGGGATGATCCGCGCGCGTCGCGGAGCGAGGACCGTAACCGTGGCGAACGAGCAACACCCTCCCGATCCGGGCAAGCAACCGGCGGCATCCGACCTGCCACATCTGCTGACCGTCGCCGAGATCGCGGTGCTGGTGCGGGTGTCCCGGATGACGATCTACCGGATGATCCGCCGGGGCGAGCTGCCGGCGATCGTGGTCGGCCGGTCGTACCGGATCCCGGCCGAGGCCGCGCGCCGGCTGATGAGGCACCCCGGCCCGCCACCCCAGTAGGGCCCCACCCCGCTCAGTCCGAACTGTCCTCGGCAAACAACCTCGTGCCACCGTTCTCGTCCAGGACGTCCTTGAGGAACAGCCCGAAATCCCAATGGTCGTACTCGACGAAGGGGTTGGGGTCGCGGGCCAGTGGAATCCCGGGCGGGCCAGACGGATAACGCAGGGTGATCGGATCGGTCTGTGGCGCCGCGATGGTGAGCTCGGCAGTGCCGTCCTCGGCGACAAGTCGGTCGAGATCCGTCTCGCTCGCATCGACGAGTCGCCAGCGCAGCTCGAGGGACTCGTCGGCCCGGCTCACCCGCTCCCCCACCCGAAGTCCGGGTCGGAGCCCACGGTGACGAGCCGACCTTGCAGCCTCGCCTCGGCGAGCGCGGTGCCGAGCTCGAACAGGGTGATCGGTTGCACCGTGACCCGTGGATCACAGCGCGGGAACCAGAACAGCGTCAGATCGGCCACGTGGAGATGGCGGTACTCCCAGGCGACCTGCAGGTCGGTGGTAGCGCCGTTGGCCGGGTCCTACTGGGCGCGGCGGGGGTTGAGCACGACGACCGGCGCGGCGTCGAGCAGCGCGCGGGCGTCGCGTTGCCAGTCCGGGCATCCGGTGATCCCGCCGGCCAAGAAGACTGATGGCCCGTCCCCCGACGCCGGTTGGTACGAGTTCGGTGCCTCGATATAGATCATTTACGCCTGCCCGGGTCCGGCCATTTCGGGAGTCCAGCGCTACGGGGTGTAGCGGAGCACGTTGGTGGCCCGGCGCTCGAAGCCGACCGACTCGTAGAGCCGAAGGGCCGACTCCCGGGACGGCCGCGAGGTCAGGTCGAGTGTGCGCAGACCTCGCTCGCGGGCCAGGCCGGTCATCGCCCGGAGGAGTTGCCGGGCAATTCCGCGCCCGCGCATCGCGTCGTCGACCACGACGTCCTCGACGTGACCCCGCAGCCCCGACGGCAGGGGGAACGTCACGAACGTCGCCATCCCGACGATCTGTCCGCCGAGGCGAGCGACCAGGAGCTCCGTCGCGTCGTGATCGACGATCTCGTTGATGCGGTCCACGTCGAAGGACGCCGAGGCGGAGAGCTGGGCGAGCAGTCGGGCCAGTGCCTCCGCGTCCCGCGCCGAGACCTCTTCGAGCGTTCCGATCGAGATGGCTTGGTTCGAGATGGCTTGGTCCACATCGCCAACCTAGGCGGTGATCTGGCCCGCCCGGGAGGCCGAGCTGAAGGCACCGTCTGACCTCGCGCCGAATTTATACAGTCACTCTGTACAGATAGGCTGTACATCTGGACGAAGCGAGCCTAGCGTCGGAGGCATGAACGAGAGCCCGTCGCCCTCGGCCGCTGAGGCGTCGCGTCAGGTCCGCGCGGTCGTCGGCCGCCTGCGGCGCCGCCTCCGGGCCGCCTCGGCCAGCGGAGACATCACCCCGGGCCAGGAGTCGGTGCTCGCTTGCCTGTCGAGCCACGACGGCATGACGGTCAGCGACCTGGCCGCCGCCGAGGGGATGCGGCACCAGTCGATGACGACGACGGTCACTCCTCTGCTCTGGCTGGGCCTGGTGCAGCGGCGGCCCGACCCCGAGGACGGGCGCCGGCTACGGCTCGCGCTGACCATCGAGGGGCGCCGGCGGGTCGAGGAGGGCAGGCAGGCCAGGGGCGGATGGCTCGCCGGCCAGTTGCAGGACTACTGCACAGAGGAGGAGCGGCAGACCGTCATCGCGGCCATGTCGATATTGGAGCGACTCGCCCATGACTGACCCGACCGCCGCCGGCGGCGGCACCGACGACGGCTTCGATCGGCGGCTGATCCCGCCGATGATGCTGGGTGCGGTCCTCAACCCCGTCAACTCCACGATCATCGCTGTCGCGCTCGTCCCGATCGGCGCCGCGCTCGGCGCGCCGCCGTCGCAAACGGCGTGGCTGGTCTCGGCGCTCTACCTGGCCACCGCGCTCGGCCAGCCGGTGGTGGGCCGGCTGATCGACCTGTTCGGGCCGCGCCGGCTGTTCCTGATCAGCACCAGCCTCGCCGGTATCGCCGGCGTCCTCGGCACGGTGGCCCCGAACCTCGGGGTGCTGATCGTGGCGCGGGTCGTGCTCGGTTTCGGCACCTGCGCCGGCTACCCCGCCGCGATGGCCCTGCTGCGCAGCGAAGCCCAGCGCACCGGACACGACAGCCCGGCGGGCGTGCTGACGGCGTTGGCCGTGGCCACCCAGACCATCGCGGTCATCGGTCCCCTGCTGGGCGGTCTACTGATCGACGTGGGCGGCTGGCGCACCACGTTCGCGGTCAACATTCCGCTGTCCGCCGCCGCCGTGCTGCTGGGCCTGCTCCGGCTCCCCCGCCAGCCCGACACCGGCCCGGCGCCCCGACCCGGGCACCTGGTCGAGCAGCTCGACCTGCCCGGCATGGGGCTGTTCGCCGCCATGCTGCTGTCGCTGCTGCTGTTCCTGATGAACCTGCACCTGACCAGCTGGTACCTGTTCGTCATCGCGGCGGCGGCGGGCACGGCATTCGCGGTGCGTGAGCTGCGGGCGGCGACTCCGTTCATCGACCTGCGGGTGCTGGGCGGCAACACCCCGCTGCTGGCCACCTACGGACGCGCGCTGGTCGCCTACACCGTGTCCTACGCCTTCTTCTACGGCTTCACGCAGTGGACCGAGGAGGGGTTCGGCCTGTCCCCGTTCCGGGCCGGCCTGGTCCAGATCCCCATTTTCCTCGTCGCGATCGTCATCTCGGTCGTGACCGGGCGCCGCAAGGGAGTGCGGGCCAAACTCCTGGTCGGCGCGATCGGACAGATCGCCGCCTGCCTACTGATGCTCACGCTGAGCACCACCAGCCCGTTGTTCCTGCTCCTCGTCCTCGCGGTGATCTTCGGGATACCACAGGGACTGAACAGCCTGGCTCTGCAGAACTCCGTCTACTACCAGGCTGATCCCGAACGGACCGGATCCTCGGCCGGGCTGCTCCGTACCTTCGGCTACCTGGGCTCCATGATCGCCTCGGCCGCGACCGCCGCGTCCTTCGGGCAGCGCGCCGACACCGCCGGCATGCACACCCTGGCCTGGGTCATGCTCGGCGCCAGCCTCCTGTTCCTCCTCATCACCGTCGTCGACCGCGGCCTGCGCCACGTCGCCCCGGCGGAGCCGGCCACCGCGAGTTCGGGCTGACGACCGCCCTCCCCGCGCGCACCACCCACCCTCGAACCGAGAGGCACAACATGTCCCGCACCGCGCTGCTCGCCATGGACTTCCAGGTCGCCCACCTCAACCGCATGCCCGGCGACTACCTGCCGCTGGCCGCGCACGCTCTCGACAGGGCCCGCGCCTCCGACATCCCCGTCATCCACGTGGCGCTGCAACTGCGTGCCGACCACGTCGACGTCCACCCCCGCAACAAGATGTTCGGCGCGCTGCCGCCCCAGGCGTACACCTCGGCCGACCCCGGCGCCGCCATCCACCCCGACGTCGCCCCCCGAAACAGCGAGATCGTCGTCCACAAGAACCGGGTCAGCGCCTTCGCCGGCAACAACCTGCACCAGATCCTCGCCGCCCAGGACATCGACCACCTCGTCCTGGCCGGCGTCGCCACCAGCGGCATCGTGCTGTCCACCCTGCTGCGGGCGGTCGATCTCGACTACCGCGTCACGGTCCTGGCCGACGCCTGCGCCGACCCCAACCCCGACCTGCACCACACCCTCATCAACGACGTCTACCCGCGACGCGGTGAGGTCACCACTGTCGACGACTGGGCCAAAGTGCCAACCGTCTAGAACCTGAGCCTGGACACCTCGAGCCGGGTCTCGCGAGCCTTGTGCTCGGTGTCCAGGTCGATGCGGTAGGCGCCGGCGCCGTCGCGCTCGGACAGTGCCTCGACCATGTCGGTGCCCCGGTAGAGCAGGCCGACACCGTCGTCGGTGGCGTAACCGGGCGGCAGGGTGCCATCCGCGACGAGGGACTGGAAGAGCGGCCGCCGCTGGGCTTCGCTGTCGTAGTGGACGCCGTTCGACCAGGGCAGCAGGGCGAGCCCGTTGGTCACCGGCCGCAGCGCGGGGCCGAAGGAGTCGGTGGTTCCGCCGACGTGCCAACAGATCGAGCCGGCGGAGACGCCGGTCAGGACGACGCCGGCTTGCCACGCGTCGCGGAACGCGGTGTCCAGGTCGTGTAGCCACCACATGGCCAGCAGGCCGGCGACGCTGCCTCCCCACACCCAGACGACATCCTGGGCGAGCAGGTGCTCGCGCGGGTCGGCGATGTTGGGCATCGGGAACAGGGCCAGGTGGCTGGGGATCCATCCCTCGCGCGACGCGTTGTCGTAGAACGTGGCGATCAGCCGCGCGTCGTCACCGCAGGCGGTGGCGAGGAAACACACCCGGGGCGCGCGACCGGTGACACCGGCGAGCTCAACGGCGTGGTGGGTCAGCGGACCCACTTCCCACTGCAGCCGCCGCGAGGCGCGGGCGCCTCCGGAGGTGGCGAGAATGGTCGGAGCGTCGGCGGGCATGCGCGGACGATACCGATCCGTCGCGCCACCGCTGAGCGCGCAAGCTCGAGGTGATGGTCGGATCGCGTGACGCCGGATACAGTCCCGACGCTAGAACCCGTCGTCAGGGGGGCCGTCGGTGTCCGCAGTCCAAGCATTGTCGCTCGTTCTCCTCGTTGTAGTCCTGGTCGTGGCCATCTGGCGGCGGATGAACATCGGCGTGCTGGCGCTCGCCGCCGCACTGCCGGTCCTCTTCCTGTCCGGGCTGGACCCGAAGGTGATGTACCAGACGTTCCCGGGCGATCTGTTCGTGCTGATCGCGGGCGTCTCGGCGTTGTTCGCGCACCTGGAACGCAGCGGCGCGCTGGCCAAGGTGGTCGAGAAGGTCTACGCGACCGTCGGTGACCGGCAGGCGCTGCTGCCGTGGACCGGCTTCATACTGGCCGCGCTGCTGTCCACGGCGGGCGCGTTCTCGACCGCGCCGATCGCGTTCCTGGTGCCGATGGTCGCCCACGTGGGGGTGCGCTACCGCGCCAGCTTCTACCTGTGCGAGCTGGCCGTCATCATCGGGGCGAACTCGGCGGGGCTGTCACCGCTCAACCCCACCGGGGCGACGGTCCGGGCCGCCGCGACGAAGCTGCACGTCACCTACTCCGGCTGGGGCCTGTGGGCGGTCTCGATGGTCGTCGCGACCATCGTGGTGCTCGTCCTGCAGGGCCTGAACGCCGTGCAGCGCCGCCGCGGCCGGGCGTTCGAGCTCGTCCCGGCCCCGGCGGCCGCCAGCGACGACAACAGGGGCAGCAACAACCCGGGCGGCGACAACAAGGGCAGCGACAACAGGGACAGCGGCGCGGTCTCGGCGCCCAACCGGGCCTACATGTGGTCCTCCGGGCTCGGCTTCGTGGCGTTCGTGCTACTCGTGGTGGTCGCCAAGGCGGACGTGGGGGTGAGCGCGATGTGCCTCGTCGCGCTGCTGCAGATCGCGTTCCACCCGAACGAACGGGCCCTGCTGTCCCGGCTGCCGTGGTCGTCGATGCTGCTGCTGTGCGGCCTGCTCACCTACCTCGGGCTGATGCAGAAGATCGGCACGATCGACTCGATCGCAAACGTGCTGCACGGGCTCGGCGCCGGAATCGCGCTCGTCCTGGTCCTCGCCTACCTGACGGCCATCCTGTGCAACATCGAGAGCTCCACGCTCGGCGTGCTCGGTCTGATGACGCCGATCGTCTACACGGCGTTCGCCCACAGCCCGCTGACCTTCTGGGTCACCTGCGCGGTGACCGTGCCGGCGGCGCTGATGGTGATGAACCCCATCCACGTCGCCGGGACACTCATCATCAGCAACAGCGCGGTCGACCAACAGGAGGCCCTGTTCCGCCGGCTGCTGACCCTGGCCGTGACACTGGCGATCATCACGCCCGGCCTGCTGGCCATCATCCCCATCGCCCTGCTGTAACCGAGGGTTGTGCCGGTCAGGTCAGGCCGGGCTGTGCGGCTACTCCCGGAACGAACCGGCCGGCGTATCCGGAGGGGCTCAGGCCGGTGTGGGCTCGGAAGCGGGACCGCAGATTCGCCGCGGTGCCGAGGCCGCTGCGGTGCGCAACAACATCCATGCTGGTCGCGCCCTGTTCGAGCAGGCGGCGGGCGAGCTCGACGCGCTCGCCGGTGAGCCAGGCCAACGGTGTGGTGCCCAGCTCGGCCCGGAAGCGCCGGTGCAGGGTGGTGACACTGACGTGGGCCCGTCGAGCGAGGTCGGTGACCGACAGCGGCTCGTCGAGCCTGGCCTGAGCCCAGGCCAGGGTGCCGCCCAGTCCCTCCTGGCTCGGGGCGGGCACCGGCCGTTCGACGAACTGGCGCTGCCCGCCGTCGCGGAACATTGCGAACACCAGCCGCCGGCTGACGTGTGTGGCGACCTCGGCGCCGTGGTCGCGGCGCACCACGTGCAGCCCGAGGTCGAGTGCGGCGGCGCTACCGGCCGAGGTCAGCACGTCGCCATCGTCGACGTAGAGCACGTCAGGTTCGAGCTCGACCGAGGGAAACAGGCGCCGGAACTCCTCCGCGAGCTGCCAGTGCACGGTGACGCGACGGCCGTCGAGCACGCCGGCCTCGGCCAGGGCGAAGGCGCCGGTGCACAGCCCGATCAGCCGCGCGCCGCGCGCGTGGGCCCGGCGGATCGCGGCGAGCAGCGCGGGACGGCTCGGCCCCGCGACATCGGGCCGGTTCGGCACCACGACGGTGTCGGCTCCGTCGAGCTCACCCAGCCCGCTCGCACCACCGAGGGTGAACAGGCCGTCGCGCATCCGCGCGGTCGCCTCCGGTGCAACGATGCGCAGCCGGTACAGCGCCTGTGCCGTGACGGGATGCCGGGCGTTGAAGATCTCGCAGGCGCAGCCGAGCTCGAACGGGTTCGAGTCGTCGTCCACGAGCAGCGCAACCGTCCGAGCAGGCTCCGGACGGCAGGATCGTTGCGACACACGGCATTTCTAGCACCATCGGTCGCGCCTCGGCTGGACCATGCTGAACTCCGCGGCGTCGTCGACGGATCGGCACCGCTGCTTGTTCGAGGAAGGGAATCATCCATTATGGACTCGGTGCACCTGCCGGATGCCGCGGCGGACCTGACGGAGTTCTGGTCGCAGCGAGAGATCGCGCGGGCCAACGGCAACCTGTTCAAGGTCGCCAAGGGCATCGGCTCGACCACCTGGCACACCCACGAGGACCAGGACGAGACGTTCCTGGTGCTCGAGGGCCGCATCACCATCCAACTCCGCGACCGCAACGTCGAGCTCGCACCCGGCGACCTGTTCGTGGTGCCCCGAGGGACCGAGCATTGCCCGATCGCCCACGAGGAAGTCCGCTTCCTCCTCGTGGGGCCCGAGATCACCTCCACCGCCGAGGGCGGCAAACCCGCCTGGAGCCACACCGGGGCCCAGCAACCCGGCGAAACCGCCCGCTGACCCGGACCTCGCGGATGCCGGTCAGGTCAGCTTGAGGAGGTGTCCGTCACGGAAGAACCCGCCGGTGGGTCCGTCCTCGTCCAAGGTGGCCGCCCACACGACGCCGCGGGCGCTGTCAGCGGCGGAGCGCGCGTTGTCCTCGTCACCGCGTTCGGGGTGGCTGGCGATTTCGCCAGGGTCGACCGCGTTCACGAGGATGCCGGTGTCGCGCAGCTCATCGGCGATCTTGGTGGTGAGGACGGTGAGCAGGTACTTGGCGATGGAGTAGGCCGGAGAGCGCAGGCTGGCGGCGAGGTCGACGCCGGCGGTGATCTGCAGTGCGGCGACGCTGGAGACGTTGACGATGCGCGCCGCCGGAGCCTTGCGCAGGAGCGGGAGTGCCGCCTGGATCAGGCCCCAGGGGCCGATCACGTCGACCTCGAGCGCCGCCCGCACGGCGTCGAGGTCGGCGTCGAGCACGGACAGGACGCCCGTGTCGGGGAAGATACTGGCGTTGTTGATCAGGACGTCCAGGTGACCGAAGGACCGGGCGAGGTGGGCGATGGTCTCGTCCATGCTGGCTCGGTCGGTGAGATCGAGGCGCAGGGCCGTGACCTGAAGGTTGTCCTGCCGCAGCTGCGCGGCCAGCTGTTCGGCCTGGTCGGCGTCACGTGCGGTGAGGACCACGTGGTGGTCCCGCTCGGCGAGCTGTCGCGCGACGGCGAAGCCCAGTCCGAGTGGTCGGCTCACGCCGGTGATCAGGGCTGTTCTGGTTGTCATGCTGGCCTCTCTGCGGATGGACGGAGCAAGGTCGGCGGCCGGGATCAGCCATGCGCGTGGTTGGCGTGCTTCGGCAGGAGCCACACCAGGGCGAAGGTGATCACGTAGAGCGCGACGGCAAGCCCGATCACGAGCTCGCTCGCGCTGTCGAAGTCCGCGGTTCCGCCGTCGTTGACCCGCGCGAAGAACACGGTGCCGAGAGCGGCCACGCCGATGGCGCCGGAGAACTGCTGGATGGCGTTGAGCATGCCGGAACCGGTGCCGACCTCGTCGGTGGTGGCGTCGCCGAGGACGAAGTCGAAGATCGGGATGAACACCAGTCCGGTGCCGAACCCGATCAGTAGCAGCGACGGGGCCAGGGTCCAGGAGGTGAGGCTGCCGCCGCCCCACCGGGCGATGGTCCACCACAGTGCGAGCAGGCCGATGACGGCGACGCCGAGGCCGAGCTGCAAGGTGGCGCGGCCGAGTTTCCGGGTGAGCACGGCGCCGGCCAGCAACACGGCAACCGCGCCGCCGAACGCCATCGGGATCAAGGTGAGGCTGGTGCGCAGCGGGGTCCAGTGCAGGCCGAGCTGCAGCAGCAGGTTGAACGCCAGCTGGAAGCCGCTCAATGAGGAGTAGAAGCCGCACACGATGGCCAGGCCTACGACGAAGCTGCGTTTGCCGAACAGCGACGGGGTGATCACCGGACGCCTGCTCTGCCGCTCCGAGACGACGAACAGCATCAGGGCGACGACCGAACCCGTCATCGACAGATAGGTCCACAACGGCCAGCCGAGGTCTCGGCCCTGGACCAGCGGAATGATCAACAGTGCTGAGGCCGCGGTGAGCAGCCCGATACCGCCGGGATCGAGCCGGGCGGTCTTGTCCTCGCCGGACCTGGACGGCAGAAAGCGCCAGGCGAGGGTCAAGGCGACGATGCCGATCGGCACGTTGATCAGGAAGATCGAGCGCCACTGGCTGCCGAACAGGTCGAGGTGCAGCAGCCAGCCGGCGAAGATCGGCCC
>DATAZG010000203.1:0-6965 GCA_036272155.1 Pseudonocardia sp.
TCCCCCGGCAATATGCGCAGGTCGACGCCGTGCACCACCTCGGTGTCGCCGAAGGCCACCCGCAGCCCGGTGATCTCCAGCAGGGCGCTCCCGGTAGCCATCAGCGGCCCTCGCTCACGGTCTTGGGGTCCAGGGCGTCCCGCAGTGCGTCGCCGAACAGGTTGAAACCGAGGCAGATCAGCGCGAGCGCGATACCGGGGAACACTCCCGGCCAGAGCGTGCGGAACAGGTACTGCTGGGCATCGGACAGCATGATGCCGAGGCTCGGCGCCGGCGGCTGGATACCGAGGCCGAGGAAGGACAGCACCGCCTCGCCGAGCACCGCCGCCGGCATGATCACCGTGGCCTGCACGATGATCGCGGACAGGGCGTTGGGCAGCACGTGCTCGCCGAGGATCCGCCACGGCCCGGCGTCCATCGAGCGCGCCGCGAGCACGAAGTCGGACTCGGCCAGCCGCAGTGTCTCCGCCCGCACCACCCGGATCATCGTGGGGATGTTGGCGATGCCGAGCGCGATCGCGGCGTTGCCGAGCCCACCGCCGTTGATCGCCGCCAGACCCACGGCGAGCAGCAGGAACGGGAAGGCCAGCATGAGGTCGGCGAGCCGGGAGACCAGCGCGTCCAGCCGGCGCCAGTACCCTGCGGCCAGGCCCAGCGGCACCCCGGCGACGACGGCGAGCAGCACCGAGAGCAGGCCGACCTCCAGCGAAGTCCGGGTGCCGTAGAGGACCCTCGACAACACGTCGCGGCCGAGGTCGTCGGTGCCGAAGGCGAAGCCGACCGTGTTCGGCTGCTGGAACGGCGTCGTGAAGTGCACCTCGGCCGGCGGGTACGGCGCCAGCAGCGGGGCGAACACCCCGGCCAGCACCACGAGCAGCAGCAGCACCGCGCCGAGCACCCCGGCCGGGTTGTGCCGCAGGGTGCGCAGCACTCGGCCCCCGGACCGGATCGGCACGGCGGCCACGGGCTCGGCGAGTGTCGTCACGAGGTCCTCCCCGACACGCGGATGCGCGGGTCGATCACGGTGTACAGCACGTCGACGAGCAGGTTGATCACGATGTACGAGCAGGTGATCACCAGTACGACCGCCTGCAGCACCGGGTAGTCCCTGGTGAACACGGAGTCGAGGGTGAGCTTGCCGATGCCGGGCAGGCCGAAGATCCGTTCGGTCACCACCGCGCCGGCGATCAACCCGCCGAGCTGCAGCCCGACGACCGTGGTGACCACGATCAGGCTGTTGCGCAGCCCGTACCGGAACATCACGGCGGCGCGGCCGAGGCCCTTGGCGCGGGCGGTGCGCACGTAGTCGGAGGCGAGCGCGTCGACCATCGAGGAGCGGGTCTGGCGCTGCACCACGGCGGCGTGCGCGATACCGAGGATCACCGCCGGCAGCGTCAGGTAGTACACCGCGCGCACCGGGTCCCGCAGCGGCGACACGTAGCCGGACGCCGGGAACCAGCCCAGCTGCACGGCGAGGTACACGACAGCCAGGATGCCGAGCCAGAACGTCGGCACGGACAGCGCGGCCAGCGAGAACCCGTTGGCCAGCCACTCCGGCCAGCGCCCCCGGTACACCGAGGCCAGCACCCCGCCGACCGTCCCCGCGAGCACGGCGATGATCATCGCGTAGACGGCGAGCTGGACCGTGACGGGCAGCGTGGTGCCGATCATCTGGGTCACCGGGATGCCGGTGCGGGTGGACCGGCCGAGGTCCCCGGTGAGCGCGTTGCCGAGGAACTTCAGGTACTGCACCGGCAGCGGCTGGTCCAGCCCGAGCTGGGCTCGCACGGCGGCCAGCGCCTCGGGGTCGGCCTCCTCGCCGGCCATCGCCAGCGCCGGGTCACCGGGCAGCGCGCGCACGCCGGCGAACACCACCACCGAGGCCAGCGCGAGCGTCACGGCGGACTGCCACAGCCGGTGCAACAGGTAGCGGCCCACGGGTTCAGCCCTCCGGGTCGGTGCGGAAGGCGGCGCGGGCGAGCCGGACCACGCCGTCGGAGTAGACCTCGATGCCGGTCAGCTGGGTGGACTGCACGGTCAGCAGGCGCAGCCGGTACGTGTAGACGATCGGGTTGTCCCGCTGGACCACCTGGGTGGCCCGGCCGTACAGCTGCGCCCGCTGGGCGGCGTCGGTGCCGCGGGACGCCGCGGTGAGCAGCGCGTCCAGCTCCGGGGAGGAGTAACCGCCGTAGTTCGCCGCCGCCCGGCTGGCCAGGAAGGCCGACGTGTTGCCGTACGGGTCGATCCGGCCGGACCAGCCCAGCATCAGCAGCGCGAACGTGCCGCGTTTCTGCACGTCGAGCAGGGTGGCGTACTCGACCGGCACGATCGTGAGTTCGAAGCCCCCCTCGGCCACGCTGGCCTGCAACGCCTGGGCGTAGCGCAGCTGGTCCTGGGTGTTGGTGACCTGCATGGACACCTTCAGCGGCACCGGCACGCCGGCCTCGGCGAGCAGTGCCCGCGAGCGCGCCGGGTCGTAGGGCGGGCAGGCGTTGCTGGCCGGCGAGGCGTACGGCGTGCCCGGCCCGATCGGCGAGCACGCCGGTTCGAACCAGTTGTTGAACACCGTTGCGACCAGCGTCGCGCGGTCGATGCTGTCGGCGAAGGCCTGCCGGACCCGGGCATCGCGGGCCAGGGGGGTGTCGATCGGCTTGGGCGGCGTGCCCGCGCCGTCGGTGTTGCCGATGTTGATCGTGACGCCCCAGTAGCCCAGCGAGCTGGCCTGCAGGACGTGCAGGTGCCGGTCCCGTGCCAGCGCATCGACGTCCTGCGGGGAGATCGAGTCGGCGACCTGGATGTCGCCGGAGCGCAGGTTCGCGGCGCGGGCCACCGTGTCGGGCATGATCCGGTAGGTGATCGCGTCCAGGTGCACCTGGCCGGCGTCGTAGTAGAGCGGGTCCCGGACCACGTCGATCGAGGTCTGCGCCACCCGCCCGGTGAACTTGAACGCCCCGACACACACCGGGTGGTCGCCGAAGTTGACCCCCTCGGCGGCCAGCGCGGCCGGCGACATGATCATGCCGGCCCGGTCGGCCAGCGCGGCGGTGATCGGCGCGAACGCCTGCCGGAAGTGCAGCACCACGTGCTCGGGGTCGGGGGCGTCGATACCGGCGAGCGGGCCCAGCTCGGTGCGCCGCGCGGAGCCCTTCAGAGTCAGGTGGCGCTGCAGGCTCGTGCGCACGGCCGCCGCATCGAACGGCGTGCCGTCGGCGAACCGGACCCCGGCGCGGACGCCGAACGTCACGGTCAGGCCGTCCGGGGAGGTCGTCGGCAACCCGCTGGCCAGCTGGGGCACGATCGACCCGCGCGCGTCCAGGTCGTAGAGCTTCTCGCAGATCGAGCTCATCACGTAGCGGGTGTAGAGCGAGGTCGACGTCGTCGGGTCGAGCCGGTCCGGCTCGGAGGACAGGCCCATCACCAGGTGCCCGCCGCGCCGCACCTGCTGGTCGCCGACCGGGGTGCCCAGGTCGTCGCTGTGGGTGACCCCGGCGGCCACCGGTTGGATCGGCACGCAGCCGGCGAGCGCCGCCGCGCCGAGCAGCAGCGCGGCCAGTGCCGAGGCGAGCACCGCCGGGCCGCGGCGGGGTCGGGCGCGGGCGGGTCGGGCGCGGGCGGATCGGCCGTGCCGGGACTGGCCGTGGCGGGATCGGGCCTGGTCGGACCCGGAGTGGCTGTGCTGGCGTCGGTGCCGGAGATCCATGGTGAGCTCCCCGATGTGGTGCGGTGTTCTCTCGGCTCCTGGCGATTCCCTCGGCTACCTGCCACGCCTCACTAGCGGCCGGCGGCGTACTCCTGCATGCGCCGGGGGCTGGCGCCGGCGGCCAGCACCCCGCTCTCCGGATCTCGGGCCACGGCGCAGATCCGCCCCTCCGACCACGGATCACCCACGGTCACCTCGTGTCCCCGCCGGCGCAGCTCGGCGATCGCCGGCTCCCCGATGCGCGACTCGATGATCACGCTGCCGGGGTGCATGTCACGCGGGTAGAAGGAGCTCGGGAAGCTCTCGGTGTGCCAGTTCGGCGCGTCGATGGCGCCCTGCAGGTCGAGCCCGCCGCGCACCTTCTCGCGCAGCGCGACGGCGAGCAGGAAGTGCACGGTCCACTGGTCCTGCTGGTCGCCGCCGGGAGTGCCGAACGCCAGCACCGGTGTGCCGTCGCGCAGCGCCAGGGAGGGGCTCAGCGTGGTCCGGGGGCGGCGGCCCGGGGTGAGGGAGTTGGGCAGTCCCTCCTCCAGCCAGGCCATCTGCAGCCGCGTACCCAGCGGGAACCCGAGCTCGGGCACCACCGGGTTGGACTGCAGCCAGCCGCCGCTGGGCGTCGCCGCGACCATGTTGCCCCAGCGGTCCACGACGTCGACGTGACAGGTGTCGCCGACGGTGGCGCCGTCCCGGCTGACCGACGGCTCCCCCGCGCCGACCCCCGCGGGCAGCAGCCGCGCGCCGGCCGCCGCGCGCAGCGCCTCGGCCGGCAGCCGGGGCGCCCGGCCACCGGGGCTGCCCGGCCGCAGCTCGAGGGACGCCCGGTCACCGATCAGGGCGCGCCGGGCCGCCGAGTACTCGGGTGCGAGCAGGTCGTCGACGGTGACCTCGGCGGCCGGGGCGTCCCCGTACCAGGCCTCGCGGTCCGCCATGGCCAGCTTCGTGCCCTCGAGCAGCCGGTGCACGTAGTCCGGCGAGCCGTAGTCCAGCTCGCCGGCCGCATCGGTCCCGTCGGGCAACAGGGCGAGCTGCTGCAGGAACGACGGGCCCTGGCTCCACAGCCCGGGCTTGGCGATCGTCCAGCCGTTCCACGTGTAGGTCGCGGGCTCGGTGTAGTAGGCCTCGAAGCCGGCGAGATCGGCCGCGGTGAGGGTGCCGGCATGCCGCTCCCCCGACGTGTCCATGGTCGGCCGGGCGGCGAAGGCGGCCAGGTGCTCGGCGACGAACCCTTCGCGCCAGACCCGGCGAGCCGCGTCGATCCTCGCCTCGCGGCTGGTGCCGTTCGCGCCGTTGCCGCCGCCCGACTCCGCGAGCAGGCGGCGCCAGGTGGCCGCGAGCGCCGGGTTGCGCAGCAGTGCGCCAGGTTTGGGCGGGCGTCCGTCGCTCAGGTAGACGGCGGCGGAGGTGGTCCACTCGGTCTCGAACAGCTCCTGGACGGTGCCGACGGTCTCGCCGACCCGCTCGACGGCGGGATGCCCGTGCTCGGCGTAGTCGATCGCGTAGCGCAGCACGTCGGCCAGCGACTTCGTACCGTGGTCGCGCAGGAGGAGCAGCCAGGCGTCCCACGAGCCGGGCACCGCGGCGGCGAGCGGCCCCGTACCGGGCACGAGGTCCAGCCCGAGCCCCGAGTAGTGCTCGACGCTGGCACCCGCCGGGGCCGGACCCTGCCCGCACAGCACCCGCACGGCGCCACCCCGGGGCGCCAGGATGATCGGCACCTCGCCGCCGGGCCCGTTGAGGTGCGGCTCGACGACCTGCAGCACGAACCCGGCCGCCACCGCCGCGTCGAACGCGTTGCCGCCGTCCTCCAGGACCGCCATCGCGGTCGCCGAGGCCAGCCAGTGCGTCGACGACGCCATGCCGAACGTGCCTTGCAGGGTCGGCCGGGTGGTGAACACGCCGCGACACCTCCGCTTCCGTCGGGTTCCGACAAGTGGACACCCTGACCTACCTCTACGTCCAAGACATCTGTGACACCGCATCCATAGCGGACAGCTATCGACGAGCGGCAAGAAGTGGGCTAAGAAGTGGGCATGGAGCGCCGCCAGCTGGAGTACTTCGTAGCGGTCGTAGAGCACGGCGGGTTCAGCGCGGCGGCCCGGGCCCTGCACGTCGCCCAGCCGTCGCTGTCCCGCTCGATCGGCAAGCTGGAACACGAGCTGGAGGTGGCGCTGTTCCACCGGGTCGGGCGCACCGCCGTGCTCAGCGCGGCCGGTGAGACGCTGGCCGACCGGGCCCGGCTGGTGCTGCGCGACCTCGACGCGCTGCGGGCTGCCGCGCGCACCCTCGGCGAGGGCGTCACCGGCCGGGTCGAGGTCGCGGCCACGTCGTCCTCGGGGCTCGAGCCGGTCACCGACGTGGTGGCCGAGCTGCGCGAACGCCACCCGGGGGTCACGGTGGCCACCACCTCCGCGCTGTCCGCCGCCGAGGTCGTGGCGATGGTGCTGCAGGGTCGGTGCGAGGCCGGGGTGTGCGGCAGCACGGAACGGCCGGCGGGGCGGGGTCTGGTGGCGCACCACCTGCGTGACGAGGAGCTGCTGCTGGTGGTGCCGCCCGGCACGCTCCCTGACGCCGGACCTCTGGTGCGGCGTGAGGTGCTGTACGGCATGCGGTTCGTCGTGCAGGCGCAGGCCACGGCGATGCGCGCGCTGTTCGACCGGCTCTCCGTAACCGTCGGTGGGATGACCGTCGCGGCCGAGGTGGGCGACCGGAGCATGGTGCTGCCGATGGTGCTGCGTGGCATCGGCGCCGGCCTGATGCCCGACGGCTGGGCCGACCTCGCCCGCCGCGCCGGCGCCGGCATCCACCACTTCGACCCGCCGGAACGGCTCCCCCAGTGGCTGGTGCACCGCTCGGGCACGATCACGGCGGCCGCCAGGGCGTTCGTCGACACCACCCTCGCGGTGAGCAGCCGCTGAGCGGGGCCCGGGTGGCAGCACCCGACACACAGGTTGGCGGGCGGGCACACGCCGTGCGGACACGGCACACCAGTTAGAACTCGGGTGTCACATCCGAAGTCCGTGTGCCCGCCCGCCAACCCGTGTGCCAGCCCCGCCCGCCGACACGTGTACCGGCCCCGCCCGCCGACACGTGTACCGGCTCACAACCCGTCGACCAGCTCGGTACCCGGCCGACCCCAGGCGCGTCTGGTCAGCACGCGCCCGCGCCGCCAGCACACACCCCGTGACCCGGGCACACACCCCGAAGACGCGGCACACCAGTTAGAACTCGGGTGTCACATCCGAAGTCCGTGTGCCCGCCCGCCAAC
>DATAZG010000204.1:0-30133 GCA_036272155.1 Pseudonocardia sp.
CTTGCGGGCCCAGTGCGCCATCGACTGGATCGCGGTGTAGCCGATCGTCAGGTCGATCATGACGATCACGCTGCCGATCTCCTTGGCGAACTCGGCGCGCTCGTACATCTCCTCCATCGTCCCGGCGGTGACGTTGAGGTAGTGGCCCTTGATCTCGCCGGTCTCCGCCTGCGCCCGGTTCACCGCCTCCATGCAGTGCAGGAACCGGTCCCGCCAGCGCATGAAAGGCTGCGAGTTGATGTTCTCGTCGTCCTTGGTGAAGTCCAGCCCGCCGCGCAGTGCCTCGTAGACCACGCGGCCGTAGTTGCGCGCGGACAGCCCGAGCTTGGGCTTGGTGGTCGCGCCCAGCAGCGGGCGGCCGTACTTGTTCAGCCACTCGCGCTCCATCACGATGCCGTGCGCGGGGCCCTGGAACGTCTTCACGTAGTGCGTCGGGATCCGCATGTCCTCCAGGCGCAGTGCCTTGAGCGCCTTGAAGCCGAACACGTTGCCGATGATCGAGCTCGTCAGGTTGGCGATCGAGCCCTCCTCGAACAGGTCGAGCTCGTAGGCGATCAGCGCGATGTACTGGCCGGGGATGCCCGGCACGGCGGTCACCGAGTAGCACTTCGCCTGGTAGTGGTCGTAGCTGGTGAGGCGATCGGTCCAGACCACCGTCCAGGTGGCGGTGCTCGACTCGCCGGCCACCGCGGCGCCGGCCTCCTCCGGGGGCACCCCGTCCTGTGGGGTGATCCGGAACGCGCACAGCACGTCGGTGTCCTTGGGTTGGTAGTCCGGCTGCCAGTAGCCCATCTCGGCGTACGGGATGACTCCGGCGTTCCAGCGATCGGTCATGGCACTCATGGTGGGCGGCGGAACCGTAGTTCGTCTATCAAGAGTTAAGCGGTGACTGTTAGGTAATAGCTTAAGTGTTGGACGTCCCCCCGGCGACCCTCCTCGCGGGTGAGGTGGCCCCTGCGCGCCCGCGCCTAGCTTGGGGCCACGACGAGCGGAGGGCTGACGCATGACCGGGTACCGGCAGGTCGCGGCGCGGATGATGGCGCCGGGCAAGGGCATTCTCGCCGCCGACGAGAGCATCGCGACCATGAACGCGCGGCTGGCCGCCGCCGACGTCGAACCGACCGAGGCCAACCGGCGCGCCTACCGCGAGCTGCTCACCGCGACGCCCGGCCTGGCCGACAGCGTGTCCGGGGTGATCCTCAGCGTGGAGACGCTGCGGCAGCGGTATGCCGACGGCACGCCGTTCCCCCGGGCGCTGCGCGAGCGCGGGCTGCTCACCGGGGTCAAGGTCGACACCGGCGCGGTGGCCTGCCCCGGCCTGCCCGGCGAGAAGGTCACCGAGGGGCTGGACGGGCTGCCCGGCCGACTCGCCGAGTACGCCGAGCTGGGCGCGGTGTTCGCCAAGTGGCGCGCCGTCCTGCGGATCGGGCCGGGGCTGCCCACCGAGGCGGGTGTCCGGGCGAACGCGCACGCGCTGGCCCGGTACGCGGCGGCCTGCCACCGGGCCGGGCTCGTGCCGATCGTCGAGCCCGAGGTACTCATGGACGGCGACCACCCGCTGGCCCGCTGTGCCGAGGTCACCGTGCGGGTGCACGCGGCGGTGTCGGCCGAGCTGACCGCGTTCGGGGTGGACCTGGCCGGCGTCGTGCTCAAGCCGAACATGGTGCTGGAGGGTGCGGGGTGTGCCTCGCGCGCGTCGGCGGCTCCTGTCGCGTCGGCCACGCGGCGGGTGCTGGCGTCGTGGTCGGCGGAGCTGGCCGGCGTCGCGTTCCTGTCCGGTGGGCAGGCACCGGAGCGCGCGACCGCCAACCTCGCCGCGATCTGCGCGGACGCGGCGCCCTGGCCGCTGACCTTCTCCTTCGGCCGCGCACTCGTCGACCCCGCACTCGCGGCGTGGGCTCGTTCGTTCGGTGACCCGGCCGGCGAGGCTGGCGGGCCGGCCGGCGTGCGGGACGGTCAGGCCGCGCTGGCCGAGCGGGTGCGCGCGAACGCGGCGGCGGTGCGCCGGCCTGTGGTGACCGAACCGCACACGAGGCAGGTCGTGGCGCGGTAAACCCCGCCCCCGGGGGCGGCGGCTACCCGGTCAACCAGCGTCAACCAGTCTTGGCGTCCTGATGATCACGGGGGTCGGCGGCGGTGCGGTGCAGCCTGGCCAGGCGCCGCCGGCGGGCCACCCGCCGGCGGACCAGCGTCGCCGACACCCCGGTGACCAGCAGCGCCAGCGGCATCAGGCCGAACGCCAACCACGGCAGCCGCCACCAGCCGTGCGCCACGATCCCGGAGTGCACCGGGAAGCGCCAGTTCTCCCAGAGCACCGTGGCGGCCGGGCTGCCCGGCCGGTTGTCCTCGAACGTGGCCCGGCCGGTGTAGCGGTCCACGCTCACCCGGAACCCGTCGGTGACGTCGCCGTACGTCACGGGCGCCGCCTCGAACCGGAACCGGTACCGGCTGCTCGACCCGGTCGGCAGCAGCGCAAAGACCGGCTGGCCGCTCGCCCCCGCCGCCTGGGTCGCACCGGGCCCAGCTGGATCGGGTAGCACGGGTACGCCGGTCGAACGGACCAGGTCCGCCGCGTCCTGGAAGGCGGCCTCCAGGCCGATGTCCGGTCCGTGCCCGGCCGGCGGCGGCACGTCCTTGATGGCGACCGGCGCGGGACCCGGGGTGACCGCGTACCAGGCCTGCTCGAGCCACGGCAGCTCGAAGCCGGCGCCGGTGATCGCCCAGACCAGCAGGAACGGCCCCGCGACGAGGCCGACCAGCCGGTGCAGGTCGCTGTCGCGCGCGAACCGGCCGGCCTTCGACCAGCGCACCCGCAGCGCCCGGCGCAGCGCCGCCGAGCCCAACCAGAGCCCGGAGGCCGCCAGGCCGATCAGGGTCAGCGCGATCAGCCCCCAGACCGCCTGGCTCAGCTCGAGCTCGGTACCGGGGATCACGGTGGTCAGCCAGGCCTGGTAGCCGGGGTACTCCGAGCAGGTCAGCATGCAGGTGTGCAGGTTGCGCAGCAGGCCCCAGAAGCCGTCCAGCGCGGTGCCGTCGTGGCCGAGGATGCGGCCGCTGCCCGGGTCGACGCTCCACCAGTGGCTGCGCGCGACGTTGAACACGCGGTAGACCTGGCCGTCGAACCACACCCGGCCGACCGGGAACTCCGGGTGCGCCCGCTGCACCGTGCGCAGCGCCCCGACCAGGGACACAGCCCGGTCGCCGGGCAGCCGGGTGATCGTGAACGCCGGCTCGTTCATCGCCCGCTGCGCGTCCGGCCGGAACAGCAGCAGCGCCCCCGCGGTGGCGAACAGCACCGCGGCCACGCCCAGGCTCAGGCCGACCCAACGGTGCAGTCGGGCGGCTTTGCGCCGCGGGGTGCTCCCTCGGTTCAACACGCCCGCACGTTAGGTTGGTTTGGCTAAGCAAACAATGAGCTGGGTCACGCCCGTGCGCAAACGACGCCATCCGAGCAGGTCAGAGGGCCGGTCAGCGGGTAGGTCCGCGCGACAGGTGACCGATCAGCCGGCCGGCACGGTGGCCACGATGGTCGTGCCGGAGCCGGGCCGGGAGGTCACCCGCAGCTCGCCGCCGACCAGTTCGGCGCGCTCGGTCATCGACTGCATGCCGTAGCCGGCCTCGGCCGCGGCGCCCACCCCGGTACCGACACCGGTACCGACTCCCGTGCCCACCGCGAAGCCAACCCCGTCGTCGGTCACCTCCAGCCGGGCGGTGCCCTCGCGCGTGCCGAACCGGACCCACGCCGTGCTGGCCTGAGCGTGCTTGGTGATGTTCTGCAGGCACTCCTGGGCGATCCGGTACAGCGCGATCTCGACGTGCTCGGGCAGCCGCTCGTCCGCCAGCTCCAGGCTCACCTCGAGCTGGGGGACCGTGCGCGCCAGGCTGGCCAGCCCGCCGGCCAACCCCAGGTCGTCCAGCACCGGAGGCCGCAGCCCGCCGATCGCCAGCCGGGCCTCGTCCAGGGTCAGGTCCACCAGCTCGCGGGCGACCCGCAGCTGGGCGGCGGCCTCGGTCGGGTCGTCGCGCAGGATGTGGCCGACCGCGTCCAGGTGGTAGGAGAGGCTGACCAGCCGCTGCGAGATGCCGTCGTGGATGTCCCCGGCGAGGCGGCGGCGCTCGGTCTCCTGGGCGGCGATGACCTGCTCGGTGAACCGCTCGTGGGCGCGCTCCCTGGCGGCCAGCTGGCGGTGCATCCGGGCCTGGTGCATCGCGCCGGCCACGAGCCGGCCGATCACCAGCAGCAGCCGCAGGTCGCGGTTCGTGAACTCGCGCCGCGCCACGGTGTGCACGTTGAGCACACCGACCAGCCCGCCCGGCTCGGTGGCCATCGGGACCGAGGCCATCGAGGTGAACTCGGTGCCGCGCAGCGCCGGGATCGGCACGTAGCGGGGGTCGGACTCCTTGCGCTCGACGATCACCGCGGGCTCGTGGTGGCTGGCCACCCAGCCGGTCACGCCGGAGCCGATGGGCAGCTGGATCAGCCCGACCTGCCGGTCGAAGGGCGGCGTCGCGCCGGCCAGCGTGAGCGAACGCTCGGTGTCGTCCAGCACGTGCACGAAGCACACGTCGGTGGTGGTGGCGTCGGTGATCAGCCGAGCCACGGCGGCCGCCATCGGCTCGACCTCGGGGCCGTTGGACACCGCCTCGATGATCGCCAGCAGCAGCGCGTTCTCCCGCTCGGGCGCGACCAGGCCGAGCACCGGCCGGGCGCCGACCGAGCCGAGGAGCGCGAAACCGGGTTCCGGTGTGCTCACTGGAAGATTCCTTCGCGCAGCGCGGTGGCGACCGCGCCGGCCCGGTCGTTGACCGCGAGCTTGCGGTAGATCGAGCGCAGGTGGCTCTTGATCGTCTCGTCGCTGACCACGAGCCGGGTGGCGATGCCCCGGTTGGACAGGCCGGCCACGATCAGCGAGAGCACCTCGCTCTCCCGGTGGGTCAGGCCGTGCCGGGCGCCGGGCCAGAACTCGTTGCTCTGCAGCCGCGCGGCGGTGTCCACAGCCCGCCCGGCCAGCGCGGTGTCGATCACGGTGACGCCGCTGTGCGCGAGCTCCAGCTGCCGGACCAGCTCCTCACCACTGATCTTCTTCAGCAGGTAGCCGGACGCTCCGGCGCGCATGGCCTGGAACAGGTACTGCTCGTCGTCGTAGACCGACAGCAGCACGACCTTGCAGTTCGGGTCGCGGGCCCGCAGCGCGCGGCACAGGTCCAGCCCGCTCGCGCCCTGCATGCGCACGTCGCAGAGCACGATGTCCGGGGTCAGCCCGGCCACCACCCCGACCGCCTCGTCGGCGCCGATCGCCTCGCCCACCACGCGGACCCGGCCGCGGAAGGGCGCGAGCATCGCCTTGAGCCCGGCGACGACCATCTCGTGGTCGTCGACGAGCACCACGCGCAGGGGCCCGTTCGCCGAGGGCCCGGACACCGACCCCGAGGGCGACACCGTCATAGCGACTGACCATAGAGCCATTCGGCCGGGTCAGCCCCGAGTTTGCCCCCGCATTACCCCGCAGCGGGGGAGACGGGCGGTGCCCGGGCGACCGTAGCGTCGGAGCCTCCATCACGGGGAGGTGTCATGCCTGTTCCACCACGTCCGACGCTGGTCGCGTCGGTACTGCCGGCCGACTTCGCGCGCCTCGGCGCCGACGTCCAGCGACTCGAGAAGGCGGGCCTGGACCGGATCCAGTGGGATGTCATGGACGGGCACTTCGTACCGAACCTGACCTTCGGGCCGGACGTGATCGCCGCGACCCGGGGGCTGGTCGGGCTCGGTTTTGAGGCGCACCTGATGGTGACCGAGCCGGACCCGATGCTGCCGCGCTGGGTCGAGGCCGGCTGCGAGCTGCTCATCGTGCACGCCGAGGCGGTCACGCACCTGCACCGCACGCTGGGCCGGATCCGCGAGCTCGGGGTCCGCGCCGGCGTGGCGCTGAACCCGGCCACCCCGCTGAGCGCGGTCGAGCACGTGCTGGACCTGGCCGACCTGCTGCTGGTCATGACGGTCAACCCGGGCTTCGGCGGGCAGCGCTACCTGGCGGGCATGGCCACCAAGATCGCCGCCGCCCGCGCCCTGATCGACCGGCGCGGCCTGGACATCGAGCTGGAGGTGGACGGCGGCATCGGTCCGGCGACCATCGGGGCGCCCGCCCGGGCGGGGGCGACGGCGTTCTGTGCGGGGTCGGTGCTGTTCGAGGGACCCGGCTCGATGGCCGACCGCGTTGCCGCGTTGCGCGCGGCCGCCGCCCAGGGCGCGGTGGCCGCGTGAACGCCCGGCTGACCGGGACCGCGCCGACCTCGGGTCCCCGCTCGGACTCGCGCTCCGCGCCGGCCGCGGGGGCGAGCCCGGCGGCGTTCAGCGAGCTGGACGAGCTGGCGATCGACACGCTGCGCTTCCTCGCGGTGGACGCGGTGGCGGCCGCGGACAGTGGGCACCCCGGGCTGCCGCTCGGCATGGCGCCGGCTGCCTGGGTGCTGTGGTCGCGCCACCTGCGGCACGACCCCGCCGACCCGGGCTGGCCGGACCGCGACCGGTTCGTGCTGTCCGCCGGGCACGGCTCGATGCTGCTCTACGGGCTGCTGCACCTGTTCGGCTACGACGTGCCGCTGGAGCAGCTGCGCCGGTTCCGGCAGCTCGGCTCGCGGACCCCAGGGCACCCCGAGGTCGGCCACACCCCGGGCGTGGAGACGACGACCGGGCCGCTGGGTCAGGGGCTGGGCAACGCCGTCGGCCTCGCGCTGGCCGAGCGGATGCTGGCGGCGCGCTGCAACACCGGCGGGCACCGGGTCGTGGACCACCGGACCTGGGTGCTGGCCGGCGACGGCGACCTGATGGAGGGGATCAGCCACGAGGCCGCCTCGCTGGCCGGCCGGCTGCGGCTCGGCCGGCTGGTGGTGATCTTCGACGACAACGGGGTGACCATCGACGGCCCCGCCCGGCGCAGCTGCGCGGACGACCACCTGGCGCGGTTCGCCGGGTACGGCTGGCGCACGCTGCGGGTGCCCGGCGGAACCGACCTGGACGGCCTGCACCGGGCGTTCACGGTGGCCGCCTCGACTTCAGACCGGCCGGTGTTCATCGCCGTGCGGACCACGATCGGACACGGCGCGCCCGGGGTGGAGGGCACCTCGGCGGCGCACGGCAGCCCGCTCGGGCCGGCGGCGGTGGCGGGGATGCGGCGGCGCTTCGGGTGGCCGGACGAGCCGTTCACGGTGCCCACCGCGGTCCGGCTGGCCGCCGCCGACCGGGCCGCCGCCGGCACCGCCGCGCACGCCGGCTGGACCCGTGTGCACGCGGACTGGGCGGCCGACCACCCGGAGCTGGCCGCCGCGTTCCCGCTGGACCGGGTGCCGTCGGCGGGGCCCGCTGTGGTGCCCGAAGCGTCCGAGGCACTCGCGGGGGGATCGGCGCGGGAGCTGGACGGGCGGCTCGTGGCGGTGGCGCTGGCGCTGGCCGGGACCGCCGGCGTCGGCGACGCGCAGGTGGCCACGCGGGTGGCCTCCGGCGCGGCACTGAGGGTGCTGGCCGCCGACTACCCCGCGCTGGTCGGCGGCTCGGCGGACCTGGCCGGCTCGACCGGCACGGCCATCGAGGGCGGCGACGTCGGGCCCGGTGAGTACGCCGGCCGCACCGTGCACTTCGGGATCCGCGAGCACGCCATGGCCGCCGCCCTCAACGGCGTCGCGCTGCACGGTGGGCTGCGGCCGTTCGGCAGCACGTTCCTGGTCTTCGCCGACTACCTGCGCCCGGCGCTGCGGCTGGCCGCGCTGATGCGCCAGCCGGTGATCTTCGTGTTCACGCACGACTCGGTGCACGTCGGCGCGGACGGGCCGACCCACCAGCCGATCGAGCAGCTCGAGTCGCTGCGGATCATTCCCGGGCTGACCGTGCTGCGTCCCGCCGACGCCGGCGAGACCGGCCTGGCCTGGGAGCTGGCGGCAGCCGACCTGGCCGGCCCGACCGCACTGGTGCTCAGCCGGCAGGCGCTGCCGGTGCTGGATCCGGCCGGTCTGGACCAGGCCCGGGAGTGTGGGGCGCGCACCGTCCGTGCCGTGGCCTGCGGTGCTGACGTGGTGCTGGCCGCGAGTGGCTCGGAGGTCGGCCTCGCACTGGCCGCCGCCGACGAGCTGCTGGCCGGGCACGGGGTGCGCGCCGAGGTGGTGTCCGTGCTGTGTCGGGAGCGGCTGGCGGCGGCACTGCGGTCCGGCGGGTTCGCGCGGCCGGCCGTGCCCGTGGTGTGGGTCGAGGCCGGTGTGCCGGGTGGCTGGTGGGCGCTGGCCGGACCTCGGGACGCGGTGGTCGGGCTGAGCGGGTTCGGCGCCAGCGGTCCCGGCGCGGAAGTGGCCGCGCACCTCGGCCTCACGCCCGCCGCGCTGGTGCGCACCGCTTTGCGGACGCTGGGCCGCGTCCCTGAGGAGACCGCCGCCGATGCCGTACAGCCCGGCGCCGAACGAGCCGACGCCGAACGAGCCGGCGGTTCCGCCGGCACCGACCATGGGAGGGACCCCGGTGCCTGACAAGACGCTGCGGATCAACCGAGCCGGCGACCACCCGGCGCGGCGGCGGCCGGTGCTGCTGGCGATCGCCGGGGACAGCGCCGCCGGCAAGACGACGCTCACCGCCGGCCTGGTCGAGGTGCTCGGCCCGGAGCGCTGCGTGTCGCTGTGCACCGACGACTACCACCGCTACGACCGCATCGAGCGCAAGGCGCTGCCGTTCACCGCGCTGCACCCGGAGTGCAACTACATCGAGATCATGGAGCAGCACCTGCAACTCCTGGCCAGCGGCCAACCGATCCTCAAACCGGTCTACGACCACACCACCGGCCAACTCGCCCGGCCGGAGCTCGTCGAGCCGAACGACTTCGTGATCGTGGAGGGGCTGTTCCCGCTGTACACGAAGCTGGCCAGGGCGTGCTTCGACGTGACGGTGTTCCTCGACCCGCCTGAGCCGACCCGCCGGGAGTGGAAGGTCCGCCGGGACATCGCCAAGCGCGGCTACACCCGGGAGCAGGTGCTCGCCGAGCTGGCGGTGCGGGAGCCGGAGTCCGAGGCGTACATCCGGCCGCAGCGCCAGCACGCCGACGTGGTGGTGCGGTTCGGGCCGATCGCCAGCCGGCAGGACCCGGAGGGCACCCCGCTGTCCGCCGAGCTGATGCTGCGCCCGACGATCCGCCACCCCGACCTCTCCGGCGTGCTCCGCCCCGGCGTGCACCAGACCATGCACCTCAAGCTGACCCGCGACACCGACGGCCGCCCCGTGGACACGCTGCACATCCACGGCTACGTGCCCCGGGAGGCGAGCGCGGTGGTGGAGCGGGCGATCTGGGCGTCGATCGGCGACCCGGGCAGCACCGTGCCGGACGCCCTCGGCCGCCTCGCCCCCGAAGCCCGCAGCGAACCCCTGGCCATCACCCAACTCCTACTCCTGCACCACCTGGTAGAAGCCGCCCGCTGACCTACCCGACCGCAAGGATGACGGCCCCCGCCCGCGCGCACGCCGCACGACCGGGGGCCGCCGTCCGCGCTGGCGCGCACGCCGTGCGGAAGCTGGTCCCCCGTCCGACTTGTCGCGGCCATTTGGCACGACAAGTGGCCACTTGTCGTGCCTTCTTCCCACGACAAGTGGCCAGGAGGGGCGAGCGGGAGGGGCGAGCGGGAGGGGCGAGCGGGAGGGGCGAGCGGGAGGGGGCGAGCGGGAGGGGGCGAGCGGGAGTGGGGCGGGTGGTCGTGGTGGTGGGCGTTGCGCCGCTCGTCCGGCGTGTACGCATTGCCCGGCCGCGCGCGGCACGCGAGCCGGCTCGCGTGCCGACTTGTCGTGGCTAATAGGCACGACAAGTGCCACTTGGCGTGCCTATTTCCCGTGACAAGTGGGGCGGGGCGAGCTGGCGCACGGCGTGCGGCCTCGACGGCCGACCAGCACCTAGCGAGCCGCTAGCTAGATCCTACGGCCAGCCGCCGCGCTGCCCTACGGCCAGCCGCCGCCCGCGACCAGCCGCTACGTCGATGGTGAGCCGCTATGTCGGCGACCAGCCGCTACGTCCCGTCGTCAGCCGCTACGCCGGCGGTCAGCCGCTACGAGGCGGTCAGGGAGTGGTGGGGGGTGTTGCGTTGAGGCCGCGGCGGGTGGAGGCGGCGATGATTCGGGTGCCCATGCGGCCGTCGAGGCCGGGGACGTCGCGGAGGGCGGACGCGGCGTAGTCCGGAGTGGTGATCACCACTCGGCTGCCGCCCCGGCGCAGGAAGCGGATCCCGGCGCGCACCTTGGGGCCCATGCTGCCCTCGGGGAACTGGCCGTCGGCGAGGTGCCGGTCCGCCTCGTCGACGTCGATCTCCCGGATCAGCCGCTGCCGGGGCGTGCCGAAGTCCAGTGCCACGTGCGCCACCCCGGTGACCAGCACGAGCGCCTCGGCGTGCAGCTCGTTGGCCAGCTGCTGCGCCGCGTAGTCCTTGTCGATCACCGCGTCCACCCCGGTGAAACCATGCCCGTCGTCGACCACCGGCACCCCGCCACCACCGGCGGCGACCACGATGACGCCATCGGCCACCAGCCGGCGGATCGTGGTCGCCTCCACGATCGACTTCGGCTCGGGGGAGGGGACCACCCGCCGGAACCCCCGCCCCGCGTCCGGCGCCATCGTCCAGCCCCGGGTCTCGGCCATCGTGGTCGCCTCGGCCGCCCCGAAGAACGGGCCGATCGGCTTGGCCGGTGCGCTGAACGCGGGGTCGTCCAGGCTGACCTCCACGTGCGTGACGACGGTGGCCACCTCGAGCCGTTCCCGGGGCGCGGTCTGGTGCAGCGACATCGTGATCAGGCTGCCGAGCTGTCCCTGGGTCATCGCGCCGAGCGCGGACAGCGGCAGCGCCGGGACCAGGTCCGCGCCCTCCTCCTGCTGGATGGCCAGGTTGCCGACCTGCGGCCCGTTGCCGTGCACCAGCACCACCTGCCAGCCGGTGCGGCGCAGCGCATGCACGGCCTGGGCCATCGCGCGGGCGTTGTGCGCCTGCTCGGCATAGCTGCCCCGCTGGTCCTCGCGGGTGAACGCGTTACCCCCGAGAGCGACGACGGCGATCCTGGACATGGGTACTCCTCTGGTCGATGTGAGTGGGTGGGGTGCCGGCATCGGCCGGCCAACCCAGGTAGAAGGTCACCGGCCAGGGCCGGCCGCTGCCGATCCGGAGCGAGCCGCTCCCGTCGGCCACCGAGCCGGCCACGGAATCGGCCACGGAATCGGCTACCGAGTCGGCGCCGCCGCGCGGTGAGCGCGCGGTCGTCACGAGGGCGACCCCGCCGAGTCGGCTGGGCAGCATGGCCAGCGGGTCGGCCACGGGCAGCGCCGCGCGCGGGCCCGGCGCCGGCTCGGTGACCAGCACGGTCGCGGCCAGGTCGACGTCCAGGTCCTCGAGGTGCACGCACAGGCTGACCAGCGCGGCGGCCTGCGCGCAGGCCCGCTCGGCCGCGGTGCGAGCCCCCAAGGTGCGAGCCCCCAAGGTGCGAGCCTCCAAGGTGCGAGTCACCGAGGTGCGGCTCCCGGGAGTAGGTGCTCCGGAGGAGCGAGTACCGCCGACGCGGATCAGCGGGACCAGGTCGACCCGCTGCGCCGCGTAGCCGAACCGGGCGGCGGCCTGGGCGTTCGCGGTCAGGGCGTGCGGGGCGGCGGGGTCGGCCTCGGCGGTGGTCCACACGGCGAACCGGGCGCCGCGCTCGCGCATCTCGTCCAGCCGGTCGACCAGCCCGTCCAGGCCCGAGGTGACCCGGCCCTCGCCGGCGCCGAGTGGTTCGCTGCCCCGGTCCGCGCGTGTCCCGACCAGCACACCCGCTGCCCGCACCGCCGCGAGCAGCCCGCCCGGCGTGCCGAACCCAGTGTCGAACCCAGTGCCGAACACGGGGGGCGCGAGCACCACCGCGCTGATGTGCGCCGCCAGCTCGCCGGGGTCGGGCAGCACGGCGAAGCGGCTCGGGCCGGCGTCCAGCCCGAGAATGCCCTTGCCGAACGCGAACATCCGGCGGGTGCGCCGTCGCAGCGTGTCCATCGTCCGACCTCCGAGCCCGCCAGCATGAGTCGTCACCGGGCGAAGTGCCCTGTTCACGAAGGGTGTCCCGGCCCCGCCGGCGGCACACCCCCTGCCCGGGGGAAGCCCCGGGGCAGTACCAGATCACTGCCGGCTCACTGTCAGATCAGTGCCGGTTCAGTGCCGGTTCAGTGCCCGCTCAGTGCGGCAGGCCGGTCACCGCGAACTCGTCCAACCGCAGCACCAGCGCCCGTTCGCCGCCCTGGCGCAGGGCCAGCTCGGCGCTGTCGTCGAGCGTGCCGACGACGGCGGCGGCCAGGTCGCGCTGGGCGAACGCCGCCAGGCAGTCCGCCTCCCGCCCCGACGGCACACACAGCAGAAAGCCGTAGCTGGGGAAGCAGTTCAGCCAGCGCGACAGGGGCACCCCGGCCGGCCGGGGCAGCACGTCGAGGTCCACGGTCACCCCGAGCCCGGTCGGCTCCAGCAGCATCGCCAGCGAGCCGACCAGCCCGGCCATGCTGATGTCCTTGGCGGCGACCACCGTGCCCGCCCCGGCCAGCGCGGGCAGCAGCCGCACGTCGCCGGCGCACCGGTCGCCCCGGGCGCGGAAGGCGGGGAAGAACGGGAAGTCCGGGCGCAGCTCGCCGTCCAGTGCGGCCGCCACGACCAGCGACTGCCCGGCGCGCGCCCGCGTCACCGACAGCGCCGACGGCGTCGAGCCGATGCCGAACGCGGAGATGGCGGGCTCGCCGTCGTGGATGGTCAGGTGGCCGCCGACGATCGGTACCTCGAGCAGCTCGCTGGCCTCGCGCATGCCGGCCAGCGCCGCCCTGGCCACCGCCTCGGTGCCGACCACGGTGTCCACGATGCCGAGCGGTACGGCACCCATCGCGGCCAGGTCGTTGACGTTGGTCAGCACGGCGGCGAAGCCGGCGCCGTGCGGGTCGGCCCGGACGAACGGCGGGAACAGGGCCTCGCCGCAGGCCACCGTGCCGCCGGCCAGCACCGCGCCGTCGTCACCGGGGCCGCCGACCCAGTCGGTGCCGCCGAGCACGTCGCCGACCAGCGCGATCTGGGCCTTGGCCAGCAGCCCCGGGTTGGCCAGCACCGCCGCCACGAGCTCGGCCAGCGGCTCGACCCGTGAGTCGATCAGCGTGTCAGCCATGCAGCAGCCACCAGACGGCGCGCACCGGCTCCGGGCCCGCATTGTGCCAGCTGTGCGGGCGGTCGGTCGGGTAGTGCAGGGTGTCGCCGGGCCCCACCTCGTAGTGCTCGCCGGCCACCTCGACGGCCAGCGTGCCGGCCAGCACGAGCAGCAGCTCCTCGCCGGGCCTGGTCGGCCGGGTGTTGCCGCTGGAGCCACCGGGCTCGATCACCGCGTGCACCGAGGTGCCGCGCAGCCGGTCGTCGGGCAGGGCCAGCGCGGCCGCCGCGACGCCCTGGGCGGCCGGTGCCCAGTCCGGTGGGGCCGGCGGGCGCCGGTCCGCCGGTGTGTACACGGCGACCGGCGCGACCTGGTCGGAGTCCCCGACGAAGTGCGCGATCGGACGGCCCAGCGCCATGGCGAGCTTGAGCAGCGTGGTGATCGTCGGCACCATGTCGCCGCGCTCCACCTTGTGGATGGCGGCGGCCGACACGTCTCCACGGGCCGCGAGCTGTTGCAGCGAAAGGCCGAGCTGCTGGCGCGCCTCGCGCACCTTCGGGCCGATCGCGCGCACGATCGGCTCCCAGCCGGGCGTGGGGGTCGGCGGGGTGCTCGGGGTATCCGGCAGGGTCATCGGTGGCTCCTCCGGCGTTGGCAGGTGTCCATCATCATAGACACTTTTTGCCTATGGTAAACGTTCGCGCGTCAGGAACCGGCTCTCCGGGCCGAACGCCAGCGCGCCGAACCGCTCGCCGATGCGGCGGTGGGTGGCGGCGTCCGGGTGCAGCCGGTCGGGCAGTGGCAGCTCGACGCCGTCCGCCTCGCCGTACAGCTCGAGGCCGTCGAGGTAGTGGAGGTGGGGGTCGTCGGCCGCCCGCTGCTCGACGATCCGGGCCAGCTCGTCCCGGACCACGGTGAGCGTCAGCTTGCCGGCCTCCCGCTCCGCCGGGTCGCCGGTGGCGTAGAACAGCACCTCGCCGTCGAGGAGCTCGGCCGCACAGGGCCCCGGGGTGTCCTCGTGGATGGGGCAGTGCAGCGGGGAGATGACCAGCAGCGGGGCGTCCGGGTGCCCGTCGCGGATGGTGTCCAGGAAGCCGTGCACCGCCGGGGCGAACGCGCGCAGCCGCATCACGTCGCCGTTGACCAGGTTGATGCCGATCTTGATGCTGATCACGTCCGCCGGGATGTCGCGCAGGGTGCGCGCGGTGAACGGGTCGAGCATCGCGCTGCCGCCGAAGCCCAGGTTGACCAGCTCCACCCCGCCGATGGCGGCGGCCACGGCCGGCCAGGTGGTGCTCGGGCTGGCGGCGTTGGAGCCGTGGCTGATCGAGCTGCCGTGGTGCAGCCACACCGGGCGGCCCCGGTCCGGCACCGGCTCGACGGGCGCGTCGGTGCGCAGCGCGACCAGCTCGGTCATCTCGTTGTGCGGCAGCCAGACCTCGACGTCCTTGACGCCGGCCGGCAGCTCGGTGAACCGCAGGGTGTCAGCCGGGCCGGGCCGGGTGACCCCGTCGGCGGTGGCCATGTTCACGGTCCTCAGGTTGCCGCCGGTCGCACTGGCCTGCGCGGTCAGCTTCCCGTCGACGAGCAGGTCGTACACGCCGTCCGGGCGGGGCGGGACACCGGCGTAGGCGATCTTGGTGGGCAGCACGTCCAGCTCGACGGCGGTGGCCCCGGTCCGGAAGGCCAGCCGGACCCCGGAGGGCTGGACCTCGGCCATCGCCAGCCGGGCGTCCGGGCACTGCGCGCGTGCCCGGCCGGGCAGTCGGTGCGGCAACAGGCCGCGCTCGGTGCGCTCCAGGTCCACCGCGCCGCGCAGGATGGCCGTGCTGATGGGCGTGCTGATCCAGTCGGGCACGGCGGCCTCCTCACTCGGGTAGCGGCCGCGCCGCTCGGACACCAGTCAACATCACGGGACCGGCCCGCTAACCTGACGGTCCCGAGAGCCGACGCCGCCCTTTCCTGAGAGATTGTCAACCAGCGCGCGGCCGCTATCGGGCGAGCGCGGGAACCGACCCCGCCCGCCGAGCGACTGTCCAGGGGATGACTGCACTGGGAGCTACCTTCGAAGCAAGAGGCCCGCACTGGGGCTGGCTGTCGACCCTCGGGCGCTTGGTGCTCGGCGGTATCTGGATCGCCGCCGGGGTCAGCAAGATCACCGACCTGGACGCCTCGGTCAGGGCCGTGCGCGCCTACCGGATCCTGCCCGAGATCGGCGCCCAGGTCGTCGGCGCGGGCCTGCCCGCTGTGGAGCTGCTGCTCGGCGTGCTGCTGCTGGTCGGTGCCGGGGTGCGGGCGTGCGCCGTGGTGTCGGCCGCGCTGATGGCCGTGTATATGGTCGCGATCGCCTCGGCCTGGGTGCGGGGGCTGCAGATCGACTGTGGCTGCTTCGGCGGCGGCGGCGGCCTGGCCGCCGGGGTGCGGCCCAGCTACGGCTGGGAGCTGACCCGCGACGCCGGCCTGCTGGTGCTCGCGGTGTTGTTGGCGAGGTGGCCGGTCGGGCCACTCGCGGTAGATGGCATTCTCGCCGCACGGCGAGAGGAGAGCAGGCAATGATGGCCAAGAAGACCGGCCGGAGCAATCGGTCGGTGGTGACCGCCCGGCGCGGGCCGTCCCTGGTGATGATCGTCGGCATCGTGGTGGTGCTGCTGTTCGCCGGGGTGGTCGGGTTCGGCGTGTACCGGACGCAGCACCAGACCGAGTCGGGTGCGATCCCGGTCAACGCCACCGCGAGCGGGGTGACCGTGGGGCAGGCGAGCGCGCCGGCCGCCGTGGACATCTACCTCGACTTCCAGTGCCCGGTCTGCCGGGGTTACGAGCAGCAGTCCGGCCCGACGCTGGACAGCCTGATCGCCAGTGGCGCGGCCAAGGTGACCTACCACCCGCTGGCGTTCCTGGACCGCTCCTCCTCGACGAAGTACTCCACGAGAGCGTCCGAGGCGGCCGGCTGCGCCGCGCAGGACGGGCCGGCGGTGTTCGCGCAGTACGTGAAGCTGCTCTACGCCAACCAACCGCCCGAAGGCGGGGACGGCCTGCCGGAGAGCCAGCTCATCTCGCTGGGTCAACAGGCGGGCGCGGGGGCCAACTTCGCCGGCTGCGTCTCGGCGAACACCTTCGCCCACTGGACAGCCGCGCTGACCGACGCGGCGTCCAAGGCCGGTATCGACGCCACCCCGACGGTCGAGGTCAACGGCAAGCAGATCGACAACACCGACGCGGCGCTGCGCCAGGCCGTGGCGGCCGCCAAGTAGCCGCACCCCGGTCGGCCGCCACTCGGCGGCCGACCGGGCCGGCGCCGGTCAGCGCGCGGCGGGGGCCGGTGCGGGCACGGAGGAAGCGTCGGCGAGCACTGCCGGCCGCCAGCCGCGCAGCGAGTTCAGCACCGCGAGGCCGTCGGCCCTGACCAGGTCGGCCGGGTACAGCGTGCGTTCGGCCAGCTCGCCCAGCTCCACCAGCCGGCCCCGCTCGACGCCGGGCAGGCAGCCGGCGGACAGCGGCGGGGTCCACCACCGGCCGGCCAGCCGGACCGCCAGGTTGGCGATCGTGGTCTCGGTGAGCTCGCCGCGCTCGTTGCGGAGCACCACGTCGTCGGCCTCCGGGTGGCGCCGTGCGCGCGCTGTGTAGGGCTCCCGGCGGCTGGTCTTGTGGTACGGCCAGAACGTGCCGGAGTCCACCGGCTCGGGGTCCAGGGCGAGCCGGACCGGGCGGCCGAGGGGCGCGGGCGCCGGCGCGGTCTCCACCCGAACCGCGCCCGACGGCCACAGCCGCAGGCGCACCAGCCCGACCTCGGGGTCGGCGCCGACCTCGGGCAGCGCGGCGCGCACCGCCGCCAGGTCCAGCGGCCAGCCGAAGTACGCGGCGGAGTCGGCCAGCCGCCGCAGGTGCCGCTCCAGGTGCCGGATGCCGGCGCCAGGGGTGTGGCCCATGGTCTCCAGCAGGTGGAAATCCTCGGGCCGGCGGTTCAGCACGGCCGTCTTGACCAGCAGCTCGGCGTGCTCGGCGGCCGCGTCGGAGGACCAGGTGATGCCGCCGCCCGTGCCGTACACCGCGGTGCCGTCGGCGCGGTCGGCCACCGCCGTGCGGATCGCCACGCTGAACCGGGCGCGGCTCGGCGCACCGGGCGGGCCGACCCAGCCGATCGCACCGCAGTACACCCCGCGCGGCTCGTCCTCCAGCTCACGGATCAGCTCCATGGTGCGCGCTTTCGGGGCGCCGGTGATCGAGCCGCACGGGAACAGCGCGCGGAACACCTCCACCAGGTCGACCTCGGGGCGCAGCCGGCCGGTGACCTCGGAGGTCAGCTGCAGCACCGTCGGGTAGCGCTCCAGCCGGCACAGCGAGCGGACCGTGACCCCGCCGGTGGTGGCGAGCCGGGCCAGGTCGTTGCGCATCAGGTCGACGATCATGATGTTCTCCGCGCGCTCCTTGGCGCTGCCGAGCAGGTACTGGGCCTGGGCGCGGTCCTCGTTGAGGTGCCGGCCGCGCCGCGCGGTGCCCTTCATCGGACGGGTGGTCAGCTCGTCGCCACGCCACTCGAAGAACAGCTCGGGGCTGGCGCTGGCCACCGCGTACCGGCCCAGGTCCAGGTAGGCCGAGTAGGCGCCCTGCTGGCGCGGCGCGAGGTCGGCGTAGAGGCCGGCCGGGTCGCCGGCCAGCTGCCCGCGCATCCGGACCGTGAGGTTGCACTGGTACGTCTCGCCGGCCGCGATGTGCGCCCGGACCCGCTCCACCCCGGCCCGGTGCGCCGAGGGCAGCCAGCCGGGCGACCAGCGGGCCGAGCCGGCTCCGTCCTCGGTCGTGGGCCGGGGGGCGAGTACCGGCGCGGGCTCGGGCTCGCCGGACAGCCCGAACCAGACCAGCGGCGGGCCGGTCGCTGCCGGCGGATGCGTGACCAGCCGGTCGTCCAGCCCCGCCGCGGCCTCGTAGCCGACGTAGCCGTAGGCCCAGCACCCCGCGCGGGTGGCCCGGTCGACTTCGGCCAGCACCGCGACCACCTCGTCCGGCCGGCTCGCGGTGAGCACCCGGTGCGGCGCGGGGAAACGCAGCGCCCGGCCGGCCGGGAAGTCGTCGAACCGGGCCCACGGCTGGGTCGGCCCCGCTGGTGTGCTGTTCAGGTTGGCCGCCATGGGATTCCGGGGTCGGGGGCTTTCCGGCTGGTGTCCGGAGCATAACCGCGGCTTGACGACCCCGCCGCCGGCAAGGTAAGAATTATGAACCGGTAAGAATTATGAACCGTAAGGGCGGAGACATGCAGACACTCGACGCGACCGAGGAGTTCGCCGAGCTCGACGGGGCGGCGGAGCGGGCCTCGGCGTTGGCCCGTTCGCTGGCCGAGCAGACCGAGCAGGCCCGCTCGCTGCCTCCGGAGCTGGTCGAGGAGCTGCGCGGGGCTGGCCTGCTGCGGCCCGCGCTGTCGGCGGCGCTGGGCGGCCGGCAGCTGCCGCCGGCGGTGATCCTGCGTGCGGCCGAGACGGTGGCCAGGGGCGACGCCTCGGCCGGCTGGTGCGTCTCGATCAACGCGACCAGCAGCCTGCTGTCCGCCTACCTGTCGGAGAAGGGCGCCGCCGAGGTGTTCGGTGACCCGCGTTCGGTCGCCGCCGGGGTGTGGGCGCCGCGCGGGGTGGCCCGCCCGGTGGACGGCGGCGTCGTGGTGTCCGGCCAGTGGCCGTTCTGCAGCGCGATCTCGCACTCCGACTGGATGTTCGCCGGCTGCGTCGTGGCCGCGCCGCCCCGAGAGCCGGACCGCGAGCCGGACCGGGCTTCGGGCGCCGCGCCGACCCTGCGCGTGCTCGCTATCCCGACAGCGGAACTGAACATCCTGGACACCTGGCGCACCTCCGGGCTGCGCGGCACCGGCAGCCACGACAGCGTCGCGTCCGAGCTCTTCGTGCCGGAGCACCGTATCCTGTCGGTGCTGGACGGGCCGCCCGCCGGGGCCGACCCGCTGTACCGGTTCCCGTTGTTCGGCTTCTTCGCGCTGTCCATCGCGGTCGCCGCGCTGGGCAACGCGCGGGGCGCGGTCGACGAGCTGGTGGAGCTGGCCGGCGGCAAGCGCACCCTGGGCTCCAGCCGGACGCTGGCCGAGCGGTCCCAGGTGCAGGCCGGGGTGGCCGCCGCCGAGGCATCGCTGCGGGCCGCGCGGCTGCTGGTGTACTCGGCGGTGGACGACGCGTGGCGTGAGGCATCCGGGCCTGGCCCGGTGTCGGAGGACGCGCGGCTGGCCCTGCGGCTGGCCGCGACCCACGCGACCCGGACCGCCGCCGAGGTGGTCGCCTCGATGTACGACCTCGGCGGCGGCTCGGCGATCTACGAGAGCTCGCCGCTGCAGCGCCGGTTCCGCGATGCGCACACCGCGACCGCGCACTTCCAGGTCAACCCGGCGACCTACGAGCTGCTCGGCCGGCTGCTGCTCGGCCTGCCGGCGCGGACCGAGCAGCTGTGACCGCGTCGCCCGCCGGTCCCGAGGTCGGGGTCGTGACGCCGTTCTGGCTGGACCGCCCGGACACCGAGGCGGTGGACGTCGCGGTCGAGGCCGACCGGCACGGCTTCGCCGCGCTGTGGATCGGCGAGATGGCCACCTTCGACGCGTTCGCGCTGGCCACCGCGGTCGGCGCGGCCACCGGGACGATCCCGCTGCGGATCGGCCCGCTGGCCGCCGGCGTGCGCGGACCGGTGGCGGTGGCGCTCGGGCTGTCCTCGGTGGCCACCCTCACCGGCCGGCCGGTGAGCCTCGCCCTCGGCGCGTCCAGCCCGACGATCGTGACCGGGTGGCACGACCGGTCCTGGGGTGCGCCGGCCACGCGGATGCGGGAGTTCGTCCGCGCGCTGCGCCCGATCCTGGCCGGTCAGCGCGCCGACTTCGACGGTACGCAGGTCCGCGCGCACGGGTTCCGGCTGCGCCGGGAGGTGCCCGATCGGGAGATCACGGTGGCCGCGTTCGGGCCGGCGATGCTGCGGGTCGCCGCCGAGGAGGCCGACCGGGTGGTGCTCAACCTGGTGACCCCGGAGCAGGTGGCCAGGGTGGCGGCCCGGTTGGCCGAGCACGCGGGCGCGGTGGGCCGGCCGGCGCCCCGGCTCGCGGTCTGGGTGCCGGCCGCGCTCGAACTGGACGGCGAGCTCGATACAGCCACGCTGCGCCAGCTCGCCGGCCAGCTCGCGGTGTACCTGGCGCCGCCGGGCTACGGCGAGATGTTCACCGAGCTGGGCCACGGTGAGCTGGTGGCGCGAGCCAGGGCGGGGGTACCGCGCGCCGAGCTGGCCGGCCAGGTTCCGGCGGAGCTGCTGGCCTCGGTCGGGCTGGTCGGCCCCGCCCCCCGGATCGTCGACCGCATCGCCGCCTACCACCGCGCCGGCGCCGACCACGTCGGCATCGTGCCGGCGACGGCCACCGACCCCGCCGGCGCCCGGCTGCTCGCCACGCTCGCGCCGCTGGTCGGGGCTCGGGTGGCCGCGTCCGACCGGCCGCTGGCCGCGACGGAACCGGGAGCGTCGAGGTGACCGCCGAGCGGCGGCCCGGCGCGGTGCACGCGGCAGCGCCGGTGGGCACAGGCGGCGCGGAGCCGCCGGGGAATGAGCTCGGTGCCTCGGCGGGGGCGGACGAGCTGGCACACCGGTTCTCGGGTGAGTCGGTGGGCCGCGCACTGGATCTGATCGGCGAGAAGTGGACGCTGCTGATCCTGCGCGAGGCCTTCTTCGGCGTGCGTCGGTACGGGCAGCTGGCGCGCAACCTGTCGATCCCGCGCCCGACGCTGTCCGCCCGGCTGCGCACGCTGGTCGCGGCCGGGCTGCTGGACCGGGTCCGCTACGCCACCGACCCCGACCGCCACGAGTACCGGCTGACCAGTGCCGGCCAGGACCTCTACCCGGCGATCGTGGTGCTGATGAGCTGGGGTGACCGCTACCTGGCCGGCGAGGCCGGCCCGCCGATCGTGCTGCGCCACCGGACCTGCGGCGAACCCGCCGACGCCTACCTGGCCTGCCGGCACTGCGGCGAGGAGGTCACCGCGCACAACGTCACCCCCGAACCCGGCCCCGGCTTCGCCTCCTCCTGAGTACCGACGCCCGTCGGTTCGGTCCGAGTTCCCGATGAGCGGGCGAGCCGCCGGGCGAGTCGGCGGTGGCAGGCAGTGGCCGGGGCCGCACAGGGGCGTACTTTCGCGGCGATTGCCGAAAGCGCACATTGAGCCGGTCGATGTGCGTTATGTGGCAACTCGCGTGAAACCCCCAGCCAACTGGCGGTCCGTGCGGGCCCGACCGTGGTCCACGGCCTACGGGGTGGCGTGCGCGGCCGCCAGAAAGCCGATCATGGTCTGCGAGAGCACCACGGCGAGCACGATCCCGAAGATCAGGAAGCCGATCGCCCAGGCGCGTGCGTCGACCCGGGGCAGGTCCCGGGCCGGTTCGGCGGCGGCCACCTCGGTACCGGTCGCGGACGGGGCGGGGTCGGCGGCGGGGTTCGGCATCTAGAGCTCCTTCCGGTACTTCATGTCGATGACCACGGCGACGGTGGCGCACGCGGCCACCCCGATCCCGACGAAGATCCACGCCGAGCCGGCGGTCGCGGTGCCGGTCAGGTCGTACCAGCCCATCGCGTAGATCAGCACGAGCACGCCGACCAGCAGCCCGCACAGCACGAGCAGCCCCCGCAGTCGGCGCTGCTTGAACTTGGCGGCCTGGGCCAGGTAGACGCGTACGAGCTCGTCGTCGGACATCCGGGGCCTCCGTAGGTCAGGGGTGGGGGGCTCAGCCGCGCTTGCGGGCCACGTAGCTGGCGGGTTCGGAGACGATGAACAGCCCGCCGATCCCCATGATCACCGCGCCGATGATCACGATGGCGCTGAACGGCACGCCGTACACGGTGCTGGAGAAGAACGAGATGAAGAAGAACGCGAGCGTGTTGCCCAGCACCCCGCCGCGCACCGCGCCGGCGTAGGAGATGCCGATGTAGTACCCCATGATCATCCAGATGGCCCAGCCGAGGCCGAGCACCGCGCCGTAGGCGAGCAGCCTCGGGTTGGTCCACACCGCGACGGCCATGCCCCGCGCCGACGGGAACAGCGCGAACAGCAGCGCGTTGCCGAGCAGCAGCTCGAGCACCGCGCGCCACCACATGAACCCCTCGGCCGGCATCAGGTCGGTGCCGGCGGCGATGGCGAAGCTCTCGAAACCCCAGGTCAGCACCGCGCCGACCATCAGCAGCACGCCGACCAGGAGGTACACCCCGTGCGTCGGGGAGACCACCTTGCCGGCCGAGAGCGCGAGCCAGATGCCGACGCCGAGCCCGGCCAGGCCGACCAGCGTGGACCAGCGCTTGATCCGCTCCCGGTACAGGATGCCGGCCACCACCGCGCCGACGACGCCGGTCAGGCCGCCCATCGCCCCGGCCAGCGCGCCGCCGATCAGCCCGGCCGCGATCGCGTAGCAGAGGTCACCGACGAAGCCCCCGACCGCGACGAACAGGTTCCACCAGCTGACCCGGTGGCCGAACATCCGGAAGGCGTCCCGCCAGTTGCCGCTGACCACCAGGAAGATGCCGACAGCCACGCAGCCGAAGGGCACCAGCAGCAGGGTCACGATGGCGAACCCGCCGGTGGGCTGCTCGGTACTGAACGGCGGTTTGCCGACCAGCTCGCCGAGCAGGCCGAACGACAGCCCCAGGGCCGGCGCCGCGAGCATCGCGTACAGCATGCCCATCCGGGTCTTGCGGGCGTCCGCGAGCTGGGACTTCTGTCCGAGGGTGGGGCCGGTGGTCGTGGTCATGGTGCCTCCGGGCGAGCGGAGTCGGGGTACGGGACGGTCGGAGCTCGCGGTGGCAGCGCCGCGGTGGCAGAGCGCCGCGGTGCCGCCGGGCCGGAGTGCGTCAGAGCTGGAGCGCGGCGGCGATCTTGCCGAGGTCGAGCTGGTACTCCAGGAACGGGCGCACCTCTGGCCGCAGCGCGTAGCGGCGCAGGATCTGGCCGCTGTGTTCGCGCTGCTCGACAATGTCCAACCAGCCGAGCGTGCTCATGCCGACGAGGTCCTCGCGCAGCGCCTGCAGCTCGTGCTCGGGGAAGTGCCGGCGCAGCTCGTCGAACAGTTCGTACTCCCAGCGGCCGCCCTCCTGCCGGTAGAGGGCCAGAGCGGCCGCGTACTTGGTGGCGGGCTTCATTGATCGCCGTCCGACATCGTGAACCGCCGTCCTTTGGGCGCGCACACTGGCAATCGCGTTCAGCGAGGTGATGGCGGCGTTTGCAGTGTTCAGAGTTTGTATGGAAAAGACGGGTGAATCCTGATCGGCATGGATTGGAACGCGCTTTCCGACCATTAAAGTAGGGGCATGCCAGCGAGCAAGTCAAGAGCCGACCGCCCCGGTACCGTGCCGCGGGGCAGCCTGGTCACGCTGCAGGACGTGGCGGACAGCGCCGGCGTCTCGCGGGCGACGGCCTCCCGGGTGCTCAACGGCAGCGCGCGCGTGGTGGGCCCCGAGCTGGCCGACCGGGTGCTGCGCGCCGCGAAGGTGCTGCGCTACGTGTCGAACGCGCCGGCCCAGGCGCTGGCCCGCTCGACGTCGACGGTGGTCGGGCTGATCGTGCACGCGGTGGACGACCCCTACTTCTCGGCGATCGCGGCCGGCGCGATGCGGGTCGCCGCCGAGCACGACCTGCTCACGATGATGGCCAGCACGTTCCGTGACCCGGAGCGCGAGATCGACTACGTGTCCCGGCTGCGCGCGCACCGGGCGCGCGGGGTGCTGCTGGTCGGCAGCGGGTTCACCGCCGCGTCGATCACCGAGCGGCTGCACGAGGAGATCACCGCGTTCGTCGCCGGCGGTGGCCGGGTGGCCTGCATCGGCGAGCACTCGATCCCGTTCGACACGGTGCTGCCGGAGAACCGCCGGGGCGCCGAGCAGGCCGCCAAGCTGCTGCTCGCGCTCGGTCACCGGCGGATCGGCGTGGTCAGCGGGCCGCCGGAGCTGACCACGGTGGAGCACCGGCTGGGCGGGTTCCGGGACGCGCTGTGCGCGGCGGGCGTGGAGCTGTCGGAGCGTGCGGTCGTGGCCGGCGACTTCACCCGGGACGGCGGTTACGCCGGCATGCTGGAGCTGGCGCAGCGGATGCCCGAGGTCACCGCCGTCTTCGCGCTGAACGACCCCACAGCGGTCGGCGTGATGGCGGCGCTGCGCGACGAGCTGGGCCGGCGGGTGCCGGAGGACATCTCGGTGATGGGCTTCGACGACATCCCCGCCGCGCTCGACGTCACGCCCACGCTCACCACCGTCCGGCTCCCGCTGGAGGAGATGGGCGAGCGCGCGATGCGGCTGCTGCTCGAAGACCCCGACCGCCCGCCGCGCACGGTGCGGGTCAAGGCCGAGGTCGTCTCCCGGGGCAGCACCGCCCCGCCCCCCTGACCACGGCCAACTGTGCTGGCCGTCGCTCCTCTCCGCCGGCCGCCGCGGCCCACGCACAGCGTCCTGTCCTGGCACGCGATCTCCAGACGCCGCACACGAGTTAGAACACGTGTGCGGCGTGCCAAGACCATGTGCCACGGGCAAAGACGGTGTGCGGCGTGCAGGGCGAGTTACGGCTGGGGGAGTACCTCGGTGAGGTAGCGGCGGGCGACGGTGGCGATGACGTCGTCGCCGGTGGCGGCCCAGATGTCGGCGTTGAAGATCTCGACCTCGGTGTCGCCCCGATAGCCGGCCGCCTCGACGGCCTCCCGCAGCGCCCGGAAGTCGATGAACCCGTCGCCCATCATGCCGCGCGCCAGCAGTGCGTCCGACGGCAGCGGCAGCACCCAGTCGCACACCTGGAAGGACGCGATCCGGCCGGCCGCCGCCGCGATCGCCGGCAGCACCCGGGGGTCCCACCAGACGTGGAACGCATCCACGACCACGCCGACCACCGACTCCGGCCAGTGCGCCGCCAGCTCCAACGCCTGGTCCAGCGTGCTGAGGACCGCCCGGTCGGCGCAGTACATCGGGTGCAGCGGTTCCAGCGCGAGCCGGACGCCGGCCGCCTCGGCGTGCGGGGCCAGCTCGGCGATCCGGTCGGCGACCAGCTGGCGCGCGCCGGCCAGGTCCCGAGAGCCCGATGGCAGTCCGCCGACCACCAGCACCAGTGTGTCGGTGCCCAGCCCGGCCGCCTCGTCCACGGCGCGCCGGTTGTCGTCCACCGCGGCGCGCTGCCCGGCGGCGTCGGCGGCGGTCAGGAAGCCGCCCCGGCACAGGGAGGACACCCGCAGCCCGGCGTCCGCGACCAGCTTGGCCGCCCTGGCCACCCCGACCTCGGCGACCTGCTCCCGCCACAGCCCGATGGCCGGGATGCCGACCCTGGCGCACCCGGCCACCGCCTCGGCCACGCTCCAGTGCTTCGTGGTGGCCTGGTTCAGGGAGAGCGTGGCCAGCCTCGGGTCGCCCGGCACCGGCGTCGGGATGGCGGCGGGCCGCCCGGACGGAACGTCGAACTCGGTAGCCACGGGTCACCTCGGGTTGTCAGGATGAGTCCATACCGAACCGCTGCGGGAGAGCGCTGTCCAGCCCGACCAGCCGTACTCGACGTCGCCCTCCGCTCACCGTACCGGGCACCGAGTACACACTTCTACCGCGTATTTAGCGACCGAACCCCGTGCTGTCCGGCGCGGCGGAGAACAAGTTGCGCCCGATTCCCGCCCCTCCTAGGGTGTCATGCGGAAAGCGATTTCCCTCGAATGAGGTCGGTGGACGGGTATGGAACACACCGAGGTGCTGATCGTCGGGGCCGGCGCGTCCGGCGGGGTCGCGGCGGGCCGGCTGGCCGAGGCCGGGTTCCGCGTGGTGTGCCTCGAGCAGGGCCACTGGCCGGACCGGAGCAGCTACCCGGCGCCCCGGCCGACCTACGAGCTGGAGGCCCGGCGGCGCTGGTCGGGCAGCCCGAACGTGCGGGGGCTGGCCGAGGACTACCCGGTCGAGGACAGCGGTTCGGACGTTGCCGCGCTGATGTTCGCCGGCGTCGGCGGCAGCATGATCCTCTACGCCGCCGACTGGCCGAGGCTGCTGCCGTCGGACTTCCGCACCCGCACGCTGGACGGCGTCGGCGACGACTGGCCGCTGAGCTACGCCGAGCTGGCCCCGTTCTACGAGCGCACCGACCGCGCGTTCGGGGTGGCCGGCCTCGGTGGCAACCCCGCGCTGCCCGACGGCGCCGACCCGCCGCTGCCCCCGCTGCCCATCGGACCGGGCGGCCTCAAGGTGGCCCGCGCGCACGACCGACTCGGCTGGCACTGGTGGCCGGCGCCGAACGCGGTGCTGTCCGCGCCGTACCGGGGCCGGCACGCCTGCGTGCAGTACGGCGCCTGCATGCAGGGCTGCCCGGAGGGTGCGAAGGCCTCGACCGACGTGACCCACTGGCCGGAGGCGATCGCGGCCGGCGCCACGCTGCGCACCGGCGCGCGGGTGTCCCGGATCCTGACCAACTCCGCGGGCCTGGCCACCGGCGCCGAGTACGTCGACCGGGACGGCAACTGGCGGGTGATCGGCGCCGATGTCGTGCTGCTGGCCGCCAACGCGATCGGCACCGCGCGGCTCCTGCTCAACTCCGCCTCGCCGCGCTTCCCCGACGGCCTCGGCAACTCGTCGGGCCTGGTCGGCAAGCGCCTGATGGTGCACCCGTTCGCCAACGTGCTCGGCTTCTTCGAAGACCGGGTGGACAGCTACGTCGGCCACGTCGGTGCCAAGATCGTCAGCTACGAGTTCTACGAGACGGACACCTCGCGGGGGTTCAGCCGGGGCGCCAAGTGGAGCCTCGCCCCGACCGGCGGGCCGCTCACCTCGGCACTGCCCACCCGCGCCGGCAGCTCCACCTGGGGTCCTGGGCACCACGCACACGTGCGCGCCCACCTGGGCCGGACGGTCAGCTGGGCGATCTTCGGCGAGGACCTGCCCGACGAGGCCAACCGGGTCGAGCTCGCCTCCGGGCTGACCGACTCCTCCGGTATCCCGGCGCCCAGGATCCGCTACCGGGTCGGCGAGAACTCCCGCGCGCTGCTGGACTTCAACATCGCCAGGGCCACCGAGTCGCTGGTCGAGGCCGGCGCCTACCGCACCGAGTACGAGTCGCTGATGCGCTACTCCGGCTGGCACCTGCTGGGCACCGCCCGGATGGGCACCGACCCGGCCACCTCGGTGACCGACCCGTACGGCCGGCTGCACGACGTGCCGAACGTGTGCGTGCTGGACGGCAGCGTGTTCCCGACCTCGGGCGCGGTCAACCCGACCAGCACCATCGTCGCGCTCGCGCTGCGGGCGACCGAACAGCTGATCGCCGACCGACGCCACCAGCGGACCGCCGCATGAGCCACGAGCCGCTGCCCCAGCACAAGACCGACGAGGTACCCGACGAGCTGCGCGACTGGCTGCGCCCACTGGCCGACGCGCTCATCCCGGCCGAGGAGGGCATGCCCGCCGCCGGCCGGCTCGGCGGGGCCGACGCACAGCTGGACCTGGTCCTGGCCGCCCGGCCCGACCTGCTGCGTCCGCTGTGCCGGGGGTACGCGGTCACCGAGGGGATGGGCCCCGTCGACGTGCTGGCCACGCTGGCCGAGCTGGACCCGGAGGCGCACGGCGCGCTGCTGGAGGTCGTCGCGGGTGGCTACTACGCGCACCCCGAGGTCCGCGAGCTGATCGGCTACACGGGCCAGCGGGCAGTGCCGGTCCGGGTCGCGGACTTCCCGGAGTACATCGCCGAGGGCCTGCTGGAGCGGGTTGTGGCCCGGGGTCCCGTCTACCGCCCGGCGGACTGAGGACCCGAGGACCGAGCACCCGAGGACCGGGCACCCGAGGACCGAGTACCTGCAGACCGGGCAGCTGAGGGCCCCGCGCGGGGCCGGGGGCCGTCGCCGAACGTCGGCCGGCGGGCCCAGGCGGACACGGTGGCGTGCGCGGCATCGACGAACGTGGGGTCGTCGAACAGGGCGAGCGCGGCGGCCAACTCGGTCTCGGTCAGCAGCCCCGTGCCCAGCAGCCCGGGCCCGTACTGGGTCAGCAGCACCCGCCAGAACTCGTTGCCGCCCGCCCCGTTGCCGGCGTGCTGGATCTTCACCGAGAGGCCGAGGTCGACGAGCCCGGCGGCGCGCAGGTACTCGGGCAGACCGCGGGCCCACCGGGTCGCCATGCCCTCCGTCCGGGCCGCCAGCTCCTCGCCGGCTTGCACGGCCCTGCGGAACGCCGGGTACGGCGAGGAGTCGATCGGGAACGCGTCCGGCTCCTCGACCACCAGCCAGCCGCCCGGGGCCAGCCAGTCCGCCGCCCTGGCCAGCACCGCGTCCCTGGCCGGCAGGTTGAACAGCAGCATCCGGATGTGGATCAGGTCGAACGAACCGGTCGGGAAGGCTTCGGCGGTGACGTCGTGGCGCAGCACCTCGACCCGGGGACCGACCGCGCCCGCGAGCGGGCCGACGTCGAGGTCGGTGGCCACCACCCGCCCGTCCGGGCACTGCTCGCCCAGCCAGCGCGCGACCGACCCGACCCCGGCGCCGAGCTCGAGGCACCGCCAGTCCGGCCGGATGCGCAGGCCGGTCAGGATCCGCTTGGTCTCGGGGTCGAGCAGCCGCTGCAGCAGGAAGAGCCGGCGCGTCTCGGTCGGCCCGGCGTGCGCCTGCTCGCCCTCGCCGTGCCGGTCGGCCGGTGCGGGCCCGCCGGCGATCGCCGCTCCGGCGCCCACGATCAACCCTCCCGCGGGGCGTTCGCGAACCGGCTGGCGAGCTCGGTGACTTCGTCGAAGGCGTGGTCGGTAATGGAGCGGTCCCGGGCCACCGCGGTGAGCGCGCGGGCGGCGGGGTCGTGCCGGTGCACGCCCGCGGCGCCGAGGCTGAGCCGCTCAGTGATCTCCAGGGCGGCGTGGTCGACCTGCCGCCACAGCTCGTCGTAGCTGGACGACGGGCGGAGCATCGGGCTGACCATGGCGACTCCCGACCCACGACGACGAGGACCAGCAGTCACCGTAGGCGCTGGACCAGCACCCCGGAAGCCTGTTGCCAGTACTGACGCGGGGCTTACCCGGCTCGGGCCAAGTATGAGGGCGCGCACCCGGCAGGTGGGGGAGTGGTCGAGCGAAGCCCTGCCCTGCCGCCCCGCCCTGCCCGCCTGCCCCGCCCTGCCCCGCGCGCCACCGACGAGCCGGGGTCAGCGGCCCAGGTAGCGGTCCCGGCCGGCGACCAGGGCGGCGATCTTGCCGTCGGCCACCGCGCGGGGCAGCACCCAGAAGCCGCAGTCCGGGTGCACGTAGGCGATCCGCTCCGGGGAGCCCAGCCAGGACACGGCCCGCTCGATCCGCGCGGCCACCTGGTCGGCGGTCTCCACCTGGGTGTCCTTCACGTCGATCACGCCGATGCCGAAGCGCAGGTTGTCCAGCTCGCCGAGGATCTTGAGGTCCTCCGTGTCATGCCGGGCGGCCTCGAGTACCACGTGGTCGGCGCGCAGCGCGGCGAAGAACGGGTACAGCTCGTGCATCCGGCCGCGCTGCCCGCGCTGCCCGCTCTAGTGTCCTGAGTCCGAAATCTGTCACCAGTCTCCGGCGCCCAGATGGCGCCTCGCGGCGTTGTCGTCGCGGCCGATACAACAGCGGTATCGGCCACTCCTCCGCCTTGCGATGCATCCATCTGGATCACCGGATACTGGCAACGAACCTCGGACTCAAGACACTAGTTGCCGAAGCACAGGTGCACGGCCGGCGCGCCGGGTGCCGCCGCCAGCACCGTGTTGATCACTTCGGCGGCCAGCTCGGCGTCCTCGGGCCGACCGGGGACGTTGGCCTCGTCGACCTGCAGCACGTCGGCGTCGATCTCCCGGACCTGCGCCGCGAGCACCTCGGCGATCGCCAGCGCCAGCGCGCGCAGGTCCCCGTAGTGCTCGTCGAGCAGGGTGCGGGCCAGCATGTACGGGCTGGTCACGGTGAACTTGAGCGGGCCGGGAGCCAGCGAACGCGCCGTGCGGTACGCGCCGACCAGGTCCAGCGTGCCCTCGTCCAGCTC
>DATAZG010000205.1:0-22651 GCA_036272155.1 Pseudonocardia sp.
CCGGGCGTCCACAACCCGCGACAGGTGCGGGTGCGCGAGGTGTCGGTCGGGTCCGGCGGGCGCGGGCGTCCGGGGTCAGGCGGTGGCTTTGGTGGATTCCTCGGGGCGGGTGGCGGTGACCGGCGAGACGGACCCGCCGCGCTCGATCGTGGTCATCACCACGGTGTCGATGATCTTCTCGCAGACGGTGTCGAAGATCTCGTCGGCGGTCAGCGCGCGCTGGGCGAATGCCCTGGTCAGGTGCGGGGTCTTGGAGGGGTCGATGTCGTGCGTCGGGCCCGCCGCGTCGCCCCGGCTCTCGTGCAGGGCGCTGCCGATGGCGTAGAGCTCGAGCGCCTCGAGCATCGGCGCGATGGCGCCGGTCGGCACGTTCTCCTCCTCGAGCAGCGCGACGGTGGCGTCCATCTGCGAGGAACCGATGCCCAGCGGCTGGCGGCGCAGCATGACCGGCACCAGGTCGGGGTGCTCGCGGAACGCCTGGCGCAGCCGGCGCGCGTTGCGCAGGATCCAGACCCGCCACGGCTCGTCGTGGGTCTGCGGCGTGCGGACCTGCTCCAGCGCCAGCTTGGCGGCGCCCACGACGATCTCTTCCTTGTTCTCGAAGTGGTGGTAGAGCGAGGCTCCGTTGACCTTCAGCCGCTCGGCGAGGCGCCGGATGCTGAGCGCCTCGATGCCCTCGTTGTCGATGATGTCGAGCGCGACCTCGAGCGCCTTGCGCTTGGAGATCAGCGGAACCTTGGGTCGTGCCACCGGTCTGTTGCCCTTCTCTCGCGACGTCCCGCGCCTGCAGATGCCAGCGGGAGTGCTACCCGGTACGGGACACCGTCGTCATCGAGCGAGTTCGCGGTTCACGATACCAAGCAATGCTTGCTTCACCCCGGCTTTGCGGAGGGTGCGGCGGTGCGAATCCGCAGATCGAGTAGTCGTTGCATCACGCGGCGGTCCAGGTCCAACCGGTCGGCGACGGTCACGGCGGACTCGTCCCGCAGCAGCCGCTTGGTTTCCCGAACTGCCTCGGCGGGCTTGTCGGCCAGCGTCCTGGCGCGCTCGGCGACCAGGGCCGCCAGCGCCTCGGCGTCCGGGGCCAGCGCGGTCACCAGGCCCAGCCGGTGGGCCTCGGCGGCGTCGAACGGCTCGCCGAACAGGGTGAGCTCGGCGGCCTTGCCCGGCCCGACGAGCCGGGGCAGCAGCAGGGTCGCCGCCGCCTCGGGCACCAGTCCCAGGTTGACGAACGGCAGGCGGAACGTGCTGGACACCGTCGCGTACACCAGGTCGCAGTGCGGCAGCACGGTTGTGCCGACCCCGATCGCCGGGCCGTCCACCGCGGCCACCAGCACCGGCCGCAAGGTGCTCAGCGCGGCCAGGAACCGCAGGGGTGGGGCGTCGTCGCCGAGCGGCGGGTTGGCCATCATGTCGGCCAGGTCGTTGCCGGCCGTGAACGAGCCACCGGACCCGGTGAGCACCACCACCCGCACGTCCTCGTCGGCGTCGGCGGCCCGCAGCGCGTCGGCCAGGGTCGCGTACATCGCGGACGTGATCGCGTTGCGCTTGGCGGGGCGGGACAGCCGCAGGGTGCGGATGCCGGGCTCGGCGAGGACCTCGACATCGGGGCGGTGATCAGGTTCCACCTCGGACAGCGTAACCATATGCTGTTCGGTTGGGAACGGGCCACGGCGTGGGGAGTGCGAATGTTGGAGAGTCTGGCCGGGCGGCGGGCGCTGGTCACGGGGGCGAGCCGGGGCATCGGGGCGGCCGTCGCGCGGCGGTTCGCCGAGCTGGGGGTGGACGTCGCCCTGACCGCCCGCGACGGTGACGCCCTCGATGCGCTGGCCAAGGAGCTGGCCCGGTTCGGGGTGCGCGCGCTGCCGGTCCGCGCCGACCTGGGTGACCGGGAGTCGCTGGCCGCGCTGATGACCCGGGTGGGCGACGAGTTCGGCGGGCTGGACATCCTGGTGAACAACGCGGGCGTGCTGCCGGCGGCGTCCCGGGCGGAGCGGCTGAGCTGGGACGCCTGGGATGCGACGTTCGGGCTGAACCTGTCCGCGCCGTGGTTCCTGGCCTGCCGGGCGAAGGAGCTGATGGGGGAAGGTGGCGGCGTGGTGGTGAACAATGCGAGCACCGCCGCGTACTTCCCGTCGCGGGGGCTGGTGGCCTACAACGTGAGCAAGTCCGCGCTGGTCATGCTGACCCGGGTGCTCGCGCTGGAGTGGGCGCGCGAGGGGGTGCGGGTGGTCGGCGTGGCGCCCGGGAAGATCGACACCGACCTGGTGCAACCCATCCTGCGCTGGACCGAGAAGCACGAGCTGCCGGTGAACCCGCAGGGTCGGGTCGGCGCGGACCACGAGGTGGCCGACCTGGTCGCCTTCCTGGTCTCCGACCGGGCGGCCTACCTGACCGGGGTCACCGTGCCGATCGACGGCGGCGAGCTGCTCACCGCCGGCTCCGAACCCGGCCGCTGACCGAGCCCGCCGCGCCCCGGTTGCGTAAACCAAACGGCGTTTGCCCGGTGTTGCGCGGGCGGACTAAGGTGACGCCGGTTAGCCGCCGTTCCAGGTCCGGCCGGCGGGCTCTGTCGACGAGGAGAGGTCACCGGTGACCATCGAGCTTGGGGCTTTGCAGGCGTTGCGGCTGAGGGGCCGGGCGACTGTCGGGGACGTCGGCGCAGCCACCGGTGCCCCGGCCGGCGAGGTCGGACCGGCGCTCGCCGAGCTCACCGCCGCCGGGCACTGCGAGCAGGCCAGGGACCGGTACAAGCTGACCAGAGCGGGCCGGGATCGGCTGGTCGAGCTGCTTGCCGCCGAGCGCGCGACGCTGGACCAGGGCGCACTCGCCGCCGCCTACGACGACTTCGACGCGCCCAACAGCGCCTTCAAGCAGCTGGTCACCGACTGGCAGCTCAAGGACGGCGCGACCCCGAACGACCACACCGACGCCGAGTACGACGCGAAGATCGTGCACCGGCTCGGCGAGCTGCACGAGGGCTTCACCCCGCTGCTGGAGCGGCTGGTCGGGCTGGCGCCCCGGCTGGCCCCGTACCCCGAGCGGTTCGGCTCCGCGCTGGCCAGGGTGCGCGCCGGCGAGCACACGTGGCTCGCCCGCCCCATGATCGACAGCTATCACACGGTGTGGTTCGAGCTGCACGAGGACCTGATCGGGTTGGCCGGGCGGTCCCGGGCCGCCGAGGCGGCGGCCGGGCGGGCGGAGTGACCGGGCAGGTACTCGCGCTGGACGGCGCCACCGGCGCCGGCCGGGAGCTGCTCGGCGGCAAGGCGGCCAGCATCGAGCGGATGCGCGCCATGGGGATCCCGGTGCCGCCCGCGTTCGTGCTGACCACGGCGGTGTGCCGGCGCTTCGACGACCCCGGGGACGGCGCCGGCGCGGTACCGGCCGACGTGTGGGCCCAGCTGCCGGGCGCGATGGCGGGGCTGGAGCGGGCCACCGGGCGCACTTTCGGCGCCGGTGCGAGCCCGCTGCTGGTCTCGGTGCGCTCCGGCGCGGCGGTGAGCATGCCGGGGATGATGGACACGGTGCTCAACCTGGGTATGACCGACGCGGTGCGGGACGCGCTGGCCGCCGAGTCGGGCGACGCCACGTTCGCCGAGGACACCCGGCGCCGGTTCGCCGAGCAATTCACCAAGGTGGTCGGGCAGCCGGCGCCGAGTGACCCGTGGGGGCAGCTGCGGCTGGCCGTGGCGGCGGTGTTCCGGTCCTGGCGCTCCGCGCGGGCCACCGCCTACCGGCGCGACCGGGGCATCCCCGAGGACGGCGGCACCGCGGTCACCGTGCAGGCCATGGTGTTCGGCAATCTGGACGACCACTCCGGCACCGGCGTGCTGTTCAGCCGCGACCCGCTGACCGGGGCCGCCGAGCCCTACGGCGAGTGGCTGCCGCGCGGCCAGGGCGAGGACGTGGTCTCGGGGCGGGCCGACGCGCTGCCGCTGGCCGAGCTGGCCGCCGCCCAACCCCGGGCGCACGCCGAGCTGCTCGCCGCCGCCGCGCGGCTGGAGCGGACCGGCCGCGACGTGCAGGACATCGAGTTCACCGTGCAGGCCGGCACACTGTGGCTGCTGCAGGCGCGCGCCGCGAAGCGGTCCCCGGAGGCCGCCGTCCGGCACGCCGTCGCGCTGCACGCCGAGGGCCTGATCAGCCCGGCCGAGGCGCTGGACCGGGTCACCGCCGACCAGGTCGAGGCCCTGCTCCGGCCCCGGGTGGACCCGCGCGCGGCGGCCGCCGCCGAGGTGCTGGCCACCGGCAAACCGGCCTGCCCCGGTATCGGTATCGGCGTGGTCGCCACCGACGCGGAGGAGGCCGAGGACCTGGTCGACGCCGGGGCCGACACCGACACCGACGTCGTGCTGGCCCGGCCCACCACCGACCCGGACGACGTCGCGGCGATGTCGCTGGCCGCCGCGGTGGTCACCGACCTCGGCGGCTCCACCTCGCACGCCGCCGTGGTCTGCCGCGAGATGGCGGTGCCCTGCGTCGTCGGCTGCGGCCCCGGCACCTCGGCGCGGCTGGCCGGGCGGACGGTGACCGTGGACGGCGGCACCGGCACCGTGTACCTGGGCGCCCTGCCGGTCGTCCCACCCGGCGCGCTGGACGACCCCGACCTGCGGCAGCTCACCGGGTGGGCCCGCACGGAGGTCGGTACCGAGGCCGGCGCGGTGTCCGAGCTGCCGCTGACCGCGCTGCTGCGGGCCCGACGCTCGGCGGCGCGGCCGGGACCGCACTCCGCCGAACAACCCGCGCCGGTCCAGTGAGCCTCGCCCCGGCGGATCCCGTCGACCCCACCGACCCGGTCGATCATCCCGAGTGCGACCCGGACGTCGCCTGGACCTCGGGCAACGTCGCCGAGGCGTTCCCCGGGGTGTGCACGCCGCTCGGCTTCAGCTTCATGCACGCCCCGGTGGAGCTGGCGCTGCGCGCGGCGTTCCGGGACATCGGGGTGTTCACCGACGCGCAGGTGTACCGGCCGGACCGGGTCGAGCAGCAGTTCTGGACCGCGTTCGCGGGGCGGGCGGCCGCCAACATGGACCAGTTCCGCGCGCTGGCCGACCTGACCCCGGGCACCTCGGCCACCGCCGTCGAGCAACAGCTGTTCGGCTACGTCCGCCCCGGCACCGTGGACCGCAACTCCTACCGCCGCTACCCGGCGATCGCCGTCCGCGCGCCCCGGGTGGTGGCCACGCTCGCCGCCCGGCACGACGCCCACTTCGCCGAGCTGCGGCGGTGGCGCGTCGCGACCCTGCCGGGCGTGGCCGCCCTGGACCGGGAGGGCTGCCTGCGCGCGATGGCGGACGCCCGGGCGCGGTTCCAGGAGATGATGCGGCTGCACTTCCTGGCCAGCTTCGTCGGCAACGGCGTGGTGGCGCGGCTGACCGCGACGGCGGAGGCGGTGGGCGGGCCGGCACTGGCCGCCCGGCTGCTGTCCGGCGTCGGCTCGGACGAGAACCACGTGGCCGCCGACCTGTGGGAGCTGGCGCACGGCCGGCTGGCGGAGGCGGAGTTCCTGGCCCGGCACGGCTACCACGGCCCGAACGAGGGCCAGCTGGACAGCGTCTGCTGGCGGGAGAACCCCGAGCTGCTGGCCGCCCGGCTGGCCGACTACCGGACGATGGGTGACGCGAGCGAGCGGGCGCCCGGGCTGCGCAGCGCCGCCCAGCGCGCCGACCGGGCCCGCGCCGCCGACGAGCTCGCCGCCGCGCTGTCGTTGCCGAAGCGCCCGGCGGCCCGGCTCCTGGTGCGGCTGGCCGGCCGGTTCCTGGCGCTGCGCGAGCAGGGCAAGGCCGGTTACCTGATCACCTTCGACGTGGCGCGGGCGGCCGCCCGCCGGCTGGGCGTGCTGCTGGCGGACGCAGGTGCGCTGGCCGCCCCCGGTGACGTGTTCTTCCTGACCGACGCCGAGCTGCGCGCGCCGGACGAGGGCCGGGCCGCCGCCGCGCTGGTCCCGGCCCGCCGCGCCCGGTACCTGGACCGCCAGGGCCAGCGGCTGCCGGACGCGTGGTGCGGGGTGCCGGAGCCGATCACCGTGCCGAGCGAGGGCGCCCGGGGCCCGGGAGCGCCGGCCGGCACGGTGCTGACGGGGGTCGGCGCGGGCGGGGGTGTCGTCGAGGGCCGGGCCCGTGTGGTCACCGACCCGGAGAAGACCGAGCTCGACGAGGGCGACCTGCTCGTCTGCGAGGCCACCGACCCCAGCTGGATCTCCCTGTTCGTGGTCGCGGGCGGGGTGGTGACCGACCTGGGCGGCATGCTCAGCCACGGCGCGATCGTGGCCCGCGAGCTGGGCATCCCGTGCGTGGTCGGCACCCGCACCGCCAGCCGCACGGTCCGCGACGGCCAGCGGATCAGGGTCGACGGCGAGCGCGGCACGGTCGAGCTGCTCGACTGACTGTGGGCACAGTCGCCCCCGCGCCCCCTCACATGCCGTAGACGACCTGCGGCTGGAAGGTGCCGTCGCCGTTGCCGCGCAGTACGGACACCGACGTCGGCGCCGAGTTGGCCACCGCGAGGTCCAGTCGGCCGTCGCCGTCGAAGTCGACCGCCTCCGTCGCCCATGGCGCGAACTGCACCGGGTAGCTGGAGGTGACCGGGTTCGCGGCGAAGTGCCCGTGCCCGTCGCCGCGCAGCACCACGACGTCGCCGTGCACGTGCTGGGACGCGGTGTTGACCACGGTGAGGTCCTCGTCGCCGTCCCGGTTGACGTCGGCGACGCTCAGGCACTGCGGGCCGATGCCGCCGGAGAGCGCGTTCTGGCCGGCGCGGAACGAGCCGTCCCCGTTGCCCAGCAGGATCTGGGTGTTCAGCGTGCCGGTCCCGGTGGCGGCCACGTCGGGCACGCCGTCGCCGTTGAAGTCGCCGACCTTGGTGCAGGCGATGTCGAGGCCGACCCGGTTGCTGCTCGTCGCCCGGAAGTTGCCCCGGCCGTCGTTCAGCATGACCGTGACGCTCTCCGCGCCGCCGACGATGACGTCCGGGTGGCCGTCGTCGTTCCAGTCACCGATGGACAGCGCGAACGGGATGACGCCGACGCTGTGCGCTCCGGCGATCGGGAAGGTGCGCGCGGGGCCGAACGTGCCGTCACCCCGTCCGGGCAGCACGGACAGGTCGTTCGAGACGGAGTTGGAGGTGACGATGTCCAGCTCGCCGTCGTCGTCCACGTCGACCGCTTCCAGGGAGAACGAGCCGGTGCTGATCCCGGCCAGCCCGGCCGAGGGCCCGGAGATGCCATACGTGCGCGCCGGGCGCAGCGTTCCGTCGCCGTTGCCGAGCAGCACCGAGATGTCGCCGGACCCGGCGTTCGAGGTGGCCAGGTCCAGGTTGCCGTCGCCGTTGAAGTCGCCCCGGGTGATGAACGAGGGCTTGCTGCCGACCTGGTAGCGGCGCACCGGCCCGAACGTGCCGTCGCCCCGGTTGATCCGGACCGAGAGCTGGTCGCTGCCGAAGTCGGGGACCGCGAGGTCGGGGTGGCCGTCGTCGTTGAGGTCGGGCGCGTTCATGTTGCCGGGCACGCCGATTACCGGGGTCAGGGCGGCGCCGCCCGGGATGGGCGGGGTCGGCAGCCCGGGCGCGGCGGCGGCGACCCCGTGGCACAGTCCCAGCGCGAGCAGGGGACCGGCCGCGGCGGCGGTCAGCCAGCGCCGGGCCCGGTGGCGGCTCCGGTACCAGCGCAGCGCCGCGCGCCGGCGGGACGGGGCACCGGCGGGTGCGGACGGGTTCGACATCGAACTCCTCGGTGGGGCGGCGCGGGACGTGGCCGGCGGAGCGTGGGGGAGCGGCCGGACGTCCCGGGCGGTGGCGCGAGGCCACTTAACAATCGGTGTTCGGTAAACTAAGGGAGTGCACGGACCGTGGTCAAGTCACCACGGTGTGTATTCGGCCGAGCCGGCCGCGAGCTGCTCGGGCAGAATCGTCGGCCATGGTCAACGAGTCGGGGTGCCCGGGCGAGGCCGTCGAGGAGCTGCCGCGGTCCGGTGCGGAGGCGAACGGCCCGGCGACCGGCCCGGCTGGTCCGGCGACCGGCGCGGAGGCGGCTGGCGTCTCGGCCGGAGCGGACCAGGACCTGGCGACCCTGTACCGCTACCTGCTCGACGTGGGGGTGCCCCTGGACCGGCTCCGGGCGGCGGTCGAGCGCGGTGAGCCCCAGTCCGCGCTGATCGAGTACCGGCTGCTCGGCGACGGTGATCGGTACGACGTCGCCGCGATTGCCGCCGAGGCCGGGCTGCCCGAGGCGGTCGTGGTGGAGTTCCTGCGCGCGCTCGGCACCGCGGTGCCCACCGAGGGCGAGGCGGCGCTCTCGGCGGCGGACCTGCGGGCGGTGCGGCTGCTGGCCCAGGTCGCTTCGCTGTTCGGTGAGGAGACGGTGCTGCGCTTCGCCCGGGTGATGCGTGCGACGACCGGCCGGGTCGCCGAGGCCGCGGTATCCATGTTCGGGATCAGCGTCGAGGACCCGCTGCGCGAGCGCGGCGGCACCCGCGCCGAGCTTGCGGAGGCGACCGACCGGGCGCTCAGCTTTCTGCCGTTGATCCCGGAGCTGTTCGGGGTCCTGTTCCAGCGCCACGCCCTCGACTCGGTGCGCCGCATGGCCATCCTGCACGGCCAGGACACCACGTACGACACGGTCACGGCGAGTGTGGGCTTCGCCGACCTGGTCGCCTCGACCGTGTGGAGCCGGAGCCGGACGCCCCGCGAGCTGGCCGACGCGCTCGGGGAGTTCGAGCGGCTCGCCCAGGCCGCGGTGAGTGGCCGGGCCCGGTTGGTGAAGACGATCGGGGACGAGGTGATGTTCTTCGCGCCGACCCCCGGCGAGGCCTGTCGCACCGCGCTCGACCTGGTCAGGGCGGTGGCCGAGGAGCCCCGGCTGCCGGCGCTGCGGGCCGGGTTGGCCCACGGGCGGGTCGTCGCGCTCGACGGCGACCTGTACGGACCGGTGGTGAACCTGGCGGCCCGCCTGGTGCACCAGGCCGAAGCCGGCCAGGCGGTGGTGGATGCCGCGCTGGTCGCCGCCGAGGACACCGGCCTCGGGTTCCGCGCACTGGCTCCCCGACAGGTGGCCGGGTTCGACGAGCCGGTCACGCCCTACCTGCTGGCTCCGACCTGACGGGCCGGGGGCGGTTGGAGCCCAGACTCGATCGCCTGGGTTCGGCCGTGATTCGACGGCGAGGCGTTCGAGGAGGAGCCCTTCGAACCGCTCGTACAGGGTGCCCACTAAACTTGCGCAATTCGACCGTTCGGTGGGTTCATTCGCGTTGTTGACTCGTTAACTTGATTGTTACTTCCTGGCCTGTCGCTAGGAACGGGCCAGGCCGTTAAACCGGGAGCAGTTCGCTGCGGGAGAACAAGCTGTGTCACTATTCCGCACGTTCGTGGTTAGGCGGCACCCATCGGTGGCACGGGGGACGGCATTATGAAACGGGACATGCTGCAGAAGCCTGCCGTGCCCGGTGTGCTTGACGTGGCGATCGAGCCTGTCCTGTCGGATCTCGGTTCGGTCTCGGTCGAGGTATGTGCGCGCCCGTCGGAAACGGTGCTCGCGGTCTGGGACAGCCTGGTCGCGGCGGCGAAAGACAGCGATATCACGCAGCTCAGCGGATGGGCGGTGGTGCGGCACACCGCGGGCTACGAACCGTTGTACGTATTCGCCCGGGTGGCCGGCGAGTTGGTCGGCGGGGCCCTCGTGCTGGTGCGCCGGGTGCCATTGGTCGGCCGGATCGGCTACGTCGCGTACGGCCCGGTGATCGCCGCCGCCGCGCCGAGGCAGGCGGTGGTCACCGCGCTGGCCGACACGCTGCGTGACGTGGCGCGTACTCGACTGCGCGCGTTGTTCGTGCAGCCGTTCGACGGTGAGGACGTCAGCACCGCGCTGCTCGCCCGGGGGTTCCGCACCTCGACCGCCGGCGTGGCACCGCCCGCGACGATCCGGATCGACCTGTCCGCCAGTGAGGAAGAGCTGCGCTCCGGGCTGAGCAAGCGGATCCGCCGGTGGACCGGGAAATGGGCGAAGGCGGGCGTGACCGTGCGCCGGGGCGGGGTCGCCGACCTGGAGGTACTGGCCGACCTGCTCCGCCGTACCGCCGAGCACCAGGGTTTCTCCGAGCTGTCCCCGGAGTACGTCCGGACGCTTTTTGCCCAGTTCGCCGACAGCGGCCTCGTCGACATCTTCGTGGGGGAGGTCGAAGGCACCCCGGTCGCGGCGGAGTTGTTCACCACCTGTGGCGGGGTGCTGCGCTGCCGGCTGACCGGGATGGACCGCTCCAGCCCCGCGGTGCGACTCAGCGTGACCTCGGCGCTGGACTGGGAGGCGATGAAGTGGGCCAGGACGAACGGCTTCGATCAGTTCGATCTGGGTGGCCTGTCCGCCTCGACCGCCGCCGTAGTGGCCGAGGAGGGTTTCAGCTCCCCGGCGCTGGACGGCGCGGCGCGGTTCAAGGTCGGCTTCGGTGGGCGGTTGCACCACTACCCCCGCGCGGTTGAGCTGATTTCCTCCCCGGTGCTACGCAAGGCGTACGACATGTTGGGTTCGGGATCCGCCGGCGAGGCGATGGTCGACCGGGCCCGGCAGTGGATGCGGCACGGCACTCGGGCCGCCCCGAAGTAACCCTGGCCGGGGGGCTTCGTTTGCACAGATAAAGCATGCCGTACCTAAATCACACGTTTTCCCACAAGGGGGTTTGAACGCCGTGCCACGCGTTTTCGACAGCATCCCGCCGAACGATGTCCGGCTCTGGGGCCACCAGACGGTCAAGCTGCAGCACAAATTGGCCGAGCGGGAGGACCTGTTCTCGGACGAGTCCTTGGCCAAGCTGGTCGAGACGATCAATGTCGAAAATATCGACATCACGACCATGGAGGACGACCCGTCCATCTGGGGTCACGTCGACCGGGCCGGCCAACCGGGCGCGCGGGTACTCGACGCGGTGCGCGGCGGGCGGGTCTGGATCAACCTGATCGCGATCGAGAAGGCCGACCCCCGCTTCGCCGAACTGCTGGACCAGATGTACGAGGAGCTCGAGGGCGCGATGCCGGGCTTCCATACGTTCAAGCGCAAGCTGGGCCTGTTGATCTCCTCGCCCACCGCCCGGGTCTACTACCACTTCGACGTGCCCGGCCAGGGGCTGTGGCAGATCCGCGGCCGCAAGCGGATCTGGATCTACCCGTCCACCCCGCCGTTCCTGCCGCCCACCGGGGTGGAGAACGTGGTCCGCAGCGTGTCCACCGAAGAGCTGGGCTTCGAGCCGTGGTTCGACGACTACGCCGAGGTCATCGACCTGGGGCCGGGGGAGATGCTGCACTGGTCGCTCAACCGGCCGCACCGGGTCAGCAACCTGGACGGCTTCAGCGTCTCGCTGACCACCGAGCACTGGACCTCGGAGATCCGCCGCTCCTACGCCATGCACTACGGCAACGGCATCATCCGCAACAAGCTCGGCTGGGCGCCCCGGTCCACCTCGCTCGACGGCCCGGCGTTCTGGGCCAAGGTCGGCATGACCGCCGCCTGGCGCAAGAGTGGTATGGAGAAGAAGAACACCTACCAGCGACGGCTCACCTACAAGGTCGACCCGGAGGCTCCGCTGGGGGTCGTGCCACTGGAGGAGAAGGACCAGGTCACCGTCAAGCTGTGATGCAGTCCTCGGCGTCCGCGCCGGCCCCCGCGTCGGCACCTGGGCCGGCGGACGGGGCCGGCTCGGCCGGAGCCGGTGGCCGGGTGCGGAAGGCGGCAGCGAGCGTCGCGGTCTGGACGCTGCTGAGCAGGGCCAGCGGCATGGCGCGGATCCTCGTGATCGGCGCCGTGCTCGGCCCGACGTACCTGGCCAATGTGTTCCAGGCCGGCTACACCCTGCCCAACAACGTGTTCACGATCTTCGCCGGGCCGATGGTGGCCATGGTGGTCGTGCCCTCGGTGGTGCGGGCCACGGCGACCGCGGGGCGGGCCGGTGCGCGGGACGTGCTGGGCCGGGTGGCCGGGCGGCTGCTCACCGTTGCGGTGGTGTGCGCGCTCGGCCTGGCCGTGCTGTCCCCGGCGCTGGGCTGGACCCTGGTCATGGGCGTGCCGGGGCCGGCCCACGCCAGGGCCTGGGTGCTGGCCAGCGTGCTGATCCTGTTCGTGGCGCCGCAGATCGTGCTGTACACGATCATCTCCCTGGCGGTGGCCGCGCAGCAGAGCCGGGACCGGTTTGCGCTGGCCGCCGGCGCACCCACCCTGGAGAGCCTGGCCACCGTGGCGATGGTGCTGGTCGTCGGCCGGGTGTTCGGCTCCGGGCTGGAGATCGGTGAGACGCCGGTCGCGATGGTCATCTGGCTGGGCGTGGGCAGCACCATCGCCGTCGCGGTGCACACCGCGGTGCAGCTCTACGGCGCGGCCAGGGTGGGCCTGCTCATCCCCGTGCGCTGGGGGCTGAGCCGGTCCCCGGAGGCGCTGGACTGCGTACGCCGGATCACCCGCTCGATCCCGGTGGCCGCCGCGCCGGCCGGTACCGAGTACCTGCTCGCCGTGATCGCCGCGACCGTGCCGGGCGGGGTGCTGGTCATCCAGCTCGCCTCGCAGGTCTTCTACGCGGTGTCCTACGTGGCGGGGCGGGCCGTCTCGATGGCCGCGCTGCCCCGCCTGGCCAGGGCCGCTGCCGACGCGGACTGGCTGGGCTTCGCGGTGGCCTGGCGGCAGTGCCTGTACTACGCGACGCTCGCCGCGCTGCCGCCGCTGTGCCTGCTGCTGGTGTTCGCCCGGCCGACCGCCGACCTGCTCAGCAACGGCCAGCTGCACCAGCAGGCACTCGTCGACGAGCTGGCCGCGTGCCTGCTCCTCGCCGCCGTCGGCCAGCTGGTCTCGGGGCTGAGCGACCTCGGCCGCCGGGCGCTGTTCTCCCGGCTGGACGACCGGGGGCCCCGGCGGGCCAGCATTCTCGGCTTCGCGGCCAGCGCGGTGATCGCCGTGGCGGCCGCGGTGTTCGCGCCGAACCCGAAGGCCATCCTGGTGGGGTTGATGATCGCCATCCTGGTGGGGGAGATCGTGTCGGCGGCCACCGTGCTCAACCGGCTGCGGCACCACATCAGCCCCGGGCGCCTCGTCGAACCCCGGTACGCCGTGCCCGCCCTGCTCATCACGGTGGCGATGCTGCCCGCGATCGCCGCCGGCGACTGGCTGCTCCGCGACGTCACCGACCGCCTGCTGACGTTTGTGGTGCTCGCGGGCACCGGCATCGTGGCACTCGCGCTGTTCGCGGCCGCCGCGGTGGTCCTCAACCGGACGCCGCTGCGGCGGTGGTCGCAGCGATCGGCAGAGGGGTGAACGGCCGTTGAGAGGCACGCCGAGCGCGACGGGGTCACCGACCATGGAGGACGGACGGCAGGGGTCCCCTCGGGTCACGGTCAGTCGCGAGCACGCGCCGGAGGAACGGGCGCTGGCCGCGTGGAACGAGCTCGTGCTGCGCACCCCGGGCAGTGACGTCACCCAGCTCTCGGTGTGGGCCACGGTGCGCACCAAGGTCGGCTACCAGCCCCTCTACCTGCTCGCGTATCAGGGCGACGGCCTGGTCGGGGGCGCGCTGATCCTGCGGCGGCGGCTGCTCGGCGTGCTGTCCATCGGCTACCTGCCCTACGGCCCGCTGATCGACCCGGCCGTGCCGGAGCGCGCGGCGGTGGCCGAGGCGCTGGTCGAGGAGCTCGCCTCGGTCGCCGGCACGCTGCGGTTGATGTTCATCCAGCCCCCGGAGCACGCCGACGACATCAGCGACGGGCTGCGCGCCCTCGGGTTCCGGCCGTCGGGGGCGGGCATCGCGCCGGCCGGGTCGTACCGGGTCGACCTGACGCCGCCGCTGGAGCAGATCCGCGGCGGGTTCTCCAAGCGGCTCAAGTCGTGGACCAACCGGTGGGAGAGCAAGGGCGTGCACGTGCGCCGGGGCGACGAGGCCGACCTGCCGCTGCTGATCTCCCTGATGACCCGGACCGGGGCCCGCCAGGGCTTCCGCCCGCCCTCGCTGGACTACGTGCGGACGCTGTACCGGGAGCTGGTCGCGCTGGACGCGGCGGCGATCTTCGTCGGTGAGGTGCACGGCGTGGCGGTGTCCGCCGACCTGGTCACGGTGTGCGCGGGCATGGTCCGCGGCCGGTTGGGCGGCTTCGACAGCACGGGCGAGACGGGCAAGCTCAGCGTGCCGGCGGCGGTCCGCTGGGAGATCATCAAGTGGGCCAAGGCGGGCGGCCACCGCTACCTGGACTTCGGCGGGCTGCCCGAGGCGATGCTCGCCGACATGATCGACCGGGGCATCCACTGCAGCGACGACTGGCCGAGCGCGCAGCGCGGCAAGCTGGCGTTCAACGGCGAGGCGTTCCGCTACCCGCCGCCGGTCGAGCGGATCCAGCCGGGGTGGGCCCGCTGGTCCTACGACTACGTGATGTCCCACCGCGGCGGCCTGGCCGTCGTGTCCACCCTGAAGGACCTGCTGCGCGGCAACCGGGGCCGCCCTCTGGGCCGGCTCGGCAGGGGCACGGAGCCGGCCCCCGAGCCGACCCGCTAGCCGCGCCCTAGCCCCCTGACGTCCGGGCCGGCCGCGTTTGGACCGGCTCGGGACGGGTAGCCGCCACGCATGGTGGCTCTGGGATACACCCTGATGACCGAGCAGCGCGCAGCGAAAGGGCTGGTCACTGACGCGGTCGGGGCGGAATGCGCCGGGTTCGACTTCGCGGTGAGCAGCGACCACTACTTCCCGTGGCTGGAGGAGCAGGGTCACGCGCCGTACGCCTGGTCGGTGCTGGGCGCCGTGGCCGCGAGCACCGAGCGCATCGGGCTGATGACCTATGTGACCTGTCCGATCATGCGGTACCACCCGGCGGTCGTGGCCCAGAAGGCGGCGACGACGGCGCAGCTCGCGGACGGTCGGTTCCTGCTCGGACTGGGCTCGGGGGAGAACCTGAACGAGCACGTCGTCGGCCAGGGCTGGCCGTCGGTGAACGTCCGGCACGAGATGTTCGGCGAGGCGCTGACCATCATCCGGGAGCTGTTGGACGGCCGGCAGCTGAACTTCGTCGGTGACCATTTCCGGGTCGACTCGGCGCGGCTGTTCGACCTGCCCGACGCGCCGCTGCCCATCGGGGTCGCGGTCAGCGGGGCGCAGAGCATCGGGCTCTTCGCCGAGTACGCCGACGCGATGATCGCGGTACAGCCCGAGCGCGGCCTGGTGGCCAGCTTCGATGCGGCTTCGGCGAAACGGGTGCCGAAGATCGGCCAGCAGCCGATCTGCTGGGACCCGGACCGGGAGGAGGCGGTCCGGCGGGCGCACGCCCAGTTCCGCTGGTTCAGCGGTGGGTGGCAGGTCAACGCGGAGCTGCCGGGCCCCGCCGGGTTCGCCGCCGCCACCCAGTTCGTCGGGCCCGAGGACGTCGCCGAGTCGATCTCGTGCGGGCCGGACACCGCCCAGCACGTCAAGGCACTGCGGCCATGGGTCGACGCCGGGTTCAGCCATGTGGCGCTGGTCCAGATCGGCGGCGAGAGCCAGCCGGAGTTCCTCGACTACGCCCGCGACGAGCTGCTGCCCGCGCTGCGCCGCGAGTACGGCGAAGGGCCGGAGCACTGGCTGGCCACGGCGTAGTGGCGACCAGCGGCGTCGGGCGACTGCCTCGTCGGGTGAGGTGAGAGGCGCGGTCCTGCTGTGCTGCCTCGCGGCCGGGCTGGCCGGGCTGACGCTGTGGCAGGCCGGTGCGGCCGTCTGGGGCGTGGCCGACGCGCCGGCCGGCCGGCGCATCCGCGACCGGGTCACCAGCGTGGCCAGGGCCGTCGTCTATGCCACGCCGGCCGGCCGGCTGTAGTTGCCGGAATGTTGCAGGAATCTACGTGCGCCGCTCCGACCGGGTGACTACCTTCGATTGGGGGAGATCGAAGTTTGTCGTTGGGAAGGCGGTCATGGCTGATCCGAAGCACACGTCTGTGTTCAGGACGTCCTTCGGGGGAGAGGTGCGGCCGTTGGTTCGCCGGTGCACCGCGAGCCGGATCGAGGTACGCGGTCCGGGCCAGCCCTTCGACGCGGCTCGAGTGGTGGATCCGACGGGGCCATCGACGGATCCATCGACCGAGCTGCTCCGGCACGAGCTCGACGCCGATGAGTTGGCGATGGCGTCGCTGGTCGAGGCCGTGCACTGGCTGCGGGTCGCCCGGTCGCCCAGGGCGTGACGGCGCCGCCCGAATGCGGCTCCGCGAAATGCGGCGACGGTGGGCCGGCGGCGGCCGCGGTTTGCGGCGGCGCGGTTTCGGCTACACCGGCCAGATGGGTGTGGACTCGGATCCCGAAGGTCAACAGACCTCGGTCATGTCGCTGCGTGCCGGGTTGGCCCTCAGCGGGATGACTGACGAGCAGCTCTGGTTCAGCTATGTCGGCGTGGGCGGGACCCTGGGGCAGCGCAGCCTGGTCGCCGCGCTGAACGGCGAGCTGGTGATGAGTGCGCACGAGCACAACGTGGTCGCCCAGGCGCTGAACGACCATTTCACCGAACGCGGCCAGAACCACCCCGTGGCCTACGCCGGTGAGCTCGATCTCGGGCTGGAGTCCGAGGCTCGGGGCTCCGAGTAGGACCGCGCAACGTCGGACCGCGCAACGTCGGACCGCGCAACGTCCGACCGCGCAGCGCGACCGCGATCAGGTTCGATCGGGTGCGGTGACCGACTCGAGGAGCTCGTGGGCCACCTGGCGCAGCTTGACGTTGCGCCGTTGGGACTGCTCGACCAGCTTGGCGAAGGCGACTTCGGCGCTGCACCGGTGGATGGCCATCAGCGCGCCCTTGGCCTGGTCGATCTGGCCCCGGCTGCCCAGGGCGATCTCGAGGTTGCGGACCTGGTCGCGGGAGCGCTGCCAGCGTCGCGCCGTGCCGATGGCCTGGGTTGCGGCCGCGGCGAACAGGCGCATCAGGGCTTCGTCGAACGCGGCGAACGCGGTCGGGTCGTCCGCGTAGATGTTGAACGCTCCGACCAGCTCGGTCGCGCCGTCGGCGAGCTCGACCAGGAGCGGCACCGAGAGGTAGGCGTTGACCCCGGTCAGCTCGGCGGCGGCGGCGAACTCGGGCCACCGCTCGCGGTGCTCGGTGGTGCTCGCCCTGACCGGCTGGCGGGTGCGTGCGGCCTCCAGGCAGGGGCCGCTGTCCGAGCAGTACTGGGCGGCGTCGATGCCCAGGTAGGCCTCGTCGGTCCAGGCCAGGGTGCTCGGACCGGTCCCTCCCAGCACGGTGATGGTGATCGCGATCGCGTCGGGGATGATCTGCACCGCGGTGGTGGCGACCTGGCTGAGTGCGAGGTCGAGGGGCTGCTCGCCGGAGAACAGTTCGTGCAGGTCTGCCAGCGCGTCGGTGGTGGTGTCGAGGCGGTCGGTGGCGTCGGGTTGCTCGAGCGCATCTGAGCTGTTCGTGCTCACTGAATCGGTCATGAAAACTCGTCTCGGGTCAGGCTCGGTGGCGCGTCGGGTTGGTTCGGTCGCCGAGGGCGGCGGATGCTTGACGCCGGTACGAGCGGTCGTGGACCGGGGCCTACGAAAGACACGAACCGGGCGTCGCCGGCGGCTCGAGGCCGGGCAACGCCGTGACGACCATGGGGAACCCGGCGGTGGTCAGCGTCTGGGCGAGGTAGCTGCCGGGTGCCGCGAGCACGGCGATCAGGTTTCCGGTGTACGTGTAGAGCGTGGCGATCGCGGGTGAGCCGAGAAAGGTCACTCCCGTCAGATCAACGATCAGACGGGGGCATTGACAGGTAGCGCGGCGGACGGCGTCATGGAATTCGCCGGCATTGAGCAGATCGATCTCGCCGGTTACCACCAGCCAGGGTTGTCGACCGTCCTCCAGCAGTTCCACCGTCATCGAGCGTCTTCGCACCGCGGCCTCCCGCCAATCAATGTGCGCAGGAACCTCCTCGTTCTGGGTACCCGGATACCGCGTGGACTAACGAGTTGGGCGGAGATCGTCGCGAGTGTGCCCCCGCGCATTGTCGAAATGCGCGGGCCCAATGGGGCGGCGAAAATGCATTTGCCCCTACCGGCGAGAGGGTGAGGCAGCGGTGTCTAGTGCCCCGCGTCGGGGTTCGAGTCGGCCGGCGGGTTGGCGGCGGCGTGCTGGTCGGCGAACCGTTGGGTACGTCGTTTGAGCACCAGCCCGATGGCCAGGCCCGCCACCACCGCGAGGCCCAGCCCGATCCAGGACGACCGGGCCAGCCACCGCTCGGCGACGATGCCCAGCTGGTACACCACGAACGTGGTGCCGCTGGCCCAGACGATGCCGCCGGCGGCGTTCGCGGCCAGGAACCGGCGGTAGGGCATCCGCAGGGCGCCGGCCAGCGGACCGGCGAAGATCCGCAGCAGCGCGATGAACCGTCCGAGGAACACCGCCCAGGCCCCGTACTTCGTGAACATGTGCTCGGCGAACGCCACGTGCGAAGGACCGAAGTGCTTCGGGAACCTCCGGCCGAGCCGGGCGAACAGCGGCATACCCCAGCGGCGGCCGATCAGGTAACCGATCGTGTCCCCGCCGATGGCCCCGACGCTGGCCGCCACCGCGATCCACACCGGCGAGACCGCGAGCTCGTGGCGGGAGGACAGCAGCGCCGCCGAGACCAGCGTGATCTCACCGGGCAGCGGCACGCCGAGGCTCTCCAGGCCGATCACGAAGCCCACGATCAGATAGACCGCGAGCGGCGGGATCGACATCAGAAGATGGTCAACCAAGTTGTTGCACGTCCCTCAGCGTTGATGAGCGCGGGTCACGCCGCCCGCCGGTGCGCCATGGGGCGCCGGTGCACCGTAGGGCGCGGCTGGGCCGTTCGGCGATCATTTTCCCGGGCCATTAAACCGTAGCGGCCCTGTGCGGCCGGCCCCTGGCTGCGCGACCGGAGCGGGGCGCCGAGCCGGCATCGACCCGAACGGTAATCGTGCCGCCTTCGCCGAGAACGTGTTCTACCGTTTCCGCGACGGGCGCATCGAGCACGTGTGGTCACGGCTGGACACCGACGCGATACGCCGACAGCTGGTGTGAGCGGACACCGGCGCGGCTTGTCGGCGGCGGGCCGGCCGTCCATCGGTTCTGGAGGGGCGATGCTGGACGACGACGTACGGGAGATCGTGGCGAGCGCCCGGCTGGCCTTCGTGGCGACGACCGACCCGTACGGTGCGCCCCACGTGTCGCCGAAGGGCTCGCTGGCCGTGCACGACGACCGGCACCTGGTCTTCATGGACATCGACTCGCCGGGCACCGTCGCCAACCTCGCCGCCGACCCGAGGGTGTCCATCAACGTGATCGACTTCCTGCGCCGGCGCGGTTACGGCTTCAGCGGCACCGCGCGCTTCCTGGGGGCCGGCGATCCGACCTACGAGTCGCTGCGCGCCGGGCTGCTGGAGCGCAACGGACCCGACTTCCCGGCCCATCGCGCGGTGCTGGTCGAGGTCACCGCCGTGCGTGAGATCCGCTCGCCGGCGTACACGTTCGGCGGCGCGCGGGAGGACGAGCTCGCGGCGAGCTGGACAACGCGGTACTCGCCGCCGCCGGATTGACCCCCACCCGGTCCACCGAGGTCGCCGAACGCACGACTGCCCGCGAGGACTGCCGGCGTACCGCCTCGGCTCAGGTCGGCGAGCGGGGGACCGGTGGTCCCTGGATCACTGAGGCCTTCATCCGGTTGCCGGCCGGCGTGAGGGTGGGGCAGTGGATGGTTACCCGCTCGTACACCGCACGAGGGCCATTCCGTCTCTCGGAGGAGCCCGCATGAGCCAGCACACGATTGCCCTGATCACGGGCGGGAACCGGGGGCTCGGCCGCGCCACCGCCCTGGCCCTGGCGCAGGCCGGCACGGACGTCGTTTTCACCTACCGCTCGCACAAGGACGAGGCCGCCGAGGTCCTCGACGCGATCACGGCGCTGGGCCGCACGGGCGTGGCGTTGGAGCTCGACACGAGCCGGTCAGACGCGTTCCCCGCGTTCGCCGAGTCGTTGCGGGACGCCCTCCGCACGACGTGGGACCGCGACCGCTTCGACTTCCTGGTCAACAACGCCGGCGTGGCCGCGGTCACGCCGGTCGGCCAGACGAGCGTCGAGGCGTTCGACCTGCTGGTGGACGTGCACTTCAAGGGCGTCTTCTTCCTCACCCAGACGCTGCTTCCGCTGCTCGTGGACGGCGGTCGCATCGTGAACCTGTCCACGGGGCTGACCCGGTTCGTCGGCGAGGGCTGGTCGGTGTACGCGTCGCTGAAGAGCGCCATCGAGACCTACACGAAGTACCTGGCCAAGGAGCTCGGCCCGCGCGGCATCGCCGTCAACGTGATCGCGCCCGGGCCGATCGGGACCGACTTCGGCGGCGGCGCGATGCGCGACAACGAGCAGCTCCGCGAGCAGCTCGCCAGCCACGCCGCACTGGGCCGGGTGGGCGTGCCCGAGGACATCGGCGGGGCGATCGCCGCACTGCTGTCCCCGGGGCTGGGGTGGGTCACGGCGCAGCGAGTGGAGGCCTCGGGCGGCACGCTGCTGTAGCGCGCGGTCGGGACACGCCGGGCCCACCCAGGGTGACTCGGGACGGTGCGATGAGGCACAGTCATCACGTGTCCGGATCCGAGCGCGTCGTGCTGGTCGTCGACGGCAACTCGCTCGTGCACCGCGCGTTCCACTCGCAGGCCCGCACGGGGTTCCGGTCCGGGGCGGGGCGGCCGAGGTGGGCCGTGCGTGGGCTGCTGTCGCAGCTGGTGGCCGCCGTGGACCGGGTCGACCCGGACGCGGTGGTGGTCGGCTTCGACGACCCGGGGGCCAGCCGGCGGCGGGACCGCTGGCCGAGCTACAAGGCCCACCGGGGCGACAAGCTGCCCGCACTCGTCGAGCAGCTGGCCGCCGCGGCCGACGCCGTCCGAGAGCTCGGGGTGTGCGTGGTGGTGCCGCCGGGGCTGGAGGCCGACGACGTGCTGGCCTCGGTGGCCCGGCAGGCGCCACCCCTCGGCGCGAGCACGGTGGTGGTGACCTCCGACCGGGACGCGTTCGGGCTGATCAACGGGCACACCCGGGTGCTGCGGGTGATCAACGGTGGGGTGGAGGCCTCGCCGATGCTCACCCCCGAGCGGCTGATGCTGCTGCTCGGCGTGCGCCCTGAGCAGTATCCCGACTTCGCCGCCCTGCGCGGGGACCCCTCGGACAACCTGCCCGGGGTGCGGGGGATCGGGCCGAAGACCGCCGCCCGGCTGCTCGCCGCGCTGGGCAGTGCCGAGGCGGCGTTCGCGGACCTGGACGGGGACGGCTGCCGCGTCGCCGAGGCGGTGGGCCCGGCGGCGGCCGCCCGCCTGGCCGACCCGGCCGCGCGCCAGGCGTGGCAGCTCAACCGCGCGGTGATGGCGATGCACACCGACGTCCCGGTCGACCTGGACTCCGGCCGGCTCCCGCTGCCCACCGCGGTGGTGCGACAGGCCTTCCTCGCCCAGGAGCTGCACTGGACGACCGCCGCCGCGCTGCGGGTACTCGCGCACGACGAGTCGGCGGCGCCCCGGCCGCCGATCACCCCGCTGGAGGTCGGCTGGCCGCCGCCCCGCTCGCCCCGGCGCTACCCACGCCTGCCGGCCAAGCCTGTCTCGAACCAGCTCAGCCTGTTCTGACGCGGTTGGCCAACTCGAACGACTTGGTCACCTTGAGGTGGCTGGTCAATTCTGAATGAGGCTTTGGACGGGACCACAGCCAGCCAGCCCACGCTTGAACGTTCACCTTTCTTCGGGACTTGAGGTGACAGTCGGGTACGGCGGACGGCGCGCCCACATAATCGATTTTTTTCTCGTCACTGGGCACGGCTCGAGCGCCGGAAAGTGTCAGACCTGGTTGGCACAATGTGGGCATGTCGGAGAGTTGGATCGGCACCGAGCGCCAGGCCATGAATGTGGCCCTGGCCCAGTTTCGGGTGGCGACCAGCTCCGCATCTGACCAGGATCTGATCGACAAGTTGCTGTTTTTGAAGTCGGTGGTTCGCCAGGCCGAGCACGATGTTTTGCAGACCATCGCCCAGCTCGACAGCGACGGTGTGTTCCTCGAGCGTGGGATGCGCACGGCTCCGGCGGTGGCGGATCTGTTGCGGTGTGCCCCGCTCGAAGCGCGCCGGTTGGTGGCGACGGCCGCGAGTGTGTTCCCGACGTCGCTGGCCGGAGAGCCACTGGAACCTCGGTTGCCGGCGACCGCGACCGCGTTGGGCGGGTGGGAGATCGATCGGGCTCATGCCGAGGTGATCGAGCGGTTGTTGAGCTCGGATGCCGCGCGGCGCTTGGAGCCGGAGACGTGGTCTGGTGTCGAGGTGGTGTTGGCGGATGCGGCGCGGCGGTACCGGCCGGATGAGTTGGCCCACGTCGGTGCCGATCTGATCGGACACCTCGATCAGGACGGGCCGCCACCGGAGGATGCGGATCAGCTGGTCAACGAGCTACACCTGGCCAAATCCGGCACCAGCGGCGGCGGCCGGATCAAGGGCCAGTTGGACGCGGCGACCTTCGACGCCCTCAAACGGGCCATCCGAGCCGCCCTCCCACCCGTCGAACCTGACCCGCTCGGCCGCGACAAGTCGCTCGGGGAACGTCAGGCCGAGGCATTGGGTGCGATCTGTGAACACGCCCTCGACGAGGGTTACCTCCCGACCGAGGGTGGCGAACGCCCGCACATCAGCGCGATCATCGACTTC
>DATAZG010000206.1:0-31549 GCA_036272155.1 Pseudonocardia sp.
GGTGAGTTGGGCTATAGCCCAACTCACCACTCACAGGGTCCGAAGAAGGAGGACCTGTGAGCCACGAGGCCGTGCGTGCGCTGCTCGATCGGAGCCACCGGCTCGGGGCGGACCCGCGTAACACCAACTACGCCGGCGGGAACGCGTCCGCCAAGGGCAGCGACACCGACCCGGCGACCGGGCAGCCGGTCGAGCTGATGTGGGTAAAGGGGTCCGGGGGCGACCTCGGCACGCTCACCGAAGCCGGGCTGGCGGTGCTGCGGCTGGACCGGCTGCGCGGGTTGGTCGACGTCTACCCGGGTGTCGAGCGCGAGGACGAGATGGTCGCCGCGTTCGACTACTGCCTGCACGGTAAGGGGGCGCCGGCAGCGCCCTCTATCGACACCGCCATGCACGGGCTCGTGGACGCCGCGCACGTGGACCACCTGCACCCGGACGCCGGCATCGCGCTCGCCACCGCCGCCGACGGGGAGTCGCTGACCAAGGAGATCTTCGGTGACCGGGTCGCCTGGGTGCCGTGGCGCCGTCCGGGGTTCCAGCTCGGGCTGGACATCGCGGCGATCCGGGCGGCGAACCCGAGGGCGATCGGCGTGATCCTCGGCGGGCACGGGATCACCGCGTGGGGCGACACCGCCGAGGAGTCCGAGGCGAACTCGCTGGAGATCATCCGGGTGGCCCAGGCGTACCTGGACGCCCGGGGTGTCGCGGAGCCCTTCGGCCCGGTCCGCCCGGGGTTCGAGCCGCTGCCGCCCGCCGAGCGCCGAGCCAGGGCCGCCGCGCTCGCGCCGGTGCTCCGGGGGCTGGCCAGCACCGACCGCCGCCAGGTCGGCCACTTCACCGACGCCGAGCCGGTGCTGGACTTCCTGGCCAGGGAGAAGCTGGCGCCCCTGGCCGAGCTCGGCACCTCGTGCCCGGACCACTTCCTGCGCACCAAGGTCCGCCCGCTGGTGCTCGACCTGCCGGCCGCCGCCTCGCTGGAGGACGCCGTTGCCCGGCTGCGTGAGCTGCACGCCGCCTACCGTCAGGACTACCGCGCCTACTACGAGCGGCACGCGACCCCGGACTCGCCCCCGATGCGCGGCGCGGACCCGACCATCGTGCTGGTGCCCGGCGTCGGCATGTTCAGCTTCGGGGCGAACAAGCAGACCGCGCGGGTGGCCGGCGAGTTCTACCTGAACGCGATCAACGTGATGCGCGGCGCCGAGGCGGTGTCGCGGTACGCGCCGATCCCCGAGTCGGAGAAGTTCCGCATCGAGTACTGGGCGCTGGAGGAGGCCAAGCTGGCCCGGCTGCCCGCGCCGAAGCCGCTGGCCGGCCGGGTTGCACTGGTCACCGGTGGCGGGTCCGGCATCGGGCGGGCGATCGCGCTGCGGCTGGCTGTCGAGGGCGCCTGCGTCGTGGTGGCCGACCGGGATGCCGCCGCGGCTGGGGCCGTCGCTGGCGAGATCGGTTCCGCCGACGCCGCGGTCGCGGTCACCGCCGATGTGACGTCGGTGGACGCGGTGCGCGCGGCCGTGGACGCGGCGGCGCTGGCCTTCGGCGGGGTGGACCTGGTGGTGAACAACGCCGGGCTGTCCATCTCGAAGCCCCTGCTGGAGACCACCGAGGCCGACTGGGACCGCCAGCACGCCGTGATGGCCCGGGGCTCGTTCCTCGTCTCGCGGGAGGCGGCGCGGGCCATGGTCGCGCAGGGCATCGGCGGCGACATCGTGTACATCGCCAGCAAGAACGCGGTGTTCGCCGGTCCCAACAACGTGGCCTACGGCGCCGCCAAGGCCGACCAGGCACACCAGGTCCGGCTGCTCGCCGCCGAGCTGGGTGAGCACGGCATCCGGGTCAACGGGGTGAACCCGGACGGTGTGGTGCGCGGCTCGGGGATCTTCGCCGGGGGCTGGGGCGCGCAGCGGGCGGCGGTGTACGGCGTGCCGGAGTCCGAGCTCGGCGCCTTCTACGCGCAGCGCACGCTGCTCAAGCGCGAGGTGCTGCCCGAGCACGTGGCCGCCGCGGTGTTCGCCCTCACCGCCGGCGACCTCGCCCTGACCACCGGCCTGCACATCCCCGTCGACGCCGGCGTGGCCGCCGCGTTCCTGCGCTAACCCTGTGAGTGGTCCGACGAAGGAGGACCTGATGGCGGTCTTGGAGCGGGTCGGCGTGCGGCCGGTGCGGGTGGGGTTGGTGGCCGGCGGGTTGGGGGCGTACTGGCCGCAGTTCCCGGCGTTGCTGCCCCAGCTGCGGCGGTCGGCGGAGTGCGTGTCCGAGCGGTTGCGCGGGCTCGGCGGCGTGGAGCTGGTGGACGTCGGCTTCATCTCCGACGAGCGGGAGGGGGCGGCCGCCGCTGAACGCCTGCGCAGCGCCGGTTGCGACCTCATCGTCGGCTTCCTGACCACGTACATGACCGCCTCGATGCTGGTCCCGGTCGCGCAGCGCAGCGGTGCCCCGGTGCTGCTCGTGAACCTGCAGCCCACCGAGCGGATGGACCACGAGACGTTCGACACCGGCGCCTGGCTGGCCTACTGCGGCGCCTGCCCGCTGCCGGAGATGGCCAACGCGTTCGAGCGGGCCGGCGTCGAGTTCCGCTCCGTATCGGGGTACCTGGCCGACGAGCGGGCCTGGGCGCGGGTCGGCCGCTGGGTGCGCGCGGCCGGGATCCGGGGCGCGCTGCGGCACGCGCGGCACGGGCTGATGGGGCACCTGTATCCGGGCATGCTGGACGTGTCCACCGACCTCACCTCGGTGTCCAGCCAGCTCGGCGGCCATGTCGAGGTGCTCGAGCTGGACGACCTGCGGGTGCGGGTCGACGAGGTCACCGACGCCGAGGCCGCCGACCGGGTCGCGCTGGCCCACGGGGTGTTCACCGTCGACCCCTCGGTGGATGCCGGCGACCTCGACTGGGCCGCGCGGGTGTCCGTCGGGCTGGACCGGCTGGTCGCCGACTTCGCGCTGGACAGCCTCGCCTACTACCACCGCGGCCTGGCCGGCGAGCAGCACGAACGCCTCGGCGCCGGGCTGATCCTGGGTGCCTCGCTGCTGACCGGCCGGGGCGTGCCGGCGGCGGGGGAGTACGAGCTGCGCAACTCGCTGGCCATGCTGATCATGGATCGGTTGGGCGCCGGCGGTTCGTTCACCGAGCTGCAGGCGCTCAACTTCACCGACGGCGTCGTCGAGATGGGCCACGACGGGCCGGCCCATCTGGCGATCAGTGCCCGCCGCCCGCTGCTGCGTGGCCTCGGCGTCTACCACGGCAAACGCGGCTGGGGCGTATCCGTGGAGTTCGACGTGACCCCGGGCCCGGTGACCACCTGCGGACTCGGCCAGCGTCGGGACGGCCGGTTCGTGCTGGTCGCGGCGGAGGGCGAGGTGGTGCCGGGCCCGCTGCTGCGGATCGGCAACACCACCTCGCGCGTCGACTTCGGCGCCGACCCCGGCGAGTGGACCGACGCCTGGAGTGCCTCCGGCGTGAACCATCACTGGGCGCTCGGCACCGGCCACCGTGCCGCCGAGCTGGCCGCCGTCGCCGAGCTGCTCGGCCTGGAGTTCCGCGAGGTCCGGCTCGGCCGCTGAGTCACGTCCGGTCCGGCTGCATACGGGTTTGGCCTGGCACACGGCCTCCGCACCTGACACACGGCCTCCGCACCTGGCACACGGGTTCGGGCTGGCACACGGCCTCCGCACCTGGCACACAGGTTTGGGCGCTGGGACACCGACTTCCGACGTCACACACGAGTTCGAACTCGTGTGCCACCACCTCAGTCCGTGTGCTCGCGCGCGAACCCGTGTGCCGGCTCGGGCCCGGCGGGTCCGTGTGCCAGCGCGTGAACTGCCCGCGCGGGCCGCCTCCCAGCGGTCCCCGCCCCTTCCCGACTTGTCGCCGCAAATAGCCACGACAGGTGGCTCTTGTCGTGGCAAATAGCCACGACAAGTCGACGCTGTCGCGGGCACGGAGTCCGGCACGTGCGGCCCGATCGCCCCCCGCCCACCGCCCACCGCCCACCGGGGGTCAGCGTTCGGCGAGTACCGCGCGCAGCCGGGTGGCGAAGGCGGCGGGGTCCTCGACGAACCCGGTGTGCCCGCCGGGGAACCGGGTCGGCTCGATGCCGAGCGCGGTGGCCAGCGCGGTCGAGGTGCGGTCGCAGAGCTCACCGGTCGAGTTCGTGCCGATGCCGACCACCACGCGGTCGGCCGCCGGGCCCAGCACGGCCAGGTCGGGCCGCCAGGCGGTCGTCGCCAGCATCTCGTGGGCGAACCAGTGTCGCTCGTCCGCGGCCTGCGCCGGCTCCCTCGGGCTGGCGAACATCGCCTGGAAGACCTCCTCCGGCATGGTGATGTCGGCCTGAGCCAGGAACGCGCGCCAGGCGCCGACCCGGTCGCCGGCGAGGTAGGTGGCGATCGCGGCCTCGGTGCCCGCGAGTAGCTGCTCGCGGTCGGGGAGCAGCTCGGTCAGCGGCGGCTCGTGGGCGATCACGGTCGCGACCTGCTCGCGGTGCGCCTGCAGCAGGGCCAGCGCGGTGACCGCGCCGCCGCTGGAGCCGAGCACCGTGGCCGGGCCGGCGTCCAGCGCGGTGATCAGCCGGGACAGGTCGTCGGCGCGCAGCTCCGGCGTCGAGTCGGCGTGCAGGTCGTCCACCGGGCTGCGGTGCACGCCCCTCGGGTCCGTGGTCAGCACGGTGTGGTCGGTGGCGAGCAGGTCGGCCAGCGGCGCGAACGCGGTGGCGTCCATCGGGGCGCCGACCAGCACCACCAGCGGGCCCTGGCCGCGCACCTCGTGGTGCAGGCTGGCGCCGGGTACGCGGAGGGTCGCGGCGGTGGCGGGAACGGTCGAGGAGGGGGTCATCGCGGGGGCCTCTCGGTGCGGGGTACCGGTTGTATCGGCTTATTCGGGGACTGTGACTCCGCCGCCGCGGCAGACTCATCGCTCGTGAGTGAACTTTCCGAGGTGCAGCTGACTCAGTCCGGGCCGACTCAGTCCGGGCCGACCGAGGCCGGGCCGACCGAGGCCGGGCGGGCCGAGGCCGGGCCGACCGAGGACGGGCGGGCCGAGGTCGATCTGGCCAGCGCCCGGGCCGGCGACGCCGCCGCGTTCACCCGCCTCGTGGCGCCGCTGCGCCGGCAGCTGCACGCGCACTGCTACCGGATGCTCGGCTCGACCCACGACGCCGACGACGCGTTGCAGGACGCTCTGCTGCGGGCCTGGCGCGGGTTGGAGCGGTTCGAGGGGCGGAGCTCGCTGCGCACCTGGTTGTACACCGTGTCCACCCACACGTGCCTGGACAGCGCGGCCCGCCGGGGCCGCCGCGCCCTGCCGGTCGATCTCGGCCCGGCCAGCGAGCGCGCGGTGCTCGGCGACCGGCCGAACACCGAGGTCGCCTGGCTGGGGCCGTACCCGGACGCCGGCCTGGCCGACGGACCGGCCGAGGGGCTGGCGGGTCCGGCCGGCCCGAGCGCGCGCTACGAGCAGCGCGAGGCGGTCGAGCTGGCGTTCGTCGCGGCGTGCCAGCACCTGCCGGGCAACCAGCGGGCGGCGCTGCTGCTGTTCGAGGTGCTCGGGTTCTCCGCCGCCGAGATCGCCGCCGCGATGGCCACCTCGACCGCGTCGGTGAACAGCGCACTGCAGCGGGCCAGGGCGACCGTCGCCGCGAAGGTCCCCCCGGTGACCCAGCAGCAGACGCTGCGCAAGATCGACGACACCCGGCTGCGGGAGGTCGTGGCCGACTACTGCGGCGCGTTGGAGCGCGGTGACGCCGATGCGCTGGTCGCGCTGCTCACCGAGGACGTCACGTGGTCGATGCCGCCGCTGCCGCACTGGTACCGGGGGCTGGCCTCGGTCACCGACTTCGCCGTGCGGGTGCCGCTGAGCACGTGCGGGTCCTGGCGGCACCTGCCGACCAGCGCGAACGGCCAGCCGGCGGTGGCCGCGTACCTGTGGAACGACGAGGCCGGCGCGCACGCCTTCTGGTCGATCAACGTGCTGACCCTGCGCGGCGAGCGGATCGCCGAGGTCACCTCGTTCATCGGCGCCGAGTACCCCGAGGCGTTCGGGCTGCCCGCCGCGCTGCCCTGAGACGGGCGCCGCCGGGCGGGCGTGGGCAGTGCCACGTTCCGACTGGGTTACCGATTGCGCGGCGCGGGTGCCGATCGCGCTGGTCACCGCTAGTCTGGTCCCGTAGTCGCCGATCCCACGCGGGAGAGCCCGACCGCCACCAGCGGCGCGGGCGCCGAAGGAGCAAATCCTCCCCGGAACCTCTCAGGCACCTGGACCGTGTGGGCGAGACGCCTCTGGAAAGAGTGGCGCGAGCCGCTCGCCGACGGGGAAAACCCGGTGTGACCGGGCGAATCTCTCAGGCGCCCCTCGGGGCACGGACAGAGGGGGAGGGCAGGCCGTACCCTGCCCGGACCCGGAGGCGACATGACCGCAGCAGACACCACCCCGCGCCGCACGCTCGCCGAGCTCGAGCGCGGCATCCCCTTTGTCGACCGGCACATCGGGCCGGACGACGGTGAGCTGGCCAAGATGGCCGCCCTGATCGGCATCCAGTCGCTGGACGAGCTCGCCGACCGCGCCCTGCCGGCCGGCATCCGCACCGCGCTCAACGCGCCGACGAGCCTGCCGACGCCGGCCACCGAGTCGGAGTCGCTGGCCGAGCTGCGCGCGCTCGCCGCCCGCAACAACCTGACCGTGCCCATGATCGGCCTCGGCTACCACGGCACCGTCACGCCGCCGGTGATCCGCCGCTCGGTGTTGGAGAACCCGGCCTGGTACACCGCGTACACGCCGTACCAACCGGAGATCAGCCAGGGCCGGCTGGAGGCGCTGCTGAACTTCCAGACCGTGGTGTCCGACCTGACCGGGCTGTCGGTGGCCGGCGCCTCGGTACTGGACGAGGCGACCGCGGCGGCCGAGGCGATGACCCTGGTGCGGCGCGCCGGCCGGTCGCGCAGCCCCCGGTTCGTGGTGGACGCCGACACGCTGCCGCGCACCCTCGCCGTGCTGCGCACCCGGGCCGAGCCGCTGGGCATCGAGATCGTCGAGGCCGACCTGTCCGGCGGGCTGCCCGAAGGGGAGTTCTTCGGCGTGCTGCTGAGCTACCCGGGGGCCTCCGGGGCGGTCGTCGACCACGCCGCGTTGATCACCGAGGCGCACGAGCGCGGTGCCAAGGTGGTCGTCGCCGCCGACCCGCTGGCGCTGACCCTGCTGCGCCCGCCCGGTGAGATCGGCGCCGACGCAGCGGTCGGCAGCACCCAGCGCTTCGGGGTGCCGCTCGGTTTCGGCGGCCCGCACGCCGGTTACCTCGCGGTCCGCGACGACCTGCGCCGCCAGCTGCCGGGGCGCCTGGTGGGGGTGTCGATAGATGCGGATGGCGCCGTGGCCCTACGGCTGGCGCTGCAGACCCGTGAGCAGCACATCCGCCGTGAGAAGGCGACCAGCAACATCTGCACCGCGCAGGTGCTGCTGGCCGTGGTCGCCTCGATGTACGCCGTCTACCACGGGCCGGACGGGCTGCGCGCGATCGCCGGCCGGGCGCACCGGATGGCCGTCGTGCTGGCCGCCGCGCTGCGGGCCGGCGGGGTGCCGACCGGGCCCGAGGGGTTCTTCGACACCGTGCTCGCCGAGGTGCCCGCACGGGCCGATGCCGTGGTCACCGCCGCGCACGACGCCGGCATCTCGCTGCGTCGGGTCGACGCCGACCAGGTCGGAGTGTCCTGCTCCGAGCTGACCACCCGGGCGCACCTGGTGGCGGTGTGCGCGGCGTTCGGCGTCACCGTGGACGGCGCCGGGCTGGACGCGCTCGACGCCGACACCCCGGACGCGCTGCCGGTCGACCTGCGCCGGGAGTCCGAGTTCCTCACCCACCCGGTGTTCCACCGCTACCGCTCGGAGACCGCGCTGCTGCGCTACCTGCGCCGGCTGTCGGACTCCGACCTGGCGCTGGACCGGGGCATGATCCCGCTCGGCTCGTGCACGATGAAGCTCAACGCCACCGCTGAGATGGAGCCGATCAGCTGGCCCGGATTCGCCGACCTGCACCCGCTGGCGCCGGTGGGTGACGCGGCCGGGACGCTCGAGCTGGTCGCCGACCTCGAGCGCTGGCTGGCCGAGCTGACCGGCTACTCGGCGGTGTCGCTGCAGCCCAACGCGGGCAGCCAGGGTGAGCTCGCCGGGCTGCTGGCCATCCGCGGCTACCACCGCGACCGCGGTGAGGGCCACCGTGACGTCTGCCTGATCCCGGCGTCGGCGCACGGCACGAACGCGGCGTCGGCGGTGATGGCCGGCATGCGGGTGGTCGTGGTGGCGTGCGACTCCGCCGGTGATGTGGACCTGGCCGACCTGCGGGCGAAGATCACCGAGCACGGCCCGGCGCTGGCCGCCCTGATGATCACGTACCCGTCCACGCACGGGGTGTACGAGGCGGGCGTCGGCGAGGTGTGCGCGGCGGTGCATGCGGCCGGTGGCCAGGTGTACGTCGACGGCGCCAACCTGAACGCGCTGCTCGGGCTGGCCAAGCCCGGTGAGTTCGGCGGCGACGTCAGCCACCTGAACCTGCACAAGACGTTCTGCATCCCGCACGGCGGCGGCGGGCCGGGAGTCGGGCCGGTCGCGGTCCGCGAGCACCTCGCCCCGTACCTGCCCGACCGCGGCGCCGGCCCGGTGTCCGGCGCCGAGTACGGCAGCGCCGGCGTGCTGCCGATCTCGTGGGCGTACCTGCGGATGATGGGCGTTGACGGGCTGCGCCGGGCCACCCTGGTCGCGGTGGCGGCGGCGAACTACGTGGCCCGCCGGCTGTCCGCGCACTACCCGGTGCTCTACAGCGGCCCCGGTGGGTTCGTGGCCCACGAGTGCATCCTCGACCTGCGTCCGCTCACCTCGTCGACGGGTGTGACCGTGGATGACGTGGCCAAGCGGCTCGCCGACTACGGGCTGCACGCGCCGACCATGTCGTTCCCGGTGGCCGGCACGCTCATGGTGGAGCCCACGGAGAGCGAGAACCTGGCCGAGCTGGACCGGTTCTGCGACGCGATGATCTCCATCCGCGGCGAGATCGACCGGGTCGCGGCGGGGGAGTGGACGGTGGAGGACAACCCGCTGCGCGGTGCGCCGCACACCGCCGCCTGCCTGACCGACAAGTGGGACCACCCGTACTCCCGCGAGCTGGCCGCCTACCCGACCGGCGACACCGCGGGCAAGGTCTGGCCGCCGGTGCGCCGGATCGACGGCGCCTACGGCGACCGCAACCTGGTCTGCTCCTGCCCGCCCCTGGACGCCTACTCGTCGTGACCGCCGCGCGGGTGGTACCGGTGCGCCGCGGCCGCCGGTACCCCCGCTCCGGCTGGCCCGCGCCTGCGTCGGCGCAGCACTGGCGTTGGCGCAGCACTGGCGTTGGCGCGGTTCTGGCGTTGGCGCGGAGCTGGCGTTGGCGCGGAGCTGGCGGTGGTGACCGTGGCGCGGTGGTGACCGTGGGCGCTGAGTGGCTCCTTCGTCCGACTTGTCGTGGGAATTAGGCGCGACATGTGGGTCTTGTCGTGTCTATTTGACGCGACAAGTCGGACGGTGTGAGCCACGCGGGCGGCGTGCGGCGGAGTGCCGGCGGCGTTCGCCAGGCCGAGAGCTCAGAGCGGGGCCACTCAGTGCGGGGCGAGCTCGGCGATCGCGGCGATGATCTCGTTGCCGTCCAGCAGGATCCCGTCGTTGTGGTCCGCGCCGGGCAGCCGGAGCGCGCGGACCAGCTCGGGTGCGGCGTCCGCCACCGCCTGGCTCAGCTCCGGCGGCACGACCCGGTCCGCGCCGCCGTAGGCCACGATGGTCGGCGCGGGCACCCGGCGGATCGCGTCGACCACGTCGAACCGGTCCCGCAGCAGCAGCCGCACCGGCAGGAACGGGTAGTGCAGCTGGCCGACCGAGGCCAGGTCGGTGAACGGCGAGCGCAGCACCAGCCCGGCCGGCGGATGACTGACCGCCAGCCCGGTGACCACCGCCGAGCCCAGGCTCTCGCCGAAGTAGAGCAGCCGGTCGGGCGCCGCGCCGGCGTCCTCGATCAGGAACCGGTGCGCCGCGCGGGCGTCCCGGGCCAGGCCCTCCTCCGAGGGCCTGCCGGGGTTGCCGCCGAAGCCGCGGTAGTCCAGCAGCAGCACGGTGAACCCGTCCGCGGCCAGCCGCCGCGCCAGCCCCGCCCGGTAGCCTCGGTGCCCGGCGTTGCCCGGCGCGAACAGCACGTGCACCCGGCGGTCCGCTCCGGTCGGCCCGACCAGCCAGGCGTGCAGCTCCAGGCCGTCCTCCGTGCGCAGCCGAACCTCCCGTGCCGTTGGCCCGACCACCGCCGTCGCCGCCCCCGGGTCACCGTCCGGCAAGAAGATCAGCCGTCGCTGCCCCGCCCACAGTAACGCCAGCAACAGCACCACCACGCCGACGAGCAGCACCGTCCTGGCCACCAGTCCAGTGTGCCGGCCGGCGAGGCCCCCGCGCACCGAACGGGCCGACCGGTGGGCGGGGCCACGCGGTCACTAGCGTTGGTGCGGTGAGTCCGCCCCGGCCGTACGTACTGCTGTCCGCCGCCGTCTCGATCGACGGGTACCTGGACGACACGAGCCCGGCCCGGCTGCTGCTGTCGTCGCCCGAGGACTTCGCCGAGGTGGACGAGGTGCGCGCCGGCGTGGACGCGATCCTGGTCGGCGCCGGCACGGTGCGCGCGGACAACCCCCGGCTGCTGGTGCGCTCGCCCGCGCACCGGCGGCGCAGGGTCGAGCGCGGGCTGCCGGAGAACCCGGTCAAGGTCGCCCTGAGCGGCGGCGGCCAGCTCGACCCCGCCGCCGCGTTCTTCACCACCGGGGACACCGCGCGGCTGGTCTACGTGCCCGGTGCAGCGCTGCCGGCGGCGACCGCGCGGCTGGGTGCCGTGGCCACCGTGGTCGGCGCCGGCGACCCGCTCGACCCTGCCGCGCTACTGGCCGACCTCGCCGGTCGCGGCGTGGCGCGGCTGCTGGTGGAGGGCGGGGGCATGGTGCACACGCTGTTCCTGACCGCCGGAATGGTCGACGAGCTGCGCCTGGCGGTGGCGCCGATCTTCGTCGGTGACCCGGCCGCGCCCCGGCTGGTGGGGCCAGGGGAGTTCCCGTGGCAGGGCGAGCGGCGGCTGCGGCTGGACGGCGTCCGCGCGCTCGGTGACACCGCCGTGCTCCGCTACCTGGCGACCTGAACCGGGCCGCCGGCGGTCAGCCGCGCCAGGGTCAGCCGCGCCAGGCTCAGCCGGCCACCCGAGCTAGACCGCCCGAGGCGACCTGCTCGGCCACCGCGATCAGCCGGTCGCGCAGCGGCCCGGCCCGGTCGGCGAACCCGGCCTGCTGCCTGGCGTAGTCGGCCCGCCCGGCCGGGGTCTCGATCGGCACCGCCGAGTAGCCCAATGCGGACAGGTCGTACGGGCTGGCCCGCATGTCCAGCTCGCGGACCGACCCGGCCAGCTCGAAGCAGTCCGCGACCAGCTCCGACGGGGTGGCCGGGGCGAGCTTGTAGGCCCACTTGTAGAGGTCCATGGTGGCGTGCAGGCAGCCGGGCTGCTCGGCGTGCACCTGGTCGGCCCTGGTCGGCGTGGTCTCGTTGCGCGGCCGGGCGGGCGGGGTGAAGAACCGGAACGCGTCGTGGTGCGTGCAGCGCAGCGGCATCGACTCGACCACGGCGTCGGTGCCGGCCGCGCCGAGCCGCAGCGGGACCTGCCCGTGCCGGGGCCGGTCGTCGCGGTACACCATCGCCCACTCGTGCAGGCCGAAGCAGCCCAGCCGGGCCGGCCGGTCCCGCGTCGCGCGCAGCAGCCTGAGCACGAACTCGCCGGTCGCGCGCCGCTCGGCGGGCATCGCGGCCGGGTCGAAGCACACCCCGTCGGGGCCCCGCCGGAAGCCGGGCCAGCGCAGGAACGCCGACGCGTCACCGGCCAGCGCGACGTCGGGGCCAGGGTGCCAGCGCTCCAGCCGGGTCGGCCGGTAGCTGTAGTAGGTGAACAGGAAGTCCAGCACCGGGTGGGCGGTGCCGGCCTGGCGGCGTTCCCGGTGCGGCCCCGTCCAGCGGGACACGCGCGCGCGGTGCGCCCGCTCGCGGTTCCGCCAGGTGTCCTCGTCCAAGACCAGCATCGGTCTCGAGTTTAGAGTCCGCGCTCAGCCCCGGCCGGCGCCGCCGTGCTCAGCCCCGGGCGGGGCCGGGCAATGCGTCAGCCCCGGGCCGGCTCCTCGGCCGGAGCCGAGGCTGACTCAGTGGCGGGGACCGGGATCGTCACCGGCGGGACCGGCAGGCCGGGCACGCTCGCCCGGGTGCGCAGCACGCTGCCGCCGGGCCGCCCGTCCTCGGTCTGGCCGGACGTGGTGATGATCAGGTCGGTGTGGCCGTCACCGGCGAAGCACACACTGCTGACGAACGCGGCCGGCACGTCGAGCACGTGGTCCAGCACGCCGTCCGGGCCGATCCGGGCCACCCCGGCACCGGTGCCCAGCGCGACCAGCACCCCGCCGGCCTCGTCCACCGCGAGCCCGTCGGCCTGGCCGCTCGGGCTGGACCACCACGGCTCCAGCCGGGGCGGGGCGTCCGGGTCCGGTCTCGTCCAGCGCCCGCGCAGCACGGTGCCGGTGTCGTAGTCGGCGGCGTACACCCAGCCGTCCGCGCTGACCGCCAGTCCGTTCGGCCAGTTCAGCTCGGCCTGAAGCGTGACCCGTCCACCGTCGGCGCCGAGGGACCAGATCGCGCCGGGCCGGGCCGCCTCGCCGCGCAGCGGCCGGTAGCGCAGCACGCCGACCAGCAGCTCGCCGTCCGGACCGGCGCCGAGGTCGTTGAACCCGGTCGCCGCCGGGTCGGCCAGCACGGGCCGGACCTGGTCGCCGTCCAGCAGTACGACGTCGCGGCCACTGGCCAGCAGCCCGCCGGTTGCGTGCAGCGCGAGGCCGCCGATGCCGCGCCGGCCGGCCAGCAGGCGGTGCTCGCCGCCGTCGGGGTCGAGCCGGCGCACCCCGCCGAGCAGCGCGTCCGACACGTACAGCACGCCACCCGGCCCTGCGGTCGGCCCCTCCGCGAGGCCGAAACCGCTGGCCAGGACATCAAGGCTCACGAAACGGCTCCCAGGTCACTCGACAGCGCCACTCGACGGAATCAGTCGGCGGAATCAGTCGACGGCTCAGTCGACAGCGGAGTCGGCGGGCGCCCGCACCGCGCCGACGTAGTACTGGAGGAGGTCGTCCATCGACACGACGCCGACGGTCTCGCCGCCCCGGTTGGCCACCACCCTGGCCAGGTGCGCGGCCGAGCGGCGCAGCGCGGCCAGCGCCTCGTCCAGCCGGGCGTCGCAGGGGATCTCCGGCAGGCCCCGGACCCGGCTCGCCGGCACCGGCGCGGTCGGCTGGTCCGCCTGCTCGAGCACGTCCTTGACGTGCAGGTAGCCGACGAGCCGGCCGGACTCCTCACGCACCGGCAGCCGGGACACCCCGAAGTTGGCCACCGCCGAGGCGACGTCGCCGACCGTCGGCGACACCGGCAGTGTGACCACCCGCTCCAGCGGCACCATGACGTCGGCGACAGTGCGCCCCGCCGAGCCGAGGGTCTGGGTCAACCGGCTGCTCTCGTGCTCGTCGAGCAGCCCCTCCCGCCGCGAGTCGGAGATCATCTCGGCGAGCTCGTCGCCGGTGTACGCGCTGTCCAGCTCGTCCCGGGCGGTCACGTGGAACAGCTTCAGCACCGCGTTCGCGGTTGCGGTGAACAGGGTCAGCAGCGGGCGGGCCACCCGGCAGAAGGCGTAGTGCGCGGGCACCAGGATCACCGCGACCCGCTCCGGGCCGGCGATCGCCAGGTTCTTCGGCACCATCTCACCGAGCACCGTGTGCAGCATCGCGACCAGGCCGAGGGCCAGCGTGAACCCCACCGGGTGCAGGATCTGCGGCGGCGCCCCGATGGCCTCGAACGGCCGCTCCAGCAGCCCGGCCACCGCCGGCTCGGCGAGCAGCCCGAGCCCGAGCGAGCACAGCGTGATGCCCAGCTGCGCGCCCGCGATCAGCAGCGGCAGCTGCTCGCCGGCCCGCAGGGTGGCCCTGGCGCTGACGCTGCCGTCCTCGGCGAGCGCCGTCAGCCGGTCCCGCCGGGAGGTGATGATGGCGAACTCGGCGCCGACGAAGAACGCGTTGCCGGTCAGCAGCAGTATCGAGATGACAAGTGCGAGCGCCTCGTTCACCGGGCCACCTCCGCCGGGCCGGTGCCGTTGCTGGAGCTGCTGCCGGCGACGGCCGAGTCGGCAACGGGATCGGCAACCGACTCGGTGCCGGCGTCCGAGCCGTTGGTGGCGGTGTGGGAGAGCAGCAGCTCGGCGATCCGGTTGCGCTCGCGGCGCATCACGGTGAGCCGCCAGCCGTTCAGGTCGAGCACGTCACCGACGTCCGGGATGCGGCCGAGCTGCTCCAGCACCAGGCCGGCGAGCGTTTCGTAGTCGCCCTCGGGCGGCACGAACCCGGTGGCCTCGGTCAGCTCGTCGGCGCGCAGCAGCCCGGACACCAGCCAGCTGTCCGCGCCGAGCGGGTGCACCGGGCTGGGGCCGGCCTTGTCGTGCTCGTCGCGCACCTCGCCGACGATCTCCTCGACCAGGTCCTCCAGCGTGACGATGCCGGCGGTGCCGCCGTACTCGTCGACGACCACGGACAGCTGCGATCCCGAGGCGCGCAGCCGGTTCAGCAGCGCGTCGCCGTCCAGCGACTCCGGCACGGTCAGCACCGGGCGGGCCAGCTCGGCGACCGTGGTGGTGGCCCGCTCCGGCACCGGCACCGCGAACGCCTGCTTGACGTGCACCACGCCGTGCACCTCGTCCAGGTCGCGGCCGTACACCGGGAACCGGGAGAACCCGGTGCGCAGCGAGGTGGCCATCAGCTGGACCACCGACGCCGTCGCCGGCAGTGCCCTGACCTGCACGCGGGGCGTCATCAGGTCCTCGGCGACCCGGTCCGTGAACCGGATGGCCCTGGTCAGCAGGGCGGCGGTGCCCTCGTCGAGCGTGCCGTGCGCGGCGCTGGAGGAGACCAGCGCGCGCAGCTCGTCGGGCGAGCGCGCGGAGCGCAGCTCCTGGGCCGGCTCGACGCCCATGCCGCGCACGATCCAGTTCGCCAGCGAGTTCAGCCCGTTGATCAACCAGCGGAACACCCGGCTGAACATCGCCTGCAGGCCGGCCACGGCCCGGGCGGTGGACAGCGGCCGGGCGATCGCCAGGTTCTTCGGCACCAGCTCGCCGAACACCACCGACAGCCCGGTGGCCAGCGCCAGCGCGATGGCCAGCGCGACGCCGGCCGACCAGCTCGGCGGCAGCCCGACCGCGCGCAGCGGCGGTTCGAGCAGGACGGCCAGCGCCGGCTGCGCGATGTAGCCGGTGACCAGCGTGGTGATCGTGATGCCCAGCTGCGCGCCGGAGAGCTGGAAGGACAGTGTGCGGTGCGCCCGCTGCACCTGCCGGGCGCGCCGGTCACCGACGAGGTTGACGTGGGCGTCGATCTGGCTGCGTTCGAGCGTTGTCAGCGAGAACTCGGCGGCGACGAACAGCGCGGCGGCGAACGTCAGCGCGAGCACGGCGAGCACGCCGAGCACGGACCACAGCGTGTTCACCGGGCACCTGGAACGAAGGGGGCGCCCGATCGGGGGCGCGGGACGCCGGGCAGCTCGCCCGGCTGTCTACTGCAGCCCGGGTCGGCGGCCGGCGGGGGACAGGCAGTGGGCACGGAAGTGCGGACCTCCTCGAGGAGGTCGCCATTCTACGTTCTCAGGAGGGCGCGTGTTCAGGTGGGAAGCCTCCGGTGGCGATCGGTCCCCAGCGCTGCACGGTGAGCCGGATCAGGCACTTACCCTGGCGCTGCATGGCCGCCCGGTACTCGTCCCAGTCGGGGTGCTCGCCGGCGATGCCCCGGAAGTACTCGACCAGGCCGTCCAGCGCCTCGGGCAGGTCGAGCACCTCGGCCGGGCCCTCGACCTGTACGTACGGCCCGTCCCAGTCCTCGGACAGCACACAGGCACTGGCCAGGCCGGTGCGCCGGATGTTGGCCACCTTGGCCCGGGCCGGGTAGGTGGACACCACCAGGCGCCCCTCGCCGTCCACCCCGCAGGTCACCGGAGAGGTCTGCACACCGCCGTCCTTGCGGTCGGTGATCAGCAGGGCGTGGTGTCGGCTCGACAGGAACTCGGTCAGCTCGGCGCGGTCCACCCGGTCCGCCCGCGCGATATTCGGCGCCATACCCGCAGCGTAGGGCCGCCCGCCCGACGCCGCTCCCCGGACCGGCGCGGGCACCCCAGCCCGGCGCGCTCCCCGCGCCGGCGTGGCACACGGTCTCTGGACGTGGCACACGGTGTTCGGACGTGGCACACGAGTTAGAACTGGTGCGCCACGTCGACGGCCGGTGTGCGAGAGCTAGGGCGTGTGTGCCACCCCGTGCGCAGGCGCCACCGCGGCACCGCGCCACCGCAGTGCCGCCTGCCCACACACACTTTCCGCGGTTGGCACACGGGCGCCGGCTCTCGCCCGCCGGCGCCGCCCTCCGGTCAGGGGCGGCGGCCCGTGAGGCCGAGCAGGCGATGGCGCGGGGTGGCGTCGGCGGGGACCGCCACCTCGGGGCCGAACACGCCCCACGCCCGCCACTGCTCGGCGACCGGCGCGAGCAGCTCGGCGAGGCCGGTGACCAGCTCGTCGGTCAGCGGGTCGGCCAGCTCGAGCGCCCTGGCCAGGTCCCAGGCCTGCAGGGCGCGGTAGGTGATGATCTGTTGCAGGTAGTCGCGCGCGGAGAAGTCGCCGAACGAACCGAACGACAGGTGCACCGGGCGGTCCGGCTCGTCCAGCGCGAGAGCGGCCGCGCGGGCCCGTTCGCTGATTTCCAGCCAGCCGGCCAGCAGGTTCGCGCCGAGCGGCTCTTCCGGGAACAGCGCCTTGCCGTCCTCGATGGTGCCGCCGGACAGCGTGTGGCCGACCCACTGGTCGTCCCGGGCGTGCGCGATCACCACGTCCCGGGCGGTACCGCCGGACATCGCGCCCTCGGCCGCGATCGGCCGGGCCCAGCCGTCCCGCCCGGACCGGTCGACCTGCTCGAAGACGTCGCTGATGGCCTGCTCGGCGAGGATGAAGAGGTGCTGCTCGGGGATGGTCATAGGACCAGCTTCGCGAGAGAAGCTGACATCTTCTGTCAGGTAGCGGACACTGGCCCGATGCGCGCGAGCCGCCTGCTGTCCCTGCTGCTGTTGCTGCAGAACCGCGGCCGGCTGACCGCGCACGCGCTGGCCGACGAGCTCGAGGTCTCGGCCCGCACCGTGTACCGGGACGTGGAGTCGCTCAGCGCCGCCGGCGTGCCGATCTACGCCGACCGGGGCCCGGCCGGCGGCTACCAACTGCTGGACGGCTACCGCACCCGGCTGACCGGCCTGACCTCCGACGAGGCCGACAGCCTCTTCCTGGCCGGCGTACCCGGCCCGGCCGCCGACCTCGGCCTCGGCGGTGCGCTGGCGGCCGCCCAGCTCAAGCTCACCGCCGCCCTGCCGGCCGAGCTGCGCGACCGCGCGTCCCGGGTGTCGGACCGGTTCCACCTGGACGCCCCGGGCTGGTTCCGCGACACCGAGCACACCCCGTACCTGTCCGACCTCGCCGCCGCGCTGTGGCGCGACCGGCGCATCGCCGTGCGGTACCGGCGCTGGGGGAGCGAGGAGGTGGACCGCGAGCTGGACCCGCTCGGCCTCGTGCTCAAGGCGGGTGTCTGGTACCTCGTCGCCATCGGCCGGGCGCCCGATGCTGTCGAGACGCCGGCCCCACGCGGGGCTCCCGGGCAACCCCGGACCTACCGGGTGTCGCGGGTGCTGGCGGTGCGGGACTGCCCGGGTCGGGTGCGCCGCCCGGAGGGGTTCGACCTGGCCGGGTTCTGGCGGCGGCGTTCGACGGAGCTGCGGGCGGCGCTCCGGCGGGAGGTCGCCACGGTCCGGCTCTCGCCGAGGGGCCGCGAGCTGGTGCCGCTGCTGCTCGGCTCGATGGAGGCCCGCGCGGTTGCCGAGGCGGTGGCTGCCTCGGCCGTCGGTCCCGGCACCGAGCCGGGCGCCGAGCCGGGTACCGAGCCGGCCGCCGGTCCCGGCACCGAGCCGGGCGCCGGCGGCTGGCTGACCGTGACGCTGCCGATCGAGTCGACCCGGCACGCCGAGGCGGCCCTGCTGCGCCTCGGCGCCGAGGTCGAGGTGCTCGCGCCGCCCGAACTGCGCGCGCGGATGGCGCACACCGCCCGGGCTCTGGCGGCCCGCTACGCGTGACCGCACACCCTCTCTCGTCGCCACGCACCCGCTACGGCGGGTGTGCGGCGCCCAGAGAGGGTGTGCGGTGAACGGGCGCGCGGCGGGGGCGGCGGGGTCACTGGTCGGGGGTGCGGCCGTGAGCCGGTGGCTGACCGTGGTCGGGGTCGTACCGACCTCGATCACCAACCGAGTCGCGATCACTCGCTGAATCAGGGTAACTACGCGCCGCTATCGGCGTGTCTACCGAACTCTCAACACTCACGTGAGTACCCAGTGAGTCCATGCCCGGTAGCTCCGGTAACCTCCACCTCATGGGATCCGAGCGGATAACGGTCACCCTGCCGCCTGAGCTGGTGGCCAACGCTCGAATTGCGGTGCGCAGTGGCGCCGCGGCGAGCCTCTCGGCCTTCGTTGCCGATGCGCTCCGAGGTCAGCTGGAGCGTAATCAGGCGCTTGATGAGCTGGAGCGTGTCCTCGGAGGACGGCCGCCGCGCGAGGCACTGGAAGCGGTTCGCCGCGACTTGGGTCTTCCCCCGGCAGGTCAGCAGGTCGCGTGATTGGGGGGCGAGTCCTCGACGCCTCCGCGGTGATGGCCTTCGCTTCCCAGCGCTCGGTCTATGCGGCCGCGCTGGTGTGGACTGTGGTCGAGGAACACATGGTGCTGGTACTCCCGTCGGCCGCGGTGGCGGCGGCGTGGTCCCAGCTGGAGAGCAAGTACCACCCGGTGCTCGAGGTGCTGCTCCGACTGCCGAACACGGTGATCGACGACCTGGACGCCGACCGTGCCCGCGCGGTGGGCCAGCTCGAGCCGGGTGACCTGGAGGCGGCGCACGCGGTGGCCTGCGCGCAGCGCCGGGGCTGGCCGCTCGTGACCACCGACGCCGCCCGGTACAAGGAGTTCAACGTCGAGGTGCCGGCGGAGGAGATCCCCTAAGCCTCGGTACGGGAGCGGCCCGGTCCGGCCGGCTCGTCGGCGGGCCCCGTGCATTCAGCCGGAGCGGCCGCGCGGAGGTAGGTTGCCGCCATGGCGGGGCTATTGCGAGGCCGGCGGTTACTGGTGACCGGCGCCTCGGCGGGCATCGGTGCCGCGGTGGCGCGGGCCGCCGTCGCGGCCGGTGCGCGGGTTGCGCTGCTCGCCCGCAACAAGGACCGGCTCGCTGACCTGGCCACGGAGCTCGGACCCGACGCGATACCCGTGACCTGCGATATCACGGACGATGTCGCGATTCCCCGCGCGGTGGACGACGCCGTCGCGCGGCTCGGTGGCGGCCTGGACGGCCTGGTAAACGCCGCCGGAGTGTTCACCGCCGGCCCGCTCTCGGACACGGATCCGGCCGCCTGGCGGGCCATGTTCGAGGTCAACGTGCTGGGTCTGCTCGCCGTCACCAAGGCCGCCGTGCCGCACCTACGCGCCGGTAACGCGCCCAGCGTGGTGAACGTCTCATCCATGTCCGGCCGGCGGGTCGCGAGGTTCGAGTCGGGCGTCTACGCGGCCACCAAGTTCGCGGTGCACGCGCTGGGGGAGTCGCTGCGCGGCGAGCTGGCGCCGCGGGGCATCCGGGTCAGCACGGTGGCGCCCGGCCTGGTCGACACCGGGATCGCGGACGGCTGGCCGGCCGGTGAGTTCGCCGACGCGTTCCGGGAGCGGCTGCACGGTGACGGCCTGCCGGCGGCGGCGGTCGCCGACGCGGTGGTGCATGTGCTGAGTACGCCGGCCGAGGTCAACGTGGTGGAGTACGCGGTGCTGTCGGTGCGGCAATGAGCGAGCTGGCGAGCGAATCATCAGTGCTGAGCGAGCTGGCGAGCGAATCACCGGCAGCGAGCGAGCTTTCGAGCGAATCATCAGTGCTGACCAGTACGGTCGGGCGAGGGAGAGCGATGAGCGAGCTGGCGGCGGCGCGGACTCCTCAGACGGGTCCGGTTGCCCATACGGGGCTGTCCCGCTCGTCCTCGCCGTTCGTCGACTTCGACCGTGCCTCCTGGGCCCGGCTGGGGGAGTCGATCGCGTTGCCGCTGACCGCCGCCGAGCTGGCGCAGATCCGCAGCCTCGGTGACGAGGTGGACCTCGACGAGGTGCGCCAGGTCTACCTGCCGCTGTCCCGGCTGCTCAACCTGCACGTGCAGGAGGGCGGCCGGCTGTACCGGGCGTACCGGACCTTCCTCGGTGACCAGCCGGCCCGCACGCCGTTCGTGATCGGCATCGCCGGCTCGGTGTCGGTGGGCAAGTCGACCACCGCCCGGCTGCTGCGCACGCTGCTGGCGCGGTGGCCGCACCACCCGAGGGTGGAGCTGATCACCACCGACGGCTTCCTCTACCCGAACGCCCAGCTCGAGGCGCGGGGGTTGATGCAGCGCAAGGGGTTCCCGGACTCCTACGACCGGCGGGCCCTGCTGCGCTTCGTGACCGAGGTCAAGGGCGGCAAGGACGAGGTGCGCGCCCCCGTCTACTCCCACCTGACCTACGACATCGTGGCCGACCAGAGCGTCATGGTGCGCCGCCCGGACATCCTGCTGCTGGAGGGGCTGAACGTGCTGCAGCCGGCCTCACCGGGCCGGGACGGCCGGCGCAGCAGCCTCGCGGTGAGCGACTTCATCGACTTCTCGGTGTATGTGGACGCGCCGCCGGAGGAGGTGCGCCGCTGGTACATCAGCCGGTTCCTGCGGCTGCGGGAGACGGCGTTCCGCGACCCGGCCTCCTACTTCCGCCGCTACGCCGACCTGGACCATCCCTCCGCCACCCGGCGCGCCGAGCAGCTGTGGGACGAGATCAACGGGCCCAACCTGCGGGACAACATCGCGCCGACCCGCAGCCGTGCCTCGCTGGTGCTGACCAAGGGCCGGGACCACGCGGTCACCCGGATCCGGCTGCGCAAGCTCTGAGCTGGCCCGGGGTCGATCCGAGCCGATCTGCGCTGGTCCGGGCCCGCGCCGGCCGGGCCCGGGCCCTGATCAGCTCCCGGTGCGGCCGGCGCCCCGGCCGGACGGGATGATGTTCGGGTGACCGGGCCAACCGCGACCTCGAGGCGCGTCGGCGCCCTGCTGGTGACGTCGAACGGGTTCGTCGACGCCTATACCTATCTCGCGCACGGCGGGGTGTTCGCCAATGCGCAGACCGGCAACGTGATCCTCTTCGGCGTCGGGCTGGCCAAGCCGGGTGAGGTCAACCCGCTGACCCACCTGTGGCCGGTGATCGCGTTTGTGGTCGGCGTCGTGGTGGCGCATGTGTTCCGGGGCGAGGCGGCCGAGCGGCAGCTGCACTATCCGCTGCGGTACGTGCTCGGGTTGCAGGCGCTGGTGCTCGTGGTGGTTGGGCTGCTGCCGGCGAGCGCGCCGGAGCCGAGCATCACCACGAGCATCGGGTTCGTCGCGGCGCTGCAGTTCTCCCTGTTCCGCTCGGTGCGCACGGCCACCGTGGTGCCGGTGGCGATGACCGGCAACCTGATGCGGACCACCGACGCGGTGCTGACCGCGCTCCGCTCGCGCCGCCGCGAGGACGTCGCGCTCTCGCTGCTCTACGTGTCGCTGGTGCTCGGGTTCGCGGCCGGGGCGGTGGTCGGCGCGCTGGTCACCGGGGTGGTCGGCACCCGCGCGGTGTGGATCCCGGCCGCCATGATCGTCGTCGCGCTGGTCCTGTTCTTCGTCGACGAGCCGCGCCACCCCGGCGTACCCGAGAACGACGCGGACGGCGCGACCGACTAGGGCGCCGTGGTGAGCTCGTCCACCCGGTAGAAGGTGACCCGGCCGCCGTCGGTGGGGTCGTCGCTGTTCTTGGCCTGCTGGTAGTCACCGACCTGGAAGCGCACGGTCGCCCCCGTGAAGGTGTTCGGGATCGGCGCGGTGACCCGCTGCGTCTGCGCGCCGTAGGTGGCGGCGAACACCATGTTGCCGTTGCCGAGGTCGCTGATGGTGAAGTCGAACCGCTGGCCGAGCGGTATGCCCGTGAGCAGCGGGTACGTCCGCGCGCTGTCCCCGTCCCGCACGGTCTTGACCACGACCCGGATGTTGCCCGCCTGGTAGTGCAGCATCACGTACGGCACCGAGCTGATGTCGTCGGCGCCGTGGATCTGGCCGAGGATGATGTCCTTGGTGTCGCTGGGCACCTGGGCCACCGACAGCGAGGTGTTCAGGGTGTGCGGCCCGCTGCCGGCGGCGAAGTTGTTCAGGCTGACCAGCTCGGTGCGCGGGTGCTGCGAGTTCTTCGTAGTGGCGCCGACGGCCGGCGCCCAGAAGGTGAGGCTGCCGTCGGGGTTGCTCGTCAGCCACGGCGGGGAGGTCTCGGCCGGCTGGATGATCGCCGCGTTGCCGTTCTTGCCCTCTTCCGGGATGGTCAGCTTCCAGCCGTCCAGGCTGATCGCGGCGGGTGCACCGGGCTCACTGGGCGCCTGGCTCGGTGGTGCCGAGGTGGGCGGCCGGGGCGGCCGGTGTTCCCCCTCGCGGGTCGCGAGGCCCAGCCAGAGCCCGCCGCCGAGCAGCAGCAGGATCACCACGGCGATGGTCAGGTGGCGCCGGCCGTGCGGCGCGGACTGCTCGTCCGGGCCCCCGCGTTGCTTCACACCATTCACGGTAGCGCGCCTCGGCACCGGGCCGGCCAGTGGAATATCGGGCGCGTCCAGTGATCAACAGCACGGTCGGTCAGCAGCAGTGCCGACCCCGCCAGGTGTCCCGACCCTCCTTCAGCGCCACCGCGGCGATCACCAGCGCGGCCAGCGGATCGGCCCCCGACCAGCCGAAGAGGTGGTTGACCAGCAGCCCGACCAGCAGCACGGCGGACAGGTAGGTACACAGCAGCGTCTGGTGCGAGTCGGCGACCGCGCTGGCCGAACCGAGCTCGCGGCCGGCCCGGCGCTGGGCGTGCGAGAGCACCGGCATGACGACGAGGGACACCGCCGCGAGCGCGATGCCGACGGTGGACGGCGCGGCGTGCTCCGCCCCGGCCAGCGCCCGGACCGACTCCACGCCGACGTAGCCGGCGAGCGCGAAGAAGGACAGCGCGATCACCCGCAGTGCGGCGCGCTCCCTGGCGTGCGGGTCGCGCCCGCTGAACTGCCAGGCGATCGCGGCGGCCGAGGCGACCTCGATCGTCGAGTCCAGCCCGAACCCGATCAGTGCGGTGGACGAGGCGGCGGTGCCGGCGGCGATCGCGATGGCCGCCTCGACGACGTTGTAGCTGATCGTGGCCGCGACCAGGTACCGGACGCGGCGGACCAGCACCCGCTGGCGGCCCGCCGGGACCTCGGGTGTGCTGTCGACGTGGCCGTGGCAGCAGCCGTCGGCGCAGTCGGTCAGGACGGGTGCGTCCGGCTCCGGGGACTCCGCCATCAGCAGCAGCCCTGCTCGTCGGACACCGGGCAGGCGGCCGGATCGGTGACCAGCACCAGCTCGAGCAGGTCACCGAGGGCGTGGGCCAGGCGCGCGTCGGCGAGCTCGTAGCGGGACCGCCGCCCCTCCGGTACGACGACCACCAGGCCGCAGCCGCGCAGGCAGCTGAGGTGGTTGGACAGGTTCTGCCTGGTCACGCCGAGCAGCTCGGCGAGCTGGGCGGGGTAGCCGGGCGCCTCGCGCAGCGCGAGCAGCAACCGGGCCCGGGTGGGGTCGGACAGCGCGTGCCCGAACCGGGCCAGCACCTCGCCGTAGGTTAGTGTCGCCACGTCGCCAAACGGTACAGCAGTGACTGTATTCAGTCGATGCTGTATTCATCTTTCCCTGTATTCATCTTGCTCTGTACTCAGTGTCGCCTGGCTCGGTTGGTCGAACGGAGGTGCGCCGCGATGGGCGGATCGACCGTGCTGATCGGCTGGGGGCTGGCGGTGGCCCTGGGGGTGCTGCTGCTCATCGCGGCGGGCACGGCGCTGGCGTTGCACCTCGGCCTCGGTCGTCAGGTAGTGGTGGCGGTGGTGCGGGCGGTGGTGCAGCTCGCGGCGGTCTCTTCGGTGATCGTGGCGGTGGCCCGCTCGCTCTGGCTGAGCGCGCTGTTCGTGCTGGTCATGTTCGCGGTGGCGGCCTGGACCTCGGCGCGCCGGGTGGCCAGGGCCGGGGGCGCGTCGGCCACCTGGCTGCCGATCGCGGCGGGGGTGGTGCCGGTGCTCGCCGTTGTCCTCGCCTGCGGGGCGGTGCCGTTGACCGGGATCGCGGTCGTGCCGGTGGCCGGCATCGTCATCGGCGGCACGATGACCGCGACCTCGCTGGCCGGCCGCCGCGCCCTGGACGAGCTCGAGACCAGGCACGGGGAGTACGAGGCGGGGCTCTCGCTCGGGCTGCTGCCGAGGGACGCGGCGCTGGAGATCTGCCGGCCGGCCGCCACCCAGGCGCTGGTGCCGCCCCTGGACCAGACCCGCACGGTCGGGCTGGTCACCCTGCCCGGCGCGTTCGTCGGCGTGCTGATCGGCAGTGGCAGCCCGGTGCAGGCCGGCGCGGCGCAGCTGCTGGTGCTGGTCGGGCTGCTGGCCGCCGAGGTGATCGCGGTGCTGGTGACCGTCGAGCTGGTGGCCAGAGGGCGGCTGGTCAGGGCACAGGCGGTCGGGGGACAGGCGGTCGGGGGACGGGCGGTCAGGGGGCGAGCATCTTTCGCGCCATGGCGGTATAGCGGGCGACGACGTCGTTCAGGCTGAGCGCCCCGGAGTGCCGGAACCAGGACCGCACGCCGTTCAGCATGTCCAGCAGTGCCATCGTGGCGAGGTCCACGTCGTCGGTGGCGAACTCGCCCGCCGCCCGGCCGGCCTCGATCACGTGTTTGACCGCGTCCTGGTACGCCCACTGCAGCCGGGTCAGCTCGCGGACCTGCACCTCGTTCAGTGAGGCCCGGGTGTGGTTGACCCGCAGCAGCTCGGCGCGCCGCGCGTCGCTGATCTCCAGGTGCAGCCGCACCGCGTCGCCGAGCCGCTCGGCGGGGGAGCGCTCGGGGTCCCGCAGGGCCGGGACGATCGCGGTGTTGAACGCCCGCATGAAGCGGTGCACCACCGCGTAGAGGATCTCCTGCTTGTTGCGGTAGTGGTGGTAGAGCGTCGAGGACGAGATGCCGGTCGCCTCGGCCAGGTCCCGGATCGAGGTGGCGTCGAAGCCCCGGTCGTAGAACAGCACGGCGGCCCGGTCCAGGATCTGCTCGGCGACGTCCTGGCCGTCGTCCAGGGATCGCTTGCGGGCCACGGTGGGCTCCCTCTCTCGGTGACGCGGTGTCGATCGCTGAGATCCCGCTTTCTCAGCGTGGGTCTCTGGCGAGCAGATATAGTAGCGTGAACGTGTCGATCGATCGATCGACACCGCGATCTCTGAGGAGCCGTGTAGATGAGTACCCGCACCGCACTCGTGACCGGCGCCAACGGCGGCCTCGGCACGGCCATCACCGAGAGGCTGCGCGCCGACGGCTTCGAGGTGCTCACCCTGGACGTGGCCGGGCCGTGCGACCTCCAGCTGGACATCGTGACCGACGAGCTGCCCGCCGACGTGCTGTCCGGGGTCGACGTCTGCGTGTCCAACGCGGCCATCGTGGACACCATCGCGCCGACCCACCGGATGACCGGGGAGCAGTGGCGCCGCGACATCGACGTCAACCTGACCGGGGCGTTCCGGGTGATCCAGGCGTGCCTTGGCGGCATGCGGGAGCGCCGCTGGGGGCGGATCGTGGCGATCTCCAGCCTGGCCGGCCACGACGGGCTGCCCGGCCAGGTCGCCTACGCCGCGTCCAAGGCGGGGCTGCACGGTTTGATGCGCACGATCGCCAGCGAGAACGCCCGGTACGGGATCACCGCCAACTGCGTGCTGCCCGGCATGGTGGCCACCCCCAAGGCGCTCGCCATGCCGGACTCGGTGCGCGACCGCATCCTGCCGCTGATCCCGATGGGGCGCTTCGCCGAGCCCGCCGAGATCGCCGGCCTGGTCGGCTACCTGGCCGGGGAGAGCGCCGGTTACCTGACCGCGCAGGAGATCGAGATGCACGGCGGCCTCGGGCTGAACATGATGAGCCTCGGCGGTGTCCGGTGACCCTGACCAGCCGCGAGACCAGTGCGGTGGAGCCGGCCGAGCGGCCGGAGCTGGCCCAGGTCGACGTGCTGATCATCGGCGCGGGCTTCAGCGGGCTGTGCGTGGCGCGCGGGCTGCGCCGGCGCGGCTTCAGCTTCCGGATCCTGGAGCGGGCGGGCGACGTCGGCGGCACCTGGCGGGACAACACCTACCCCGGCTGCGCCTGTGACATCCCGTCGCCGCTGTACTCGTTCTCGTTCGCCCAGCGCGCGGGCTGGACCAGGCTGTTCCCCCGCCAGCCGGAGATCCTCGACTACCTGCGTGACTTCGCCGCCCGGCGCCGGCTGCTCGAGCACACCCGGTTCGGCGCCGAGGTCACCGGCGCGCGCTGGGACGAGCGCAGCGGCACCTGGGCGGTGACCGAGGCGGACGGCACCCGGCACGTGGCCCGCGCGCTGGTCTCGGCGATCGGCGCGCTCGCGGTGCCCTCGGTGCCGAAGCTGCCCGGGCTGGACACCTTCGCCGGGCCGACCATGCACTCCGCCACCTGGGACCACGACCTCGACCTGCGCGGCCAGCGGGTCGCGGTGATCGGCACCGGGGCCAGCGCCATCCAGTTCGTGCCCCAGATCGTGGAGCGGGTGGCCAACCTGACGCTGGTCCAGCGCACGCCGCCCTGGGTCGTCCCGAAGCCCGACGTCCCGTTCAGTGACCGGCGGCGGCTGCTGCGCCGGTTCCCGCCCTACCGCTGGTACGACCGCGCCCGGATGTTCTGGATCCACGAGGCCCGGCGCAAGGGCTTCACCGACAGTGCCGTCGGCAGTGCCGCCGACAGTGCCGCCGACAGTGCCGCCGACAGTGCCGCCGCCCAGTCGGACAGCGCCGCCGCCGGTCCGGCCACACCCGAGGGCTCGGCTGAGGGAGTCGCGAGCATGGTGCTGGCCGAGCGGCTGGCCCGCTCGCAGCTGCGCCGCCAGGTGCCGGACCCGGAGCTGCGCGCCGCGCTCACCCCGGACTACGCGATCGGCTGCAAGCGGCTGCTCATCTCCAGCGACTACTACCCGGCGCTGAGCAGGCCGAACGTCACGGTGACGACCAGCGGGATCAGCGCCGTGCGCCCTGACCGGATCCTCACCGAGGACGGCACCGAGCACCCGGTCGACGTGATCATCTTCGCCACGGGGTTCGACACCCAGCACGGGCTGGCCGCGGTACCGGTGGTCGGCCGGGACGGGCTCGACCTGGAGCGGCGCTGGAGCGACGGCCTGGAGGCGTACCTGGGCACCACCGTCTCCGGCTTCCCGAACTACTTCGTGATGATGGGGCCGAACTCCGGGCTCGGGCACAACTCGCAGATCTTCATGATCGAGGCGCAGGCCCGGTACACGGTGAGCGCCCTGGCGGGGATGCGCCGCCGGCGGATCCGTTCGGTGGAGGTGCGCCCGGAGGTGGAGCGGGCGTACAACACGTGGGTGCAGGGCCGGCTGGCCGGTTCGGTCTGGCAGGCCGGCGGCTGCCGCAGCTGGTACCAGCACGCGCGGACCGGCCGGAACACGCTGCTCTGGCCGTCCTCGACGATCGAGTTCTGGCGGCGCACGCACAGGGCGCGGCTGTCCGACTACCGCCGCGACGTTGCCGGATCGTTGGGAAAAACGTAATTCGCATACGTTCTGGCCAAGTGAGCATCTTGTAAGCTGCGGTAGTGATGGGTGAGGATGCGTCCGGTCCGCGCCTCGGCCTGCGCGAGCGCAAGAAGCTGATGACCCGCGTCAACATCCTGCGGGCCGCGCAGGAGATGTTCGCCGAGCGCGGCTTCGACCATGTGACGGTCGCGGAGATCGCCGACGCGGTGAACGTCTCCCCGAAGACCGTGTTCGTGTACTTCCCCGCGAAGGAGGACATGGTCTTCGACGGCGAGGCCGAGATGCGCGAGCGGCTGGTCGAGCGGATCCGCTCCCGTGCCCCCGGCGAGACCCCGCTGGAGGCGATGGGGTCGCTGCTGCGCGAGCTGCTGGCCGCGCACGACCCGCCGGCCGTCACCGGGCTGGACCGGCTGCGCCGCATCGTGGGTGACAGTGCCGTGCTGAAGGCCCGGATGCGGCTGATGTGGGAGCACTTCGAGGACGCGCTGGCGGTCGTGCTGGCCGAGGAGGCCGGCGACGACCGGCATGCGCCCCGGCCGAGGGTGGCCGCCGCCCAGCTGGTCCTGGTGTTCCGGCTGATGGCCTCGGAGGACCTGCTCGAGTACGTGCTCGCACACCCCGAGCCGGCGCGCCCGGCCGCCCTGGACGCCTGGCTGGAGCTCTCCCTGCGCCTGGTTGCGGACGGCATCGACAGCTTCGCCCCGCGCGCGACGCCGACAGTCACCGGGGAGCCGGCGCACTCCGGCTGACGACCGCCGCACCATGGCTGACCGGCGATATAGCAGCGGGTTGCCGCTCCGGACGCCACCTTTTCGAGTGACCGCTGTGAGCAGTATCATCGGCCCAAAAGGTTGGCCTTCCTATGATCGGGTGTCAAACTAAGTAGGTTGACCCGTCGAGCCTGAGGAGCGTCGCGATGGCAGAGCTGCACGTGCCGACCCACCCCGTCCGGTTCGTCACGGCGGCGAGCCTGTTCGACGGGCACGACGCGGCGATCAACATCATGCGGCGCATCCTGCAGCGCCAGGGCGCCGAGGTCGTCCACCTGGGGCACAACCGGTCGGTCGACGAGGTCGTCGCGGCCGCCATCCAGGAGGACGTGCAGGGCGTCGCGATCAGCTCGTACCAGGGCGGGCACGTCGAGTACTTCAGCTACCTGGTGGAGCTGCTGCGCGAGCGCGGCGCCGGCCACGTCAAGGTCTACGGCGGCGGTGGCGGCGTCATCGTGCCCGAGGAGATCAGGCTGCTGCACTCGCGCGGCGTCTCCCGCATCTTCTCCCCGGAGGACGGCCAGAAGCTCGGCCTGCCCGGGATGATCAACCTCATGATCCGCGAGTGCGACGTGGACCTGACCGCCGAGCCGCCCGCGTCCTACGACGGCGTGTTCTCCGGCGAGACCGCCACGCTGGCCCGCGCGCTCACGCTGGCCGAGGCCGGCGCGCTGCCCGACGAGGTCCGGGCCCGGATCGCGAGCGCCGTCGAGCAGCACCCCGTCCCGGTCCTGGGCATCACCGGCACCGGCGGTTCCGGCAAGTCGTCGCTCACCGACGAGCTGGTCCGCCGCTTCCGGCTGGACCAGGAGGACAAGCTGCGGATCGCCGTGCTCGCGGTCGACCCGACCCGGCGCAAGGGCGGCGGCGCGCTGCTCGGCGACCGGATCCGGATGAACTCGCTGGTCGGCGAGCAGGTGTTCTTCCGCTCGATGGCCACCCGGGGCAGCGACGGTGGCCTGCCGGAGCGCCTCGGCGACACGATCGACGTGCTCAAGGCCTCCGGTTTCGACCTGGTCGTCGTGGAGACCCCCGGCATCGGCCAGGGCGACGCCGGCATCGTGCCCTTCGCGGACCGCTCGCTGTACGTGATGACGCCGGAGTTCGGTGCCGCGTCACAGCTCGAGAAGATCGACATGCTGGACTTCGCCGACGTCGTGGCGATCAACAAGTTCGAGCGCCGGGGCGCCGAGGACGCGCGCCGCGACGTGGGCCGCCAGCTGGTGCGCAACCGTGAGGCGTTCGGCGAGACGTGGGAGGACATGCCGGTCTACGGCACCTCCGCCGCCACCTTCAACGACGACGGCGTCACCGCGCTCTACCACCACCTGACCGACCTGCTGGCCGAGCGGGGCCTGACCAGCCACGACGGCCGGCTGCCGCGCACCGACCGCAAGACGTCGTCGGAGTTCGCCGCCGTCATCCCGCCGGAGAAGGTCCGCTACCTCGCCGACATCGCCGACGCCCTGCGCGGCTACCACGCGAAGACCGCCAAGCACGCCGACGCGGCCCGCCGCCGCCAGGCCCTGCGCATCGCCAAGGCCGAGCTGGAGCGGGCCGAGGCGGACGCCGGCGGCATCGAGACCGTGCTGGCCTCCGCGGAGAAGGCACTGCCGGCCGAGTCCGCCGAGCTGCTGGACGGCTGGGGCCAGGTCGTCGAGGACTACTCCGGCGACGAGCTGGTGGTGAAGATCCGGGACAAGGAACTGCGCACCCAGCTGACCAGGGAGACGCTGTCCGGCAACAAGATCCGCCGGGTGTCGCTGCCCAAGTTCGACGACGAGGCGGAGCTGCTGCGCTTCCTGCGCCGGGAGAACCTGCCGGGCCACTTCCCGTTCACCGCCGGTGTGTTCCCGTTCAAGCGGGAGGGTGAGGACCCGGCCCGGATGTTCGCCGGCGAGGGCGACGCCTTCCGCACCAACCGCCGGTTCAAGTACCTGTCCTCCGACTCCGAGGCCAAGCGGCTGTCCACCGCGTTCGACTCGGTGACCCTGTACGGCCGCGACCCGGGCACCCGCCCGGACGTCTACGGCAAGGTCGGCACCTCCGGTGTCTCGATCGCCTCGCTCGAGGACCTCAAGGTGCTCTACGGCGGGTTCGACCTGTGCTCGCCGAGTACGTCCGTGTCGATGACGATCAACGGCCCGGCGCCCTCCATCCTGGCGTTCTTCCTGAACGCGGCGATCGACCAGCAGGTCGACAACTTCCGCGAGGAGCACGACCGGGAGCCCGACGAGGCCGAGCGCGCCGAGCTCACCGAGTTCGCGCTGGCCAACGTGCGCGGGACCGTGCAGGCCGACATCCTCAAGGAGGACCAGGGCCAGAACACCTGCATCTTCTCCACCGAGTTCTCGCTCCGGATGATGGCCGACATCCAGGAGTGGTTCATCGAGCACAAGGTGCGCAACTTCTACTCGGTGTCGATCTCCGGCTACCACATCGCGGAGGCCGGGGCGAACCCGATCAGTCAACTCGCCTTCACCTTGGCGAACGGCTTCACCTTTGTGGAGAGCTACCTGGCCCGGGGCATGAACGTCGACGACTTTGCGCCCAACCTGTCGTTCTTCTTCTCCAACGGCATGGACGCCGAGTACTCGGTGATCGGCCGGGTGGCCCGGCGGATCTGGGCGGTCGCGATGCGCGAGCGCTACGGCGCCAACGAGCGCTCGCAGAAGCTGAAGTACCACGTGCAGACCTCCGGCCGGTCGCTGCACGCGCAGGAGATGAACTTCAACGACATCCGCACCACGCTGCAGGCATTGTGCGCGCTGTACGACAACGCGAACTCGCTGCACACCAACGCCTACGACGAGGCGGTCACCACGCCGACCGAGTCCTCGGTGCGCCGGGCGATGGCCATCCAGCTGATCATCAACCGGGAGTGGGGCCTCTCGATGAACGAGAACCCGCTGCAGGGTTCCTACGTCATC
>DATAZG010000207.1:0-19818 GCA_036272155.1 Pseudonocardia sp.
CGTGTAGTGCGAGACCGCCGTCAGCGAGTCGATGCTGGCGATGTTGTCCAGCATCTGCCGGACCGTCACCCCGATCTCGCCGGTGAGCCGGTCGGCCAGCGTGCCCGCGTCGGGGTTGGCGTCCAGCGCCACCACCCGGTCGCCCCGGTGCTCGGCGAGGGTCAGACCCAGCACCGCCGACACGGTCGTCTTACCGACGCCGCCCTTGAGCGAGCTCACCGCGATCTGGTGCGCCCCCGGCAGGTGCCGGCGGACCCGGCGCAGCAGCACGTTGCGCGCCGCCTCGGCCTCGCTCACGCCCGGGTTGATCCGGCCGCCGGAGGCGCTGTACACGGCGCGCCGCCAGCCGACGGTCGGCCGCTGCACCCTGGCCCGGACGATCGTGTCGTCGGTGAGGTCGGCGGCGCTGCCGTCGAAGGTGGGACCGGGCCCCGGCGGCGGCGCGGCGGAGGACGGCGCGAACTGGGACGCCATCGGGGCCTGCATCGGCGGCGCCGGCGGGCGGGAGGAGGTAGTCACGTCGCGGTAGTCCTCAGTCATGGCGAACCGATGCTGGTGTTTGGGCCACCAACTGCGCGGGTCGAACGCGCCGGGGCCGAGGGTGCCGTCCGGGTAGCGCGGCCGGGCCGCTGCCCAGCCCTCCGGTCCGGTGAGTGGTGGACCCAGGTCGAAGGTCGGCACGTCCCGCTCGGGATGCTCGGTCCGGACGGACTCGGGCTCTCTGCTCGTCAACGTCGCCTCCAGCGCGATCGCCCACTGCTGATCTCCCTCCGCGATCGCCGGCGAGCTGTGTCCCAGCCCACCGCCCGTGATCACTATATGCGTGCGAGAGCGGTCAGCACCTGCACAGGCAATCGCCTGGACGGACCCATTCGTTAGGCCACCGCTCGCCGTTCAGCCAGGAGAGTGCCATGTGATCCGCCGCACTGCTGGCTCAGGCGGTGCCCGGACGGTGCCCGGATCGCCACTAGTCGAGCAGATCGGTGCCGATCCGGTCCCTCGGGCCGGCCGGTTCGCCGGGCCGCCGGGCACCCCGGTGCAGCCGCCCGCGCTGCACCGTCTGCAGGGTGCGGGTCAGGGTGTCCTCGAAGCCGGTCAGCGACGACTCGATGTACTGGTCGCACTCGGTGCGCAGCCGGTCGGCCTCGCGCTCGCCGGCGTCGATGATCCGACCCGACTCGATGTGCGCGGCCTGCACCACCTCGGTCTGCGCGACCAGCCTGGCCTGCTCGGCGCGCCCCTCGGCCACCGCGTGCTCGTAGCTGGCCCGGCCGGCCTCGGTCATCCGCTCCGCCTCGGCGTGCGCGCGTTGCACCAGGTCCTGGTGCTGGGCCTGGGCGTCGGCGACGGTCCGCTCGGCCTCGTGCCTGGCCCTGGCGACCAGCTCCTCGGCCTCCGCCTGGGCCTGGGCGACCAGCCGCTGCGCCTCGGCCGTGGAGTCCCCGAGCAGCTTGTCGGCGTCCTGGTCGGCCTGCTCGGTGACCTCGTCGGCGCGCCGCTCGGCGGTGGACATCAGCTCGTCGCGGTGGTCCAGCACGTCCTGCGCGTCGTCCAGCTCGCCGGGCAGGGCCTCGCGGAGCTCGTCGAGCAGGTCGAGCACGTCGCCCCGAGGTACCACGCAGTTGGAGGTCATCGGCAGGCCGCGTGCTTCCTCGACCACCGTGACCAGCGCGTCGAGCGTTTCGAAGACCCGGTACACGGCTGCCAGTGTGCCCGCCGGCCGCACCGAACCGTGGGATCCGCCAGGGGCCGCGTGTCCCAGTGCCCGCCCGGCGCCCGGCCGCCCCGCCTGGGCCGACCGGCTCAGCCCGTACCGAGTCAGCCCGTACCGACTCAGGCCTTGCCGAGTCAGGCCTTGCCGGCCAGCCGGTCGGTCAGCCGCCGGTGCACCGCGCCCGGCAGCAGGTGCGCCACGTCGCCGCCGAACCTCGCCACCTCCTTGACCAGCGAGCTGGACAGGAAGCTGTACTCCGGGTCGGTCGGCATGAACAGCGTGTCCACCCCGGAGAGCCGGCGGTTCATCTGCGCCATCTGCAGCTCGTAGTCGAAGTCGGTGACCGCCCGGAGGCCCTTCACGATGGCGTGCAGGTCGTGCTCCCGGCAGAAGTCCACCAGCAGCCCGTGGAACGACGTCACCGTCACGTTCGGGCGGTGCTCGACGACCCCGCGCAGCATGTCCATCCGCTCTTCGACGGTGAACAGGCCCTGCTTCTTCTCGTTGACCAGCACCGCGACGACCATCTCGTCGAACAGGCCGGCCGTGCGCTCGATGATGTCCAGGTGGCCGTTCGTCACCGGGTCGAAGGAACCGGGGCAGACCGCCCGCCTCACCACCGTGGCCTCATGAGCCCGAACGGTAACAAAGACCGACATGCAGCACCGTGTCACCGTAGCGACGATCACGCACCGGCCGCAGCGGCTCCGGCCAGTCGAAAGCCCCCGCCTTCGCCGGCCGCTCCACCACCACGGTCGCGCCCCCGGACGCGCCGTCGGAATCACCGTCACCGCCCTGCTCGGGGGCGGCGAGCCAGCCGTTGGCCCAGCCGTCGCGCAACCAGCCGGCGATCTCGGCGTTCGGCACGGCGTACGGCGGGTCGATCAGCACGACGTCGAAGGCCCGGGGCGCCGGGCCGGCCAGCACGGCACCGGCCGGGGCGACGCGCACCCCGGCCACCCCGGTGAGCCCGAGGTCGGCCAGGTTAGCCCGCAGCGTGCCGGCCGCCCGCCGGTCCGACTCCACGAACAGCCCGTGCGCCGCGCCCCGGGACAGCGCCTCGATGCCCAGCGCGCCCGACCCGGCGCACAGGTCCAGCACCGAGGCACCGGCCAGCCCCGGCCCGGCCTCCAGCGCGCTGAACAGTGCCTCCCGCACCTGGTCGGACGTCGGCCGGGTACCGCTGGCCGGCACCGCGATCCGCCGCCCGCCCACGGTGCCGGCGATGATCCTGGTCACGCCGAGCTCACTCCAGCTCCAGGAGCAGGTCGCCGCCCTCCACCTGCTGGACGGACCCGATGGCCACCCGAGCCACGGTGCCCTCCTTGGGCGCGGTGATGCCGGCCTCCATCTTCATCGCCTCGATGGTGGCGACGGTCTGCCCGGCGCTGACCTTGTCGCCCTCGCCGACGGACAGCGTGACCACGCCGGCGAACGGCGCGGGCACGTGCCCGGGGTTGGACCGGTCCGCCTTCTCGGCCGCCTTCACGTCGGTGGCCACCGACTCGTCGCGCACCTGGACCGGGCGCAGCTGCCCGTTCATCGTGGTCACCACCGTGCGGAAGCCACGCTCGTCGGGCTCGGAGATCGCCTCCAGCCCGATCAGCAGCGTGACCCCCGGCTCGAGCTCGACCCCGTGCTCGCGGTCCCCCTCGAGGCCGTAGAAGAAGTCCTTGGTGGACAGCACGGAGGTGTCCCCGAACGACTCCCGGTGCGCCTCGTACTCGCCCGCCGGGGCGGGGAAGAGCAGCCGGTTGAGCGTCTTGCGGGGCTCGTCGCGCAGACCCCGGCGGTCCTCGATGGTCAGCTCCGCCACCTCCTTGGCCGGCGACCGCCCCTCCAGCGCCCTGCTCCGGAACGGCTCCGGCCAGCCGCCGGGCGGGTCGCCGAGCTCGCCGCGCAGGAAGCCGACCACGGAGTCCGGCACGTCGAAGCGGCCCGGGTCGGCCTCGAACTCCTTCGGGTCCACGTCGGCGCCGACCAGGTGCAGCGCCAGGTCACCGACGACCTTGGAGGACGGGGTGACCTTGACCAGCCGGCCGAGCATCCGGTCGGCCGCCGCGTAGAAGTCCTCGATCTTCTCGAAGCGCTCCCCCAGGCCCAGCGCGATCGCCTGCTGGCGCAGGTTGGACAGCTGGCCGCCGGGGATCTCGTGGTGGTAGACGCGGCCGGTCGGCGAGGCCAGCGCGGACTCGAACGGCCGGTAGACCTTGCGCACGGCCTCCCAGTACGGCTCCAGGTCGCACACCGCCTGCAGGTCCAGCCCGGTCGTCCGCTCGGTGTGGTCGGTGCCCGCCACCAGCGCGGACAGCGGCGGTTGCGACGTGGTGCCGGCCATCGAGGCGACCGCGCCGTCCACCGCGTCCACTCCGGCGTCGATCGCGGCGAGCAGCGTCGCCAGCTGGCCGCCCGGGGTGTCGTGGGTGTGCAGGTGCACCGGCAGCGGGAACCGGTCGCGCAGCGCCGTCACCAGCGTGCGCGCGGCCGGCGGACGCAGCAGCCCGGCCATGTCCTTGATCGCCAGCACGTGCGCACCCGCGTCCACCATCTGCTCGGCGAGGCGCAGGTAGTAGTCCAGCGTGTAGAGCTTCTCACCTGGGTCGGACAGATCGGCGGTGTAGCACAGCGCGACCTCGGCGACCGCCGTGCCGGTGTTGCGCACCGCCTCGATCGCCGGCCGCATCTGGGCCACGTCGTTGAGCGCGTCGAAGATCCGGAAGATGTCGATCCCGGTGCGCGCCGCCTCCTCGACGAAGGTGTCGGTCACCTCGGTCGGGTACGGGGTGTAGCCGACCGTGTTGCGCCCGCGCAGCAGCATCTGCAGGCACAGGTTCGGCATCACCTCGCGCAGCGCGGCCAGCCGCCCCCACGGGTCCTCGGACAGGAAGCGCAGCGCCACGTCGTAGGTCGCGCCGCCCCAGCACTCCACCGACAGCAGCTGGGGCACCATCCGGGCCACGTGCGGCGCGACCGCCAGCAGGTCCTTGGTGCGCACCCGCGTGGCCAGCAGCGACTGGTGGGCGTCCCGGAAGGTGGTGTCGGTGACCCCCACCTGCGTCTGCTCGCGCAGCCGGGCCGCGAAGCCCGCCGGGCCCAGCTCGGCCAGCAGCTGCCGCGAGCCGTCCGGCGGCGGCTCGCCGAGGTCGATCTCGGGCAGCTTGTCGACCGGTTCGGCCACGGCCGGGCGGGCCCCGTGCGGCTTGTTCACCGTCACGCCGGCCAGGTAGCTGAGCATCCGGGTGCCGCGGTCGGCGGACTGCCGGGCGGTCAGCAGGTACGGCCGCTCCTCGATGAACGACGTGGTGACCCGGCCGGCCTGGAAGTCCTCGTCGGCCAGCAGCGCCTGCAGGAACGGGATGTTGGTGGACACCCCGCGCACCCGGAACTCGGCCACCGCCCGCCGCGCCCGGCGCACCGCGGTCGGGAAGTCGCGGCCCCGGCACGTCAGCTTGGCCAGCATGGAGTCGAAGTGCGCGCTGACCTCGGCGCCGGTGTGCACGGTGCCGCCGTCCAGCCGGACCCCGGAGCCGCCCGGCGAGCGGTAGGTGCTGATCACGCCGGTGTCCGGGCGGAAGCCGTTGGCCGGGTCCTCGGTGGTGATCCGGCACTGCAGCGCGGCACCGTGCAGGACGATCGTGTCCTGGCTCAGCTCCAGGTCGGCGAACGTCTCACCGGCGGCGATGCGCAGCTGCGAGCTGACCAGGTCGACGTCGGTGACCTCCTCGGTGACCGTGTGCTCGACCTGGATCCGGGGGTTCATCTCGATGAAGACGTGGTTGCCGTCCTCGTCGAGCAGGAACTCCACGGTGCCGGCGTTGCGGTAACCGATGGAGCGGGCGAAGGCCACCGCGTCGGCGCAGATCCGCTCGCGGATGGCCGGGTCCAGGTTCGGCGCCGGCGCGATCTCCACGACCTTCTGGTGCCGGCGCTGCAGTGAGCAGTCCCGCTCGTAGAGGTGCAGCACCTCACCGGTGCCGTCGGCCAGCACCTGCACCTCGATGTGCCGGGGGTTGACCACGGCCTTCTCCAGGAACATCCGCCGGTCACCGAACGCCGACTCCGCCTCGCGCATCGCCGCCTCGAGCGACTCGCGCAGCTCACCGGGCGAGCCGACCCGGCGCATGCCGCGCCCGCCACCGCCCGCGACCGCCTTGACGAACACCGGGAAGCCGACGTCCTCGGCGACCCCGATCAGCTCGTCCACGTCGGTGGACGGCGCCGACGACGCCAGCACCGGCAGGCCGGCGTCCCGGGCCGCCCGAATGGCGCGCGCCTTGTTGCCGGTCAGCTCCAGCACCTCGGCCGGCGGGCCGACGAACGTGATGCCGGCGTCCGCGCAGGCCTGGGCCAGCTCGGGGTTCTCCGAGAGGAAGCCGTAGCCGGGGTACACCGCGTCCGCGCCGGCCTTGCGGGCCGCCCGGACGATCTCCGAGACCGACAGGTACGCGCGCACCGGGTGCCCGGGTTCGCCGATCTGGTACGACTCGTCGGCCTTGAGCCGATGCAGTGAATTCCGGTCCTCGTGCGGAAACACCGCCACGGTGCCAATGCCCAGCTCATAGGCGGCGCGGAAGGCACGGATCGCGATCTCCCCCCGGTTCGCCACCAGCACCTTGCGAAACATGTCTCCTCCAGGTGTGCCGATCGGGCTACCGTGGGAGGAAGCTCATCACACGCCGCTTCGGCCCGCACGGAGGCCATCCGCGATGACCCAATGCCACTCCCGCCGGCAGTACCACCGGATGGCTTACCCGCGCCGGGGCGGGTATTACCGCGGGCGGTTCCGCCTCTTCCGGGTCCTGGCGTTCGCCCTGCTCGTCGGGCTGGTGGTCGGCGGGTGGGAGCCGGTGCTCGCGGCCGTCGCGTTCGGCTTCCCGCTGCTGGTCATGGGGCTGGTGATCCTGGGCGCGTTCGGCCTGCTCCGCCTCTCGGTGCGGCGCGGGTCCCGGCGGTACCCGGTGATGGCGCCCGCGCCGGTCCCGGTGCCCCGGTCGGCGCCGGACTGGCGGGCCGCCTGGCTCGGCGCGCACCGGAGGTTCGCGACACTGCGCGGGGAGTACGGCGGTTACGAGTGCGACCCGCTGGCGGTGCTGCGGCTGCCCGCGCTGGCCGACGTCACGGTGCCCTCCACCGGCCGCTTCGTGGACGCGTTCGCCGAGGCACAGGCGCTGGACACCGACGAGCCGCCGCCGGCGGAGCACGCCGCCCTGTTCCGCGCCGCCGTCGAGCGCGCCGCCCGGGCCTGGCAGGCCGCGCGGGACGCCGCCGAGCGCATCCAGCTGGCCGGGCTGACGCCGGAGGAGCGCTCCTCGGTACAGCGGGTGATCAAGCTGCTCACCATGGCGAAGGACAGCGGCAACGACGCCGAGCGCCTCGCCGCGTACGCCAAGGCCCGCACCGAGCTGGCCCGCCTGGAGCGCGCCGGCCGGATCCACCTGCCCAGGGGGGCGCTGGCCGCGCTGAGCGCCTCGGCCCGCACCGGCCTGCCCGGCGGTGCCGGCCTGCCCGGCGGTCTCGACACGGCGGCGGTGCCGGAGCCCCGCACCGTCTGAACCCGGTGTTGACCGGGGTGACCGGGGTCGCTCCAGCCGCGGCCCCCGGTCACCCCGGCTCCCCGGTCACCCGATGGTCGGGCTACCGGCGGTCTTGAGCACGACGGTGCCGGCCAGACGGTCGTGCAGGGACTGCCGGCTCGTCTGGTCGATCAGCACGAAGATGCCGTCCACGACGGTGACCACGACCAGCAGCGTGCTGCCGATGCCGAACGCACCCAGGCCGAGCCCCGAGATCAGCCCGGTGAGCGCGAACACGCCCGGGTACAGCAGCGCACGCTTGAGGATCACAGCTTGGGAGGCGGGCTGCCGGTCCACCTGGGCCAGCTTCAGCTTGAGCACCATCTTGCCGGCGGTCGCCCCGAACTTGCCGTGCATGTAGAAGTCGTAGCCGGCGTAGAGCAGGCCGGAGACCACGCCTGCGAGCACGGCCGGCAGGAGCCAGCTCCCGGTGAACTGGAAGGTGTCGCTGTCGAACGACGGCCCGAACAGTGCGTAGAAGATCGAGGTCAGGATCCACTGCACGATCATGAAGCCGACGCCGTCGATGATCCGGGCGACCAGCCGCTGCCACCAGTCGGCGATGTCGGGCTGCTGCACCGAGGCCGGCGCGCCGCCGCCCTGGTACCCGCTCGGGGCCCCCTGCTGGGCGTAGCCGAGCGGCGGGCCCTGCGGCTGGCGGTACTGCTGGCCCTGCTGGCCCTGCTGGTGACCGTAGCCCGGCGGCGGGGACTGGTACCCGGGCGGCGGCGCCTGGTACCCCGGCGGGTAGCCGGGAGGCGGTGCCTGGTACCCCGGCGGCGGGCCCTGCTGCGCCGGCCCCTGCTGCTCGGCCGGCTGGCCCGGGTGGCCCGGGGTGGGACCCTGGTAGCCCGGCTGTGGTGTGGTCATCGTGGTTCCCCCTCGGTTGGTGCCCTGTACCGCCCGTCAGCGGTCGCCAACACAGCGGTCCCCCGACCGGCTCTGACGATGGCAAGAAGTGCTTGCAACGGCCTTGTGGTGAACTTGCAGCGCGACGGGAGGGGTGCCCAGTCGGGTCGCGGTGGGTGGTTCGGCACGGTTCGCCGGCCGCCGCGGCCTTCGGGCAGTGGTCGGCGGCCGACCACGACGAGACAGCCATGGATCCGAAGTTCGCGGTACTGGGGCCGGTGCAGGTCCGGGATTCGGCCGGCCGCCAGGTGTCCGTCGGCGGCCCCCGACCGAGGGCCCTGACCTGCGCACTGGTCGCCGAGGCCGGTCGGGTGGTGTCCGTCGACCGGCTGATCGACCGGGTCTGGGGCGACGAGCCGCCGCCCGCTGCCGTGGGCACCCTGTACGCCTACGTCTCGCAGCTGCGCAAGCTGCTGGACCCGGACCGCCGGGGCAACGCGACCAGCGGCGTGATCTCCACCACCGGCTCCGGCTACCTGCTGCACGCCACCCCGGCCGAGGTGGACGCCTCGCTGTTCGAGCTGCTGGTGGAGCGGGCCGAGTCGGCACCGCCGGCCGCCGCGCTGGAGAGCGTGGAGGGGGCGTTGGCGCTGTGGCGGGGCGACCCGTACGTCGACCTCGGCGAATCCCCCGACCTGGTCGGGCTCACCCAGCCACTGGTCGAGCTGCGGCTGCGGGCGTTCGAGCTGCGGATCGGCGCGCTGCTGGAGCTCGGCCGGACCGCGCCGGCGGCCACCGCGGCCCGCACCCTGGTCCGCGAGCAGCCGCTGCGCGAGCCCTACTGGCGGCACCTGATGCTGGCCGCCTACCGGGACGGCCACCAGGCGGACGCCCTGGCCGCGTACGCGGAGTGCCGGCGGGTGCTCGACCGGGAGCTCGGCATGTCGCCCGACGCGGACACCGAGGCGCTGCACACCGCGATCCTGCGCCGCGACCCGACGCTGCGCCCCGGGCTGGCCGAGACCGTCACCGTCAACGTTCGCCCCGGCGCCGCCGCCCCGGCGAAGCCGACCGACCCACCGGTCGGCCTGGAGCAGCTGATCGGCCGTGGCACCCAGCTGACCCGGATCCAGGACGCGCTGCGGGCGATGGCGGCCGGCACCGGCTGGCTGATCGTGCTCGAGGGCGAGGCCGGCATCGGCAAGACCCGGCTGGCCGAGGCCACCCGCGACCTGGCCGAGGCACAGGGCATCCGGACGGCCTGGTCCAGCGCGATGCGCGACCTGGCCGCCCCGCCGCTGTGGCCGTGGGAGCAGGTCCTGCGCACCCTCGGACTGCCCGCGCCGACCGCCGAACAGGCCGGTGACGACCCCGCCGCCGCCCGGTTCCGGCTCTGCCAGCGCATCGCCGACGCCATCCTGGACGCCTGCCGGCAGCAGCCGCTGCTCATCGTGCTGGACGACATGCAGTGGGCGGACGCGCCGTCGCTGCACGTGCTGCGGCTGCTCGCGGCGCAGCTGAACCGGCACCGCTGCGTCGTCGTGACCACCCGGCGAACCGGGGACAGCACCGTCGACCCCGCCGTGGAGACCACCGTCGCCGCCCTCGACCGCGAGCACACCGTGCGGCGGGTAGCGATCCCGCCGCTGACTCCTGACCAGGTCGGTGCCCTGCTGGACCGGTACGCCGCCGGCGCGGGCGTGGACCCGGCCGGGCTGCACCGGCGCACCGGCGGCAACCTGTTCTACCTCGTCGAGCTGGTCCGCTTCTACCAGGGCCGGGCCGCGGTCGGCGAGGAGGTGCCGACCTCGGTACAGGCCGTCGTCGAGCAGCGCCACGACCAGCTGCCCGAGGACACCCGGAAGGTCCTGCGGTTGGCGGCGCTCGGCGGGCAGCAGCTGGACCTGCGGGTACTGGCGCACGCGCGGCAGCTGGACGCCACCGCCGTGGTCGCCGCGCTCGAACCGGCGCAGCGCTCCGGGCTGCTCGAGCGCGACGAGGAGACGCTGCGCTGGCACTTCGCGCACGACATCGCGCGGCAGGCGCTGGTCTCCCGGATCGGCCCCAGCGAGCGGGCCCGGCTGCACGGCGTGCTGGCCGACTCCATCGAGCAGCTGTACGGCGCCGACTCGGCGGAACACCTGGACGACCTGGCCCAGCACCTGTTCCACACCGCGCACGGCACCACGTCCGAGCGTGCGTTCCTGGCCTGCACCCGCGCCGCCGACCAGGCCAGGGCGTGGCTCGCGCCGGACCGGGCCGCCCGCCACCGCGAGCGCGCGCTGGCCGTGCTGCCCGCGCTCTCTGTGCCGTCTGTGCCGTTTTCGGGGGAGCAGTCCGACCGGCGCTACCGCACACTGCTCGCGCTGAGCGAGGAACGCGGCATGGCCGGCGACAACGGCGGCAGTGCCTCGGCCATCGCGGACGCGCTCGCGCTGGCCAGGGCCGGCCACGGCGACGAGCACGGGACCGTGCTCGAGGCGGCGGAGCGGTTCGCGTCGGTGACCCTGTGGACGTGGCAGCTGCCGGCCCCCACCGAGGCCATGGTGATCACCGCGCTCCGCACGCTGCTGGCGACGCCGCTGCCCCCGGCGCAGCGGTCCACCCTGCTCGGCGCGCTCGCCCAGCGGCTCACCTTCGGCGGCGCGGACCTCGCCGAGGTGGAGCGGCTGGCGCGGCTCGGTGTGGAGATCGCCCGCGAGCTGGGCGACACCGCGCTGCGCGGCCAGGCGCTGAACAGCTACCTGCGGGCGACCTGGTCCCCGGAGCGCGAGGCCGACCGGCTGGCGGCCGCCGAGGAGGCGCTCGGCCTGGTCGGCAAGGGCCTGCCGGCGACGACCGAGATCTACACGCGGATGCACCGGATGCCGATCCTGCTGCACCACGGGCGGCTCGAGGAGTGCGAGCGCGAGCTGGCCGTGAGCACCGAGCTGGCCCGCTCGGTCGGCGTCCCGGAGGCCGAGGCCCACGCCGCCTACCAGCAGATCACCCGGGCGCTGCTGCACGCCGACTGGGCCGAGGCCAAGCAGCTCATCGACGCCGCCCAGCACCAGTTCGAACAGGCCGGCTTCGGCCACGTGCAGTGGTGCCGGGTGACCCAGAGCAGCGGGTTGGCGCGCGGCCGGGGCCGGCTCGGCTCGCTCGCCGCCGACCTGGTCGAGCTGGCCGAGACGAACGTGTACGGCGCGGCGGTGCGTCCCACCGCGGTACTCGCCCAGCTCGAGGCCGGTGACCCGGACGCCGCCCGCCACCTGGTCAACCGCTGGGGGCTGGACCGCCTGCCGGCCGACCCGGCCTGGGCGTCCGAGTTCATGGCCGTCGAGCTCGGTGAGGTCGCCGCCCGGCTCGGCACGCCGGACCCGGCGTACCTGTACGACGCGCTGCTCAACCAGCGCGGCCGGCTGGCGGTACTCGGCACGATGATGCTGTGCACCGCGCCGGTCGACCTGACGCTGGCCCGGCTGGCCCACCGGCTCGGCCGGTCCCGCCCCGCCGAGCGCCACCACGCCGACGCCGCCCGCGACTACGGCCACGTCGCCGGCTTCCGGCACGCGTTCGACTCGGTCGATGCCGTGCTCGGGCTTGGCTTCGACCGGCCCGCGCGCTAGGTTGCTTCGAAATGCGAAGCGTTAGAGATCCCCGGCCGGGCGAACCGGTCCGGGGCTCAGCCAGTGGGCGGCCCATGATGGCCGCGCTCGACCTGCTCGGTCGGCGCTGGACGCTGCGCGTCATCTGGGAGCTGGGCCAGTCCCCCGCCGGGTTCCGCGAGCTGCGCCGCCGCGCCGACCAGATGTCCTCCAGCGTGCTCGCGGAGCGGCTGCGCCAGCTCACCGAGGTCGGCATCGTGCGCACCGACGACGACGGCGCCTACCACCTCACCGATCTGGGCCAAGGCCTGCAACCCGCCCTGGAACCCCTCCGCACCTGGGCCGAAACCTGGTCCGCCACCCTGCCCCCCACCCCACCGCCCGACACCCCAGCGCCCGACACCCCGCCGCCCGACACCCCAGCGCGTGCCTGAAACCCTCCGCGAGTCGGGGATTCCGTCAGGATGAGTCGGGGATTCCGTCAGGCCAGCCGGCTGATGAAATCCGCGACTCACGCTGACAAAAATCCCGACTCGCGGGGAAGCCGGCGAGTCGCTGGATGCCGCGGTCCGAGTCGCTGGATGCCGCGGCGCCAGGACCAGCGACGCCCACCTCCGTACCCCGGGCACGAGGACGTGCGCACTCAGCGGCGCGCACGCGTCGCCGGCTCCGGCTCGACTTGTCGTTGGAAATAGGCGCGACAAGTGGCACTTGTCGCGTGAATTAGCCACGACAAGTCGGACGGAGGGCAGTCACCGGGACGGCGGGCAGCCTCGGCGGCGACGGTCACCGGGACGGCGGGCAGCCCCGGGCGGCGGTCAGCCCGGCGCGGCGACGGTCACCGGGACGGCGGGCAGCCTCGGGGCGCGCTGCGCATCCGGCGGGCGGCACCGGGTGGCGCGTTACGCCTTTTCCAGGTATTCGGCTCGTTCTTCGTCGATGATCTCGGCGACCATGCCGGCCAGGCCGGGGTGCTCGGTCAGCGTGGGGTCCTCGGCCACCAGTGCCCAGGCGCGGTCGCGGGCCTCGGTGATCGTGCGCTCGTCGCGCAGCAGGGAGAGCAGCCGCAGCCCGGAGCGACGGCCGGACTGGGACGCCCCGAGCACGTCGCCCTCGCGGCGCAGCTCCAGGTCGTGGCGGGCCAGCTCGAAGCCGTCGGTCGTGGAGGCCACCGCGTCGAGGCGGTCGCGCGCGGTGGTGCCCGGCGGGGAGTCGGTGACCAGCAGGCACACCCCCGGCGCCGAACCCCGGCCGACCCGCCCGCGCAGTTGGTGCAGCTGGGACAGCCCGAACCGGTCGGCGTCCATGATCACCATGGCGGTGGCGTTGGGGACGTCGACGCCGACCTCGATCACCGTGGTCGCCACCAGCACGTCCAGCTCGCCGTCCGAGAACGCCCGCATCACCGCCTCCTTCTCGTCGGCCGGCAGCCGCCCGTGCAGCACCCCGAGGCGCAGCCCGGCCAGCGGCCCCTCGGCGAGCATCGGCGCCACGTCGGCCACGGCGAGGGGCGGGCGGCGCTTGCCGTCGTCACCGTCGGCGCCGATGTCGTCCGGGTCGTCGGGGAACTCGTAGTCCTCCTCGGCCCCCCGCCCCTTCGCGGCGCCGTTGCCCGGGCCGTCCTCCCCACCGATCCGGGGGCAGACCACAAACGCCTGGTGCCCGGCGGAGACCTCCTCGCGCAGCCGGTGCCACGCCCGCTCCAGCCAGGCCGGCTTCTCCCCCACCGGGATCACTGTGGTGGCGATCGGCGAGCGGCCGCGGGGCAGCTCGCGCAGCGCGGACACCTCCAGGTCGCCGTACACGGTCATGGCCACCGTGCGCGGGATCGGCGTCGCGGTCATCACCAGCAGGTGCGGGGTGGTGCCCTGGCCGCCGTCGCGGCTGCGCAGCGCGTCCCGCTGCTCGACGCCGAAGCGGTGCTGCTCGTCCACCACGAGCAGCCCGAGGTCGGCGAACTCCACCCGGTCCTGGATCAGCGCGTGCGTACCGACCACGATCCCGGCGGCCCCGGACACCGTGTCCAGCAGCGCCTGCTTGCGGGCCTTCGCCGACAGCGAACCGGTGAGCAGGGCGATCCTGGTGGCCCGGTCGGCGCCGTCCAGCTCGCCGGCCTTGCCCAGCGGGCCGAGCAGCTGGCGCAGCGTGCGGGCGTGCTGGCCGGCGAGCACCTCGGTGGGCGCCAGCATCGCGGCCTGGCGGCCCGAGTCGGCCACCCGCAGCATGGCGCGCAGCGCGACGATCGTCTTGCCGGCACCGACGTCGCCCTGCACCAGGCGGTTCATCGGCTGCTCGCTCGCCAGGTCGCGGGTGATCACCTCACCGACCTCGACCTGGCCGTCGGTCAGCGTGAACGGCAGTTGCGCGTCGAACTCGTCCAGCAGGCCGCCCGGCACCGGTGGGCAGGCCGGCGCGGGACGGCTCAGCGCGGCCACCCGGCGCTGCGCCAGCGCCAGCTGCACGGCCAGCGCCTCGTCCCAGACCAGCCGCTCCCTGGCCCGCCGCCAGTCGACGTCCGTGGCCGGCAGGTGGATCCCGTGCAGCGCCTCGCCGAGGCCGGGCAGGCCGCGCTCGGCCAGGATGTCCGCCGGCACCGGGTCGCTCGGCGCGTCGATCATCTCGAGCACCTGCTGGACACAGCGGGCGATCTTCCAGGACTGCAGCTTCGTCGTCGCCGGGTAGATCGGCAGCAGCGCGCCGGCGAACTGGTCGGCCACGTCGGCGCCGTCGTCGTCCTCACCGAAGATCATCATGTCCGGCTGGTTGAGCTGCAGCTTGCCCCGGAACGCGGAGACCTTGCCGGAGAACATGCCCACCTTGCCGGCCACCAGGCTGCCCTGGAACCGCCGGTTGAAGAACGTGCAGCTCAGCGTGCACCCACCGGAGGCGATCACCACCTCCATGATGGTGCCCCGGCGCTGGCGCATCGGCCGGCTGGACACCGAGCGGATCTCCGCCATCACCGTGACGTGCTCGCCGAGCTCCAGGTTGGCCAGGTCGGTCAGCTTGCCGCGCTCCGCGTACCGCCTCGGGTAGTGCCGCAGCAGCTCACCGACGGTGTGGATGTCTAGCTGCGCGGCCAGCGCACTCGCCGCCGCCTGCCCGACGAGCGGCTTCAGCGGGCTGTCCAGGTCCTTCATTCCACCCCCAGCTGTACCGGGCGCCCGGCCGGGCCACCCCGATAGCGCACCACCTCGACCTCCGGGTGGGTGTGCCGCAGGTGACCGACGAGCAGCTCACCGAGCTCGTCCGTGCCACCCTGGCCGTTCTCGCCGAGCAGCACGGTCACCAGCTCCCCGCCCATGGTCAGCATCCGGTCGGCGAGCTGGCACGCGGCGGCCGCCAGGTCGTGCTCGATCAGCACCACCTCGCCGTCCACCAGCGCCAGCACGTCGCCGGCGTAGCAGCGCCCGACCCACGTCAGCGCCTCGCCAGTGGCGATCTGCACCACGCCCGTGCGGGTCGCGGCGGCCGCCTCGGCCATCGCCACCACGTCGTCGCCGGCCCGCCGCTCGCCGTCGTGCACCGCCAGCGCGGCCAGCCCCTGCAGCACCGACGAGGTCGGCACCACCACGACCTCGGCGCCGGCCGCCCTGGCCACGTCGGCGGCCTCCTCGGCGATCGAAGTGAGCTCGATGTCGTTGGGCAGCACGACCACGTGCCGGGCCCGCGTGCCGGCCACCGCCGCCGCGATCTCGCCGGCGCCCGGGGGCTGCTCCGGCGCGGCCACCAGCGCGGTCACGCCGTCGGCCCGGACCAGCTCGGCGATCGGCTCGCCACTGACCACGGTCACCACCGCCCTGGCCAGCCGGAACCGGCCGGCGTCGGCCCCTGGCCCGAACAGCTCGGACTGCTGGTCGGCGAAGCGCACCACGGTGATCCGGTACGGCCGGCCGGCCTCCACACCCGCCTCGACGGCGGCGCCGATGTCCGTGCAGTGCACGTGCACGTTCCACTGGCCGGTGCCGCCGGGCTGCCCGTCGCCGACCACGGCCACCGAGTCGCCCAGCTCGTCCAGCCGCGCGCGCAGCAGCTCCACCCGCCCGGTCGAGCTGCCCTCCAGCAGGTACATGACCTCGTAGTCGAACTCCGCCGACCCGGACTCCCGGTCCGCGATCAGCGACCCCCGCGCCCGGGAGTGCTGGCCGGCGAGCCCGCCGCCACGCACGGCGGCCGTGAGCGAGGTGTCCACCGGCCGGCCACTGACCACGCCGGCCAGCGCGTCCAGCAGCAGCACCAGCCCCTGCCCGCCGGCGTCCACCACCCCGCTGCGGGCCAGCACCGGCAGCTGGCGCGGGGTGTCGGCGAGCGCGGCCACCGCCCCCTCGACGGCGGCGTCGACCACGTCACCCAGCGCGCCGCCCCGGGCCGCGGCGGCCGTGGCGGCTGTCGCCGCCGCGCGCAGCACCGACAGCACCGTGCCCTCCACCGGCCGGCTCACCGCCGCCCTGGCCAGCTCGTCCGCCCGGCGCAGCGCGTCCGCCAGCGCGGGGCCGTCGGCCCCGTCGGCCGTGTCCCCGTCCGTCCCGTCCGGCCGGTGACCGCCGGCCGACCCGTTGGTCCCGTAGTAGCCGGCCCAGTCCTCGGCGTCGGCGAGCACCTCGGCCAGACCCCTCGGCAGCTGCGACACGATCACCCCGGAGTTGCCCCTGGCCCCGCGCAGGGCGCCCCTGGCCAGCGCGGCGGCGACCTCGGCCGCCGTGTCCGGCCGCCCCGCCGGGGCCCGCCGGCGAGCCAGCTCCTCCGCCGCCGCGCGCAGGGTGAGCACCAGGTTCGTCCCGGTGTCCCCGTCCGCGACCGGGAACACGTTCGTCCGATCCAGCTCATCACGATGGACGTCCAACAGGTCGACAGAGGCGTCGGCCCAACGCCGGATCGCGCTCGCGTCCAGGACCCGCAACACCCGCACTCTCTCCTCCCCGGTTCCACCCGGTTGCCACCGGGAGCACCGTGGGCCCGAGCGTAGCGAGCGTGGCTTTGCTCGCCCCGGTTTGGTCACCGGCCATCCGGATCGCTACCCTGGTACGAAGCACGTCCGGCGTCCTGGCCGGCCGCGCGCGCCGTGCGCGCATTCCGATCTACCTGAGGAGTATCGACGTGGCTGCCGTCTGCGACGTCTGTGGCAAGGGTCCTGGCTTCGGCATGTCCGTGTCGCACTCACACCGCCGTACCCACCGCCGTTGGAACCCGAACATCCAGACCGTTCGTACCAGCGTGAACGGTGGCTCGCGCTCGCGGCTGAACGTGTGCACGTCCTGCCTCAAGGCTGGCAAGGTCACCCGCGCCTGACCGAGTCCCACCCACGACCCGCCGCGTCGATCCGACGAGGCGGGTCGTTTGTGTGCGCGCCTCAACGGGAGGCTGCCGCCCTCGCGAGATTGGTGTGCAGGTAGAGATCGCGCAGCAGGACCCGCATGCCGACTTCGCCGAGCCCGCGCACCGGCTGAGGGAAGGCGTAGTCGATCGTGAAGTTTCCCCACGCCGACGTGGCGGGGCGCCGTCGAGATGCCGCGCGGCCGGACACTCCAGGCGGATCACTTCACCATGCCGCGGTGAGGGACGACGTCGACCACCGCGATATGGAATAACTGTCGCCCGGCCGAACACGCAGCTAGGGCAGCTTCCAGTCGACCGGGTCGGCGCCGCCGGTCTCGAGCAGGTCGTTGACGCGGCTGAACGGGCGGGAGCCGAAGAAGCCCCGGTCGGCCGACATCGGGCTCGGGTGGGCCGACTCGATGCACGGCACGCCGGCACCCAGCAGCGGCCGCAGTGTGCGGGCGTCGCGACCCCAGAGGATCGCCACCAGCGGCGTCGGCCGGGCCGCGAGCGCGCGGATGGCCTGGTCGGTGACCTGCTCCCAGCCCTTGCCCCGGTGTGAGGCGGGCTGGCCGGGCTGCACGGTGAGCACTCGGTTGAGCATCAGGACGCCGCGCTCGGTCCACGGCGTCAGATCACCCGACGACGGTGCCGGGTGGCCGAGGTCCTCGCTGTACTCCCGGTAGATGTTCATCAGGCTGCGCGGCAGTGGCCGCGTCTCAGGCGACACCGAGAACGACAGGCCAACCGGGTGGCCGGGCGTCGGATACGGGTCCTGGCCGACGATGAGCACCCGGACGGCGTCGAACGGCTGCTGGAACGCGCGCAGCACATTCGCCCCGGCCGGCAGGTAGCGGCGCCCGGCGGCCAGCTCGGCGCGCAGGAACGCGCCCATCGCGGTGATCTGGTCGGCCACCGGGGCCAGTGCCTTCGCCCAGCCGGCCTCGACGACCTCGTCCAACGGCTTGCCGGTCATGGCCGCTGCCCGAGGCCGGTGCGGGGAGCTGCCGCGCTGAGCATGGGGAGGAGCACATCCCGAGCCTAGCCAGGGCCGGTGGGCCAGCCGCGGCCACCCGCTCGGGCCCGGTCAGACCAGGTCAGACCAGCGGCGTGGCGAAGCACCGGCTGCCGGGGGCGTCCCGGTACACGCCGAACTTCGGGATCGGCGCTCGCACGGTGCCCATCTCGCTGCTCAGCCGTCCAGCCGACGCAGCTCGGCGCGGAACTGCTTGCCGCGGGCCACGTACGACTCCACGGGGTAGGTGAACACGTCGTCGGGTACCTCGTAGTCCGCCCTGATCCGGGCCGGCACGCCGAGCGCCATCCGCCGGGCCGGCACGTGCGCGTTGGGCGAGACGACCGCGCCGGCGGCCACGATCGCCCCGGCGTCGATCCGGGCGCCGTTGAGCACCACCGAGCCCGAGGAGATCAGGCACCGGTCGGCGATCGTGGCGGCCTCGATGTGCACGTTGTGGCCGATGGTGCACTCGTCACCGATCACCGTGAACTGCCGGATCGTCGTGTGCAGGATGCTGCCGTCCTGCACGCTGGTCCGAGCCCCGATCAGGATCCGACCGTGGTCACCGCGCAGCACCGCCGTCGGCCAGACCGTCGAGTGCGCGCCGATGGTGACGTCACCGATGACCACGGCGTCAGGGTGGATGTAGGCGTCCGGGTGGATGTCCGGCTCCAGGTCGCCGAGCGCATAGATGGGCACCTGACGACCCTAACCAGCGGTCCGGAGCATCCGCTCGCCCGGCTCAGGCGCAACAGGTGCTCAGGCGTAGCAGGTGAGAGGCTTGCCCCCGTTGTAGGCGACCATGTCGCTCAGCGCGGCGACGATGTCGATCTGGCCGCCGCGCGGGGTGCCGTCCAGCTCGGCGTAGGCGCGGTGCAGGTTGCCGACGATCCGCTCGGCGTCCAGCAGGTCGGCGTAGCCACCGAGGTCGACCTGGCGGGCGGCGTCCAGCGGGCTGAGCCCGGCCGCCTTGCCGGCGCGCGCGGTGTCCAGCACGAAGCGCAGGTAGCCGAGCACGTCGTCGATCAACCCAGGGCCGGTGACACCGCCGTGCCCGGGCACGATGGTCCGCGCGCCGAGCGGCTTGAGCACGGTCTCCAGCACCTCGATCGCCCCGGTCACCGAGCCCATCAGCAGGAACGGCGTGCCACCGTGGAACAGCAGGTCACCGCAGAACAGCACGGACCGCTCGGGCAGCCAGACGATCGAGTCGTTGGTGGTGTGCGCCGGACCGCCGACGTAGCGAACCTCACACCGCAGCTCGTCCGACCACACCGTGACCCGGTCGGTGTAGGTCAGGGTGGGCAGCTCCAGGCTCAGCTCGCCCCAGTCGATCGGCGTCCAGAACGGCAGCTGCTGGGGCGGCCCGGCATTGATCATCTCGGTGCGGGTGGCCTCGTGGGCGACGATCGTGGCGCCGGCGAACAGGCAGTTGCCGAAGGTGTGGTCGCCGTGGTGGTGGGTGTTGATCAGGGTGCGCACCGGGCGGTCGGTCACCGAGGCGATCGCCTCCAGGTATGCCCTGGTCCGGCGCTCGGTGGAGCACGCGTCGATGCTGATCACGCCTCGGGAGCCGACCAGGAAGCCGGTGTTGTTGATCCACCAGCTGCCGTCGGGCTGGACATAGGCGTAGACGCCGTCGCTGACCTCGACGACATTGGGGGACCCGAGATGTCCGGGCGCCTCGACCGGAGAAGAGCTCATTCGCCAAGCCTAGGCGTCGTGAGTGGCGATGGTGGCGATGGCGACCATCGCCACTCA
>DATAZG010000208.1:0-51056 GCA_036272155.1 Pseudonocardia sp.
GACGGCGGTCACCCCGAGTCGCTGCAGGTGCTCGATCATCGTCGGGTGGGCGAGCCCGGCATAGCTGCCGCGCTCCTCCTCCGGGATGTCCTGGTGCTCGATGGTCAGGCCCTTGACGTGCGCCTCGTAGATCAGCGTCTCGTGGTACGGCGTCTTCGGCGGCCGGTCCGAGCCCCAGTCGAAGTACGGGTTGACCACGACCGACTTGGGCACGTGCAGCGCGGAGTCGTTGTCGTTGCGCTGGTCGGGGGCGGCGAACTGGTAGCCGAACACCGACTCGTCCCAGTTCACCCCGCCGTCCACGGCCTTCGCGTACGGGTCGATCAGCAACTTGTTCGGGTTGCACCGGTCGCCCGCGTTCGGGTCGTACGGTCCGTGCACGCGGTAGCCGTAGCGCTGTCCCGGCTCGACGCTGGGCAGGTAGCCGTGCCAGACGAACCCGTCGACCTCGCGGAGCCGGATCGTCTGCTCGTTGCCCGCCTCGTCGAAAAGGCACAGGTCAACCTGGTCGGCGATCTCGGAGAACACCGCGAAGTTGGTACCCGCGCCGTCATAGCTGGCGCCGAGCGGATACGCGCTTCCCGGCCAGGGCTGCATTACGTGTCTCCTTGCTTGAACTGACCAGGGCGGTCACTGACCCGGGTCGGTTTGGGGGGTACAGGCTATCGGGGGGCCCGCGGCCGGGCGGTCGGGCGGCCGACGCGCGCGCGGTCCGGGCGAGCCCCGTCGGTTAGGGTCGGCCGGACCCTTCGAGGTGGGGCACGGGGGAAGGAAAGCCGATGGCGACACTGTTTACCAAGATCATCGAAGGTGAGTTGCCGGGACGGTTCGTCTGGCGCGACGACGTGTCGGTGGGATTTCTCTCGATCAACCCGATGGGCGCCGGGCACACCCTGGTGGTGCCGCGCGCCGAGGTGGACCACTGGGTGGACGCCGACGACGCGCTGCTCGGGCACCTGCACCGGGTCAGCCACCGGATCTCCGAGGCGATCATGGCCGTCTGGCAGCCGCCCAGGGTCGCGATGATCATCGCCGGCTTCGAGGTGCCGCACCTGCACCTGCACGTGTTCCCGGCCTGGGGGCTGGAAAACTTCGACTTCCGCACCGCCGAGGCCAGCCCGGACCCGGCCGAGCTGGACAAGAACGCCGACGCGCTGCGGGCCGCGCTGCGCGACGCCGGGCACGGCGACCAGGTGCCGGGCTGAGCGCGCCGTGCGACTGATCCTGGTCCGGCACGCACTGCCGTTCCGGGCGCTGCCGGGTGCGGTCGGCGGGAACCCGGCCGCCTCGGACAACGGCCCGGCGCCCGCGCTGGACAACGGCGCCGACCCGGGGTTGACCGAGCTGGGCCACCGGCAGGCCGCCCGGGTGGTCGAGGCGCTGGCCGGCGAGGAGGTGTCGGCCATCTACGCCAGCCCGATGCGCCGGGCGCGCGAGACGGCCGCCCCGCTGGTCAGGGCGCGCGGACTGGCGCCGGTGACGCTGCCCGGGCTGGCCGAGTACGACTCCGGGATGTCGCACTACATCCCGGTGCACGAGATGGCCCGGCTGGACCCGGCGGCCTGGCAGCGGATGCTGGCCGGACAGCTCCCCGAACAGGTCGACGTGGCCGCCTTCACCGAGCGGGTGGAGCGCGCCGTCGCCCAGATCACCGAGGCCCACCCCGGCACCGCAACGGTCGCCTGCTTCGCGCACGCCGGCACGATCAACGTCTACCTGGCGGCCCTGCTCGGACTGGCCCGGCCGCTGACCTTCCCGCTGGACTACGCCGGGATCACCCGGGTCACCGTGTCCCGGGACGGGCGCCGCACGGTGCGCACGGTGAACGAGTTCGCCCATGCGGCCGACCTGCTCGATCCGGCGAATGCCGGCGTCACGACCGACCAGGGTGCGTAACCTGGCAATGCGTCACTGATCACCGGCGCCGAGGCCATCGGGCGCGCGGTCGGTGGCCGTCCCCGGGGGGTGGGTCGTTTGGTGCCGGCGCGCGGTCTGAGCCAGGTCTTCCGGCACGCGGAGTTCCGGGCGCTGTGGGCGGCCGAGCTGCTCTCGATCGTCGGCGACCAGCTGGCCAGGGTCGGCCTCGCGGTGCTCGTCTACGGGCGCACCGGCTCGGCCGCCTGGGCGGCGCTGACCTATGCGCTGACCTTCCTGCCCGCCATGGCCGGCGGCGTCCTGCTGGGCCGGCTGGCCGACCGGTACCGCCGCCGCGAGCTGATGGTGCTGGCCGACCTGCTGCGCGCCGGGCTGGTCGGGCTGATGGCGCTGCCCGGCCTGCCGCTGTGGCTGCTCTGCGCGCTGCTCGTGGTGGTGGTCGCGGCCGGCCCGCCGCACGCCGCCGCGCAGGGGGCGCTGCTGCCGGAGGTGCTCGGGCCCCGGTTCGAGGCGGGGCTCGCGGTCCGACAGATCACCAGCCAGGCCGGCCAGCTGGCCGGCTTCGCGCTGGGCGGTGCCGCGCTGGCCGTGGTGTCGCCCTCGGTGGCGCTCGGCGCGGACGCGCTCACCTTCGCCGTCTCGGCGGTGCTGCTGCGGTACGGCCTGCGGGATCGTCCGGTCGCGGAGCCGGGGGGCGGCGCGGGCCCCGAGCCGGCCGCCGCGTCCGGCTCGGCGGGGGAGTCGGGCCGGCCGGGCGGTGGGGGTTCGGGTCGGCCGGGCGGGACGGCGCGGCGGCGCGGTGTGCTGTCCGAGTGGTACGCCGATACCCGCGCCGGGCTGCGTGCGGTGTCGTCCGACCCGCGCCGCCGGGTGCTCGCCGGGCTGGTCTGGCTGGTCGGCTGTTACGTGGTGCCGGAGGGCCTGGCGGCCCCGTACGCGGCGCAGCTCGACGGTGGACCGGCCGTGGTCGGGCTGCTGATGGCGGCCGACCCGGCGGGCAGCGTGCTGGGGGCCTGGCTGATCACGAGGCTGGTGCCGGCGCGGCTGCGGCCGAGGCTGGTCGGGGGCTGCGCGGTGGCCGGCGGGCTGGCGCTGGCGGGCTGCCTCGCGGGCCCGGGGCTGCTCGGCTCGATGCTGCTCTGGGGCCTCTCCGGGCTGTTCTCGTCGGCGTGTCTGGTGCAGGCGCAGGCCAGCTTCGTCCGGGCGACGCCGGATGAGCTGCGTGGCCGCGCGATCGGGGTCGCGGCCTCCGGGCTGATCGCCGCGCAGGGCGTCGCGATCCTGCTGGCCGGGGTGCTCGCCGAATGGCTCGGCGCGACGGTCACCGTCGGGGTGACCGGGCTGGCCGGTGCGCTCGTCGCGGGCGTACTGGCCTGGCGCTGGTGGCGGGCCGCCGCCGGTGCCGAAGGCATCGGAACGGGCGGCGTGCCCATCTCCAGTGGTGGCTGAGCGGGCGTCCGGCTCTACCAGTGGCGGTTGCGCATCGGGACACCTCCTCGGGCGGGTTGGGTGGGTCGGCTTCGGTTGGTCACCAGTGGCGGTTGCGCACGGGGGCACCTCCTCGGGCGTGGGTGGCGGATGGGGCGGTGGCGCTCACCAGTGGCGGTTGCGCATGGCGGCACCTCCTCGGGCGTGGGTGGCGGATGGGGCGGCGGGGCTCACCAGTGGCGGTTGCGCACGGCGGCACCTCCTCGGGTGTGGTGGTTCGATCGGCCTCGGCTATTCACCAGTGGCGGTTGCGCATGGCGCCGCTCCGTTCCGCTCGGCGTGTGTGGGCATTTCTGAATGGTCAGTTCCAGTGCTTGTTCGACATAGCTCCGCCCCTCTCGAGGATGTGCGCCAATTGTCGGCATTCCGTTATCACCAGTGGCGATTACGCATCGCGGCCCCCTCCTTTCGGCAAGGCGGGAATACCGTTAGTTGATCAGTGCCAATGCTTGTTACGCACAGAGCTCACCTCCCTCGGGGATGGACGCGCTGGCCGTGACAGCAACGCCCCAACGGGCTACTCTCACGTCATGTGACCCTGGGGTCACACTGAGTATGGGTCTCGACTGAGCTGGGAGAACACATGGAGGCAGGGTCGTCACCGGCTCGCCCGTGGCGGCTCACCCGATGGGCGGTGTGGGCCCTCCCGGCTCGGGTCGTGACATCCGTCCTTTTGGTGGAACTGACGGCATTCGGGCTGTTCCTGGTCGACTCTTCGCGGGGTCCGTTCACCCAATCAGCCCTAATCGGCACTCTTGTGCTCGGCGTGCTGGGAGTGCTGCACACCGAGATTGCCGTTGGTCTGGAGAGGCTGCGACGCCAGGTCGCGGACACACCCCACGGCGACCTTAGCTCGGTATGGACGTTCGCGGCGGCCGTGCTGCTGCCGCCGGCGCTCACCACCGTGGTGGTCTTGGTCATATTTACCCACCAGTGGTTCCGCGTCTGGCGGTCGATCGGGGTGCCCGCGTACCGGCACACCTTCAGCACCGCGACCGTTGTGTTGGCCTGTCACGCGGCCGCCGCCGTACTGGGTTATGCGGGTGGGGTCGGGGCACAGGGATTGGGTGGTCCGAGGCAGCTGCTCACCATTGCGATGGCCATCCTGGCCTACGCGACGGTGAACACCGGACTCGTCGCCGCCGCCATTGCATTGAGTGCACCATTACCTCGTCCGAGCCCCGCGCAGTTAATCGGGCATTGGGACGACAACATGCTTGAGCTGGCCACCCTGTGCCTCGGCGCGCTGGCCGCCTTCGCGCTCGGTTCGAATCCGTGGCAGGTACCGCTGGTGATGGCGCCGCTGCTCGTACTGCACCGGGCCGTGCTGGTGCGCCAGCTGGAAGAGGTGGCCAGCACCGACAGCAAGACCGGCCTGCTCAACTCGGCGGCCTGGCACTCCCAGGCGGCCAAGGAGCTGCGCCGGGCCCAGCGCGGCCGGACCAGTGCGGCCGTGCTGATCCTGGACCTGGACCACTTCAAGTCGGTCAACGACGACCACGGCCACCTGGCCGGCGACGAGGTGCTCAGCGCGGTGGCGGCCGCGCTGCGCGGCGAGGTGCGCGAGCACGACCTGGTCGGCCGGTTCGGCGGCGAGGAGTTCGTGGTGCTGCTGCCCGAGCTGGGGCGCGAGCTGGACAGCGGCGGCGAGCTGTACGCGGTCGCCGAGCGGATCCGGCACCGGATCAGCACGCTCTCGGTGGTGGTGTCCACGCCGCACGGTTCGCTGACCATTGCCGGGCTGTCCGTGTCCGTCGGGGGCGCCGCCTTCCCGGAGCACGGCGGTGGCCTGGACAACGTGCTGGAGGCCGCCGACTCGGCCCTCTACGTGGCGAAGCGGGACGGCCGCAACGCGGTGCGCATCGCCGAGTCGACCGTGCCCCGGCAGCGCGCCCCCGGCCGTCGCTGACGCCGTTCCCCGGCCGGCCGGTTGGCCTTCGGTCCCGCCGTCGATCGGCCGTTGCGCCGTGCCGTCGAGCGGTTGCTCCGCTCGGTCGAAGGGGGCTCGACCGTTCGTCGTCCAGCCAGTGGCATCGGCTGGGAACGCAGTGCGGGACCGTTCACGTCGAGCGGGGGCGAGACCGCTGGGCGCGCCGAGTGGGGGTCCCGGAGGGCCGTTCTCGGCCGGGTGAGCCGTTCGTCGCGCCGGACCGCGCGGCAGGCTAACGGGAGGCAACTTCGGGATTGACCGCTCCTGGTCCTCCGGTAACTTCGTTCACGGATTCATGACGACGCGATAACGAAAGGGATACGGGCGCCCCCCGACGTCCCGCCGGACCCCCGGCCGGCAGTCCCGCTCGAGTCGTCGATCCAGCTGAAGGTTCGTGGTGCGGCGCTCCCCCTGATGCCCGCGGCGCGTACCGGGTGCCCCCGCCGCCGGGAGAGATCCTGGCGGCGGGGGCCGGCGGCTTCCTCCCGGCCACACTGGCCCCCTGACCTGCATTTACCCCGTGCCACCAGCGCAGTCGAGGGCGTACCGGGCCGGACCGGCGATCATGTGTCAGAGTGTCCTGGGCAGCGCAACGTCCCGGGCAGTCGGCGCGGACAGGCCAGTCGGAGTGGACAGGGGAGGACCAGCGTGGGGATCGATCCGAGCAGCGTGGGTGCAACGGCCGGCCCGGACACCCGGAGCTGGGTCGACCGGGACACGCTGCTGTACGCGATCGGGGTGGGGGCGGGGCTGGACGAGCTCGCGTTCACCACGGAGGACTCGCACGACATCCCGCAGCGGGTGCTGCCCACGTACGGCGTGATCGCCTGCGGCCGGGTCGACGTGCTGGCCAAGGCCGGCGAGATCAACTGGGGCAAGCTGGTCCACGGCTCGCAGAGCGTGCGGCTGCACAGGCCGCTGCCGGCGGCCGGGGAGCTGGCGGTGACCAGCGAGCTGGTCGACATCCAGGACAAGGGCGAGGGCAAGAACGCGATCATCACGGTGGCCACCCGGGGCGCCGACCCGGCCACCGGCGAGCTGATCGCCGAGACCTCCTCCACGCTGGTCGTCCGCGGCGCCGGCGGGTTCGGCGGCGAATCGGGCCAGTCACCGGCCAAGGTCGTCTTCCCGGAGCGCGAGCCGGACGCCCGCCGCGTCGAGGCCACCCGGGCCGACCAGGCGCTGACCTACCGGCTCTCCGGCGACCGCAACCCGCTGCACAGCGACCCGTGGTTCGCCACCGAGCTGGCCGGCTTCCCCAAGCCCATCCTGCACGGGCTGTGCACCTACGGCTTCGCCGGCCGGGCCCTGCTGCACGAGCTGTGCGGCAGCGACCCGGCGCGGTTCCGCTCCATGTCGGCCCGGTTCTCCGCGCCCGTGTTTCCCGGCGAGACGCTGACCACCTCGGCGTGGCGGACGGAGGACGGCAGGGCGGTGTTCCGCACCGAGGCCGCCGGCCCCAACGGGGAGAACCAGCGCGTGGTGCTCACCGACGGCCAGCTCGAGTACGTCGGCTGACCGGCCCGGACGAAGCAGCCGCCCTCCGGTGAACCAGCCGATCGCGACCCAGATCACCAGTCCCGCCAACCCCCGGATCAAGGGGTTGGCCAGGCTGCGCCGGCGCCGGCACCGCGAGGAGCGCGGCGAGACGCTGGTGGAGGGCTTCGAGGAGCTCTCCCTGGCCCTGGCCGCCGGGGTCCGGCCGATCACCGTGTACCACTGCGCCGAGCTGGACCGGCCCGGTGAGCTGGACGCGCTGCGCACCCGGCCGGAGTTCACCGAGGCGGAGCTCGTCGAGGTCAGCCGGCCGGTGTTCGACAAGATCGCCTACCGGGAGTCGCCGGACGGCTGGCTCGCGGTGCTGCCGTCGGTGCACACCGAGCTGGCCGAGCTGGAGCTGGGCCCGAACCCGCTGCTGCTGGTGTGCGACGGCGTGGAGAAGCCGGGCAACCTGGGTGCCATGCTGCGCACCGCCGACGCCGCCGGGGTCGCCGCCGTGATCGCCACCGACCCCGGCACCGACTGGGCCAACCCGAACGTCGTGCGGGCCAGCAAGGGTGCGGTGTACGCGCTGCCGGTGGTCTCGGCCGGCACCGACGAGGTGCTCGCCTGGCTCGCCGGGCGGGACATCCCGGTGCTCGCCGCGACCCCGGAGGCCAGCGCCGTCTACACCGAGCTGGACCTGCGCGGGCCGCTGGCCGTGGCCGTCGGGGAGGAGAAGCACGGGCTCTCCGAGGCGTGGCTGGCCGCCGCCCGGTGGCGCGCGCTCATCCCGATGGGCGGCCTGGTCGACTCGCTGAACGTGTCCACCTCGGCGGCCATCCTGCTGTACGAGGCGGTCCGGCAGCGCGGCCTCCCCACCGGCTAGCTCACTCCAGCAGGTCGGGTACCTCGAACTCCTTGCCGAGCAGGTGCTGGTCCAGGAAGGCGATGACGGTCTGGTACCAGAGGGCGGCGTGCTGCGGCTTGAGGATCCAGTGCCCCTCGTCGGGGAAGTACAGGAACCGGTGTGGCTGGGTCTCCGGGTCGGCCTGCCGGGAGAGCAGCTCCCACCACAGCCGCAGGCCCTCGCCGATCGGCACCCGGTAGTCCTTGTCACCGTGGATCACCAGCATCGGCGTGGTGATCTTGTCGACGTGCGCGTGCGGGGTGTTCTGCCTGGCCATCTCCTCGGTCATCTCGGTGGACCAGTAGTAGGCGGCATCGGTGGTCGGGCCGAACTGGTCCAGCGCCCAGAGGCTGGCGTGGGTGACGATCGCGTCGAACCGGCCGGTGTGCCCGGCGATCCAGTTCGCCATGTAGCCGCCGAACGAGCCGCCCATCGCGGCGGTGCGGCTGGCGTCGATGTCCGGGCGGGCCTCGGCGGCGTCGGCCAGCGCGAGCACGTCCGTGTACGGCGCGTCGCCCCAGTGCGGCCAGCCGCGCTGCAGGAACGCCTGGCCGTAGCCGGTGGACAGGGCCGGGTCGGGCAGCAGCACGGCGTAGCCCCGGGCGGCCAGCAGCCACGGGTTCCACCGCCAGTGCCACGAGTTCCAGCTGGTCATCGGGCCGCCGTGCACCCAGACCAGCAGCGGCGCCGGCTCCTCCGTGGCTCCGGTGGGCAGCACCAGCCAGGCGCGCAGCGGGCTGCCGTCGACGGCGTTCGCGGTGACCTCGGTGAGGGTGCCGGGGACCGGGGGTGCGGCGGCCGGCGCCGGCAACAGCTGGGGCCGCTGGTCGGCGGTGTGCGCGTCCAGCCGGACCGGGGCGGGCGGCGCGTCCACCGCGTTGCGCAGCGCGTAGACGGAGCGGCCGTCCGGCGCCACCACGGGGTCGGTGTAGCAGCCGTGGTCACCGGTCAGCCTGGTCACCGAGCCGTCCTCGGCGGACACCCGGAACAGCGGTGACCGGCCGAGCTGGTCGGCGGTCACGATCAGGGCGGCGGAGTCCGGGGTCCAGCGCACGTCGACCGGCCAGTGGTCCCAGTCGGCGGTCAGCTCGCGGGTCGGGCCGCCGGCCAGCGGCACGAGCACGAGGTCCAGCTGGACCGCCCGGGACGGCGTGGAGCGCCGCGTCCGCGTCACCGCCACGGTCCGGCCGTCGGGGCTGATCCGCCCCCCGGTGTACTCGTGGGCGGGGTCGTCGAGCAGGGTGCGCCGGGCGCCCGAGGCCACGTCGAACGCCACCAGCGTGCTCCGGCTCGCCCCGTGCGGCTCGGCGACCAGCCAGTCGGCGACGGCGGTCCGGCCGTCCGGGCTGATCGCCGTGCTGGTCTCGCGCAGCGCGTTGCCCGGCGTCGGGGTCAGGTCCTGCCACTCGGTGCGGCCGTCCGCCGCCGGCAGCTCACCGACCAGCAGCCGCGCCTGGTCCGGCCCGAGGTCGTGGTCCCAGAACCGCACCGGGTAGCCCGAGTGCAGCATCGCCGTGACCTTCTTCTCCCGGCGCACGGCGCGGCGCCGCTCGTCGTCCGCGCCGGTCACAGAGCCGGGCAGGGTCATCGAGGTGACCAGCACGACATCCGCCCCCTCGGCCACCGCCGGGGCGGCGACGCCGCCGGGCCGGGTGCCGACCGGCCGCGCCTCGCCGCCGTCGCCGGGCAGCAGCCAGAGTGCGGCCGGCGGGTCGTCCGTGGCCGGCGCCGGGGAGGCGCCGCCCGCCCCGCTCCCGGGCCGGGCGGAGACGAACAGCACGTCGCCGGTCGAGGTGAACGCGGGGGACCGCTCGCCGGCGTCACTGTGTGTCAGCCGGCGGGCCGGCCGGGAGCCGGCCGGGTCGATCTCCCAGAGCGCGCTGACGTACCGGTTCTGCTCCGCGTTGAGCACCGCCGCCGAGGTGACCAGTCGATTCCCGTCCGGAGACAGTGCGAGCCCGGCCAGCCGGGTCAGTGCCAGGAACTCGGGCAGCTCGTGGAACGGAGTGTGATGAGACGTGGCCACCCGTCCTTTTTAGTCGCCGGCAGCGCGGCGGTCTCCCCTCGCTCGGCGCAGTCACCCGGCCGTGCGGCCGGGTAAGCCCGCTGCTCACTGGCGCGGCACTTGCGCCAACCCGTGTGAGTTACCCCTTGTTGCGAGGGGTGCAACCGTTTGCCGCGCGCCCCGCACCCGACTGTCCGCGGTCAGGCGGCGCGCCGGGGGCTGCCCGGCCCGCTGACCGGGTCGGCCGGGCGCAGCGCGAGCAGCGCGACCACGGCCACCAGCAGCGACGAGGCGGCGGCCACGAAGGCCGCCGCCGGCTGCACGGCGTAGAGGGGCAGCCAGGCCAGCGGCGCCACCGCGCTGCCGGTGAACCGGAACGCCGATACGGCCGAGAGCGCGCCGCCCCGGTTGGCGGGCACCGCACGCACGGTGAGGTTCTGCAGTGCCACCGTGAGCATCGACGCCGCCGCGCCGGCCGCCGTCCAGCACACGGCCAGCGGCCACGGCGTGTGGATCAGGCCGACGCAGGCCACGAACGCCGCCGTGACCAGCGCGGCGATCGCGCCGCACCAGCGCGCGCCGGCCCGGTCCAGCACGCTGCCCCAGACCGCGCCGAACAGCAGCCCGGCCAGCCCGAAGCCGAGCAGTGCGACGCCGGTGACCGACGGGCTCAGCCCCAGCTGCTCCTCGGCGTACAGGGCGACCAGGAACGCCAGCGAGGTGGCTCCCAGGTAGGACACCAGCGCCGCCACCGAGAGCAGCCCCATCCGGGCACTGAACAGCGGCCGCCAGGGGGGCGCCGCCGCGCCGGGCCGGGCGGCGCCGGGCGGCGGGGCGAGCGCGAGCAGCGCGGCCGCGACCGCCACCGCGACGAACGCCCAGCGCCACGAGACCTCCGCCGCGAAACCGCCGATCAGCGGCGCGAACGACTGGCCGGCGGCCTGGCAGCTGGCCACCAGGCCCACCGAGCGGCTCAACCGCGCGCTGGGCACCATCTCGGCGAGCCCGGCCAGCAGCAGCGGCGAGGTGAACGCGTTGGCCACGCCCTGCGCGCCGCGCATGACCAGGAACACGGTGAGGTCCGGCGCCAGCGCGCAGCCCACCGAGGCGAGCAGGTAGACCAGGTACGCGGCCAGCACGGTGTTGCGCCGGCCCCACCGCTCGCCGAGCGTGCCGGACACCAGCTGCACCGCGGCGAACGGCACGAGGTACACCGTCAGCGACAGCGCCGCCGAATGCGCCGAGACCCCCAGCGACTGCCCGACCTGTGGCAACATCGGCGCCACGACCCCGCCGCCCAGTGGGCCAAGCGCCGCCCCGATGTACACCGCCGCGATCCGCGGCCGGTGCCGGAGCGGCTCGGCTGCGCCGTCGGCCGGCCGGGGTAACTCGTCCACAGATCTCCAGGGCCGCCGGTCAGCGTCGTGCCGTGGGTGGTGCGGTCCACGCGGCGCCGGAGCGGGCCAGTCGGGCGGCGACGGCGGTGACCGAGGCCAGGATCAGCCCGGCCAGCAGCAGGGGCAGCGCCGGCTGCAGGTACCGGGCCGCGAGGCCACCGAGCAACGCGCCCACCGCCAGCGCGAGCACCGACACCAGCCGGGTGCCGACGTGGCCGTCGGGGCCGGCGCCCGGCCGGCTGTCGGTGGCCATGCCGAGGATCGTCGTGGTCATCACCAGCGTGCTCAGGTCGGGCACGCCCAGCCGGTGCACCAGGCCGCCCTGCAGGCCCATGGCCAGCGCGGTGAGCACGATCAGCACGTACCGCCAGGCGTCGGTGGACGGCAGCCCGACCACCAGCGCGCAGCCGTACGCGGCCAGCAGCAGCACCGTCTCGATTGCGCACAGCACGAGCACCTGCCGCCCCCGGTGTGGCGCCACCCGGCGGCTGAGCCGGCCCGCCGCGCTCGCGCCGACCACAAACGCCAGCAGCGACACCGCCGAGGAGAGCCAGGAGAACTCCGGGGCCCCGGCCAGCGAGAAGGCCAGGAAGAGCACGTTGCCGGTCATGTTCGCGACGAACACGTGGTCGAGCACCAGGTAGCTGAACGCGTCGACCGCGCCGGCGACCACGGTCAGCGCGACGAGCACGGAGGGGAGCGGCCCGTGCGGACCGTCCCGGGTGGGTACCAGGGTTCGCCAGGCGTCTCGCAGCGGCGCGGCCATGCCGACCTCGGGCTCCTTCCTCGGTTCTCGGTGCGTTCGTCACAGGGGCGAGGGTCCGCCCCATGCAGTGTCCTGAATCACGTCCAGGGCGGATAAAGCTGGGCGTCGGCCCCGCCGATAGCTGGGTTGGTGCCACTCATTGGCTTGATCAGAACCGCTCAGCCGATCGCCGCGAACGCCGAGGTCAGGTACGCGCGGGAGTTCTCGGAGCCGAGCAGCCCCGGCTGCATCCGGTTCATCACGTAGGTCACGGTCATCCGCCGGTCCACGTCGTTGACCACCGCCGAACCGCCCCAGCCGCCCCAGAAGCAGATCCGCCGGTCCGGCAGGTGCGCGGTGGTGACCGGCGTGGGCAGGCCGAAACCGAGACCGAACCGGATCCGTTCGCCGATCGCCAGGTCGACGCCGTCGGACTGCCGGTCGAAGATCCGATCGATCGTGCCGGGGGAGAGCAGCCGCACGCCGTCCACCTCGCCGCCGTGGCTGATCACCGACTGGATGCGGGCGATGGAGCGGGCGTTGCCGTGCCCGTTCGCGGCGCCGATGTCCGCGCGCCGCCATCCCTCGGTCCAGGACACCTCGGCGTCGGGGCCGGGCCCGGTGAAGGTCTTCACCGCGACGCTGTCCGGGCCGAGCGCGGCCAGGTCGACCGCCAGCGGGGGCGGTGGCACGACGTTGGACACCCTGGCGAAGTGCGCCGGGTCCAGCCCGATGTGGAAGTCGGCGCCGAGCGGCCCGGTCACGTGGTCGGCCAGGAAGGCGCCGGGCAGCTGACCGGTGATCCGCCGGATCACCTCACCGACGAGGTGGCCCTGGTTCAGTGCGTGGTAGCCGGACGCCGTGCCCGGCTGCCACCACGGCGCCTGGGCGGCCAGCCGCGCGGTGGACTTCTCCCAGTCGTAGAGGTCCTCGGTGGTCACCGGCTGGTCCCAGCCGGACACCCCGGAGGTGTGCGAGAGCAGGTGCCGCACCTCGACGTCCGCCTTGCCGGCCGCGCCGAACTCCGGCCAGTACCGGGTCACCGGCGCGCCCGGGTCCAGCTCGCCGCGCTCGACCAGGATCAGCGCCATCAGCGCCACCATCGTCTTCGTGCTGGACCAGACGTTGGTGATGGTGTCCTCGGCCCACGGCCTGGTGTGCTCCGGGTCAGCCCAGCCGCCCCAGAGGTCCACCTCGGTGGCCCCGTCGATGACCACCGCGAGGGACGCGCCGAGCTCCTCGCCGGCGGCCAGCCGCGCGGCGAACACCTCACGCAGCGGCTCGAAGCGGTCGCTGCAGCTGCCCTGTACCTCTGGCATGGCACTCCTGTCCGGCTGGGTTCGCGGTCGGTGCGGCTTGCTCTGGCTCGGTGCGGCTCGGTGCGGCTGGCTCGGTGCGGCTCGGTGCGGCTCGGGGGCGGGGTCAGTGCGGGGTCACCCGGCCGGCGGCGCGGTGGAGCCGCGCACGACCAGCTCGACGGGCTCGGTGACGATCTCGGTGATGGGGTCCTCGGGGCCGTGCGTGGCCAGTAGCTCCAGCGCGCGCCGGCCCAGCTCCTCCAGCGGCATCCGGACCGTGGTCAGCGCCGGCACCAGGTGGCTGGCCAGCGGCATGTCGTGGATGGCGACGACGGACACGTCGGCGGGCACGGCGAGGCCCCGGGCGTGCACCGCGTGCAGCGCGCCGACCGCCGAGGCCACGTTCGCCACGAACACCGCCGTTGGCGGCGCCGGCGCGGCCAGCAGCCGGTCCAGCGCGGCCGCGCCGCCCGCCGGGGTGTAGTCGGCGTGCTCGATCGAGTGCGGGCCGACCTCGAGGCCGGCGTGGTGCATCGCGGCCAGGTAGCCCGCCAGCCGGCGCCGGCCAGTATCCGCGCCCGCCGGGCCGGCCAGGTGCGCGATCCGCCGGTGACCCAGCTCGACGAGGTGCTCGACGGCCAGCTCGCTGCCCCGCTCGTCGTCCAGGATCACGTAGCGCTGCGAGCCGGCCAGCGTGCGGTTGACCAGCACCCACGGCACCTGGGAGGTGCGCAGCTGGGCCAGCTCGTGGCCGGACTCCTCGCCGGCGAACAGCAGCCCGTCCACCCGGCCCTGGCCCAGCAGGTCGAGATAGTGCTCCAGGCCCAGCCGGACGCCCGCCGAGCTGGCGGTCATCAGGCCGTAGCCGAGCGTGCCGGCGGCCCGCTCGGCGCCCTTGATGATCTCGGCGTACACCGGGTTGGCGAAGTCGGGGATGAGCAGCCCGAACATGTACGCGCGCGCCGTGCGCAGGCTGCGGGCCGCCGCGTTCGGCCGGTAGCCGAGTTTCTCGATGGTCTCCCGCACCCGCTTGCGGGTCTCCGGCCGGACGTTCAGCCTCGGGTCGTCGTTGACCACCCTCGAGACCACCGAGCGGTCCACCCCCGCGAGCAGCGCCACGTCGTTCAGCGTGACCTTCATCGGTCTCGCCGAGTTCGCGTCCCCCGGCATCAGCCCCGCCCTCTCGTCCCCGCCCCGTGACATCGGGGAAGGATATTCATCCTCGCCGCCACCTGGGGTCACATGATGGTCGGACCGGCCGCCGGGTCGTGCAACCTATGCTGCCGGTATGCCGCACCCGAGGATCTTCCGGCGCCCCGTGACCCTGTCCGCGTCGGTCGCCGCGGCGGCCCTGATGTTGGCGGGCGGGTGCGCCTCGGCGGCGCCCGCCGCACCCGCGCCGGCTGCGCCGGCTTCGGCTCCGGTGTCGGCTTCGGCGGCTCCGACGCAGCCGCCGGTCGAGGCCGGCGCGGTGCGGATCACCGGGGCGGTCCGCCAGTCCGGGGTGCTCACCGCCGCCCAGCTCGCCGCGCTCCCGAGCCAGACCGTCGCGGTCACGTTCGGCACCGAGAAGGGCAGCCAGCACCACACCGAGGTCGGCGTGCCCCTGAACACCGTGCTCACGCAGGCCGGGCCGGTGCTGACCGCGGGCAAGAAGCACGACGAGCTGTCGGTCGGGGTATTGGTGATCGGGGCGGACGGGTACCAGGCGCTGGTCTCCTACGGAGAGCTCAACCCGGCGCTCGGCAACAGCGGCGCGCTGCTCGCCACCAGCCAGGACGGCGCGCCGCTGGCCCGGCCCCGCCTCGTGCTGCCCAAGGACGGCCAGGGCGCCCGGTACGTCAGCGACGTGGTGGAGCTGCACGTGGTGCACCTCGGGCCGGGCTCGTAGGTCACCATCGCGCGGCGCCTTCGAGCCGGGGCCTGAGACCTGCATGGTTCCCGTTGGGAAGTTGCTGGCCTTGCGGGTAACTAGTATCCCGGCCGTACCGTGGCGCCGCGACTGAGGGCAGCGGAGCCAGGGGGAGTGCGATGGGCCGGGGGATGGGGTCGGCGGCGGTTCGGTTGGGGGCGGCGGTGCTGCTCTGTTGCGGGGCGGTGGCCTGCGCGGGCCCGCCCGGGGCGACTCCGCCGACCGGATCGAGCGGGGTGGCGACCGGCTCGGCGGGCGCCGGTGCGCCGGGCGGGCTGAGGGTCGCGGCCGAGAGCGCCGGCATGATCTGGAACGCGGTGGCCGTGCCGTCGGGGCGGGTGTTCGTCGCCGGGCCGAGGTGGACCGGCGCCCCCGGGCCGATGCTCGGTGAGCTGGGCGGCGTGCGCGACGGCACGGTCGACCACACCGCGCCGCGGCCGTACCCGGACGACGCCTGGAACGACTGGCACCCCGGCGCCGACCCTGCGCACGCCTTCGTCAACATCAACTCGCTGCGGCCGGACGGGCGGGGCGGGCTGTGGGCGGTCGACACCGGCGCACCGGTCCTCCGGCAACACGGGCCCGCCGGGTGCTGGACGGCGACCCGTCGGTCACCGTGCCGCCCAACCGCCCCGTCGTGCTGGACGGCCGTCCCGTGCTCGCCCCGGACGGCACGCCGCTGAAGGTCAACGCCGACCCGCTGGAGGTGTCGCCGGACGGCGACTGGCTCTACTACGGCCCGCTCACCGGCCCGTGGTCGCGGATCGAGACGCGGTGGCTGGACGACCCCGCGACCCCGCCCGCCGTGCTCGCCGCGCAGGTGCGCCCGTGGGCGGACCTGCCCGCGGTCGGCGGCACCGCGCTGGATGCGGCCGGCGACCTCTACTTCACCGACCTGGCCCAGGACGCACTGCGTTGCCGGCGCCCGGACGGCCAGGTCAGCACGCTGGTCCGGGACCCGAGGCTGCACTGGGCCGACGCGCCGGTCCTCGACGCCGACCACACGATCTGGCTGCCGGTCCCGCAGCTGGACCGGGCGGCGCTGTTCCAACACGGCACGTCGGCCGTGCACCGCCCGGTCCAGCTGTTCCGCTACCCGCTCCCCAGCCACTGCTGACCATTCCCCGGACGGTGGCGGGGGCCTCTCGTGCGCGCTAAAGTGAACTATACGTTTAGTTCGTTTCGGTTCGGTTGCTCAGGAGGAAGTCATGGCGGTGTGGTTCGTGACCGGGGCGTCCCGGGGGTTCGGCGCGGAGATCGTCCGGCAGGTCCTGGACCGGGGTGACCAGGTGGTGGCGACCGCGCGGGACCCGAAGGCCGTGCTCGCCGAGTTCCCGGACGCCGGGGACGCGCTGCTGGTCGAGCCGCTGGACGTGGCCGACCAGGCGCGGGCCCAGGCGGCGGTGGAGGCCGCGGTGGCCAAGTTCGGCCGGATCGACGTACTGGTCAACAACGCCGGGCGTGGGCTGCTCGGCGCCGTGGAGGAGGCCTCCGACCAGGAGGTTCGCGCTGTGTTCGAGACCAACGTGTTCGGCCTGCTGGCGGTGACCCGCGCGGTGCTGCCGGTGATGCGGGCGCAGCGGTCCGGGCGGGTGTTCAACCTCAGCTCGGTCGGTGGCATCGCGGTCGGCCAGGGCTGGGGCGTGTACGGCGGCACCAAGTACGCGGTCGAGGGGCTGTCCGAGGCGATGCGGGTGGAGCTCGCCCCGCTCGGTATCCAGGTCACCATCGTCGAGCCGGGCGTGTTCCGGACCGACTTCCTGGACAGCAGCAGCCTGCACCACACCGACCGGGAGCTCGACGACTACGCCCCGACCGCCGGCCAGACCCGCGTCTACGCCCAGGCCAACAACCACGCCCAGCTGGGCGACCCGGTCAAGGGGGTCAAGGCGATCGTGGACCTGGTGCAGGGCGAGCGGCAGCCGCTGCGGCTGCAGCTCGGTGCCGACTGTGTGGCCCGGGTGGAGGGCAAGCTGGCCGACATCAAGCGGGAGCTCGACGAGTGGCGGCCGGTGGCGTTGGCCACCGCGTTCGACGACATCGACGCCTGATGGCGGGGATCCGGGTCGCCGGGGCGGTACGTTCGGCCGGCGACCCGGCCAGCGGAGGTGATCACCGGTGACGACGACCCAGCCCGGCGACCGCGACGTCGCCGCCACCGAGGCGGCCCGTCCGCAGCAGCCGCGCAGCGTGCGGGCCCGCCAGGCCGTGCTGGACGCCGCAACCGAGCTGCTCGACGAGGGTGGGCTGCCGGCCGCCACGATCGACGCGATCAGTGCCCGCTCCGGGGTCAGCAAGGCGACCATCTACAAGCACTGGCCCAGCCGCACCGCCGTCGCGGCCGAGGCGTTCGGCCGCCGGATGTCCACCGCGGTGGAGCTGCCGGACACCGGGTCCGGGCGTGAGGACCTGCGCGAACAGGTCCGCCGGGTGAGCGCGTTCTACGGCAGCCCGTCCGGCCGGATCTTCGGCCAGCTGCTCGCCGCGTCGGTCACCGACCCGGAGGCCTCGTCCTTCTTCCGGACCTTCTTCCTGGCCGCCCGCCGCCGGGCGATCGCCACGCTGTGGCAGCGCGCCCTGGACCAGGGTGAGGTGAATCCGGACATCGACGTCGAGGTGGCCCAGGACATCCTGTTCGGCCCGCTGATCTTCCGGCTGCTCAGTGGGCACGCCCCGCTCACCGAGGAGCTGGCCGGCCAGGTCGCCGACGCCGCGCTGAACGGCCTGCTCGCGCCGCGTCCGTGAGCCGGGTCGGCCGGCGTGGTGGCTAGCGTCCTGTCGCTGCCCGGGCGCTAGCCCTGCACCGTCGGGCGGATGGTGATGTCGCCGATCTCGACGTCATGGGGCTGTTCGATGGCGAATGCGATGGCGCGCGCCACGGCCTCCGGCGGGATGGCGACCTCGTCCATGGTGCGTCGGATCTCGTCGCGGACCTGGGCGTTGTCGATGGAGTCGGCGAGCTCGGTGCGGACGAAGCCGGGCGAGATCGACGTGGTCCGGAGCACGCCGTCGGTCGACTCCTGGCGCAGCCCTTCCAGCAGGGTGCGGACGGCGTTCTTGGTTCCGGCGTAGACCGCCTGCGTGGGGACGATCTTCAGTCCGGCGGTCGACACCGTGGTCACGAGGTGCCCTCGACCCTGCCGGCGGAAGACCGGTAGTGCCGCGGCGATGCCGTAGAGCACCGCGCGGAGGTTGACGTCGATCATCGCCGACCAGCCGTCGACGTCCAGCTCGGCCATCGGCCCGGTCTTGCTGATGCCGGCGTTGCTCACCAGCACGTCCAGCCGGCCGAACTCGTCGACGGCCCGGTCGACGAGCCGCTCGAGGTCCGCCCGGCGGGTCACATCGACGGTGCAGGTGGCCGCGCGCCCGCCGGCGCCGCGAATGTCCCGGGCGAGCTCGTCGAGGCGGTCGGTCCGGCGCGCACCGAGGACGACGGCGGCGCCGCGCTCGGCGAGCAGGCGGGCGGTGGCCTCGCCGATGCCGCTGCTCGCTCCGGTGATGGCGACGACCGCGCCGTTCGTGGCTGACATGAGCAACCTCTCGAAGTACTGATGGACACGTGTCCGCTTAGCTGCCAGACTAGCGGACACGTGTCCGTCTAGCCAGGACGTCGTACAGAGGACAGATGAGCTCACCCCGCCGCCGTGCCGATGCGATCGAGAATCGCGCCCGGATCATCGAGGCCGCGCGAGCCGCCATCGCGAACTCGGACGAGACGAGGCTGAACGCCATCGCCAAGCGGGCCGGGGTCGGTCAGGGCACCCTCTACCGGCATTTTCCGACCCGCGAGGCGCTGCTCGCCGAGGTCTACCGCCACGATGTCGACGAGCTCGTCGCGGCCGCGCCCACGCTGCTGGCCGCGCACGAGCCCGTCGAGGCGCTGGCCCGCTGGTTCGACCGGGTGGCCGACTATGCGCGGGTCAAGCGGGGGGTCCTCGCCGCCGTCGAGGTGGGGGTGTGGCGCGACCTCACCGCGCACAGCCTCGGCCCGATCGGTGACGCGCTGACCACGCTCCTCGAGGCGGGCAAGGCCGGCGGAACGATCCGCTCCGACGTCGACGCCCGTGACGTGATCATCCTCATCGGCTACCTGTCCCGGCTCGACGAGGCCGAGTGGGACACCCGCGCCCGGCACCTGCTCGACCTTGTGCTCGACGGGCTGCGTCGCCGCGACTGACCGCTCGGGTCATCTCCCGGGCGCCCCCGTACGGCGCCCCCGTACGGCGGCTCCGGGCGGCGGTTAGCGGGTGGTGGGTGCGGGGGTGTTGCCGACGCTGCCGGTGGCGTAGCGCGCGCCCTGTACGACGTCGCCGAGCGGGTCGAGGGCGCGCAGTGCGTCGTCGTCGAGGGTGACGTCGAGCGCGCCGGCGTTCTGCTCCAGGCGCTCGGGCCGCTTGGTGCCGGGGATCGTGACCACCGGGACGCCGAGCCGCTCGGCCTGCGCGTACACCCATGCGAGCGCGACCTGGGCCGGTGCCGCGCCGAGCCGTTCGGCCACCTCGCGCACGGTCTGGGCGATCTTCTCGTTCTGGTCGCCGGCGGTGCCCTGGAACCGGGGGTTGGTGCTGCGGAAGTCCTTCGGGTCCAGCGCCGCGCGGTCCAGTGCGCCGGTCAGGAAGCCCCGCCCGAGCGGCGAGAACGGCACCAGCCCGACGCCCAGCTCGGCCATCACGGGGGTGACGGCTTCGACGTCGCGGGTCCACAGTGAGTACTCGCTCTGCACGGCGGTGATCGGGTGCACGGCGTGGGCCCGGCGCAGCAGCTCGCCGGTCACCTCGGAGAGGCCGAGGTAGCGGACCTTGCCGGCGGCCACCAGCTCGGCCATCGCGCCGACGGTCTCCTCGATCTCCACGTCCTGCGGCGGCCGGTGCAGGTAGTACAGGTCGATCACGTCGACGCCGAGGCGCAGCAGGGAGGCTTCGCAGGAGCGCAGCACGTAGTTGCGCGCGCCCCGGATGCGCCGCTCCGCGTCACCGCCGCTGCGGTCGATCCCGAACTTGGTGGCCAGCTGGACCTGGTCGCGGCGGTGGTGGATGGCACGCCCGACGAGTACCTCGTTGTGCCCGGTGCCGTAGGCGTCGGCGGTGTCCAGGAAGGTGATGCCGAGCTCGATCGCCCGGTCCAGGGTGGCGAGTGAGGTGTCCCAGTCGGTGGCGCCGTAGTTCTCGCTCATGCCCATGCAGCCGAGGCCCATGGCGCTGACCGTGAGGCCGGACGAACCGAGCGCGGTGCGGGAAATCATGCGGAATGCTCCTCTGTCGATGACCTTCGAACGCTAGGGGCTGGAGGGCGCTCCAAGTCAAGGGTGGGCGGCGTACGACCGGGCGGTAGAATTTGGGTCTACCGGATCGGGTAACACCGAACGCACTGGTCTAGACCAATTTCTTGTATAGTGACTGGCGTGGTTGCTGAGGATGCTGCGATCTCTCCGTCCGGCGGGGCGGGGCGCCCGCCGGGGGAGCGTCCGGCGTGAGCAGCACCGAGATCCGCGAGCCGAAGTACCGGGTCGTGGCCGACCATCTCTCCGGGTTGGTCGAGGAGCTGGGCGAGGGCGCGGCCATCCCGGCCGAGCGTGAGCTGGCCCAGCACTTCGCGGTGTCCCGCGTGACGGTCCGCCAGGCCGTGCAGGAGCTGCTGGTGGCCGGTCGGCTGCGGCGGCAGGGCCGGGGCACGGTGGTGGCCGGCCCGAAGGTCGTCCAGCAGCTGGTCCTGGGTTCCTACACCGAGGGGCTGCACGAGCAGGGTCGGCGCCCTGGCCGGCGGCTCGTGCACGTCGACCGGTTGCCCGCGCCCGCCGAGCTGGCCGCCGAGCTGGAGATCGCCGAGGGTGACGAGGTGGTCGTGCTGGAGCGGGTGCTGCTGGCCGACGGGCACCCGGTCGGCCTGGAGGACACCCGGCTGCCGGTGGCCCGCTTTCCCCGGCTGCTCGCCGACTTCGACCCGGAGACCTCGCTGTACGCCTACGTGCGCGGCACCGGTGTGGAGTTCGAGACGGCCACCGAGCGGATCGAGACGGTGCTCGCCGCTCCGCGCGAGGCGATGCTGCTGGAGACCAACCCGGCCGCGCCGATGCTGCTGCTCAACCGGGTCTCCCGGGATCCCGGGGGGCGGCCGATCGAGCGGGTCCGGTCGTTGTTCCGGGGGGACCGGTTCAGCTTCGTCACCACGCTGCGCAAGGCCGAACCCGGCTCCTCGCGCCCGAAGTGATCAGCCGGCGCTGCGCCGCACGGTCTCCGAGGGCAGCTCGCCGTAGCGCTCCCGGTACTGGCTGGCGAACCGGCTCGGGTGGAAGAAGCCCCAGCGCATCGCCACGTCGGTGACCCGTACGGCCGGGTCGCGGCCGCTGGCCAGCTCGGCGCGCACGTGGTCGAGGCGGACCCGCCGCAGGTAGGCCATTGGGGACTCGCCGAACGTCTGCTGGAACGAGGCGTGCAGCGTGCGCACCGACATGCAGCCGACGCGGGCCAGCTCGGTGGGGCTGAGCGGCAGGTCGGCGTTGTTCTCGATGTACTCGACCACCGGCGCGAGCCGGCCCAGCCGGGCGGGGTCGGCCGGCGCGGCCAGCTCGTCGGTGTAGGGGTGCGGCACAGCGGTGAGCAGCTGCGTCATCACGTAGGCCTCGAGCTGCTCGCGGGCCAGCGGCATGTCGGCCAGGCCGCCGGGTCGGTCCAGCTCGGCGGCCAGGAACTCCACGGCGGCCAGCAGGCTCTGACCGCCGGGCCCGGTGAGGTCGAACTGGAAGTCGAAGTCGATCACGGAGCGGACCGGCCGGCCGAGCAGGTCGGTGAGGTGGCCCTCCAGCGCCACCCGGGGGATCTTGAGGATGAGCTGCTCGGCGTCCGGGGTCCAGCGCACCCGGTTCAGCTGGTCGGGCCGCAGCACAACGCCGCTGGTCCGGGCCGCCGTGCTGGCCCGCCGGCCGTCCTGGCGGTCCGCGTACGTGCGCCCGGCGGTGGTCAGGTTGACGTGGTAGCAGTTCTCCGTCGCCGGCATGGACAGCCGGGTGCCGGCGCCGTAGGTCAGGTACCCGAGGGTGAACCTCTTGTCCTCGACGGCGTTGAGCACCATGCCGAGGCGGCCGGCGTCGGCGCCGGTCGGGGTGAGCTCGTGCGGCAGGTAGACCCGGGTGACCGCGTCCCGGGCCTCCTCGAGGTCGCCGGTGGCGAGCACACCGAACCGGCTCAGCGGCCGCCCGGCCGCAGACGTCGTCGTCCGCACTGCCATCTCCCAGAGGTAGGCCCAGAGAATAGGCTCAGTGCCGCAGTCCGGCCTGTTTGAGCAGCGGCATCACCTCGGCGTCGAAGTACTTCATCTCCTCGTTGTAGTCGACCATGCCCATGATCATCCCTTCCATGCCGTTCTCCTTGAGCTGGCCGAACTGCTCGGTGACCTGCTCCGGGTTGCCGACGATCGGAAAGCCGGCCCAGCCGGCGATGAACCGCTCCTGGAACTGCTTGATCTGCTCGTTGAACGACTGGCTCTGCATGCCGGCGATCTTCATGACGTTCTCCGCCGCGCCCCAGTCGCCCTTGTCGATCACGTGCTGGAAGGCGGCCTTGGCCTCCTTCTCGGTGTCCCGGCAGACGACCAGGCCGTAGGTCATGGTCTTGATATCGCGCTGGTGCTCCTCGCGGGCCTTGCCCCGGATCGTGTCGGTGTAGGCCTTCATCTCCTCGAACGTGGTCAGCGAGGCGAAGTTGACGTCCACGTTGCGGGCGGAGAACTCCACGCCGGCCTTGGAGTTGCCGGCGTTGATCAGGATCGGCCGGGGCGCCTGGTGCGGCTTCGGGTAGGACTCCACACCCCGGCAGTTGAAGAAGTCGCCGTGGTGGTCGAACGAGCCCTCCTCGCTCCACAGCTTGAGCACCAGGTCCAGCCACTCCTGGCCGAACGTGTAGCGCTCGTCGTGCTCGCGCTGGGTGCCGTCGAACATCTCCATCTCGGGGGAGAACCAGCCCATCACCAGGTTCAGCCCGAACCGGCCGCCGGAGATGTGGTCGATCGTGGTGGCCGCCTTGGCCGCGACGATCGGGTGCATGGTCGGCAGGTGCGAGGTGGCGAAGATGCCGATCCGCTCGGTGGCCTGCGCGAGCCCGGCCGCCCAGGCGTAGGTCTCGAAGCAGTTGCCGTTGAAGTTCGTGGTACCGCCGAAGCCGCGCCAGCGGGCGATCGGCACCAGCGCCTCGAACCCGATCGCCTCGGCGGTCCTGGCTACCTGCAGCGTGTGCTCCCAGGTGGCCCGGTAGGTGGTCTCCGCGTGGCTCATGATCAGCCCGTACGAGCAGTTGGTGCCGAACAGGCCGAGCTTCATCGGCTGGTCGTTGTACAGCGGGTGGGTCTGCCGCCCGTCCACCAGCGGCCGGGTCTCCTCCGGCGGGCGCGGTGCGGTCGGGTTGAGCTCGAGCGCTTCGGCTGCACTGATGTCGGGACTGATGTTCGGGCTGACGTCCGTGCTGGTCATGAGCTACCTCCTCGGCGGGTGTGGTCCGGCTCACCCGTGTCGGGCCTCGACGGTAGGCAGCCCGTGGCGCGCCCTCTAGCCACGCAGTGCAGCGGGGGAGCCGGCCAGCGCGGAATCCGCCGGGAACGGCTGTGCCGATGCTGAGTCCGGCTGGCCCCGCGTCCGGCTGGCTCCTAGGTTCGAGGTGCGGAACGGGGCACGACGTCGAAAGGAGACAGGACGATGACGGATCAGCTCGAGCGGTTCCAGATGGTCATCGGGGGCAAAGCGGTCGATGCGCTGTCCGGCCGGACCTTCGAGTCGCAGAACCCGTACACGGGCGGCCCGTGGGCGCGGGTGCCCGACGGTGGACCGGAGGACATCGACGCGGCGGTGGCGGCGGCCCGCGCGGCGCTGGACGGCGAGTGGGGCGCCATGACCGGCTTCGCCAGGGCCGCGCTGCTGCGCCGGCTCGGCGACCTGGTCACGGAGAACGCGGACCGGCTGGCCCGGCTGGAGGTCAACGACTCCGGCAAGCTGTACCGGGAGATGTTCGGCCAGCTCAACGCGCTGGGTAGCTGGTACCAGTACTACGCGGGGTTGGCCGACAAGATCGAGGGCCGGCAGATCCCGTCGCCCAACCCGAACTACCTGGTCTACACGCGCCGCGAGCCGGTCGGCGTCGTCGGCGCCATCACGCCGTGGAACTCGCCGCTGCTGCTGATGACCTGGAAGCTGGCGCCCGCGCTGGCCGCCGGCTGCACTGTCGTGGTCAAGCCGTCCGAGCACTCGCCGGTGTCCTCGCTGGGCTTCGCGGAGCTGTTCGAGCAGGCGGGCTTCCCGGCCGGCGTGGTCAACGTGGTGTCCGGGCTGTCCCGGGAGACCGGCGCCCGGCTCGCCGCGCACCCCGGCGTGGACAAGGTGGCGTTCACCGGGTCCACCGCGACCGGCCGCGCGGTGGCCAAGGCGGCCGGCGAGAACATCAACAAGGTCACCCTGGAGCTGGGCGGCAAGTCGCCGCAAGTGGTGTTCCCGGACGCCGACCTGGCGGCCGCCGCGAACGGCGTCATCGCCGGGGTGTTCGCCGCGACGGGGCAGACCTGCATGGCAGGCTCGCGGCTGATCGTGCATGCGGACGTGCACGACGAGCTGATCCGGCTGATCGCCGAGCGGGCCTCGCGGATCAAGCTCGGCAACCCCAACGACGCGGACACCGAGATGGGCCCGGTGGCCAACCGGCCGCAGTACGAGAAGGTGCTCGGCTACCTGGACACGGCCAAGGCGGAGGGCGCGACCGTGGCCTACGGGGGCGCGGCGGAGTCCTCGCTGGGCGGGCTGTTCGTGCAGCCCACGGTGCTCACCGGGGTCACGTCGGAGTCGACCGTCGTGCGTGAGGAGGTGTTCGGCCCGGTGCTGGCGGCGCTCACCTTCACCGACGAGGACGAGGCGATCAAGCTGGCCAACGACACCCCGTACGGGCTGGCCGGCGCGGTCTGGACCAAGGACGTGCACCGCGCGCACCGGGTCGCCGCGAAGATCAAGGCCGGCTCGGTGTGGATCAACGCCTACCGCGTGGTGGCGCCGAGCGTGCCGTTCGGCGGCTTCAAGTCCTCCGGGCTGGGCCGCGAGAACGGCCTGCACGCGATCGACGAGTACCTGGAGGAGAAGGCGATCTGGGTCGAGCTGTCCGGCGGCACGCGCGACCCGTTCACCCTCGGCTGAGTCTCCACCGCACACCCGCTCTGGGTGCCGCGCACCCGCCGTAGCGGGTGCGCGGCACCGCAAGAGGGTGTGGGGGCGTCGGTGACGATGCCCGCCGCGACCTGCCGCGCCGCCGGTGCCGCCGCGTTAGCGGCCCAGTGTCCGGCCCACCTTGCCGAGCGCCCCGCCCATCCGCCTGAGCAGCGGGATCCGGCAGGTGTGGCTGGAGAACACCGGCCCGGCCATCACGGGCAGGCCCGCGCGCGGGTTCAGCACCGCCGGCACGTTGCCGGTGAGCCGGCTCATGCAGGCGTCCGTGGCGCTGCGGGTGCCGCCCTGGCCGCCGATCCACATGTCCAGGTGGGTTTCCACGCCGCGCGGCGCCGGGCTGGCCCCGGAGTCCTCGACGATCACGTAGCGCTTCACGCTGGGCAGGTAGAACCGGGTGCCCGGCTTCCACTTCATCGTCGACCCGCTGCCCGGTACCGCGACGGTGATCGGGTCGCGGTAGGTGCCGGTTCCGCCGGCCGCCCGGTGCAGGATCGGGTGGCTGACGATCGCCGACATCGGCGGCGTGTTGTCGTGGAACGAGTAGCCGGTCAGGAAGATCCGCAGCTGGCGGGCCACCCGGCCGCGCGGGACCGCCGCGGCCACCGGGCCGGTGCCGATCGAGTCGGCGCTGGTGGAGTCGGCGCTGGTGGAGTCGGCGCCCGTTGAGTCCGCGCCGGTCGAGTCGGTTGAGTCGGCCGGGTCGGCCGGGTCGAGGTCGGAGGGCAGGGCCGACCCCGAGGGGACGGCGCCGGGCACTCCCGGCGCCAGGACCCCCGGCGAGGGCGCCGTGGACCCGGGCACCGTGGCTCCCGGTGCAGCCGGGGCCGCCGGTAGCGGCGGCGGGGCCGGTGGGGTCGGTATCGGCGGTGGCGTGGGCACCGCGGCCAGGTCGATCACGAAGCCGGCCGGTACCGGCGTCGCCCGGACCGATACCGGCGCGGTACCGAGTAGGACCGCGCCGAGCCCGAGCAGGGCCAGGGCGGTCGACAGCGGTGCCACCGGGAATCGCCTCAGGTGGGTGGCGCGGGATCGCCGCTCCGTGAATGGCCGCGATGTGGACCGTGGCGGGGATCCTGCCGACGACCCCGATAATCGCGCGCGTCTGGATCTTGTCATCGTGAGTACCTCCGACCAGCGCATCAAGCTGCCTGCGTGGTTCGCCACGTCAGGTTAGTCCCATTGTGCTCATTTGAAACTTTGATTCACTCGAATATCACCAGTCACATCGTTCACAGCAGGGGTGGTTGCGCTCAGTGGCCGGCGCGGTCGGGCCCTGGGCGGGGCGCCGGGTCCCGTTTTTTGCGGCAATCTCTACTCATCCGGTTAGGAATGTGCTGTACTCCAGAGCGGGCGCGGGCGACGCGCGCGGGGTCTGGGCGAGAGGTCGGGAGGTGGCCGGGTGTCGAGCCTGGAGACGTTTCCGGCGAACCTCGGCCTGATGTGCTTCAGCATTTCCCGAATGGTCCGTGCCCGGCCGTTGCTCGAGTCGCTCCGACTCGTCGCGCGGTTGCATGTCGACCTGCAGCGGCTGTCCAGCGCCATCTGTCAGTTCTGACGTTTCCGCTGGTCCGAGGCTCTGGCTGGGCGCGGACGCGGGCTTGCCCGACGCGGTACTGATCCTCGTCAATCACGTTTACCCCGAACGCATCGCGGCTCCGGCGGAGTCGGTCCGATGCGCTGTTCAGCACGCGCGAGATGAATTCGAAGAATGGAGTGGGGCATGAGCACGGTGGAACAGATTCTGGACGTCCGGAAGGTGGCCGGCGCGATCGGCGCCGAGGTGACCGGCGTGCGGCTGTCCGGTGATCTCGACGACTCGGTGGTGGCAGCGGTGCGGGCCGCCGTCCTGGAGCACCGGGTGGTGTTCCTGCGCGGTCAGGACCACCTGGACGACGAGATCCAGGCGGCGTTCGCCCGCCGGCTCGGCGAGCTGACCACGGCGCACCCGACCGTGCCGTCCGTGGAGCACGACCGCACCGTGCTGGCCGTCGACTCGGCCGGCGGCAACCGCGCCAACAGCTGGCACACCGACGTCACCTTCGTGGACCACCCGCCGGCGTTCTCACTGCTGCGCGCGATCGTGCTCCCGCCGTACGGGGGCGACACGAGCTGGGCGAACACGGTGACGGCGTACGAGTCGCTGCCGGCGCCGCTGCGCGAGCTGGCCGAGCGGCTGTGGGCCGAGCACACGAACGACTACGACTACGCGACCAGCCACGCGGTGGTCGAGCTGACCGAGGAGCAGGCCGCGCGCCAGGAGGAGTTCACGGCCACGGTGTACAAGACCGAGCACCCGGTGGTCCAGGTGCACCCGGAGACCGGGGAGAAGGCGCTGCTGCTCGGCCAGTTCGCGCAGCGTTTCGTCGGGCTCACCGGGACCGACTCGCGGCACCTGCTGGCGCTGTTCCAGGAGCACGTCACCCGCCTGGAGAACACCGTGCGCTGGCAGTGGCAGCCGGGCGACATCGCGATCTGGGACAACCGCGGCACCCAGCACTACGCGGTGGCCGACTACGGCGACCTGCCGCGCCGGCTGCACCGCGTGACCGTGGTGGGCACCGTGCCGGTGGGCGTGGACGGCCGGCGCAGCATCGCCCGACAGGGCGACGCCAGCGGTTACCTCGCCGCCGGCCGAGCGGCCGGCTGAGCGGCCGGGTCGGACCTCGATCGGGTGGGGCCGTCGCCGGGCTGTCACGTTTTCGGGGCCCGCGGTGTCTTGAGGGCATGAACTCTCAGGCCCGTCGATGGCTGCTCTGGATCCTCGCCCTGCTCGGGGCGTTCGTCGGGACCTGGGCGTGCTTCGCGCCGCTGTCCTGGTACGACTCGTTCCCGGGGGCGGGGTTCCGCTGGCTGCCGCCGCTGGGGCCGTACAACGAGCACCTGGCCCGGGACGTCGGTGCGCTCTGCCTCGGGCTGACCGCGCTCTCCGCCGGCGCCGCGCTGCGCCCCGCGAACGACTACCTGGTGCGGCTGACGGGCGTGGTCTGGCTGGTGTTCAGCGTGCCGCACCTGATCTTCCACCTGCTGCACCTGGACATGTACGGGCCTCTCGACCAGGTGCTGAACGTGTTCAGCCTCGGCCTGTTCGTGGTGCTCGGCGCGGCGCTGGTGCTGCCGGTGCGCGCGGCGCGGCGGGCGGCCGGGGCCTCCGCCGGGTCGGTCAGCCGTGCCGGGGGCGGGTCAGGGTGAACCGGTCCACCGGGGTCAGCTCGCCGTAGGGGCCGGTCACCGCGTAGTAGGTGACGTGGATGGCGGTGGTCGGCCCGGTGCCGCCGGGGTCGACCTCGAACGCGGCGAAGCCGTACGAGTGCTCGGCGTCGCGCACCGCCGACCACGGCGCGTCCTCCTGGACGTAGGTCGGCGCCCTCTTGCCGGTGGCCGGGTCGACCGCGCCGACGGCGGTGATCACCCGGCACCTCGGCGGGTTGAACAGCAGCTGGTTGGAGGGGCTGCTGGTACCCCCGCCGCCGATCACCATGTGCACCGTGCCCTTGCCGGTGTCCAGCACGTCGGTGCTGGTCTGAGTGGGGATCGGCGTGCGGGTGTCGGTCGGCTGCTGGCCGCGGATGGGGTGCGAGCGCTCGTAGTGGTGCTCGTGCCCACACACGACGAGGTCCACCCCGTACTGGTCGAACAGCGGCACCCACTGCTCCCGGATGCCCAGGTCGGCGCCGTTGAACTTGTCGGCGGTGGAGATCACCACCTGGTGCATGCAGACCACGATCCAGTCGATGTCCGGGTTGGCCCGGCTGGTCCGCAGCTCGTTCTCCAGCCAGCGCCGCTGCGCCCCGCCGGAGTAGCCGCTGACGTAGGAGTTGCCGCCGTCCTGCAGCGCCACGTCGTCGTTGTTCAGCGCGAGCACCCGAACCGCGCCGGCGGTGAAGGCGTACCAGAGCCCCCGCAGCGTCGGCTCCGCGCCGGCGTCCGGCACCGTGAAGTACGTCTGGAACGCCTGATAGCCGATCGGCCCGTTGCCGAGCTCGTTCTCGTGGTTGCCCGCCGCCGGCATCCACGGGCGGTAGCGCGCCGAGCGGCTGTTGTTGACGAACCAGTCCGACCAGGTGCGGATCCGGTCCTTGCTCAGGTTCGCGTAGCACAGATCGCCGTTGACCAGGTGGAACAGTGGCGCCACCCGTTCCACGCCGGCCGTGGTGTCCCCGGCGAACGGCGAGCCGAGGTTGTCGTTGACGAACGTCGTGCCGGTCAGCTTGCCGACCGTCGGCGTGGCCTGGTCGCCGAAGCTGGTGAACGTGAACGCGGCCCGCCCGCGCGGCGCGGTGCGCGCGGTGCCCAGCTCGGGGTTGGTGCCGTCGTGCACGGCGGCGTAGATGTAGTCGGTGTCCGGGTCAAGGCCGGTCAGCCGGGCGTGGTGCACCTGGATCTCGGTCCCCGAGGCGGCGTCCCGATAGGTGCGCGTCTCGGCGGGCGTGGTCTGGCCGAAGCCGCTCTCCGGCCGGCCCAGCAGCACCCTCGGGTTGCCGACCGAGCCTGTGGTGTGCCAGGAGACGACGAGCTCGCTGCTCGCGTCGGCGCCGAACTGCAGGTGCAGCCCGGCCACGGGGGCCACCGGGCTCCGGTCCGGGCGCGGCCAGGCCGGACCACTGGGGGCGCAGGCGGCCAGGGTGGGCACGCCCAGCGCGACCGCCCCGCTCAGCCCGGCGGCGGCACCGAGCACACCCCGGCGGTTGAACCGGGGCGCGGACCACGAAGGGGAGTCGGACTCGGCGGGCTCGCTCTGGCCGGTGGGCGGAGCGTCGGATTCGGGTCCCATAGCCAGGGGATCATCACCGTTCGTGGTGAACACCGCCCGGCGGGCCGGTGAACCGCGGCCAAAGCTCCTCGACCCCGGGCCTGAGATTCCCAGCTCCGTGGCCGAAGCTCAGCCGCCGACCACGACCAGGGGCGCGTTCGGCGCCGCCGCCTCGTCCATGGCCCGCTCGAGCTCGGCGAGCGGGCGGTGCACGGTCGGGATCGCGGTGAGGTCGAGCAGGCCGCCCGCGACGAGCGCCAGCAACCGCGCCGGAGCGTCGGCGGGGTACATGAAGTTCCCGATGATCTCCCGTCCGGTCGCCATCAGCATGGTGGCGTCGATCGGCAGGGGTGTGGTCATGCTCCCCATCAGGACCAGCCGCCCGTTGCGGCCGAGCGAGTCCAGGGTGGCCAGGGTGCTGGCCGCACTGTCCGCCGCGCCGACCAGGTCGAGGGCCAGGTCGACGTGGCCGCCGGCGGCATCCCGCAGTGCGGTGGAGTCGGCCTCGACATCGCCGGACAGGCGCACGGCTCTGACCCGGTCGAGCTCCGCGAACCGGGTCAGCACCGAGGCGTTCCGGCCGGCCGCGACCACCGTGCCGGCACCCATCGCCAGCGCCACGTGCACGCCCGCCGAACCGAAACCGCCGGTGGCGCCGTTGACCACGACCGTCTCGCCGGCCAGCAGCCGCCCTCGCAGGAAGCCGCCGTAGGGGACCAGGCACCGGGTCGCCGCCGCCAGCACCGCGCTCGGCACGCCGTCGAGGGCCGGGGGGATCGGCGTCGCGGTCGAGAGTGGTACGAGTGCCCGCTCGGCGAAGGTGCCGTCCGGCCAGGTCTCCAGGACCGGGACGAACGCCGGCGGCGCGGTGATCCCGAGCAGTGCGCGGGCGGGTTCGGGGACGTTCTCCGGCACGGTGTAGTTCCCGGTCAGCAGCACCCGCTGGCCGGGGTGCAGCTGGTACACGTCGCGGCCGACCTGCTCGATCACGCCGATGGCGCTGGTCCCGGGGGTGAAGGCCCCGGGCGGCGGGTTGTAGGAGGGCAGCGCGCCCGCCATGTACCTGCGCAGGTAGCTGACCACCCCTGCCGCCTCGATCCGGACGACGACGGACCCCGGGCAGGGGGCCGGCTCGGGGATGTCTTCCAGGCTGAGCGCCCGGGTGGCCGTCGTGAGCCGCCAGGCCTTCACGAGGTCGCGACCAGTCGCGCCGAGACGTCCCACAGCCGCCGCGCGGCCTCCGGGTCGAGGGCGTAGCGGGCGACCCCACCGAGGCCGGGGTTGCGCCGGTCGACCGTCTCGCACTCGGTGCAGTCGGCGAAGTAGCGACCGCCGACGCCCTCCAGCAGCGGAGACGTGGCGAGCAGGGTGGACGTCGCGGCCCCCTGCTCGACGGACTTGATCAGCTCCGGCGGGACCCGGCCGCTGCCCGCTCCACCGGTGTGGCGCTGCAGGTTCGTGTAGATCGCCCCGGGCATCAGGGCGTTGGCGGTGATCCCGTCCGCCGCCCACCGGCGGGTCGCCTCGACCGCGAAGAGCACGTTCGCCGTCTTGGACTGGCCGTAGGCGAGCCAGGTGTCGAACGGGCGGAAGGCGAAGTGCAGGTCGTCGAACACCACCGGGGACGTCATGTGTCCCTTCGAGCTGACCACCACGATGCGGGCGTCGCCGGCGCCGGCGAGCGCGCCGTGCAGCCCGGTCGTCAGTGCGAAGTGGCCCAGGTGGTTGGTCGCGAACTGCAGCTCCCAGCCGTTCGCGGTGTAGGTCTCCGGGCTCGCCATCACCCCGGCGTTGTTGACCAGGATGTGCAGCGGGCCGCGCCAGGCCGCCACGAACGACCGCACCGATGCCAGATCGGTGAGGTCGAGCTCGGCGACGTGCGGGGCGGTCCGGCCGGTCGTGCCCGCGATGTCCTTGGCGGCACGTTCGCCGGCCGCCAGGTCACGCACGGCGAGGGTCACGTCGGCGCCCGTGCCGGCCAGTGCTCGGGCCGTCTCGACCCCGATGCCGGACGAGCCGCCGGTGACGACCGCCCGGCGGCCGGTCAGGTCGATGCCGGCGGCGGCCTCGGCCGCCGTGCTGGAGAAGCCGAAAGGTGTCTCGATCAAGCTCATGTCTTCGACGTTAAGCGCGCCCCGAGTATGCGTCCAACGAGAGTTACGAACATCTGGTATTCCTGTCTCTCATGGATCTCTCGAACGTGCCGACGGTCGCGCTGAAGGTGTTCTGCCAGATCGCCGAGCGCCGCACGCTGACCGCCGCCGCGCAGGCCCTCGGTTACACGCAGTCCGCGGTGTCCCGCCAGGTCGCGGCACTGGAGGGCGCGGCGGGGGCGGCGCTGCTGGAGCGGCGCAGGGACGGGGTCCGGCTGACCGCGGCGGGGCAGGTCATGCTGCGCCACGCGATGGCGGTGCTCGACCAGGTGGACGCCGCGGAGCGCGAGCTGGCCGGCCTGCCCGCCTCGGCCGGCACCGTGCGGTTCGGCTGGTTCGCCAGCGCCGGCGCCACCGTGGTGCCCCGGGCGCTCGCCGCGCTGCGCCGCACCCACCCGGCGATCACCGTCACCTCCCGCGAGGGCAGCACGCCGGTGCTGGTGCGGGCGCTGCGGGCCGGCAGCCTGGATGTCGCGCTGCTCGGCTGGGCGCCGCCGTTCCGGCCCCTCGACGCGGAGTCGCCGCCGCTGCGCGTGGAGCGGTTGACCGAACGCGAGCTCTGCCTGGCCGTGCCGGAGAGCCACCATCTGGCCCGCGAGGCGTCGGTCGAGGTCGCCGACCTGCGCGGACAGCAGTGGATCGCCGGGCCGCCGTCGGGGGAGGAGCGGTTGATGGGCGTCTGGCCCGGCGTCGACGAGCGGCCGCGGATCGCGCACACCGCCCGCGACTGGCTGAGCAAGCTGCACCTGGTGGCCGCCGGCTGCGGGGTGACGACGGTACCGGTCTCGCTCGCCTCGGTCGCCCCGCCCGGCGTCCGCTTCGTCGCGGTCCGAGGTGGTCCCCAGGAGCGGCGCCGTACCGTCCTCGCCTGGCTGCCTGGGCACCGGACCGAGCAGGCCGGCCATCTCGCCGACGCGGTCCGCGCCACCGTCCTCGCCGAGGCGTGAGCCCCGAGCTACACCTCGATGACGGAACCCATGATCACCGTGCGGTCCCGGGGCAGGCTGAAGTACTCGGCGGCATCGGCGGTGATGCCGGAGGTGGCCAGGAAGATGTGCTTGCGCCAGCGCGCCATGGTCGGCGCGTCGCCCTTGCGCAGGTCGATCGTGGACAGGAAGTAGGAGGCGTTCTCGACGTCGATGGGGCGCTCCACCTCGGCGGCCTCCAGCAGCCGCAGCACCTCGGGTACGCGCTGCGTGTCCATGTAGCCGAAGCAGGCGTTGACGTAGGTGATCCCGTCGTCGGAGTAGCCCAGCCGGTCGACCACCAGCCGCTGCGCCGGCGGCACCCTCGGTACCGGTTTCGTCTCCACCGACACGATCACCACGTGCTCGTGCAGGACGTGGTTGCGGTCCACGTTGGCCCGCAGCGCGAGAGGGGCGGTCTCCTTGCCCCGGTTGAGGAACACCGCCGTGCCGGGGACCCGCACGAGCGGCGGGTCGCATTCGCGCAGGTGCTCGACGAACTCCCGCAGCGAGCCCTCGTCCTGCGCGCGCTGCCGGGTGACGATGCCTCGGCCGCGCTGCCAGGTGGTCATCACGGTGAACGCCGTGAGCCCGATCAGCAGCGGCAGCCAGGCCCCGTGCACCAGCTTCGTCAGGTTGGCGGCGAGGAACAGCAGGTCGACCAGGAGCAGAGCGGCCGCGCCGAGCGCGACGGCCCAGGCGGGTGCGCCCCGCGTCCGGATCACGGCGAAGAACAGCAGCGTGGTGATGGTGATCGTGCCGGTCACCGCGACGCCGTAGGCGAACGCCAGTGCCGCGGAGCTGCGGAAGGCGAACACCAAGGTCAGGACCGAGACCATCAGCAGCCAGTTGATCCACGGCACGTAGATCTGGCCGACCGTCTCCTCCGAGGTGTGCGCGATCCGCAGCCTCGGCAGGTAGCCGAGCTGGGCCGCCTGCGACGCCACGGAGAACGCGCCGGTGATCACCGCCTGGGACGCGATGACCGTGGCCGCCGTTGCCAGCAGCACCAGCGGCAGGCGCCCCCAGTCCGGCACCAGCAGGAAGAACGGGCCGCTCAGGTTGGCGGGGTTGGCCAGGATCAGCGCGCCCTGGCCGAGGTAGTTGAGCACGAGGGCGGGGAACACGAGGATCAGCCACGCCTTGGTGATCGCCGAGCGGCCGAAGTGGCCCATGTCGGCGTAGAGCGCCTCGGCGCCGGTCACCGCGAGCACCACGGCGGCGAGCGCGAAGAACGCCGTGGAGAAGTGGCTGTTGAGGAACCCCAGCGCATACGTCGGGGACAGCGCCCAGAGGATGTTCGGTTGGTTGAGGATGCCCCGAATGCCGCACGCGCCGATCACCAAGAACCAGACGATCATCACCGGCCCGAACAGCCGTCCCACGGCCGCGGTGCCGAGCCGCTGGAAGGAGAACAGCACCACGATGATCACGGCGGTGATCGGTATGACCAGGCTCTCCAGGGACGGCTCGACGACCTTGAGCCCCTCGACGGCCGACAGCACCGAGATGGCCGGCGTGATCATGCTGTCCCCGAAGAACAGCGACGCCCCGAACAGCCCCAGCCCGGCCAGGATGGCGGCACGACGGCGACCCCCGGGCACCTTGGCCAGGCCCCGGCGGACCAGCGTGATCAGGGCCATGATGCCGCCCTCGCCGTCGTTGTCGGCGCGCATCACGAGCGTCACGTAGGTCAGCATGACGATGATCATCACGGACCAGAAGATCAGCGAGATGACCCCGAACACGTTGTCGGTGTTCAGAGGTACCGGGTGCGGGTCGGTCGGGCTGAACACGGTCTGCACGGTGTAGATCGGGCTGGTGCCGATGTCGCCGAACACGACGCCCAGCGCCCCGACCACGATCGCCGCCCGGGCCGTGCCGCGCGCATCGACACCGTGTCCACCTGAGTCCTGTCCACCCGCGTCGTGGCCACCTGTGCCGTGGGTACTCGTGTCCGCGCTCATCGAACCCCTCGGTCTCCCCGGATACCGCCGCCACCGTAGCGGGCCGCCGCCCTCGGCCGATCATCGCCACGGCCGGGCGACACGGTCGGAACCCGGACCGCGCCTGGGCCGGAGTGCGCCCCGCGGCGTCAGCTGCCGGCGGCGGGGGTGGGGTGGGGTAGGTCGGCGCCGCTGGAGGCGCGCACCATCAGCTCGGGGCGCAGCCGCTCGGCGGCCACCTCGTCGCCCCGGATCAGCCTGACCAGCAGCTCCATCCCGCGCCGGCCCATCTCGTGCATCGGGGAGCGGACCGTGGTGAGCGCGATCGGCAGCTCGGCGGCCAGCGGGGTGTCGTTGAAGCCGACGACGGCCAGGTCGGTGCCCGCCAGCAGGCCGAGGTCGCGCGCCGCGCCGAGCGCGCCGATCGCGGCGAAGTCGTTCACCGCGAAGATCGCGGTGGGCCGCCGGCCCGCGCCGGTCGGCGGGTCCGCGCCGAGCAGTGCCTCGGCGGCGAGCCGGCCGCCGCTCGCGTCGAAGCGGGAGTGCAGGATGCGCTCCGGCGGGATGCGCAGCCCGGCCTCGCGGTAGGTGTCCACGAACCCGGCGGTGCGGTCGATGCCGGTGCTGGCGTAGGGCTCGCCGGCGATCACCGCGACCGTCCGGTGGCCGCGCTCGAGCAGGTGCTCGGCGGCGAGCCGGCCGCCCTGGTAGTCGTCGCAGGTGACCGAGACGTGCCGCCCGGCCCGGCGGCTGACCAGCACGAACGGCACGCCCCGGGCGGCCACCTCGTCGAGGAACCGCCCGTCCACGTACGCGTCGCCGAAGATCATCCCGTCGACCCGGCGGGCCAGCACCATCTCGGTCCGGGCGCGCTGGGCGGCGGGGATGTCCCGGGTGTTGGTGACGAAGGTGGACAGCCCGTGCTCGGCGGCGGACTCCTCGATGCCCTCGTAGATGGTGGCCAGCACGATGTCCGACAGCCGGGGGACCAGCACGCCGACGAGGTTGCTGCGGCGGGTGCGCAGGCTGGTGGCGTGCGGGTTGGGGCGGTAGCCCAGCTCGTCGGCCAGGGTGCGGATGCGGGCCACGGTGGCCTCGGAGGCGGCCCGCAGCTGCTCGTCGGGCTTGGCGTGCAGCACCCGGGACACGGTGGACACGTGCAGGCCGAGCCGCTCGGCCAGTGTGCGCAGGGTGATCGGCGCGTTCTGCTCGGTGTCCACGATGCGCCCGTCCTCCGTGCCCTGGTCGGTGGTAACCCGCCTGGTCGGCCACCGGTGTTAACGCACCCGTTGCACTCGGACCGGAGCGTAACAGCGAGTTTATTGACTTCGGTCGACCGTCACGCGCATGATACCCAAACGATTGGCCCAAACGTTTGGGTATCAAAAACATTCACCAGATCCGGATCGGCAGAGGAGCAACTGGGTGCGCGGCGTAGTCATCATCTCCACCGGCGGGACCATCGCCTCGCGGCGCGACGAGCGCGGCGCGAGCGTGGCCAGCGACGGGGTGGCCGCGCTGCTGCAACGCCTGCCGGTGGCGGTGCCGGTGCCCGTCGAGGGGCGGGACGTGCTCTGCCTCGGCAGCTACCTGCTCACGCCGGCGGACATGGCCGGCATCGTCCGCGAGATCCACCGCGCGCTGGCCGACGAAGAGGTGCTCGGCGTTGTGGTCACCCACGGCACCGACACCATGGAGGAGACCGCGTTCCTCGCCGACCTGGTGCACGACGACCCCCGGCCGGTGGTGTTCACCGGAGCCCAGCGCCCGGCCGACGCACCGGACACCGACGGCCCGCGCAACCTGGCCGACGCGATCGCGGTCGCCGCCGACCCCGCCGCTCGGGACTGCGGGGTGCTGCTCACGTTCGACGGCTCGGTGTTCGCCGCCCGGGGGGTCGGCAAGTCGCACACCGCCGCCCCGGCCGCGTTCAGCTCCCCGGACAGCGGCCCGCTCGGCCACGTGCGGGAGGGCGCGGTGAGCCTGGCCGCGCGCCCGGTGCGGTTCGCGCCGCTGGACCTGGCCGCGCTGGACCTGGCCGGCATCCGGGTCGACGTGGTCACGTACTACCCGGGCGCGGACGCCACCGTGCTCGACGCGGTGCACGCCGCCGGCGCGCGGGGCGTGGTGCTCGCCGGCACCGGCGCCGGCAATGCCAACCGCGAGGTCTGCGCCGCCGTCGACCGGCTGACCAGGGCCGGCGTCGTGGTGGCTCTGTCGACCCGGGTGGCCGCCGGCCCCGTCGCCGGCATCTACGGCAACGGTGGCGGCGGGATCGACCTGCTTGCGGCTGGCGCCGTGCCAACCGGGGTACTCCGACCGTCCCAAGCCCGGATCCTGCTGGCAGCGCTGCTGGCCCGGTACCGCGACCCGGTACCCGTGGCGGCGGAGCTTGCCCGGTGGGCCGGGAACCCGTTCGGGGCACGGCTGGTGCCGTCCCTGGCAGAGAGGATCAGCTGAGATGAGCAAGGACATTCGGGTCGCCTTCGGCGTCGACGTCGACGCGGTGGCCGGCTGGCTGGGCTCCTACGGCGGCGAGGACTCGCCGTGCGACATCTCCCGGGGCATGTTCGCCGGCGAGGTGGGTGTGCCGAGGTTGCTCACCCTGTTCGAGCGCAACGAGCTGCGGACCACGTGGTTCATCCCGGGCCACTCGGTGGAGACGTTCCCGGACCAGACCCGGATGGTGGTCGACGCCGGCCACGAGATCGGCGTGCACGGCTACTCGCACGAGAACCCGATCGCGATGTCCCGCGAGCAGGAGAGCGCGGTGCTGGACCGGTCGATCGAGCTGCTGGAGAAGGTCACCGGCCGCCGCCCGACCGGCTACGTGGCGCCCTGGTGGGAGTTCTCCGGCGTGACCAACGAGCTGCTGCTCGAGCGCGGCATCAAGTACGACCACTCGCTGATGCACCGTGACTTCACGCCGTACTACGTACGGGTCGGGGACAGCTGGACGAAGATCGACTACGCCAAGTCCGCCGAGGAGTGGATGAAGCCTCTGGAACGCGGCACCGAGACCGACCTGGTGGAGATCCCGGCGAACTGGTACCTGGACGACCTGCCGCCGATGATGTTCATCAAGGCCAGCGCGAACAGCCACGGCTTCGTGAGCCCCCGTGCGCTGGAGGAGAGCTGGCGCGACCAGTTCGACTGGGTCTACCGCGAGCTGGACTACGCGGCCTTCACCTTAACGATCCACCCGGACGTCTCCGGGCGGCCCCAGAACCTGATGATGCTCGAGCGGCTGATCGAGCACATCAACGCGCACGAGGGTGTGCGCTGGTCGACCTTCGACGAGATCGCCGACGACTTCGTGGCCCGGTCGCCCCGGACCTGAGCGGTCTCCCGAAACGACTTCGGACAAGCACTTCGGACGAGCAAGGACTGATCAAGCGACCCTGAGTTCCCTCCCGGAAGGGCACCGCCATGTCCCTGGAATCCACCGCGAACGCCGCGACCTCCGCCCTACCCCGGTTCGGCGTCAAGGACACCAGGCGGGCGACCGTGCTGGCCTTCTTGGCCTGGACGTTCGCCGTCTACGACTACATCCTGTTCGGCACGCTGCTGCCCGAGATGTCCAAGACCTTCGGCTGGGACGCCTCGAAAGCCTCGTTCGTCTCCACCCTCGTCTCGGTCGGCACCGCGATCGTCGCGCTGGCGATCGGTCCGGTGGTGGACTGGATCGGCCGGCGCCGGGGCATGATCCTCACCGTGGCCGGCACCGCGGTGTCCTCGGCGGCCAGCGCGGCCACCCCGGGCATCGGCTTCCTGGTCGGCATCCGGGCCCTCAGCGGGCTGGGGCTGTCCGAGCAGGCGGTGAACGCCACGTACCTCAACGAGATCTACGCGGTCACCGAGGACGAGAAGATCAAGAAGCGCCGGGGCCTGGTGTACAGCCTGGTGCAGGGCGGCTGGCCGCTCGGTGTGCTGATCGCGGTGGCGTTCGTGGCGGTGTTCCTGCCGCTGGTCGGCTGGCGGGGCTGCTTCCTGCTGGCGTTCTTCCCCGCGGTGATCATCGCGCTGCTCTGCCGCAAGCTGAAGGAGAGCCCGCAGTTCGAGCTCGAGCTCAAGCTGCGCGCGATGCGCAAGGAGGGCCAGGGCGCCGAGGCCGACGCGCTGGCGGCGTCCTACGGGCTGGTCAAGCAGGACTCCGGCGGCCTGGTGGCGATCTTCCAGGGCAAGGCGCTGCGCAACACGCTGGTGCTCGGGCTGGCCTGGATCGTGAACTGGTTCGGCATCCAGGTGTTCAGCGTGCTCGGCACGACGGTGCTCACCGAGGGCAAGGGCGTGAGCTTCACCGGCTCGCTGATGATGCTGATCGTGATCAACGCGGTGGGCTATCTCGGCTACATCTTCCACGGCTGGGCGGGGGACCGGTTCGGCCGGCGCAACGTGATCGCGGTCGGCTGGCTGCTGTCCGGCGTGCTGTTCTCCCTCACCCTGACCGTCGCGCAGGGCACCTTCGCCGTGGTCACGCTGTACTCGCTCGGCATGTTCTTCCTGATCGGGCCGTACGCCGCGCTGCTGTTCTACATGGGTGAGTGCTACGAGACGCAGTGCCGCGCGACGGGCACCGCGTTCCTCAACGCGCTGTCCCAGCCGGGTGCGATCGTGGCCGGTGTGATCGTCACGTCGATGCTGGCCGCCGGGCACACCTGGAGTTCGGCCGCGCTGATCGTCGGCGCGCTGGGCACGTTCCTGTCCGGCGTGCTGATGTTCGCCGCGCGCACCGCGGAGAAGCTGACCGGATGACCGAGGGGCGAGTGGCCGTGGTCAGTGGCGCGGCGAGCGGGATCGGCCGGGCGCTCGCGGTGGCCTACGCGGCAACCCGGGTCCGCACGGTGATCGGCACCTTTCCCGGCGACCCGCACGACCCCGGCGAGACCGCCCGCCTCGTGCACGCGGCCGGGGGCGAGTGCGTGGTGCACGAGGTCGACGTGCGCGACTCGAAGCAGGTGGACGCGTTCGCCCAGCGGGCGCTGGACGAGTGGGGCCGGCTCGACATCGCGGTGGCCAACGCCGGGGTGCTGCGCCGGGCCGCGCTGGCCGACCTGGACGACGACGCCTGGGACGACCTGCTGCAGGTCGACCTGACCGGGGTGCTCCGGGTGTTCCGGTCGGCGGCGACCCGGATGGCCGGCCCCGGCGCCATGGTGGCGGTGTCCTCGATCGCCGGCGGGGTGTACGGCTGGGGCGAGCACGCGCACTACGGCGCCGCGAAGGCCGGCGTGCTCGGCCTGGTGCGCAGTGTCGCGGTGGAGCTGGCCCCGCGCGGGATCCGGGTGAACACGGTGATCCCGGGTTACGTCGTCACCCCGCAGTCGCTGGACCCGGTCAACTCGCTCGGGCCGGACGGCCTCGAGCGGGCCGGCAAGGACATCCCGCTCGGCCGGGCCGCCGAGCCGTCCGAGCTCGCCGCCGTGATCCGGTTCCTGACCTCGGACGACGCGTCCTACATCACGGGCCAGTCGATCGTCGCCGACGGTGGCCTCACCGTCCGGATGCCAGCCTGACCCTGTGAGTGGCGAGTCGGGTTATAGCCCAACTCGCCACTCACGGGTCCTGACCAGGGAGGATGCATGCTGCAGGGTCGGACCGCGCTGGTTGTCGGGGGTGCGAGCGGGATCGGGGCCGCGATCGCGGCGGCCTTCGGGGCGGCCGGCGCTTCGGTGGTGATCGGCGACCGGACGCCGGTGGGGCCGGGCGGTGGTCCGGCGGCCGGGCGTCCGGCGGCGGCGGGTGAGCCGGGGGTCGTGGGTGCGGTGACGCTCGACGTCACGGACGAGGCGTCGGTGGCCGCCGCCGTCGCGGCCGCCGCCGAGCTGGTCGGGCCGCTGGACATCCTGGTCAACTCGGCCGGCATCCTGACCGAGTCGCCCCTGGCCGAGATGTCCCTGGACACCTGGTCACAGACGCTCGCGGTCGACCTCACCGGCGTGTTCCTGTGCTGCCGCGCGGTACTGCCCGGCATGCTGGCCCGGGGCTCCGGCCGGATCATCAACATCGCCTCGCAGCTGGGCATCAAGGGCGGCACCGGGCTGGCGCACTACGCGGCGGCCAAGGCCGGCGTGATCGCACTGACCAAGTCCCTCGCGCTCGAGGTGTCCGCGCGCGGTGTGCTGGTCAACGCCATCGCGCCGGGCCCGATCGACACGCCGATGGTCGAGGGCATCACCGAGGACTGGAAGCGGGCCAAGCGCGCCGAGCTGCCGCTGGGCCGGTTCGGCCGACCGGAGGAGGTGGCGCCGACCGCCGTGCTGCTGGCCAGCGACCCCGGCGGCAACCTCTACGTCGGCCAGACCCTCGGCCCCAACTCCGGGGACGTGATGCCATGACCATCTCCGGGGCTGTCGTGACCGCCTTGGCTGTCCTGCTTGTCGTGACCGGCGGACCTGTCGTGACCGCTGGGCGGCGCTGATGTGCGGCGCGTGCGGGTCGGATCGGGGCGCTGGGGACTGGGCGCGCCCGTTCCTCGCCGGGCTGCCGGCGCGGTCGGCGGTGGCGACCGCGGCGGTGCGCCTGCTCGGCCCGGCGGGGCCGCGGGTACAGGCGCGGGGCGGCGGTTGGCTCGTGCGGGCCCCGACCGGCGCCACGACCGACTGCGCCGGGCTGGGAGAGTTGGTTGGGGCGCTGGGCCGGTGGCTGGGTGTGCCCGACCGCGCCTTCGACGGCGGCGACGAGCCGTCCGGTCGCCTGGTGGTGCCGCCGCCGGATGCTCGTCGCGGTGTCAACCTGATCGTGGATCCGACGGCGGTTCCCCGCGGGCTGGCCGAGTGGACTGACACGGTGGTGGCGCCGTGCGCGGACACTGCGCTGCGGGTGCTGGCCGAGCTGTCGGGGTTGCCCTGGTCGGTGCGGCGCTACCTGGTGGGGGTCAGTGGTGTTCCGGCCGGGTGGGGCTCGGTGCCGGTCGAGATCCGGGCGCCGGGGCCGGAGTATGCCGCCGACCTGCTGCTTTGGGTGGAATGGGGGCGCCGGTCCGGGCTGTGGGACGACGCGGCTGTTGGTGCGCGGTGCCCGCTGGATGAGCCGCGCGGGGCTGAGCTGTATGTCGAGGTGCGCGCGGGGCATGTCGTGCGTGCTGGGGTCGTTTAGCGTCGTTACTGGTCGTCGCGCGGCTGGGTTACGTGGCTGCGGGTCACCACCGTCCGTGCGCCGTCGGGAGCCTTCGGCGTCCCGACGGCTCGAGTAACTTGGGCACCTTGATGCGGCTGGGCAGTCCTGCCCAGTTCCCGAATAGATCATGAAGTTTTTTCTTGGGGCGACGATATTTTCGGTGATTCGGATACCCGGATTGGTGGGTTGAAATGTCGCCGGGTGTTGCGGCGCCAGTGTGACTATGACTCTTCGGAACTTGTTGCTGGGTCGGATCGGGATGGGGAGTTCACCGATCGTGGGGTGCGTGCTCCGGACGCGATGTGTGATCTGCTCGGGTTGAGTCGGCGGGATGCGGGGCCTCCGAAGTCCTGTTCGCCGACTGGGCTCGCCAGATGACCCCGGGTCTGTTGGCTCGCCACGCCCCCTGGACGAGGGCCGTCTGCCCGCGCAGGGCGGAGTACGGCCGCACGTCGCTCCCATTCCTGACTGCGTGTCGCGGCTAGTGCTCCTGTAGATCATGACGTTTGGCAGCGGCGTGGCTCAGAAGGTCCAGCGGGTGGCACCGCCCGGCTCGACCGTGGCGACGGCGTACGCCGACCGGGCGGTGACGCGGTAGACCGACCACGGCGGCCCGCCGGCCGACGGGGCGCTGAACGGCGCGGTGAGGGCGGTGCCGGACTCGTCGACCTCGCACGGCCAGCCTCCCTCGGCCCAGACCGCGGCCAGGCGGGCGATGGTGTCGCGGTCGGTCACGACCTCGGCGGTGCCCTCGACCACGAGGTCGAAGTCGTGGGTGGCGATCGCAACGGTGCACCGAGGGTCGCGGGCCAGGTTGCGGCCCTTGCGGGTGGTCTGGCCGGTCTCGAACCAGAAGCAGCCGTCGACCCAGAGCGAGCCGACCCCGGTGACGTGCGGGCCGCCGTCGGGATCGATGGTCGTGAGCCACGTCGTGTGCCGGCCGGGGCCACCCGAGCCGGGCGCCTGGTCGCAGCCGGCGTCGAGCCGGTTGGTGACCGACGACCAGTCGAGGGCCGGCAGCTCGTAGAGGTCCGCGAGGTTCTGGGTGTCCATACCGGTGCAGACCCGGCGAGCATCCCGAACTCATCGGGGGCCGCCGCGCGTCCGCGCCCACCGAGCACCCATCTGACGGAGGCCGCCGCGGACCTGCGTCCCGGGGTCGCGCTCGACGCCGGTTGCGGCCACGGGTCCGACACACTCTGGCTCGCTGCCCGCGGCCGGCGGGTCACCGCGGTGGACTTCTCCGCGACCTCGTCGCCTGCCTCTACGTCCACGTGGCGGGGTCGGTGGCGGAGAGGGTGGCACGGATGGCGATGGGGGTCGCGCCCGGCGGGACCCTGTTCCTGGTCGGTCACCGACCCATCGACCCGGCCACCGGAGCCGCGACTCCCGCCGCCGGTCAGGTGCAGGTCTCCGTCGACGGGGCCGTCGCCGCGCTCGACCCCGCCCGCTGGGAGTTCGCCGTCGCCGAGGACCGCCCGCGCGCGACGCCTCTCCTGACGTCCGCCGCGCAGAGCCGCGTTCAGTCGCCGAGGTGCGTCGGCGCGAACATCCGTAGCAGCGCGGGCAGCACCACCACGCTCGGACCCGGGGTGCGCAGGGCCGCCGCGAGGTCGTCGCCGAGGGTGTCCACCGACGTCACCGTGGCCGGCACCCCGAACGCCCTGGCCAGCGCCGCGAAGTCGGGGCGGGTCAGCTCCGTCGCGGTGGACTGGCCGAAGGCGTCGGTCAGGTACTCGCGCAGGATGCCGTAGCCGCCGTCATCGATGATCAGCCACGTCACGTCGAGCCCGTGCTGCACCGCCGTGGCCAGTTCGGCGAGCCCGTACATCGCCCCGCCGTCGCCGGACACCGCGAGCACCGGGCCACCGGTCGCGGCGGCGGCACCCAGCGCGGCCGGCAGCCCGTAGCCGAGCCCACCGGCGCCCTGCGCGGTGTGCATCGGCGCCCCGTCGGCATCCCAGGCCGACCACGCCCAGTACGCCAGGATCGTCATGTCCCAGCAGGTCGGCGTCCCCGGCGGCAGCGCCTGGCGGACCTGCGCCAGCACCCGCCGCTCCAGGTCCAGGGGCTGCGCCGCGAGCCGGTCGCCGACCTGGGCGAGCAGCGAGGCGACGGCGGCCTCGGCGCGCCCGTCGGCCGGCCGTACCGCGACGGCGGCGTGCAGCGCGGCCAGCGTCGGCCGCACGTCGGCGTGGATGCCCAGCGCCGGGTGGTTGGCCTCCAGCTTGCCGGCGTCCGCCTCGACCTGGATCACGCGGCCGCGCGGCGCGAAGGTCCGGTAGTTGCTGGACAGCTCGCCGAGCCCGGAACCGAGCACCAGCAGCACGTCCGCCGACGCCAGGAACTCGGTGCTGTGCCGGTCCTCCAGCCAGGACTGGCCGGACAGTGGGTGCGTCCAGCCGAAGCAGCCCTTGCCCCCGAACGTGCTCAGCACCGGCGCGCGCAACGCCTCGGCCAGCGCCCGCAGCTCCTCGCCCGCTCCCGCCCGGCGCACGCCGCCCCCGGCCAGGATCACCGGGTTCGTCGCGCCGTCCAGCAGCCGGGCCGCCTCGGCGACCAGCTCCGGCAGCGGCGCCAGCGGAGCCGGGGTCGCGGTGACCGTCGTGATCGGCGGCAGGCTGGTCGGTGCGAGCAGCACGTCCTGCGGGATCTCCACCCAGACCGGGCCGAACGGCGGCGTGGCGGCCGACTCCCATGCCGCCCGGAGCGCGGTCGGCAGCTGGCTCGCCGTGCGCACCTGGTGCACCGACTTGACCACGTCCCGGAAGCTCGCCGGCTGGTCCGGCAGCTCGTGCAGGTAGCCGTGCCGGCCACCGCCCAGCCCGGCCACCGGGACCTGGCTGGAGATGCCGAGCACCGGCACCGACGCCGCCCGCGACTCCTGCAGCGAGGCCAGCGTGAGCAGCGCGCCGGGGCCGGTCGAGACGATCATCGGGGTGACCGGGACCGGGCCGCCCGGCGCCGCGTCCAGCCGCGCCCTGGCGTGCCCGTCCGCCGCGAAGGCCAGGTTGTTCTCCACCCGCGAGCTGACCAGCCGGATGTCCGGGGCCCGGCGCAGCGCCTCGAACAGCCCGAGCGCGTGCTGCCCGGGCAGCCCGAACACCGTGTCCGCGCCCAGCGCCCGCAGCGTCTCGACGACAAGATCCCCGCCGATCCGCTGCTTGTCACCGGCCGCGCCCACCGGGTCCGAAGGGGTCGTCCCGGTCACTTGGCATGCTCCAGGCTGAGCAGGCTGACCAGGTCGTACGCCACGTGCGCCGCCGCGATCGCGGTGATCTCGGCGTGGTCGTAGGCCGGCGCCAGCTCCACCACGTCGGCACCGATCAGCTTCAGCCCGGCCAGCCCACGCAGGATCTCCAGCAGCTCGCGGCTGGTCATGCCGCCGGCCTCCGGGGTACCGGTGCCGGGCGCGTGCGCCGGGTCGAGCACGTCGATGTCCACCGAGATGTACAGCGGCCGGTCGCCGATCCGCTGGCGCAGCGCGTCCACGATCTCCGCAACCCCCCGGCGCAGCACGTCGCCCGAGGTCACGATGCCGAAGCCGAGCCGGCGGTCCTCGGCGAGGTCGCGTTGGCCGTACAGCGGGCCCCGGGTACCGACGTGGCAGACCGCGCTGGTGTCCAGGATGCCCTCCTCGACGGCCCGCCGGAACGGCGTGCCGTGGGTGTACGGCTCGCCGAAGTAGGTGTCCCAGGTGTCCAGGTGCGCGTCGAAGTGCAGCAGCGCGACCGGGCCGTGCTGGGCGGCGGCGGCGCGCAGCAGCGGCAGCGCGATGGTGTGGTCGCCACCGACGGTGACCAGCCTGGTGCCGCCCGAGGACATTGCCAGCGCCTCGGCCTCCAGGGTGTCGATGGCCTTGCCGATGTGGAACGGGTTGATCACGATGTCACCGGCGTCTACGACCTGCGCGGTGGCGAACGGCGAGACCTGCAGCTCCGGGTGGTACGGCCGGAGCAGCCGGCTGGCCTCGCGCAGCGAGGCCGGGCCGAACCGGGCCCCGGGGCGGTAGGAGACACCGGCGTCGAACGGCACCCCGACGACGGCGATGTCCGCGTGCTCGACCTGGTCGATCCGGGGGAGCCGGGCGAACGTGGCGAACCCGGCGAAGCGGGGCACCACGGACGAGTCGACCGGGCCGAGCGGGGATGGGGTGGTCATGCGGGGCTCCTCCTACTTCTCGGGGGCGGACGGGGCCGAGGCCGACACGGCGACCGCTCCCTCGTCCTCGGACGGGGCGGCCGCGCCGGCCAGCCGTTCGCTCCAGGCCTGCAACAACTCGTCCGACGTGCGCGGGGTGAGCAGGCTGACCACGACGAACACCACTAGGCTGGCACCGAGGCCGTAGAAGATCGGCTCGTTCGCGTCCAGCCCCTCGACGATCATCATGACGACCGCGACCACCGAGCCGGCGCCGATCGAGGCGATCGCGCCGGCCGTGGTGCCACGCTTCCAGAACAGTGCGCCGACGATCGCCACCAGCAGCCCGCCGACCAGCAGGTTGTAGGCCACCGTGAGCGCCCCGACCACGTCGTTGACCGCCATCGCGATGCCGATCGCGAGCACCCCGAGCACCAGCGTGGTGAGCCGGTTCTGGTTCACCTCGGACAGCCGGGACCGCCGCCACAGCTTGCCGAACAGGTCGGTGGTGCTGACCGTGGAGCAGCCGATCAGCGCGCCGCTCGCGGTGGACATCATCGCGGACAGCGCGGCGGCCAGCACCAGCCCGCGGATCCCGGTGGGCAGCAGCCGCTCGACGATGGTGGCGAACGCGTCCTGGGCGTTGGCGAGATCCGGGTACAGGGCCTTGGCCGCCGTCCCGATCACCGCCCCGGCCACCGCGTAGACCAGGCAGTACGACCCGGAGATGATGCCGCCCCAGGTGGCCACGGCCGGGGTGCGCGCGGTGAACACCCGCTGCCAGATGTCCTGCCCGATCAGCAGGCCGAGGCTGTAGGTCACCAGGTAGGCGACGATGGTGGCGCCGCCGATCGCGCCGAAGTCGAAGTAGCTGGCGGGCAGCGTGGCGCGCATGCCGGCGAACCCACCCGCCGCGCTGATCGCCACCGGCACCAGGATCAGCAGGAAGCCGATCGTCTTGATCACGAACTGGGCGATGTCGGTCAGCGTGATCGACCACATGCCACCCAGCACCGAGTAGAGCACCATGATCGAGCCGCCGACCGCGATGCCGACCGCGTCCGGCACGCCGAGCAGCACCTTGAAGATGGTGGCGAACGCGAGCGTCGAGGTGACCGTGATCATCAGCGTGTACGCCCACATCACGATGCCGGACATGGTTGTGGTGGCGCCGCCGTAGCGCAGCCGGAGCATCTCACCGACGGTGTAGACCCGCAGCCGCACCAACCGGCGTGCGAACAGCGCGTGCAGCGCGAGGATGCCGAGCCCGATGGTGATCACCAGCCAGGCGCCGGAGATGCCGTAGGTGTAGCCGAGCTTCACCCCGCCGACGGTGGAGGCGCCGCCGAGCACCACCGCCGACATGGTCCCGGAGTACATGAACCAGCCGAGCCGACGGCCGGCGACCAGGTAGTCACTCTTCGTCTTGGCCATCCGCATGCTCAGCCAACCGATGCCGATCATGCCTGCGATGTAGAGCGCGATCACCAGGTAGTCGCCGACCATGGCGTCCTCCTCGTCGGTGCGAGCAATGCGGAACGAGCTGTTCGGGTCACCGTAGGTTCGGTATGCGGTAACCTGATCGGGACATTCCGTCCTGGTTGCATACTCGTGTGGATGAAATGACCCAAACCGCCGCTCCGGGCGACGAGCAGGTTTCCGTCCCGTTACGCACCGTGGTCAACGCTGGTCAGCTCGCCGTCGACGTCGTCCGGGAGACCCTGCGGCCGGGTGCCCTGGAGCTGCCGGTGCGCTGGGCCCACGTGTGCGAGCTGCTCGACCCGGCGCCCTACCTGCTCGGCGACGAGCTGCTGCTCACCTCGGGTGTGAACCTGCCGGGCGCCCCGGCGGAGGTCGACCGCTACGTGCTCCGGCTGTGCGCCGCCGGCATCACCGCGCTCGGCTTCGGGGTGACGCCGCCGATGCACGAGGAGCTGCCGGAGAGCCTGCGGGCGGCCTGCGCCCGGCACGGGCTGCCGCTGCTGGTGGTGCCGGAGCGGGTGCCGTTCCTGGCGGTCAGCCGCGCGGTGTCGGTCGCGCTCGAGGAGGCCGGCCGGCGCGAGCAACGCCGGATCGTCGAGGCCAGGGAGGCACTGACCAGCGCGGCGGCCGACGGGTTGGACGAGGTGATCGCCGTGCTCGGCCGCCGGCTCACCGGCTGGGCGTGCCTGGTCGACAGAGCCGCCGAGGAGGGTGAGAGCGAGGGCGGCGACACCGGGGGAGCGACGGTGCTGGCCGGCTACCGGGTGCCCCGGCCGCTGCCCGCCGAGGCGACCGAGCTGCTCGCCCGCACGGGCGCCGGCAGCGGCCTCCGCAGCGCCAGCACGCAGCTCGCCGACGGCACGTACCTGCTGGCCCAGCCCGTGTACCCGAGGGCAGTCGCGTCGCCCCTGGTCATCGCCGGGCGCCGCGACCGGTTCGGCCTGGCGGAGCGGGCGATCCTCGGGGTGGGGGCCGCGCTCCTCGGGCTGGCCGGGGGAGCCGGGTCGGACGCCGCCCGGCTCGGTGGCGCCGCGACCGGGCTGCTGCTCGGCGGTGCCGACCCGGGTCAGGTGGCGACCGGGCTGCTCGGGCCCGGCGAGTACCGGGTCCTCGCCGGGGTGGCCTACCGGCGCGGCCCCGGCCGGGCGGCGGCGGGCTACCACTGGCTGCGGGCCCGGCTGGACACGCCACTGGTCGAGGTCACCGACGGTCCCCGGTTCACCGCGATCGCCCGGGGCACGGTGGGGCTGGCGCAGCTCGACGGGCTGCGCGCCGACGGCTGGTTGGTGGTCGCCGGCAGCGCGGTACCGGCGGCGCGGCTGGCCGAGGCGGTGTCCGAGGTGGACTCGCTGCTGCAGCGGGCGGTCGCACTGCAGCGGCCGGTGCTGGCCCGCTCGGCCGGGCTGGCCGCGATGGTCGGCCCGGCTGCCGGCGCCGACTTCGCCGCCCGGCTGCTCGCGCCGCTGCGTGAGCTGGAGCGCGACCGGCCCGGCGAGCCGCTGGTCGACACGCTGCGAACCTGGCTGGCCAACCACGGAGGCTGGGACCGCACCGCGGCGGCGCTGGGCGTGCACCGCAACAGCGTGCGGCACCGGATCGCCCGGGTGGAGCGCCACCTCGGCGTGGACCTCGCCGACCCGGAGACCCGGATGGAGCTCTGGTTCGCCCTCCGCTGGTCCCGCTGACGCCGGGGGCCCGCTGGTCCCGGGTGTTCCGCCCACGCCGCGCACAGCTTCGGCGGCACGATCCGATGAACCTGGCCGGCATGACCCGGGGGCGCTGAGCTCGTTAGCGGGGGGCGGCCAGCGCGACGGCCACCGACCGGTCCAGCACCGCGGACACGTCGACCTCGCGGACGGCGTCGATCAGCGCGCCGGCCACGATCGAGCCCGGATGGTGGTCGGCGACGACGATGCCGACGGCCGGGCGCGGGCCGGGGTCCGCCAGCGGGATGGCGCGCATGCCGGGCGGCACCCCGAACGCGTGCAGCCAGGCGTGCGCGATGATGCTGGACCACCGGTGGGTCGCCACGTGCGCGTAGAGCGCGGCGACGTTGTCCGCCTCCACGACGGGGGTGAGCCGGGTGCCGGCGGCGGCCATCGCGGCATCCAGGATCCGCCGGTTCTGCATGCTCGTGCTCAGCGTGCACAGCGGGAGCGCCGCCGCGGCGGCCCAGCCGACGGTGTCCAGCTGCGCCAGCTCGCTGTCCGCCCTGGTGAGCAGCAGGTACTGCTCCCGGTAGAGCTCCAGGGCGGTGCGGGCGGACGGCGCGCTGCCGTCCAGGTAGGTCAGGCCGATGTCCAGGTCGTACTCGCCGAGCTTGCGGACGATCTCCCGCGAGGAGAGCACCTCGATACGGACCCTGGCCAGCGGGTGGCGGTCGCAGAACGGCGCGGTGAGCAGCGAGGTCGCCGGCACCGCGGTCGGGATGGCGCCGATCCGGACGGTCGCGCCGAGGCCGTGGCGCATCCGGTCCAGGTCGTTGTGCAGGGCGTCGCGCTCGGCCAGGATCCGGTTCGCCCAGCCGACGACCCGCAGGCCCTCCGGGGTGAAGCCGCTGAACCGGGGGCCGCGCTGCACGATCGTCACGCCGAGCGAGGCCTCCAGCTTGCGCACCGCGGTGGACAGCGCCGGCTGGCTGGCGTGGCAGGCCGCTGCCGCCCGCCCGAAGTGCTGCTCCCTGGCCAGGGCGACCAGGTACTCCAGCTGCCGGATGAGGATGTCGCTGGCCACCCGACCACTCTAGTGGTGATCCACTCCCGGCGGGCCGGGAATTGTGCCGGCGGGGTTTCAGTCCGACTTTTTCCGGGCCGGCAACCAGGCCCATTCACGACGCGAATCGAGGCATCGAAGAGGCGATCAGCTCGCTGTCTTGTTCCGCGCGCGAGGGCGGACGAGGGTGGAGATACGGGAATTCAGCACCGCAAGGAGGCGGCACATGGCAAAGGTATTGTGCGTACTTTATGACGACCCGGTAGACGGATATCCGAAGGAGTATGCCCGCGACGGGTTGCCGAAGTTGGAGCGCTACGCGGACGGGCAGACCCTGCCGACGCCCGAGGGCATTGACTTCACGCCCGGTGAGCTGTTGGGCAGCGTGTCGGGTGAGCTGGGGTTGCGGAAGTTCCTGGAGAGTCAGGGGCATGAGCTGATCGTGACCTCGGACAAGGAGGGGCCGGACTCGGAGTTCGACCGGCATCTGCCCGAGGCGGAGATCGTGATCTCGCAGCCGTTCTGGCCGGCGTACATGACGGCGGAGCGGTTTGC
>DATAZG010000209.1:0-11647 GCA_036272155.1 Pseudonocardia sp.
CAGTCTGCTGCGCGACCCGGAGGCCCGCGCCGACTTCCTGGCCGACCCGAACGGCTACGCCAACGACCACGGGTTCAGCAACCTGTCCTCCGCCGACGTGCACGACGCGCTCTGCCTGGCCTCGGACAACGACCACGCCCACTCCGACCACGGCGTGCACTACCCGGCGCCCAAGCACTACGACCACAACAGCGACGACCACGACGGGTCGCACTACCTGCGCAACTACATCACCAACAACTACAAGGTGATCGACGAGCACAACACCAACATCGACAACTCGGTGCACCAGAACGTCGACACCCACGGTGGCGACTTCGACCAGGTGATCGACAACGACCCGGTGGTGGCCTCAGGCGACGGCGCGGTGGCGGCCGGCGGCGACATCAAGGACAGCACCGTGACCACCGGCGACCACAACGTGGTCGGCGACGACAACCAGGCCGTGACCAGGGACGACAACACCACGGCCTTCGGCTCCGGCGACGCCACCACCGCCGACCTCGGCCACACCAACGTGGGCGACGGCGGCGCGGTGTCCATCGGCGGCGACGCGCAGGGGCACAGCGAGGACAACGACACCAGCACGGCGGTGCACAACTCCGGCTCCGGTGACACTTCGGTCAACGCGGCCGGCAGCCACGGCGACGCGAGCCAGGTCGCCGACCAGCACGAGTCGGACAACGCCACGCACACCAACTACGAGGACAGCTCGTCCAGCGACAGCCACGACACCATCGGCTCGCACAACGACTCGACCTACGACAGCAGCCACGACTACGAGTCGCACCACTGAGTCGCACCATCGAGTCGCACCACTGGAGCCGACCTACCATTCGGCTCGCTTCCGGTCCGAGTCAAACCATTCGTTCCGGTTGACCTCCGGCAGTGTCAGCGGCCGGCGCCCCGATCTCGGAAAACCCGAGGTCCAGGCGCCGGCCGTACTGTTTTGTCCGCATAGCTGCGCCATTCGGCCGCATACGGATCGCACGCTTGCACCCACCCGTTCAGCTGACCGGGGGACCCCGTTCGGCTCATACCTGTCCGGGATTGTGGTTATTGCTTGCGCGTGTCCTGCTAGCTTGAGCCCCGGTTCCACGAGCTTCGTGACTCGCCGACCGCCGGTCCCTGGATCCGGTCCGGGCGGCCCGGGTGGGTCAGGTGCGCGGAGTGGGGCCGGGGCGCCGGGCTGCAATCCCCCAATCCCCCAATCGGCCCATAGCCCCATCCCGTAATGCCGGCCGGCCGGAACCCTGTCCCATCCCCGATGGCGCAGGGCACCCAAGGTCATAGCTTTTGAGTCAACGCCGGAGCACCCGCCCGGCAGCCCAGACCCCGCATCGCGGACCACGTCGTCACGGGATGCACGACAACCCAGGAGATCTCACCGATGACTACTTCGACCTCGCTGCTGGACTGGCTGCTCGACCTGCTGCGCGACCCCGACGCGCGCGCCGCCTTCCTGCGCGACCCCGACGGTTACCTCAACGAGTGCGGCTTCCACGACGTGTCCAGCGCCGACGTGCACGACACCCTGTCGCTGATCTCGGAGAACGACCACTCCAACAACCACCACGGCGTGCACTACCCGCCGCCCTCGCACGACTACCACGGCGGCAGCGCGGGGCACTACCTGAACAGCTACATCACGAACAACTACACCACCATCGAAGAGCACAACACCAACATCGACAACTCGGTGCACCAGGACATCGACACCCACGGTGGCGACTTCCACCAGGTGATCGACAACGACCCGGTGGTGGCGTCCGGCGACGGCTCGGTGGCGGCCGGCGGCGACATCAGGGACAGCACGCTCACCACGGGCAACGGCAACGTGGTCGGCAACCACAACCAGGCGGTCACCGGCGACGGCAACACCACCGCCTTCGGCTCCGGCGACGCGACCAACGCCGACCTCGGCCACACCAACATCGGCGACGGCGGCTCGCTGTCCATCGGTGGCGACGCCTACGGCCACAACGAGGACAACGACACCAGCACGTCGGTGCACAACTCCGGCTCCGGCAGCACCGCAGTCAACGCCGCCGGCAGCCACGGTGACGCGAGCCAGAACGCCGACCAGCACGAGTCGGACAACAGCCTGCACAGCAGCTACGAGGACAACAGCGACACCGACAGCCACGACGACGTCAACTCGCACAACAGCGCGAGCTACGACGACAGCCACGACGTGGACGTCCACCACGTATGAGGTTATGAACACGTGCCGGTGAGGCAACGCCCGCTGACCCACAAGATCCACGGGTCACGCGCTAGCCTGGTCGGCAGACCTGGAGCGGCCGGCTCCACACCCCGCACGGGTCGTGGAGCCGGCCCTTTGGCGTAATGGCGCGCCCCCCGAGGCCACGGGCCGACGGGTCGGCGAGCAAGCTGGACACCGACAGGGCTTCGAACGAGGAGGGGGAGCGGCGTGGCGCTACCTGATGCGGTCGCGCTGGTTGACCTCGCGCTCAAGGCAACCAGTGCGTACGGCCGTCCGGACCTGGGCCGTCGGCTCCAGGCGACCCGGAGCCGGCTGGCCGACCCGAACGTCCGGGTGCTGATCGTCGGCGAGTTCAAGCAGGGCAAGAGCCAGCTGGTGAACGCGCTGGTCAACGCCCCGGTATGCCCGGTGGACGACGACATCGCGACCGCCGTGCCCACCGTGGTCAAGTTCGCCGAAACGGCGTCGGTGACCCTGGTCAGGGAGGCGGAGTCGGACAGTGGTGATCCCCTGCCGGCGCAGCGCAGCGAGGTGCCGATCGACCAGCTCGCCCAGTACGTGTCCGAGGCCGGCAACCCCGGCAACCGGCGCCAGCTGTCCTACGCCGAGGTGGGCCTGCCCCGCCGGCTGCTCGAGGGCGGCCTCGTGCTGGTGGACACCCCCGGCGTCGGTGGCCTCGGTTCCAGCCACGGTGCGGCCACCATGGGTGCGCTGCCCAGGGCGGACGCGGTGCTGCTGGTCTCCGACGCCGCGCAGGAGTACACCGCGCCGGAGCTGGAGTTCCTCGCGGCCGCCCGGCAGCTGTGCCCCAACGTGGCGTGCGTGATCACCAAGACCGACCTGTACCCGCACTGGCGCAAGATCGTCGAGCTCGACCAGGGCCACCTGCGTGTGGTCGGCGACAGCCCCCGGATGTTCCCGGTGTCCTCCACGCTGCGGCTGCACGCACTGCGCACCGAGGACAACGCGCTGATGGACGAGTCCGGCTACGTCGAGCTGATCCACTACCTGCAGCGGGACGTACTCGGGCACGCCGACGACCTGGACCGCCGCTCGGTCAGCCAGGACGTGCTGGCGGTGAGCGAGCAGCTGGCCGCGAGCATGCAGTCCGAGCTGATCGCCCAGGAGGACCCGGAGAAGGCCACCTCGCTGATCGAGCAGCTCAAGGTGGCCAAGCAGAAGGCCGACGACCTGCGGCAGCGTTCCGCGCGCTGGCAGCAGACGCTCAACGACGGCGTGCAGGACCTCACCTCGGACATCGAGTACGACCTGCGGGACCGGCTGCGCACGGTGAGCCGCGAAGCCGAGCACGTGATCGACCAGAGCGACCCCAAGGACACCTGGGACCAGTTCGTCAGCTGGTTCGAGCAGCAGATCTCGCAGTCCGTCTCGCAGAACTTCGTCTGGGCCATCCAGCGGGCCCAGTACCTGGCCGGCCAGGTCGCCGAGCACTTCAGCGAGAACGGCGCGGCGCTGCTGCCGGAGCTGAACTACGGCCAGAAGGACTTCCAGTCCGCCGACCTGCGGCACCTGGAGAAGCCCGAGCTGGAGAAGGTCGGCATCGGCTCCAAGCTGTTCACCGGGGTGCGCGGCGGTTACAGCGGTTTTGTCATGGGCGGTATGGCCATGGGGCTGGCCGGCGTCTCGATGCTCAACCCGGTCTCCGCCGGCGCTGGCCTGCTGTTCGGTGGCAAGACGCTGCACGACGAGCTCAAGCGCAACAAGCAGCGCCGCCAGGCCGACGCCAAGCAGGCCATGCGCCGGCACATCGACGACACCACGTTCCAGGTCGGCAAGGACATCCGGGACATGCTCCGGACGCTGCAACGCACGCTGCGGGACCACTTCTCCGGCGTCGCCGAGGAGATGTCCACCTCGCTGGCCGATGCGGTGCTGTCGGCGCAGAAGGCGGTGCAGACCGTCGAGGGCGGCCGGGCCACCCGGATCAAGGACCTGCGGGCCGAGCTGGACCGGATCGACAACATGGCGCAGCGGGCCAGGGCGCTGGACGGCGCCAGCTCGCAGGCCGCGTTCTCCTCCGGCGCGGCGGCGCTGGGGGCGGGCCGATGACCTCGATGACCGGCGGGCACGCGGCCAGCGGGGCGACGCTCGGCGGGGCGGTGCGCAACCTGCTCAGCCGCGCCATCGACACCTACTCCGACAGCCCGCAGGCCGCCGGCTGGCTGCGCATGCACCTGACCCGGTTCGACGAGCCGCTGCGGGTGGCCATCGCCGGCAAGGTCAAGGCCGGCAAGTCCACGCTGCTCAACGCGCTGGTCGGCGAGGAGATCGCGCCGACCGACGCGGGCGAGTGCACCCGGATCGTCACCTGGTACCAGGACGCGCCCAGCCCCAAGGTGCTGATGTACAGCAAGGGCGGCGGCGCGCCCCGCCAGCTGTCCATCCACCGCAACGACGGCGCGCTGGCCTTCGACCTCGCCGGTACCCCGACCGAGCGGGTGGACCGGCTGGTCGTGGACTGGCCGTCCCAGAGCCTGCGCGGCACCACGCTCATCGACACCCCGGGCATCGACTCGCTGTCCACCGACGTGTCGGCGCGCAGCCACCAGTTCCTCGCCCCGGAGGACGAGCCGACCGCCGCCGACGCGGTCGTGTACCTGATGCGTCACCTGCACTCCGGTGACGTGCGGTTCCTGGAGTCCTTCCACGACCAGGGCGTGGCCAGGGCGACGGCGGTGAACACGATCGCGGTGCTCTCCCGCGCCGACGAGATCGGCGTCGGCCGGCTGGACGCGCTGATGTCCGCCAAGCGCATCGCCAGCCGCTACCGCTCCGACGACAAGCTGCGCGACCTGTGCCAGACCGTCGTCGCGGTGGCCGGGCTGCTCGCCCAGACCGGGCGCACACTGCGCCAGGCCGAGTTCGCCGCGCTGACCGAGCTGTCCACGCTGGAGCGCGACGACATGGACACGCTGCTGCTGTCCGCCGACCGGTTCGTCAAGTCCGACACCACGGCCAACCTGAGCACCGAGGCCCGGGGCGCCCTGCTCGAGCGGTTCGGGCTGTTCGGCGTGCGGCTGAGCGTCACCATGATCCGCCAGGGCATCACCGACCCCACCCGGCTGTCCACCGAGCTCGTCCGCCGCTCCGGCCTCGACGACCTGCGCGAGGTGCTCAACATCCAGTTCACCGAGCGCCGCGACCTGCTCAAGGCCCGGTCCGCGCTGCTCGCGCTCGACCTGGTGCTGCGCCGCGAGCCGAAGCCGGCCTCGCAGCCGCTGGCCATCGAGCTCGAACGGATCATGGACGGCGCGCACGAGTTCGCCGAGCTGCGGCTGCTCACCGCGCTGCGCTCCGGTGCGGTCAAGGTGCCGGAGGACGCGCGCGTCGAGGCGGAGCGGCTGCTCGGCGGCGACGGCGGTGCCGTGCCCGCCCGGCTCGGCCTCGACCCGATGGCCGACCCCCGTGAGGCGCGCGCGGCGGCCATGGACGCGCTCGGCCGGTGGCGCCGGCGCGCGGAGAACCCGCTGTCCTCACGCGCGCTGGCGGACGCCGCCCGCGTCGTGATGCGCAGCTGCGAAGGCATCCTCGCCTCCCTCCCGCGCTGACCCCGCAGCCGGCGGGCAAGGCCGCGGTCGGCGCCCCCAACCTCCCTCTTTCCGCGAGTCGGGATTTTTTTCAGCGTGAGTCGGGGAATCCGTCAGCCCGGTTGGTCCGGCGCCGGTCTGAGAAAATCCCCGACTCACCCTGACGAAATCCCCGACTCGCGGAAAGTGGGCGGCGGGGTTAGGGGCGGTGGACGATCATGCGGAGGTGGGCCATCAGCTCCGCGCGGCTGTTGGAGCCGAGGCGCTGGCGCATCCGGGCGACGTGGTGCTCGACGGTTTTGGCCGAGATGAACAGGCGCTCGCCGATCTGCTTGTAGGTGAGGCCCTCCAGGACCAGGGCGGCCACCTCGACCTCGCGGTCGCTGAGTGCTCCCGTCGGCTCGGTGCCGCCGCCGCTCTGCGCCGGAGCTGACCCGGGGCCGGCGCCGGCCCCGGGGACCCGCGTGCCGCCGCCGCGCTCGGCCACCGGTGGGCCGGAGCGCGATGCGTAGTGCTCGTCGTCGGGACCGTCGACCGGGGTCTCCGGCGTCGGGCCGGCGTCCACCGGCTGGCCGCTGTTCTGCAGCCCCCGGGCGCAGGCCAGCAGGGCGACCATCGCCTTCCGGTCGGTGGTGCGGATGGCACCTTGGCCGGCCAGTTTGCCGCCGTCCCAGGACAGCCCGACGGCGTGCAGGCCCCGGGCGGCCGACTCCACCGCCTGCTGGTCCACCTGCCCGTGCAGCACGGCGAGCCAGCTGCGCGCGGCCACCGCCATCGCGCTGGCGTACCGGACGTTGCCGCTCGGCTGCGCGGCGGCCGCCTCCAGTGCCTCGGCCTGGCGCTGCGCGTCCGGCCAGTGCTCCGCCTGCAACGCGGCGTGCAGCTCGGACCAGTACAGCGACGCCGACCAGAGCACCGGGTAGTTCAGCTGGGCCAACAGCGCGTGCGCCTCCTCCAGGTGCGGGCGCACCCAGGCCTGCTCGCGCAGCCGGGCCGACGCCACGATCAGCTCGCCGAGGGGCTGCAGCACGTACAGGTCGACCGGGTGGCGCACGATCGCCTCGCGTGCCCGCCCCCACGCCGGCATCAGCGCGGCGAGGTCACCGGCGCGCCGGGCCAGGCCCACCTCCAGCGCGGCCGCCACCAGCTCGTCCCGGGGCTCCAGCCGACCGGTCGCGTCGACCTCGGTGAGCAGGGCGCGGGCGGTCGGCGTGGCACCCCGGGACATCGCGATCCACGCCTGCAGCAACCGGTGCCGGGACGCCGCCAGCCGGCCGCCGAGCCCCGCGGCCACCGCGCGGTCCAGCACCGACTGCGCCACGTCCAGCTCCCCGCAGTGGGCGGCGACCAGCGCACCCAGGGCGGCCGGCGTGTCGGGTAGCAGCACCCCGGCGCCGGCCGGTTCGAGCAGCGCGGCGGCCCTGGCCAGCTGGGACAGCGCGGCGGTCGGCGAGCCCTCGATGGTGTCGTAGACACCCCTGGCCATCAGCGACTCGGCGCCGGCCAGCAGCGTCGGCGGCCGGATCAGCCCGACCTGGACCGCGCCGGGCACCCAGCCCAGTGCCCCGCCGGCCGCGCCACCCGCCGCCCCGGCGCCCGCGAGCCCACCGGCGACGCCGGCCCCGGAGGCACCGCCGCCACCCGGCACACCGCCCGCCACCGACGGTTCGAGCAGCGCGCGCGCCTCGGCCAGCGCACCGGTGCCGATCAGCGCGGGCACCGCGACGACGGCCGCCGCCCCCATCGCCTGGGCCCCCAGCCAGCGGTACAGCTCCGCGCTGCGGGCGAGCAGGCCACGCTGGGCGAGTGCGGCGGCGGCCACGGTCACCGCGCGGGCCCGGTCGCCCTCGGCCGCACCGGTGGGGTCGGTCAGCACCTGGTCGGCGAGCTCGAGGGCGCGGTCCAGGTCACCGGCCCGAGCGGCGGCCTCGGCACCCCGCGCGGCCAGCTTGCCCGCCGGGGCGCCGGCCGCGATTGCGGCGTCCAGCAGGCGGCCGGCCAGTGGGGAGCTGTCCCGGAGCGCCTCGTCGGCGGCGGCCTCGAACACGGCGGCCACCCGGGACCCGGTGGCCCCGGTACCCAGCAGGTTGCGGGCGGCCGTGAGCACGGAGCCGCCCCGGTCGAGCTGTACCTCGGCCAGCCGTTGGCGCAGCGCCAGCCGGCGGATGGGCGGGGTGCGCCGCAGTACCGCCTTGGCCAGCAGCGGACGCAGCGCGCCGGAGTCGACCAGCAGCCCCGCCGACCGGGCCAGCTCGGCGAGCTCGCCGACCTCGGTGGCGGACACCTCGAGCAGCGGGCAGAGCACCTCGGCGTCCAGCGGCGCGCCGACCGCGAGCGCCAGGGCGAGCTGCTGCACGGGTTCGGGCTGGCGGTCCAGCTCGTAGTGCAGCTGTTCCACGAGGCCGGCGGGCAGCTCGGTACCCGGGCGGGCGGTGTCGAGCTGGCCGGCCTCCCGCAGCGCTCCGAGCAGCCGCTCGACCAGCGCCGGCAGCCCACCGGTCTCGGCGGCCACGAAGTCGACCAGGGCCACCTGCGGGCGGCCGTCCACGAGCATCGCGGCCCGCCCGGCCACCCCGGAGCGGTCCAGGTTCGTCAGCACCAGCGGCGCCTGCGCCCTGGCCAGCGTGCCGCCCAGCTCGGCCAGACCGGCGGGCCTCGGCCACGGGCGGTGCGCCACGACGATCCGGGGGTGCGCGGCGGTACGGGCCAGCCGGGTCAGCGCGACCAGCTCCGGCTCGGTGAGCAGGTGGGCGTCGTCGACCAGCAGCACGGTGTCGGGGTCGGCCAGCACGGCGGCGGAGTCGGTCGCGGAGGGGCCGTCGAGCACCGAGGCGACGTCGCGGATCACCCGGGCGCCGGACTCGGCGTACAGCGCGGCCAGCACGTCCAGCAGCACGGACTTGCCGGCTCCGGCCACGCCGACGACGTCGAGGCGCAGCGGGGCATCCGGAGCCGAGGCGATCTCCCGGTAGAGCCGGCGGGCCGTCGGCGCGCCGGTCAGGGCCGCTTCGCCGGCGGGCCCCACCGGGCGCACCGGCGTGCGGGTGCTGGCACGCACGAAGTGTCTCCCCTCAGCGCGCACGGGCGCTCACTCGACGTCCACCGGACCTCGGTCCGCCCTCGGGCCACCGGACACCACACAGATCCGAGCGGGCCCGACGAGCTCTCCGCGCAGTGAGCGACGACTCGGAGTCCGGCTGATCACTCCATCGTGACGAGTCCGGTGAGGATACTGCGCCTCCCCAACCCGCCCGGGCTCCGCCCACGGTCGCACGCCGGTACCTGGGCGGTCATCACCCGAAGGGTGATCAAGCGGTACTGAGCAGGCGCTGCCAGGTGAGCCGGTCGACCTGGCCGGGCACCCGGAACTGCTTCGCCCCGGGCCGGTTCAGCAGCACCTGGACGGCCGCCTCGGCCTCGCCGCCCTGGCCGGGCTTCACCGGTACCGCGAGCAGCGGCCAGGACCCGCCGCCGATCATGCCGGTGACCTCCATCCGGTGGCGGCGCTGGAACTCGAACACCCCGTCCGCGGTGGTCCGGCCGAAGGCGCCGTCGGCCGGTACGCCCGGCACCCCGGCGGCCCGGAGCAGGTGCTGCGCGGCGAGCACCTGCACGCCCCGGTCGGCGATCCGCAGCAGCGGCCAGGTCGGCGCCGAGACCGACTCGTCCCAGTCGGCGCCCTTGCCGAGGACCTGGGCGACCTGGCTGCGCAGCGCCGGCAGCATCGCGTAGAGCCGGTCACCGGGGCAGGCGGTGTCCTTGAAGTCGCGGTGGCCGTACAGGTGCTTGGGGTTCACGCGGTACTGCAGGCAGGCGTACGCGCACAGCGCGCGCAGGGAGGCGAGCTGCCCGGCCGGCGGGTCGACCTCGGTGTACGTGCCCTCGTTCTCGATGCCGATGGACACGTCGTTGTAGTCCGTGCACTGCGAGCCCTCGATGAAGCTCTTGCCGCCGAGCAGGGTCTCCAGGCTGCGGTGCCGACCCTCGGCGATCAGCCCGCCCCGGTTGACCAGGAACTGGTGCCCGGAGTCGATCCAGCCGTCGGTGTCCATGTGGAAGTTCTGGATCGCCCTGGCCAGCACACCGAGGTCGACCGGTGCGACGTTGTCCCGGTTGTCCGTCGCCGTGTGGTGGATCAGGATCTTGCTGGGCCGGGTGGGCACCACAACGACCGGACCGCTCGGATCGCGGGCGTGCCAGGCGTCGCAGCTGTAGATCGCCGGACGCCCCGGGCCGGGCAGCCGGACGACCTCGGCGATGTCGCGCACCGGGTCCCGGCCCAGTGCGTCGGCGACGGCGGCACCGCCCACCGCGAGCCCGCTGAACAGCGTGATCAGCCCTCGTCGGGTCAGTCTGGGGTTGGCCGGTGGATCTCCATCCGGCCGGGGTAACGGGGGGCGGGACTGGTACATCGCGCCTCCCTCGTCTCTCTGGCCTCTGCGACACCGGAAACGATCGCCGACAGTGACCTACATAGCGAAGACCACCCCCCTAACGTGTGATCATCGTGTCGTGTCGTCGCTCCACGGAGTGGACCGGGAAAACGTGTGATCAGGATCCCTTGCCTAGGGTTACCCGTCAGTAATATTCTTGGGTTACCAGCGAGTAGGGAGCCGACGATGGGTCACTACAGGCCTAACGTGCGTGACCTGGAGTTCAACCTCTTCGAGGTGTTCCGGGTGCAGGATCGGATGATCGAGACCGCCACCGAGGGTGGCGCGGACGAGGAAACCGCCAGAGGCGTGCTGCACGAGCTGGCCGCCCAGGCCGCCGGGCCGCTCGGCGCTTCCTTCGTCGACGCCGACCGCAATCCGCCGGTGTTCGACCCAGCGACCCACTCGGTCACGCTGCCCGAATCCTTGAAGAAGTCCTACAAGGCACTGTGGGACGGCGAGTGGTACCGCCTCGGCCTGCCTGACGACCTCGGTGGCTACGGCATCCCGCCGTCCGTGCAGTGGGCCGCCGCCGAGCTGATCCTCGGCTCCAACCCGGCCGCCTTCATGTACATGGCCGGCCCGAACTTCGCCGTGGTGGTGCACCGCAACGGCACCGAGGAGCAGCAGCACTGGGCCGAGATCATGATCGATCGCGGCTGGGGCGCCACCATGGTGCTCACCGAGCCCGACGCCGGCTCCGACGTCGGTGCGGGCGTCGCCAAGGCGTTCCAGCAGCCCGACGGCACCTGGCACATCGAGGGCGTGAAGCGGTTCATCACCTCGGGCGACCAGGACATCACCGAGAACATCATGCACCTGGTGCTCGCCCGTCCCCAGGGCGAAGGCCTCAACAAGCCCGGCACCAAGGGCCTGAGCCTGTTCCTGGTGCCCAAGTTCCACTTCGACGGGCAGACCGGTGAGCTCGGCGAGCGCAACGGCGCCTTCGTCACGAACGTCGAGCACAAGATGGGCCTCAAGGCCTCGTCCACCTGTGAGCTGACCTTCGGCCAGCACGGCACGCCGGCCGTCGGCTGGCTGCTCGGCGACAAGCACGACGGCATCGCGCAGATGTTCGAGGTCATCGAGCACGCGCGGATGCTCGTCGGCACGAAGGCGATCGGCACGCTGTCCACCGGCTACCTGACCGCGCTGGACTACGCCAAGAGCCGGGTACAGGGCGCCGACCTGCCCAGGATGATGGACAAGACGGCCCCCCGGGTGACGATCACCCACCACCCCGACGTCCGCCGCAGCCTGATGCTGCAGAAGGCGTACGCCGAGGGCCTGCGCGCGACCTACATCTACACCGCGTCCTTCCAGGACGAGATCAAGGCCGCCAGGGCGAGCGGGGCCGACGCCTCGCTGGCCGGGCGCGTCAACGACCTGCTGCTGCCGATCGTCAAGGGCGTCGGCTCGGAGCGGGCCTACGAGCAGCT
>DATAZG010000210.1:0-48960 GCA_036272155.1 Pseudonocardia sp.
GCCGACCCGGCGTGCCACGTCGTCCATGGTGAACCGGCGCAGCCCGAAGTCCTCGGCCTGGTCGAACGCGGCGGTGAGGATCCGGGCCGCCGTCTCGTCGTCGGGCAGGTCGGTGTCGAGCGCGCGGCGCAGTAGGTCGTCGCCGTGACCGCTGCCGTGCGTGCCGCCCCTGCGCATGCCCTCAGCGTAACAACCTTACAACTTGACGAAGTTTGTTACATACGTTTGAGTGTTGCGAAGCACAGCCCCACGCCCAGCCGCCACGCCAAGGGAGTGCCGCCATGACGGCGCCGTCGCCGGACCGACCCGACCACGAGGTCGTGATCATCGGCGCGGGCCTGAGCGGCATCGGGATGGGCATCGCGCTGATCCGGGCCGGCCTGCTGGACTTCGTGATCCTGGAGCGGGCGAGCGACATCGGCGGCACCTGGCGGGACAACACCTACCCGGGCATCGCGGTCGACGTGCCGGCCCAGGCCTACCAGTTCAGCTTCGAGCTCAACCCGGACTGGAGCCGCGCGTTCGCCGAGGGCGCCGAGGTCAAGGCGTACCTGGACCGCGTCGCCGACCGGTACAAGGTGCGGGACCACATCCGCTGCGACCACGAGGTCACCGAGCGGGTCTGGGACGACGCCGCACACCGGTGGCGGCTGACGGTGAACGGCGGAGAGAACGGCACCGAGCTGACCGCCCGGTTCGTGGTCAGCGCGATCGGCCCGTTCGTCGACCCGAAACCCGTGGACATCCCCGGGGTCGGCGAGTTCGGCGGCACGCTGATGTACTCGTCGCGCTGGGACCACGACGTCGAGCTGGCCGGCGCCAGGGTGGCGGTGATCGGTACCGGCGCGAGCGCGGTGCAGATCGTGCCGGAGATCGCCCGCCGGGTGGCCCGCCTGGACGTCTACCAGCGCACCCCGGTCTGGGTCGGCCCGAAGGTGGACCCGAGCACCCCACGTGGGCTGGCCTGGCTGTTCCGCCGCTGCCCGGCCAGCCAGCGGGTGGTCCGCGCGGTGACCGGCCGGGCGATCGAGCTGATGCTCATCGACCTCGTCGTGCACCACCACCGCGTGCCGTGGCTGACCAGGGCGGCGGCCGCCGCGATGCGCTCGCTCTGGTACCGGCTGCAGGTGCCGGACGCGGAGCTGCGCGCCAGGCTGACCCCGGGCTACGGGCTCGGCTGCAAGCGCCCGACCGTGTCCAACACCTACCTGCGCACGTTCACCGAGCCACACGTAGAGCTGGTCACCGACGCCATCGAGGGAATCACCCCGGGCGGCGTGCGCACCGTCGACGGCCGCCACCGCGACGTCGACGTGCTCGTCCTGGCCACCGGGTTCCGCCTGGCCAGCGACCCGGAGAACTTCCGCCGCACCCCGGTGCGCGGCCGCGACGGGTTCGACCTGGCCAGCGCGTACGAGCGGCAGCGGCTGAGCTCCTACGAGGGCATCAGCCTGCCGGGGCTGCCGAACCACTTCATGATGTTCGGCCCGTACGGCTGGGTCGGCGGTGCCTGGCACCAGCTGGTCGAGAGCACCTCGGCGCACATCGTCCGGGTGATCGGCGAGACGCGCCGGCGGGGTGCCACGGCCGTCGAGGCACGCCCCGAGCCGACCCTGCTGTGGACCGAGCGGATGCGCACCCGGCTGGCCGGCTCGCTGTTCAACACGAACAGCTGCGCCACCGCGAACAGCTACTACTTCGACCACCACGGCGACCTGCCGTACCTGCGCCCGACCAGTTCGGCGGCGGCCTTCCGGTCCGCGCGCGGCTTCCCGCTGGACGACTACCGCTACACGAGCGCCCGCACCACGCCCACCGCTGTGCCACCAGGAGGTTCGACATGACCGCCGCACCGGAGCCGATGCCCGTACCGAAGCGCAGCGTGCGCACCCGCCGGATCGCCTTCGCCTACCCGGCCGGCACGCTGGACCGGCACTACGTGCAGGGCGACCTGGTGATGAGCCACATCGTCGCCATGCTGTCCGCGCTGTTCCCCGAGGGGGAGGACTTCTTCATCCGCGCGGTCCGCCGCTACCGCGACCAGGTCACCGACCCGGAGCTGCGCGCGCAGGTCGCCGGCTTCATCGGGCAGGAGGTCACGCACGGCCGCGAGCACCGGGCGCTCAACGACAAGCTGGGCGAGATGGGCTACCCGACCCGGATGACCGACCGCTTCACGAACCTGCTGCTGATCAAGTCCGACCGGCTGTTCTCGCGCCGCTTCCAGCTGGCCGTCACCGCCGCGCTCGAGCACTACACCGCGACCATCGCCGAGCGCCTGCTGACCAGCCCGCAGGCGCAGGAGCTGCTCGGTGACAGCGAGGTCCGGTCGGTGCTGCTCTGGCACGCGCTGGAGGAGTCGGAGCACAAGGCCGTCGCGTTCGACGTGTACCGGGCGATCGGTGGCACCGAGCGGATGCGGATCGGCGCGATGCGGCTGGCCAACGCCCTGTTCGTGCCGATCGTGGTCGTGCTGACCGCGATCTCGCTGGCCGGCGACCGCGCGGCGTACAACCCCGTCCGGCTGTGGCGCAGCCTGGCCCGGCTGCCGCGCTCGCCGTTCCTGGCCCGCGAGGTGCGGCGCAACCTGCTCGCCTACAACCGACCCGGCTTCCACCCGGACGACTTCGACGCCACCGCGCTGCTGGAGCGCTGGCGCGCGGAGCTGTTCGGCACGAACGGCACCCTCGCCGACCACCTCAGGTAGCCGCCGTCCTCGGGGTCGTTCGCGTCTCCGCCGCCTCGCTGCCGCACGGTGGTCGAAAGGTGGCTCGGCCGGCCGCGCCCGCCCCGGCGCCGGCCGAGCCCGCCCAACCGGCCGGGCCGGCACTGAGCTTCGCCACTCACGGGGTGTCGGCGCTGTACGCGGGCTGTACGCGGCGCGGCGGTAGATTTCCGGGGTGGACGAGGATCGGGCACGGCGAGTCGCGGACACGCTCCGCGGGCGTGGCATCGACGCATACCTGGAGCGGGCCGGGGTTTACCAGTTCGGGGTGCGGGTGTCGCTCGGCGACGGCCGCGAGGCGATCTGGGACTCCGACGGCACCGCGACCCTGGAGGCCCAGGTGATGCGGGACGGCAACCTGGTCGGGTTCGTGCCGGTGATCGAAGGCTCCGAGGACTTCGACGAGACCCAGGTGGTCGACGCGATCGCGCGCACCGACTACGACAAGCCGATCGCATCGCTGCGGCCCACCGCGCCGCCACCGGGTGAGCCGCTGCCGCCTACGGGTGGCCTGTTCCGCCGGTTCCTGGACGGCTTCCGCTACAAGTAGGCCGGGTGGTCAGTGCGGGTCGTCGCTGGCCGCCGCGAGCAGCGGGACCAGCGCGTCGCTGATCGGCGTCGGCACGCCGTGCGCGGCGCCGAGGCGGCACACCACCCCGTTGCGGGCGTCCCACTCCAGCGCCCGGCCGGCCTGCCGGTCGTACAGGATCGACGAGCCCATGTCCGGTGGCATCGAGGCCAGCCGGTCCACCAGATCCGGGCCGAGCGACGCCTCCAGCCGCACCCCCTCGGCGGCGGCCACCGCCCGGCACTCCTCGGCCAGCGCGATGGCCAGCCCCCGGATGTCGGGCCGGCGGAACATGCCCGAGCGGCGGCCGGTCAGCACCATCAGGCCGGCCACCGCGTTCATGGCCAGCTTGCGCCAGAGGTCGGTGTCGAAGTCGGCCCGGACGTGGACCTTTGCGCCCCCCGGCACGAGCAGCTCGGCGAGCCGGTGACCGGCGGGTGCGTCGGGCACGGTGAGCTCGGGTGTACCGCGCAGCCGGATCGTCCGCCGGTCCAGCCCCTCGGCGGGACACCATACGACGGTGGGCAGCACGGTCGCCCCACCGACGTACGGCGCCACCCGCTGGCGGTGCTCGACGCCGTTCTGCAGTACCACCACGACGGTGTCCGGGCCGGCCAACCGCTCCAGCCAGTGCCCCGCGGCGGTGGTCTGGTGGGCCTTCACCGCCAGCAGCAGCCAGTCCACCGGGCCGCGCGCCGCCTCGGGCTCGGTCCGTACCTCGCCGGCCAGCCGCGTCGGCGCGCCGTCGTCCGGGAGCACCGTGATCGGCCCGACCGGGGTGCGCCCGTACAGCGGCACCGCGCCGAGCCCGGCCCGCTCGGCCACCGCCGCGAAGGTCGCCCCGATCGCGCCGGGCCCGACCACCGCCAGTCGCTCCGGCCGGCCGCCGTTGTCCGAGCGTTGCGAAGACGTCACAGCTCCCATCCTGCCGGGCGGAGTGGTGGCGGGCCGCCGGGGCGGTTGGCGGCGGCCCTACGGCGCGCGCTGGTCCTCGGTGAGGGTGGCGACGCCGCGCCAGCCCCAGTACACCCGGTGGTGGGCGATCAGGCCGTCCCGGATCTCCATCACCTCGACGATGTCCAGCTGGTCCCCGTCCGGGGTCGTCCCGGGGTACTCCCAGGTCAGCAGGGTGCCGTCGGTCAGGTACGTGGTGCGGTAGCGCTTGCGCTTCGGTGAGTGGTTGGCGAACACCAGCCCGACGAAGTCGCGCAGCGCCTCCCGGCCCCGGACCACACCGTCGGGTCGCCCCAGCAGGTGGCAGACCAGCGGACTCTCCAGCGTGGCGTCGGAGCGGTAGAGCGCCAGCGCGGCGTCCAGGTCCCCGGCGCCCAGCGCCTCGTCCCAGGCGTGGTAGATCCGCTCGATCGCCGCGTTGTCCGTGATGTCCGTGATGGCCGCGCGTGCCGACTGGGCCATCGGAGGCTCCTTCCGTCGTAGTGGGTCGCAACGGAGCCGACGCTAGGGGCGGGACGATTCGGTCCCGGGCAAAGTGTCGCTGTGCGAAGCTCGGAACATGACCGAACCGATCGGCGTCGAGGACCCGAGGGACCGGGATCTGGCGGCCGTCGCGGTGCTGCTCGGCGACCCGGCGCGGATCGCCATGCTCGCCGCGCTGGCCGGTGGCCGGGCGCTGCCGGCCGGGGAGCTGGCCCGGCAGGCGGGGATACGGCCGGCGACGGCCAGCGCCCACCTTCGCAAGCTGGTCGACGGCGGGCTGATCCGGGTCCGGGTGCAGGGCCGGCACCGGTACCACGAGCTGGCCGGCCATCGGGTCGCCGCCGTGCTGGAGGCGCTGGCCCAGCTCGCGCCGGCCGTCGAGGTCCGCTCGCTGCGCGCCCACCGGGCCGGGGTGGCCATGGCCGAGGCGCGGACCTGCTACGACCACCTGGCCGGGCGTCGCGGTGTCGAGCTGCGGGACCGGCTGCTCGCGGCGGGCGCCCTGTGCCAGGTCGACGACGTCGACCACCGGCTGACCGAGCCCGGCCGGCGCCTGGTCGAGGAGCTGGGCGTGGACGTCGAGCGGCTGGCCGCCTCGCGGCGCGTCTTCGCCCGCCGCTGCGTGGACTGGACCCACCGCCGGCCTCACCTGTCCGGCGCGCTGCCGGCCGCCCTGACCGCCCAGTTCCTGGCCAGGGGCTGGCTGTCGCCGGGCACCGGACGGGCGCTGCGGGTGACCGACCGGTACGACCGCGAGATGGCCGGCTGGCTCGGCGACAAGACCGCGCCGGCACTGGCGTCGGGCTAGCTGGGACGGTCCCGGCTCAGCTACCGCCGGCTCAGCTGCCGCGGATCAGCTCGGGGGCGTCGAGAACGAGCTGGGGGACGGGTCGTCGGACTGGTCGGAGGGGGTCAGGGGCGGCAGCAGTGGGTTGCCGGAGCGCGGGGTGCTCGGGGCGCTCGGCGGCGGGTAGGTGGACGTGGACCCGTAGCTCGGCGGCGGGTTGCTCGTCGGCGGGGCGTAGCTGGTGGGTGGTGCGTAGCTCGTCGGCGGGGCGTAGCTGGTCGGCGGCGCGTACGTGGTCGGCGGGGCGCTGGCCGGTGGGTTCGGCGTCGGCGAGGGACCGGTCAGCTGGCGGGGCGTCTCGAGCGGCGCGGTGAGGGCGAACTCCAGGATCGAGCCGGGGTTGTCCAGCGGCCCGGTCTGCTCGCCGGGCTTGACTCCGCCGAGGCCGGTGCTGTCGGTGGCGATGTAGATCCGGCTGTGGTCGGCCGACAGCGCCACGTCCCGGTACCGGTTGTGCGTGCGGAACAGCTCCAGCACGTCACCCTGCGCCGAGCCGCCGTCCTGGCTCAGCTTGAGCGCATACACGGCGCCGTTCTTCAGGCTGGGCACCAGCAGCGAGTTGGCCAGGGAGGGGTCGGGGGCGTCCGGGGGCACGTAGGCCAGGCTGCCCGGGACGACGGTCGGCCAGCAGCGGTCGTAGTCGGGCGCGCACGCCTCGTCCTGGAAGCCGTACCCGTTGGGCGCGGTGTACAGCGTCTTCAGCGGCTCTACGTAGTCCGGCGTGTTCCACGCCGTCTCGGCCGGCCCCAGCGGCACGCCGGGCGGTACCTGGTCGGGCGCGTAGGTCAGCTGGCCGCAGTTGCGCGCCGCCGACCAGTTCGCGTACCGGTAGGACTGGTCGTCGCGGTACCCGGCCACGAACGGCCAGCCGTAGTTGGACCCGGGTCGCAGCAGGTTGACCTCGTCGTCGGTCTTCGGGCCCTGGTCGGACGAGTACAGCTGGGCGTTCGGGCCGAAGGCGAGTCCCACCGGGTTGCGCTGGCCGACCGCGAAGATGTGGCTGCGCACGCCGCGGATCATGGGGTTGTCCGCCGGGATGCCGCCGTCGGAGTCCAGCCGCAGGATCTTGCCGGCGTAGGTGCTCCAGTCGCGGGCGGTGATCTGCTGGGCGGTCGGCAGGTCCTGCGAGCGGATCGGGGTGCAGGCCTGGCCGTACTCGTTGTTGCCCTGGTCGCCGAGGGTGAAGTAGAGCTTCTGGTCCGGGCCGAAGGCCAGCCGCCCGCCGTTGTGCGCGGTGCTCGCGGGCAGGCCGGTGAGCACGTCGGTCGGGCTGGTCAGCGAGGCCGCCGACTGGTCGTAGCGGTAGCGGACGATCTTGGCGCGCAGGTCGACGGCCGGTCCGGGGCTCGCGTTGTAGTCGTAGGCCACGAACACCGCGCCCGGCCCGAACGCCATGCCGAGCAGCCCGTCCTCGGCGCCGCTGGTGGATACGTCCGGGATGTCCACCACGTCGGTGCTGGCCCCGTCGTTCGGGTCGATCCGGGTGATCCGCTTGCCGGTCTGCTCGGTCACCCACAGGAAGTTGTCCGGCCCCCAGGTGAGCTGCCACGGCTTGGACAGCCCGCCGGCCAGCACCCTCGGCAGCGCGCCCTGGGCGGCGGCCCCCGAGGCGCCGCCGCCGGAACCAGGTCCGCGTACCACCGGAGCCGCCTCGCAGGCCGCCGCGAGTAAGGCGGCCGACAGCAGGACGAGAACCGCCAGCGACCGCTTCACGGGGAGCTCCTTCGTGCTGAGTGGGCTCAACCTAGCGGGCGCGCCACGGCGGTTCAGCGGTGGTGACCCGGCCGGGTGACCTCGGTCACCGGTGGCTCAGCGCCGACTCAGCGCCGACTCAGCGCCGGCTCAGCGCCGGCTCAGTGCCGGCTCAGTGCCGACTCAGCGCCGGAAGCCGCCCTCGGCGTCGACCACCTGGCCGGTGATCGTGGCGGCGTCCGCCCCGAGCAGGAGCGCCACCACGCCGGCCGCCTGCTCGGGGGTGTTCCACCGCCCGCCCGGCATCGCCCGCGCGACCTGCTCGGCCGTCTCGGCGGTGGCCCAGCCGGTGTCGGTCGGCCCGGGGTTGACGGTGTTCACCGTGATCGCCCGGTCGGCCAGCGCGTCCGCGAGCGTGCCGGTGAGCTGGTGCAGTGCGCCCTTGGTGGCGGCGTACGGGATCTCCCCGGGCATCGGTGCGCGGTGCTGGCCGGAGGTGAACAGGACGACCCGGCCGCCCCGGCCTTCCGCGTCGGTGAACTGCTCCGCGAACGCCTGCACCAGCAGCAACGCCGCCCGGACGTTCACCGCCCAGCACAGATCCAGCTCGGCGGCGGTGAGCGCGGTCAGGTCGGCGACGGAGCTGCGCGCGTGGTTGACCACCAGCGTGTCCAGCCCGCCGAGCGCGCCGGCGGCCTCCGCGACCAGCTCACCCGCCGCCTCCGACCGGGCCAGGTCGTACTCGGCGTGGGCCAACCGCTCGCCCGGCCCGCCCAGCGCCTCGAGCACGCCGTGGCTGCCGGCCGGATCGGCACCCCAGGGCTGCCCCGCGTCGTGCGCCGTCCAGGACTGGGCGAACACCGAAGCACCGTCGGCGAGCAGCCGCGCCGCGATGGCAAAGCCGATCCCGCGACGGCGGCTCACTCCGGTGACAAGAGCGCGACGGCCCGCTGCGGTGATCATCCAGCCAGGCTGCCGGCCGGCCGGACCGACCGGCAACCCGATTTCGCCACGCCCGGCCCGACGTCGCGCACCTTGTTGGGTTCTCGCGCAGGGTGCGAGGTGCGCGGGAACCACACAAGGTGCGCGGCGTCGCCGTGCGACCGCGGTCAGTCGGTTGTGCCGGAGTGCCCCGACTGGCCCGGACAGAATCCGCGACTCACCCTGACGAAATCCCCGACTCGCGGGCACCGATTCCCCCGACTCGCGGTGCGGAATCCAGCGACTCGCCGGATTATGAGGTGGGGACCTTGTCCAGGAAGCCGTAGACGCGGTGCAGGCGGTCGCCTTCCGTGACGGCCACGTCGAAGCCGATCACCAGGGGCTCCTCGGCACCGGGGGCGCCGAGGTGCCACTGGAAGCGGGCCGTGTCGTGGTGCGCGTCGACCGGGCCGGCGAGGCTGAACACCAGGCCGGCGAACTGCTGCTGCGCGGCCTCGATGGTGGCGTCGATCTGGTCCCGGCCCTTGGCGTCGAACAGCGGGTCGGTGTACCCGGCGTCGGCCGTGTAGAGCGCCTCGATCTTGGCCCGGCGGGCCGTCGCGTCGGTCTCGTTCCAGACCGCGATGTAGCGCTGGGCAATGGTGGTCAGGTCCGTCGGCACGGCTGCCTCCTCGGTGTCATCCGTTGTTGGTGTCACCAGGTTGGCAGCCGTGCCGCGGCAATTCGATTCCCTCGGAGGTAATGCTTCTCGGTCAGCTCACTCGGCCCGGGCTGTAGCGGAAAGCGCAGCTCAGCGCTTGAGCACAACCTTGAGTGCGTTGTGGGTACCGGCGTTGGCGAAGACGTCGTACGCGTCGATGATCTTGTCCAGTGCGAAGTCGTGGGTGCCGAACATCTCGGCCCTGATCCGCCCGTCCCGCACCAGCTGCAGGAGCATCGGCACCGTCACGGTGTCGACCAGTCCGGTGGTGATCGTGATGTTCTTGATCCACAACTCTTCGAGGTGCAGGGTCGCCGGGGCGCCGTGCACGCCGATGTTGGCCACCACGCCGCCGGGTCGGACGATCCGGGCGCAGGTCTCGAAAGTCTCCGGCACCCCGACCGCCTCGATCGCCACGTCCACCCCGGCGCCGTCGGTGAGCTCGGCCAGCGCGGCGTCCACGTCGTCGTCCGCGTTGATCGTGTAGCCGGCGCCGAACTGTTTGGCGTGCTCGAGCCGGGACGCCGCCTTGTCGATCGCGATCACCCGGCTGGCACCGTGCAGGCCGCAGGTCATGATTGCGGCGAGGCCGACCGGTCCGGCGCCGACCACCGCCACCGTGTCGCCCGGCTTGACCCGCCCGTTGCGCACGCCGACCTCGTAGCCGGTCGGCAGGATGTCGGTCAGGAACAGCACCTGGGTGTCGGTGACGCCCTCGGGCACCTTGTGCACGCTGGTCTCCGCGAACGGCACCCTGGCGTACTCGGCCTGCAGCCCGTCGATCAGGTGGCCGAAGATCCAGCCCACCCCGCCGACCGCCAGGCAGTGGCTGGGCATCGAGCGCTTGCAGTTCGCGCAGCGCCCGCAGGACGTGATCGCGGGGATGATCACCCGGTCGCCCTCGGCCAGCGAGGTGACCGCCGCGCCCGTGGCCACCACGGTGCCGACCGCCTCGTGGCCGAGCAGCCTGCCCGGCTCCACGGTCGGTACGTCCCCCTTGAGGATGTGCAGGTCCGTGCCGCAGATGGTGCTCGTATCCACCCGGACCACGATGTCCGTCGGGTCGGACACGGTCGGGTCGGCGACCTCGTCCCACGACTTCTGCCCGGGACCGTGGTAAACCAGCGCCTTCATGGGTTGCTCCCCTTGCGAGAGTGACGTGACGCCCATCACGGTGGTGGCGGGCGAGCGGGCCTGACGTCTCATCGTGCGAATCGCACCGCGCACCTACCGCCGTCCCAACCCGCGAAACCCGTTCGGCCCCGGCGCCCGGCGCAGGTAACGTGGCGGCCATGCACCGGCTCTTCACCATCACCCCGCCGCCCGCTCACTGAGCGGGCGAACCCGGTTACGCGCCTCGCGCGTCCTAGGCGTCACCTCCTGCTGAGGTGAGTTCCGACCCGGCCGTTGTCGGCCGGGCTCGATTCGGTGCGCCCGCTTCCGCGACCCCTTTCCTTCGTCGCTGGAGCGTTGAATGTCTTCGCTGTCCTCCTCGGGCGCCCCGTCGCGCGCGTCCGGAACCCGTACCGATCTGCGCTACGTCTGCCTCGCCGCGCTGCTCTGGGGCACCGGCGGGCTGGCCGGCACGCTGCTCGGCCAGGTCGCCGCGCTGCCGCCGCTGGCGGTGGCCACCTACCGGCTGGGTGGCGGCGGGCTGACCTTGCTCGCCGTGCTGGCGGCCACCGGTCGGCTGCGCCGGCCCAGCCGCGCCGGGGTGGTGCGGGTCCTGCTGGTCGGCGGGCTGGTCGCCGCCTACCAGGCCGCGTACTTCGCCTCGGTGGCGCTGACCTCACTCGCCGTGGCCACCGTCGTCGCAATCGGCGCGGCACCCGTGCTCGTGGTCACCGTCGAGGCGGTGCTCGACCGGCGCCGCCCCGGCACGGCCAGCCTGGTGGCGATCGGGCTCGCGCTGCTCGGGCTCGCGCTGCTGGTCGGTTCCCCTCGGGGTGCGGCGGCGGCCGGCTCCACAGCCGGGGCAGGCGGGTCGCTGGTGCTCGGGGTGCTGCTCGCGTTGGGGGCGGCGGCCGGCTTCGGGGCGCTCGCCCTGCTCGGGCGGAGTCCGGTGGCAGGGCTGGACGGTCCGACGACCATCGGGCTGGGCTTCACCGCCGGCGGGTTGCTGCTCGCGGTGGTCGGCGCGCTGGTCGGTGGGCTCGGTTTTGTGCCGACCTTCGGCTCGGTCGGCCTGCTGCTCTACCTCGGCTGGGTGCCCACCGCGCTCGCCTACGGGCTGTTCTTCGTCGGCCTGCGTGGGGTGTCGGCCAGCTCGGCGGCCGTCGTCGCGGTGCTGGAGCCGTTGACCGCGACGGTGCTGGGTGTGCTCGTGCTGGGGCAGCGGCTGGGATTCGGCACCGTCGTCGGGGCCGGCCTGCTGTGCGCCGCCGCGGTGCTGGCCGGGCTGCGGGCCGCGACCGGTACCGCTACCCCCGCGCCGCGGCCGGCCGCCGAGCCAGCCTGACAGGCGCCGGCGCTCGCACACCGTTGGCGTTGGTACACACGGGCGCCGGCGCTCGCACACGCCGTCTGGATGCCGCACACGAGTTCGAACTCGTGTGCGGCATCCAGAGCTGGTGTGTCAGGGACGAGTCTGCTGTGACCGTCGGCCGCGCGGGGTGCCGGCGGCGGTGGTCGGGGTGCGCGCGCCCGATGACAGCCCTGGTGCCCTGACGATCACGAAAGCCGGCGCGAAAGTCGAACCCCGACCGAGCCGAACCCCGACCGAGCGGAACCCGACCGAGCGGCCGCCAGCTGGAGGTCAGAAGTGGTCCGCGCCGGTGAGCTGGTGCTCCAGCTCGTCGGCGCGGGCCGCGACCAGTTGGAAGGGCTGGTCGAACCCGGCGAGGCTGAGGTCGCCGAGCGCCGCCGCGTGCCGGAACAGCACCACGCCGCCGGAGATGACCACGCCACCGATCTCCGACTCGCCGGCCAGCTCGAGCAGCCGGCGCAGGTCGACCCCGTCCGCGCTGGCGACCGCCGACTCGATCAGGATCCAGCCCGGGCCGTCGGATCCGCCTTCCGCGGGCACGTGGTGCACCGCGACGCGCTGGGTGCGGCCCTCCCCGGTCGGCAGGTGGAACCGCAGCGTCCGGTCGGTCTGCTGAAAGATCTCGTAGCGGAACCTGACATACCCGACCAGGTCGATCCACGTGGTGGCCACAACCCCGGAACTTAGCGCACTGGCGGGCCGGCACGGCGCCGGTAGGGTCGCGATCGTGGCTGAGCTGACTACTGAGATCGATCCCGGCGAGGTCGGGATGAGCGCGGACCGGCTGGATCGGATCGACCGGCACTTCGCCCGCTACGTCGACGACGGCCGGCTCGCCGGCTGGCTCGCCGTGGTGACCAGGCGGGGCAAGATCGTGCACGTCGGCATGCGGGGCCAGCGCGACGCCGAGGCCGGCCTGCCGGTGGCGGCGGACACCCTGTGGCGGATCTACTCGATGACCAAGCCGATCACCTCGGTGGCCGCGATGATGCTGGTCGAGGAGGGGTTGCTCGAGCTGACCGACCCGATCAGCCGGTTCATCCCCGAGTTCGGCGCGACCCGGGTCTACGTCAAAGGGTCCGCGCTCAAGCCGTTCACCGTGCCCGCGACCGAACCGATCCGGCTCTGGCACCTGCTCACGCACACCTCCGGGCTGACCTACGGCTTCCACCACGCGCACCCGGTCGACGAGATCTACCGGCGGGCCGGCTACGAGTGGGGCGTGCCGCGTGACACCGACCTGGCCGCCGCGTGCGCCGCCTGGGCCGGCTTCCCGCTGGTGTTCCAGCCCGGCGCGGAGTGGAACTACTCGGTGTCCACCGACGTGCTGGGCCGGGTCGTCGAGGTGGCCTCCGGGCAGTCGCTCGACGAGTTCTTCGCCGAGCGCATCTTCGGCCCGCTGGGGATGACCGAGACGACGTTCTCCGCGCCCGAGCAGGACGCCGACCGGCTCGCCGCCCTGTACAGCCCGAACCCCGAGACCGGCCAGTTCGCCCGCAACGACCTGATGGGCTCCGCCGCGCTGCGCAAGCCGACCTGCCTGTCCGGCGGCGGCGGGCTGGTGTCCAGCGCGGCCGACTACCACCGGTTCACCCAGATGCTGCTGCGCGGCGGTGAGCTGGACGGCGAGCGCCTGCTCGGCGACCGCACGGTGGCGTTCATGGCGCAGAACCACCTGCCCGGCGGAGCCGACCTCGAACAGATCGGCCGGCCGCTGTTCGCGGAGAGCCCGATGACCGGGATGGGCTTCGGGCTGGGCTTCTCGGTGGTGCAGGACCCGGCCGCCTCGAAGATCCTCTCCAGCCCCGGCGAGTTCGCCTGGGGCGGCGCGGCGAGCACCGCGTTCTGGGTGGACCCGGTCGAGGACCTCACCGCGATGTTCTTCACCCAGCTGCTACCGTCCAGCACCCATCCGATCCGGTCCCAGCTGCGGACCCTGGTCTATCAGGCGGTAGTGGACTGATGGCAATTGCCCTGGTCATCAAGGTGCTGGTCAATGCGGTGGCGCTGTGGGTGTGCACGCTGCTGATCTCCGGCATCGAGGTCGGGGGGTCCGACAAGGGCACCCGGATCGCGACACTGATCGTGGTCGCGCTGATCTTCGGCCTGGTCAACGCGGTGATCAAGCCGATCGTGAAGACGGTCGGCTGCGCGTTCTACATCCTCACCCTCGGACTGATCGGGCTGGTGGTGAACGCGCTGCTGTTCCTGCTCGTCGGCTGGATCTCCGCCAAGCTCGGGCTGCCGTTCGAGGTGTCCGGGTTCGCCGCGGCCTTCTGGGGCGCGATCGTGGTGGCCATCGTCGGCTTCGTGCTGCACCTGATCATCCCGGACAGCCTGGACCGCGAATGAGTCGAGTCTGGCTGGTGACCGGGGCGAGCAGCGGGTTCGGCCGGGCCATCGCCGAGGCGGCGCTGGCCGCCGGGGGCACGGTGGTCGGCGCGGCCCGGCGGCCGGACGCGCTGGGCGACCTGGCCGGCGCGTACCCCGGTCGGGTGGACTCGGTGCGTCTGGACGTCACCGAGCCCGGCGCGGCCGCCGCCGCGGTGGACGACGTCGTGGCCCGGCACGGCCGGCTCGACGTGCTGGTCAACAACGCCGGCCGGACGCAGGTCGGCGCGCTGGAGGAGACCACCGAGGACGAGCTGCGCTACCTGTTCGAGCTCCACGTGTTCGGGCCGGCGCTGCTGACCAAGGCGGTGCTGCCGCACATGCGCCGCCAGGGCGGTGGGGCGGTGGTGCAGATGTCCAGCGTGGGCGGCCAGATCACCGCGCCCGGCTTCGGCGTCTACTGCGCGACGAAGTTCGCGCTGGAGGGGTTGACCCAGGCGGTGAGCCAAGAGGTCGACTTCGGCGTCCGGTTCCTGCTCGTGGAGCCCGGGGCGTTCCGCACGGGGCTGTTCAACCCCGGGGCGGCCTACCTGTCGGCCGAGCTGCCGGAGTACGCGGCCACCGTCGGGCCGACCCGGCAGTACGTCACCGGCGGCGGCGGCGACCAGCCCGGTGACCCGGCCAAGGCGGCCGCCGCGATCGTGGCCGCCGTCGACGCCGAGGACCCGCCGCTGCGCCTCGCGCTGGGCGGCGACGCGGTGGACTCGATCCGCACCGAGCTGGACGGCCGCGCCGCCGAGCTCGCCGCCTGGGAGCACGTCTCCCGCGGCACCGCCTTCGACCCTGAATAACCCCCAGCTCGGGTCTTGACCAGGTCTTTTAGCCGACCGGGGTGGGGGTGAGGGCGGCGGTCATCCGGTCGAAGCCGCGCAGGTTCGAGGTGGGGCGGCGGTGCGGGTCGCCGACCAGGGCCAGGTCGGGGAAGCGGTCGTAGAGCGCGCGCAGGGCCACCTCACCCTCCATCTTGGCCAGCGAGGCGCCGAGGCAGTAGTGGATGCCGCTGGAGAAGGCCAGGTGTCGGCCTGCACCCCGGCGGGTCACGTCGAAGGTGTTCGGCTGCTCGAAGACCTTCGGGTCCCGGTTGGCCGCGCCGAGCAGGATCACCACGATCTCCTCCTCGCGCACTCCGACGCCGGCGATCTCGGTGTCCCGCAGGGCGCGGCGCGCGGTGCGCTGCACCGGCGAGTCGAAGCGCAGCATCTCGTCGACCGCGTTCGGCCACAGCTCGGGCTGCTCGGCGAGCAGGGCGCGCTGGTCGGGGTGCCGCTGCAGCAGCGCGATGCCGTTGCCGATCAGGTTCACCGTGGTCTCGAAGCCGGCGGCGAGCACCAGCAGCGAGGTGGCCAGCAGCTCCGTCTCGGTGAGCCGTTCGCCGTCGGTGTCCGCCGTGGTGACCAGCTCGGAGAGGATGTCCTCGCCGGGGTTGCGGCGCAGCGTCTCGAAGTGCCCGCGCATCCACTCCAGCAGCGCGTCGACGCCGCGCTGGGCGGTCAGGAACTGCTGGCGGCTCATGCCCGGGTCCAGCGAGGCGGCCGCCCCGTCGCCCCACTCCAGGAACTGGTCGCGCATGGACGTCGGCGCGCCCAGGATCTCGCAGATCACGATCACCGGCAGCTGCGAGGCGTACCGGTGGACCAGGTCGACCGGCTCACGCGCGCCACTGCGCGCGATGTCGTCGAGCAGCTCGGCCGCCACCTCCTCGGTGCGCACCCGCAGCGCCTTGACGGCCTTGGCGGTGAACGCCCGGGTGACGAGCTTGCGGTAGCGACTGTGGTCGGGCGGGTCGACGGCCAGCATGGACGGCGGCTCGACCACGCTGCGCGCCGCGCCGGAGGCCGAGGAGGCGAGCAGCCGGCGGATCGGCCGGGGCGCGCCGCCGAAGGACGCCGTGCCGAAAGACTCCGCGCGCAGCACCTCGGTGGCGATGGCGTGGTGCACGGTCAGCTTGCCGGCCAGCCCGGTGCTGAACGGCGCGTCGGTGCGCAGCTGCTCGTAGTGCGGGTACGGGTTCAGCTGGATGGCCCGGTCGGTGAGGAACGCGGTGTTCGGGTTGCCCTTGCGCGCCTCCCGCCGCAGCACGAGGCGGATCAAGCCGTGCGTCAGCGCCCACCGCGCCGTGTCCGGAAGCTGCATGACCGTCCTCCCCCGACCGGGCGTCCGCGCGCCCCTTCGTACACTGTACGTATCGGGGTCGCCGCTCGACCAGGCCCGGTCTCAGATCGGCCAGACCTCCCGGCGGTACGCGGCGTCCCAGAACATCCACTCGTAGCGCGAGGTCGTCACGAAGTGCTCGGCGACCCGCTCGGTCTCGGTGGCCGAGAGCTCGCCGCCGATCCGGTCGGTCAGTGCCAGCACCGAGTCGACCACCGACTGGAACTCCTCGCCGCCGTACATGTCGATCCACCGCGCGTACAGCTGGTTCGACGAGGACCGGGCCAGCAGTTCCTCGCCGACCCGCGCGTAGATCCAGTAGCAGGGCAGCACCGCGCCGAGCCCCTCGGCGAACGACCCGCCGTACACCGTGGCCAGCAGGTAGCTCAGGTACGCCCGCGTGGTCGGCGCGACCGGTTCGGCGGCGGCCACGGCCGGCGAGGAGCCCAGCTCGGCCATCAGCTCGGCGTGCATGTCCTGCTCGGCGGCGACCGCGCTGGCCGCGTGCTGGGCGAACATCACGGTGTCGTCCTCGGTCGGGGCCTTCGCCGCGCAGACGGCCAGCGCGCGGGCGTAGCCACGGAGGTAGTGCGCGTCCTGCACGAGGAAGTGCCGGAACGACTCGGCGGGCAGGGTGCCGTCGGTGAGGCCGGTGACGAACGGGTGGTCCAGCACGCCTCGGTAGATGTGCTCGACGCCGGACCACAGCCGGCCGGTCAACGTTTCGGTCATGACTCGACCTTAGGAGCAGACGCCCCGACGGGGCAGAGTCCCCGAATGGCCGAACGTCGCCGGCCGAACTGGCTCGTTGAACCAGGTGAAAAGGCAGTCAGAAAGCGAGTCAATCGTCTCAGGGACGTGACTACGCGCGTTTCCTGGGTAACCATAGTTACTTCGGGATGCGACTCAGCGCCGAGGCGCCCGCCGAAGTTGTCTCCACCAGGCGGAGGTGCTCGCATGAACGCACATGCATCGATGGATCACCACGAGCGGATGCGGTTGCGCGCCGCCGCGTTCCGGGCCACCCGGGTGTACCCCGGCCCGGTCGGCGAGCTGCTCTCCCGGGAGTTGTTGTCCTGGGAAGAGTTCGGCTACCGGCTCGGCTCCCGGGGCATGATCATGGGCATCGTCGATGCCGTGATGAACGCCCAGGTCCAGCAGACCGAAGCGGCCTGACCCAGGCCCCTCGGCGGGTCGGCGGCTTTCCCCAGCGTCGGCCCGGCGTCGGTTCAGTGTGGGTTCAGGGTGGGTTCAGCGCGCCCGGTGTGGGGTGAGCTCGGCCGCCGCGCTGTGGGTGCCGGACGGCCATGGCCCGACCGGGTCCTGGTGCTGCTCCGGCGCGTGCATGGCGGCGATCGAGCCGAGCACCGCGAGCGCGACCAGCGCGGACACCGTGCGGCCCAGATAGCCGCTGAGCTCAAAGCCGGCGGTCAGTAACCTGCGGCCCAGCGGCTCCGGGGCCCTGCGGTGCCGGCCGCCGCCGGCTCGGGGAGTGGCGGCGGCTACTAACTCGCCGTCCGGCTCGGGGTTCGTCGTCGAGACCATCGGGACCACCTCGGGGTGGGGAGCGGTCGACTCGACCAGCCCCTCGGTGGGTGCCGGTCAGTTGTTGCCGTCGTCGTTGGTGTTGTCGCTGTTGTTCGAGTTGTCGTTCGAGCGGCTGGACTTCGACTTCGAGGTCTTGGTGCTGCTCGACGACTCTTTGGTCGTCTTCGTCGTGGTGGGCTTCGGCGTTACGCGCGTGGTCGGCGTGATGCGGACCGGGGTGCGCACAGGCGCGACCGGAGCGACCCTGCGCACGGTCGGCGGCGGGCTGCTCGTCGTCGAGGGGGCGGCGACCGGGGGAGGTGGCGCGGCGGGCAGCTGCGAGGACGACGAGCTGAGGTCGGAAGCCGGAGCGGCCGGCGGCACGTAGGCGTCGCTGGACCGGGTGGCCCAGAACAGCAGCCCGCCGGCCAGCGCGACCACGCCGGCCAGCAGCCAGGCCAGCGCCCCGTTGGACGGGCCCTTCGGCGGGGTGGGCGGACCGGGCGGCGTCGGCGGCGGCCAGGCGCTCACCGGGCCGGACGGCCCCCAGGTGTGCGCGGGCCCCGGCGGCGGCCAGGCCCGCGGCGGGCCACCCTGCTGAGGGGCCGGCCAGCTACCGGGGGGCGGCCCGGGCAGCCGGTTCGCCGGCGGGCCGGGCAGGGCGGCCATCTTGGTGGTGGCGGGGTCGAGCGAGGTCGGGGGCAGTGCGGTGGTGGCCTCGCTGCCCCCGTCGGGGGCCGGGTAGTCGACGGAGCCGTTCGAGCCGGCACCGGCCGAGCCGCCGGGGGCCGCGCTGGACGAGCCGCCGGACGAGCTGGACTGGTTCAGCGCCCAGGGGTTGGAACTGGGCGTGGGCCGGCCGGCGTCCGCGCCGGTCAGGCGTTCGCCGTTGGTCCGCCCGGCGCCGGGGGCCTGGTTGCCGGGGTCCGGAGCGGTCGGGTCGGGCCGAGGTCGCCGGGTCTCGTCCGTAGCCATCGAGTGCCGCCCTGAGGGAAGGGCCGGGTGGTCCGAGACTCGGATCCCCGGTCTGAGGTTGGTCAGGCGGCGCGGCCTTGGGACCGTGCCACCTCGAATCTAAACGTCGTGGCACCGGGAGGTTGCGTTACTTTAGTCGTTCGCGCAACTCCCTCTTCAGCACTTTGCCAGCGGCCGAAACCGGGATGGCGTCGACGAGGTGCAGTTCGCGAAGCCGCTGGTAGGGCAACAGTTGCTCGTTGACCTTGGCGCGCAGCTGCTCGGGGTCGACGCCCGGGGCGACCACGAAGGCCACCGGGAGCTCGCCGGCGTCGGGGTCCGGCCGCCCGACCACCGCCGCCCCGGTCACCCCGGGCTCGGCGAACAGCCGCTCCTCCAGCACCCTCGGGTACACGTTGTAGCCCTTGTACAGCAGCATGTCCTTCTTGCGGTCAACGATGGCCAGGTAGCCGTCCTCGTCCAGCACGCCGATGTCGCCGGTGTGCAGCCAGCCGTCGACCAGGGTGGCCGCCGTCTCCTCCGGGCGGTTCCGGTAGCCGATCATCATCTGGGGGCCCCGGATGCACACCTCGCCGTGCTCGCCGACCGGCAGCGGCTCCTCGCTGGTGTCCCCGACGAGCTTGATCTGCGTGTTCGCCACCGGCAGGCCGACCGTGCCGATCTTGCGGACCGCGCTGCGCCCGCCGGGGCCGGCGGTGGCGCCCATGGAGACCTCGGTCAGCCCGTAACCCTCGCCGATCACCACGTCCTCGCCGAACCGGGCGCGCATCGCCTTGATCAGCTCGACCGGCAGCGGGGCGGCCCCGGAGCTGATCCCGCGCACCGAGCCCAGGTCGCGGGTGGCGAAGTCGGGGTGGCGGACCAGCGCGGCGAACAGCGGCGGCGCCCCGGCCATCCCGGTCACCGCGAAGCGCTCGGCGTCGGCCAGGTAGCGGCCAGGGTCGAAGCGTTCGTGCAGCACCTGGGTGACCCCGGCCAGCAGCGACAGGTTCAGGCTGCCGATGGTGCCCATTGCGTGGAACCACGGCGTGAGGTTGATCGCCACCCCGGTGCCCAGCCGGACCGGGTACTCGTCGGTGTCCGGGGACTGCTCCAGGTACAGCCCGTCGTCGCCGTCCAGCGTGGGTTGCGAGCCGGAGCCCCAGCAGGCGTACTGCAGCGTGTTGACCACGACATTGCGGTGCGGCAGCCGCACGCCCTTGGACCGGCCGGTGGTGCCGCCCGTGTAGGCCAGGTGGGCCAGGTCGGCGTGGCTGTCGATGTCCACCTCGGGGCGGGTGGTCGGCTGCCCGGCGAGGAACTCCTCGAAGTCCACCCCCCGCTGGCCGAAGTCGGCGGTGTCCAGCCGGACGCCCGGGTCCAGCGCCTGCGCGCGGTTGGTGAGCACGACCTTGCGCACGGCGGTCTGCTCGCGGACGGCGGCGAGGACCTTCGAGGCCGGTTCGTAGCTGACCGCGAGCACCGCGCCGGAGTCGGCGAGCTGGGCGGCCAGGTCGTGTGGCGGCAGCAGTGGGTTGGCCGGGGTGAACGTCGCCCCGGACAGCAGGATGCCGTGGTAGGCGATGGCGAACTGCGGGCAGTTGGGCAGGTGGATGGCCACCACGTCACCCCGCCCGATCCCCGAGCCGTGCAGCGCGTGCGCGAACGCACAGGCCCGCCGGTAGAGCTCGGTGAAGCTGAGCTCGCGGCCGTCCACGTGCAGCGCGACCCGGTCGCCCCAGCGGGCCGCCGCCCCGGCCAGCACGGCGCCGGCGGGTACCTCGGGGTAGTCCAGGCTGGCTGGCGAGCTGACGATCACCGATGACCTCCGACGCGGTTGGGGCTGAAGCTGACGGGCAGGTGCTTGACGCCGTTGAGCGAGGCCCAGCGGACGATCTCCTCGATCGCGGTGGGGGTGACCCGGTTCAGGTCGGCCAGCTCGCGCATCAGGGCGGCGAGGTCGGCGCCGGCCTGAAGCACCGTGCCGACGATGCTGTCCGGGTCCGGGACGTACTCCGGGTCGGCCGAGCCGAGGATCACGTTCGTCCGGTCGAACACCAGCTCGCGCTGGCTGCTCGGGATCCCCATCAGGTCGCAGATGATGGTCAGCGGCAGCTTCGCGGAGATCTCCGCGACGGCGTCGCACGGACCGGTCTCGAGCAGGTCGTCCACGATGGACCTGGCGACCTCGGCCACGTTGTCGGTCAGCGCGTCCAGCATTCTCGGCGTGAAGCCCCGGGCCACGATGCGCCGCGGCCGACCGTGCCTCGGGTCGTCCATATTGATCATCGAGCCGAAGAACTCGAGGAGCTCGGCGGGCAGGTCGGCCACGGAGTTCGCGCCACGGCCGGAGATGAACGTCTTCGGCCGGCGGCTGACCTCGACGACGTCGGCCAGCCTGGTCAGCGCGTAGTAGCCCGGGCCGGGGTACGGGTTCCACAGCGTCGGCTCCGGGAAGAACGGCAGGCCGGGCAGCTCGCGCAGCGTGTCGGACGCCTGGTGCCGGTGCTCGATCGACTCTGTCCAGAAGCCGTCGAGCTCGGAGAGGTCCGGTTCGCGGACGTAGGCGGGGTGGGGCTGCCGCGCGGTGTCGGCGCTCGGCGGCTGCGCGGGCGGCATCCCGTCAGCCTGCCGGCTCGGCGGGATCCTGTCATCCGCCGAACGTACGGCGTACGTATCCCGGATCAGCCGGTCTCGCGTCGCAGCAGGTCACCGGGCCGCGCCGGCTGAGATGTCCTCGGCCCGCGCTTCGGTGCGGAGGGTCAGGGGTGGGTCGGGCGGAGCGCGGCGAGCAGGGGGATGGCGGCGATCTTCTCGTCGGTGAGCTCGGACCACCTGATGCCGCCGACCGGGCGCGGGCCCCGGCCGGGCCGGCAGTCGATCACCCGCTCGGGCGTGATCACCAGGTCGATCGGGGCGTCGTGCGCCGCCGTCGGGATCGCGCCGGCCGGCCGCACCTGCAGCTCGTGCACCGTGGTCACCACCAGCGTGTCCGGCCCGATCAGGCCCGCCGACCCGGCCAGCGCGAACTCCAGGTCCGCGAACCCGCCGCCCTTGCCCAGCCGCGCGCCGTCCTCGGCCACCGCCACACAGCCGCTGACCACCAGGTCGACCGGGCTCAGCTCGGCCACCGAGACCCGCCGCGCCGACCGGGTCGCGCCGGAGATGGACGCGGCGCGCCGGGGCGGGTCGGCCAGGTCATCGGGGTCGAGCAGGAAGAACGGCTCCGGCTCGGCCAGCCGGGGCACCGCCATGTACACCGTCTTGCCGTCCTGCAGCGCGCGCTGGCGCACCGGCAGCTGCGCCGAGTCCGGGTTGGCCTTGATCGTCCGGGCGGCGCGCCAGGCGTCGGTGTCCCGCAGCCGCTCGGCCGCCCGCTCGGCGCCGATGAAGTTCGAGATCCGGTTGCGGGCGCCGGGGAAGCGGGACACCTTCGCCTCGGTCAGCGCCGTCCAGACCTCGTCGCGCAGCTCCGCCTTGGCGGCCAGCAGCTCCGGGTCGCCGCCGGCATCGTGGTCGTGGCGCCGGGCGGTCCGCATGGGTCGAAACCCTAATCCGCGGCCCGCCCGGCCCCAGGACCGGTCAGCGGCTGCCGGTCAGCAACAGACGGTCAGAACGCGCCGACGCCGCCGGGCACGGACAGCCCGCTCGGGGTGTGCCCCCACGGGCCCAGCGGGCCCAGCGCGGCCGGCTTGGGCTGGCCACCGCCGGCCTTGCGGACCAGGGTCACCGCGTCGATCTCCTGGCCGGCGTCGCTGACCGCGCGGATGGTCATGCTGGAGTCGGCGCCGGGCTGACCGGGCACGACGTCCACCGAGAGGACCGCGTAGTCCAGGTACCGCGCCTGCGACCAGTCCACCTGCTCCGGCTGTTTCACGCCGCCGGTCCGGGCTACGTAGCTCGTCACCTGGGTGCCGCTGTCCGGCCCGGTGTTGCCCCGGTAGCGGTCGGTCTCGCCGGGCTGCCAGGTGTAGCGGGGCCGCCCGCCGGAGCCGACGCAGATGTAGGTGGTGCCGTCGGTAGCCGGGTGCACGGTCGCGCCGTCCGGGGCCTGCGCGCCGGTGTGCCCGCCCTTGATCGGGTTGCTGCGCTCGTACTGGTGGTTGTGCCCCTGCACCACGAGGTCCACGCCGAACTCGTCGTACAGCGGGGACATCAGCGACCGCACCCCGCCGTCGGAGGCGTGCGAGGCGCTGGTGGCGTAGGCGCAGTGGTGGTGGAACACCACGATGAAGTCGATGTTCGGGTCGGCGCGCAGTGCGCCGAGCGTCTGCCGCGCCCAGGTGACCTGCGCACCGCCGCTGTAGCCGGCGTTGGTGGGGATCTCCTCGGAGAGGTCGTTCCCGTCCAGGCTGACCACGCCGATGTTGGAGTACTTGAACGTGTACACCGACGGGCAGTTGCTCGGCCCGTTCTTCGGCAGGTCCAGCCGCGCCGCGTGGCCGCCGTAGCCGTGCGTGGCGCCGCCCGGCGACTTGTTGTCGTCGTAGACCGCCTCCATGTCGTGGTTGCCGGTGGCGAACATCCACGGCGTGGTGGACGCGACGGCCTCGATGCTGTGGAAGTACGCGGTCCAGGTGGTCGGGTCGAAGTTGTCGAACGGGGTGACGGTCACCGGCGCCGGCACGGTGTTCTTCACCGGGTGGCCGTAGCCGGTCGGATCGGCGTAGCAGATGTCCCCGGCCAGCAGGTGGAACGCCGGCTGCCGCTTGGCGATCAGCGCGACCAGCGAGGACGCCGGCTGCGGTGTGCGCCGGGCGTCGTCGGGCTTGTAGTAGTCGTCGGTGAACGCCTCGATGACCGTGGTCGGCCCGTTCACGCCCTGGTCGCCGAACGCGGTGAAGGTGAACGGGGCCCGCGCGCCCGGCGCCGTCTTGAACACCGCGTCCGGGCTGGTCCCGCCGCCGGGCAGGCGGAACCGGTAGTGGTAGGCCTGGCCGGGGGACAGCTGGCCGGCCAGCCCGTGCACGAAGAACTGGTCGGCGGACCGGATCGAGCCGTCCGCCTGCGGCACGTGGCTGACCAGCTCGCGGACCTCCGCCTCGATCGTCGTGCCGTAGCTCGCGTCGGAGCCGAAGTCCAGCAGCACCTTGCCGCTCGGCTTGGCGGTGAGCTCGCCGGCGATGGCCATCTGCCGGGTCGGGTCGACGCCGTAGGACAGGTGCCGGCCGGTCAGCGCGAGCGGGGCCGGGCCGCCGCCGGCCGCCGTGCCGCCGCCGCTCGGTGAACCGCACGCGGCCAGCACCTCGCCGAGCCCGCCGATCATGCCGAGCCCGGCCAGGGCACCGGCCGCTCCGCGCAGCGCGCCGCGTCGGCTCACCGGGCGGGCTTTGACATAGCTACGCAGCCAGTCGTTCTGCTCGCCGATGGTCATGTTCGCCGCCAGGGCCGCCGGTATCCCGACGTCCGGGGTCTCTCCTGGTGGGTTCAGCGCACGCGTCATGGCTGCATATTCGCCAGCGCCGCATCCCCCTGTCAGGCGACCTCACGTGAAGGGTGGGTGAACGCGCGCTGTCCGGCGGTGGACGGCACTCGGTTCCCGCCCGGCTCCCGCCCTGGTGGAGCGCCGACGGGGACAGGGGGTGGGGTCCGATTTCGTAACCGCCGGGCGGGTTGTGTAGCATCGTCAAGGCTTCGCGGGGGGAACTTCGTGTCTTCCCCCGAGCGGCCGGTACGCCCCTTTAGCTCAGTCGGCAGAGCGTCTCCATGGTAAGGAGAAGGTCTACGGTTCGATTCCGTAAAGGGGCTCGACATCCTCTGGATGCCCGCGGATGAGTGTGATCCGCACAGCGGTGTAGCTCAGTCGGTAGAGCAAGCGGCTCATAATCGCTGTGTCGCCGGTTCAAGTCCGGCCACCGCTACAAGCGCCAAACCGACATGAAGCTGAGCAGGAGACACCAGTGGCCGCCACCGACGTTCGACCGAAGATCACCTTGGCGTGCGAGGTGTGCAAGCACCGCAACTACATCACCAAGAAGAACCGGCGCAACGACCCGGACCGTCTCGGTCTGAAGAAGTTCTGCCCCAACTGCAAGCACCACACGGCGCACCGCGAGACCCGCTGACCCGGGTGCTCGACGAGTCCTACGTGGGACGCGAGCTCCCGCCCTCACCGTCGTACCAGGTGGGGCGGGAGCGCATTCGCGACTTCGCCACCGCGATCGGTGAGCTGAGCCCGCTCTGTCACGACGTGGTGGCCGCGCGCGCGGCCGGCCATGCCGACCTGGTCGCACCGCCGAGTTTCCCGGTGGTGTTCACGATGCCCCGGATCGAGCTGTTCCTGCGGGACCCCGGCTTCGGCTGGCGGTTCGAGGGCACCGTGCACGGCGACCAGAAGATCGAGTTCCAGCGGCCCATCCACGCCGGTGACGAGCTGGTCACCGTGCTCACGGTGGCCAGCCTGCGCACCCGGGCCGGTACGCACATGCTCACGCTGGCCTGCGCCGTCTCGACGGCGGAGGGCGACCCGGTGTGCACGACCGAGGCCCTGCTGCTGAGCCAGGAGGACGCCGGATGAGCCCGACCGCCGAGTCCACCGAGGCCACCGGCACAGCTGCCGCCGACGCCGTCGAGGGCACCGAGCTGCCGCCGCTGTCCGTCCGCGTCAGCCGGACCGACCTGGTCCGCTACGCCGGCGCCTCCGGCGACTTCAACCCGATCCACTGGAGCGATCGGGTGGCCGAGTCCGTCGGGCTGCCCGGCGTGATCGCCCACGGCATGCTCACCATGGCGCTGGGTGGCCGGGTGGTCACCAGCTGGCTCGGTGACCCCGGCGCGGTGCTCTCCTACCAGGTGCGGTTCACGCGGCCGGTGCCCGTGCCGGACGTGGTGGACGGTGTCGACGACGCCCCGGGCGCCCTGGTCGAGCTGTCGGGCACAGTGAAGTCGGTCACCGTCGCCGACGACGGCGGCCGGACCGCGCGGGTGGAGATCGCCGCGAAGTTCGACGGCAAGGCTGTGCTCGGCCGCGCGGTCGCGGTGGTCCGCCTGCCCAGCTGACTGCCCGTTGCCGCCGGGTTAGGCAAGCCTTAGTGTCGCGGCCGGGAGGTATCCGTGACACCACCGGTCGCACGCCTGGACATGGAGATCGGCTCGCTGGACCCGGCGGCCTACGACGAGCGCATCGACCAGCTGGACTGCTACTCGCTGGACCGCGTCGACCTGTCCGGCTACCGGGGACTGATCATCACCGGCCTGGTCGACCAGGAGTACCTGCTGCGCCAGCGCCCCCGCATCGAGGCGTACCTGGCCGGCGGCGGCGTGCTCGTGTTCGGCGGCCACCTGCACCGCCGCTGGCTGCCGGGCTGCTCGCCGTTCGTCCCGTTGGAGCGCGCGGGAGTGGGTGCCTACCGGGTCGCCGAGGTGGCCGAGCACCCGCTGTTCGACGGGCTCGGGCCGTACGAGCTGACATTCCGGCGCGGGGTGGCCGGGTTCTTCGCCCGCGGCTACCACCCGCCGCCGCCCGGGGCCGAGGTACTGGTCCGGCTGGGCGGCGGCGAACCGGTCACGTACCTGGACCGGGTGTCCACGGCCGGCACGGTGCTCGTGCAGGCGACCAGTGACCCGCTGGCCCAGGGCGGGCGCCGGCTCGTGGACTGGATGCTCGCCGAGGCCGACGAGAACCACCGCGCCAACCTGGCCGGCGAGCGGAGGCGGCGGCCGGCCGAGGCACTGGCGCCGAGCGCCGACGGGCCGGTGGCCGCGGCCGGGCTGGCCGCGGTCTACGGCGGCTCGTCGTGGCACCACCGGGCGCTGACCGAGCCGAAGTACGCGCGGCACCTCACCGGCGGGCTCCTCTACCTGCCTGAGCTCGCCGACACCGACCTGACCGGGTACGCCGGCCTGCTCATCCCGGAGCGGCTGCACCGCGGCCTGCTCAACCGCGCGGCGCCGAGGGTGCTCGAGCTGCTGGCTGCCGGGGGCACGGTGGCCGCGTTCGCCGGCGGCGAGCCCATTCCGGAGTTCTTGCCCGGGGTGCGCTGGCAGCACCGGCCGACCAACTTCTGGTGGTGGCTGGAGCCCGGCGCCGACCTCGGCCTGCGCACCCCGGTACCGGAGCACCCGCTGTTCCGGCGGCTCGCGATGGGCGACTGCACCTGGCACTACCACGGGGTGCTGGACCCGCCGGCCGGCACGGAGGTGCTGGTCACCCTGCCCGGCGGCGAGGCGCTGCTCTACGTGGACCGGGTCAGCACGCCGGGCACGCTGGTGGTGTCCACCCTGGACCCGCTGAGCCACTACGGCGGTTACTTCATGCCGGCCACCGAGCGGTTCCTGGACGGTTTCCTGCCCTGGCTGGCCGACGAGGTGGCCACCCCGCGCGCGATCCCGGTGGACTAGCCGGGGCGCCGACACACCGGCCCGACGGACACACCGGCCCCGGTGGGTGAACGGCGGGTGAGCATCGGTGTCACGCGTTGCGGGTCGGCCCGGTACGGAGAATGCTGCCGGCGACCCGATCCCGTAACGAAAGGATTCGCCGTGAACTTCGGCAAGCTGGTGGACAAGGCCTGGGAAGACAAGACCGCCGCAGAGATCCTGGCCGCCCCGCCGTCCGCGCTCGAGGGGCTTACGCCGGCGCACGACGAGAAGCTCGCCGAGTTCGGCATCAAGAACATCGAGCAGCTCGCCAACTGGAAGTACGCCCGGCGTGCCCGCGCGCTGGCCGACCTGGCCGAGACCGACAAGTAGGCCCGACCGGGGCCGGCTCTGAGCTGGACCGAAAGCTTTCCCCCGCCCGGCGTGGCGGCCCGGCGACACGCCGGCCGACCGCGCCGGGCGGTGCCGTCTGTGGGCCCAGCGGGGCAGAGCACCTCTTGACGCTGTTGCGGATGACGGCGCCGACACGACATGACTCTCGCGGACCCCCGCCGACGAGCCGGCTGGGTCCGACCCGACATCCGCCGAGCCACTGCGTGCTGGCGATCTTTGCGACCCTGTTCGGCTCGGCGGCCTCGCTCGGCCTCGGCGCGCTGCAGATCGACGGTGGCCTGAAGGCCGGCGGCTACCTGGACAACGCCGGAACGGCGCTGCTCGTGGTGGTCATCGCGGTGCTCACGGTGGCCTTCGTGGCCAGCGCGGTGAGCGGCGTCGCCACAGATGGCGGCCCGGACCGGCGCCAGCGGGGCGACGCGATGGAGGCCTGGCTGTCCGGCTGGACGGTCTTCTACTGGGCCTGGTGGATCTCCTGGACCCCGTTCGTCGGCATGTTCATCGCACGGATCAGCCGGGGCCGCACGATCAAGCAGTTCGTCACCGGCGTGATCCTGATCCCGAGCCTGGTCAGCCTGCTCTGGTTCGCCATCTTCGGCGGCGCGGCGGTCAGCCTGCAGCGCTCCGGGGTCGACCTGGCGGCCAGGAGTCCCGAGGGACAGCTGTTCGGCGTGCTGGACGCCTACCCGCTCGGGGTCGTGCTCGGTGTGGTGGCGATGCTGCTGGTGGCGATCTTCTTCGTGTCCGGGGCGGACGCCGCCTCGGTGGTGATGGGCACGCTGTCGCAGCGCGTCTCCGTTCGGCCGTCCCGGGGTGTGGTGATCTTCTGGGGCGTACTGATGGGCACGATCGGCGCCGTCATGCTGCTGGTCGGCGGGGGTGGCGACGCCGCGCTGAGCGGCATCCAGAAGCTGACCATCATCACCGCCGCGCCGTTCGCGGTGATCATGGTGCTGATGTGCGTCGCGCTGGCCGAGGAGCTGCGCAACGACCCGCTGGTGCACCGCGACGACCGCACCAGGGAGAAGGTCACGCGCGCGTCGAGTACGGCACCACCCGCTACGGCGAGCACTTCCACCTGCGCGTCGAACCGAAGAACCGCGACTGACCCCGCGAGTGGCACGTGGTCCCCTCGGACCACTCGCCGCTCACGACAGCGCGGGTCGACCGATCAACCGGTGGTCGGCTGGCTGGCGGCGTCGGCCCAGCGGTTCGACGTCAGGCGGAAGCTGGGCAGGTCGGCGAGGGACAGGGTGGCCTCGTAGGTGCGCCGGTACCCGGTGTGCGCGATCCGCCAGGCGCCGTCCGGGCAGCGCAGGTACCGGTCCCGGTAGAACGCCGCGCCGTGCACCACCATCTGGTACTTCGTGGCGATCACGGTGTCCTGGAACGCCCAGGTCCCGGTGGCGGTCCCGCCCTCGATCTCGATCTCCGGCTGGCCGGCCAGGTGCACGGTGATGATCTCCGGCCCGAGGTTCTTGCGCATGAAGGCGACGATCTCGTCGCGCCCCGCGAGGCTCAGCGGGGCGCCGTAGGTCGGCGTGCCGTAGTGGGCCGTGGCGTCCGGGGTCAGCGTGTCCGAGAACTCGTCCCACCGCTTCTCGTCGACGCACCGCAGGTAGCGGTACTTCAGCCGGCGAATCTCTTCGAGCGCGACGAGGTCCATGGCGGCCAGTCTTCACCGGCCGCCATGGACAACCAAGAACACGTTCTACTTTTAGCGGGCCTCGCCGAGCAGGGTGGCGATGCGCTCCACGCCGGCGCGCAGGTCGTCGTCCCCGAGCGCGTAGGACAGCCGGAAGTAGCCGGGCGTGCCGAACGCCTCGCCGGGCACAACCGCGACCTCGACCTCGTCCAGGATCAGCGCGGCCAGCTCGATGCTGGTGGCCGGGCGCCTGCCCCGGATCTCCTTGCCGAGCAGGTCCTGCACCGAGGGGTAGACGTAGAAGGCGCCGTGCGGCGTCGGGCAGTTCACACCGGGGATGGCGGACAGCAGCTCGACGATCGTCCTGCGCCGCCGGTCGAACGCCGCGCCCATCTCGGCCACCGCGTCCAGCGAGCCGGACACCGCCTCGAGCGCGGCCCGCTGCGCCACGTTGCACACGTTCGAGGTCAGGTGCGACTGCAGGTTGCCGGCGGCCTTGATCACGTCGGCCGGGCCGATCATCCAGCCGACCCGCCAGCCGGTCATCGCGTACGTCTTGGCGACCCCGTTCAGGATAACGCAGGTGTCGGCCAGCTCGGGCACGACGACGGGCATCGACTCGGCGCGCACGCCGTCGTAGACCAGGTGCTCGTAGATCTCGTCGGTGACCACCCAGATGCCGTGCTCGAGCGCCCACCGGCCGACCTCGGCGACCAGCTCCGGCGACGCCACCGAGCCGGTCGGGTTGGACGGCGAGCACCACAGCAGCACCTTCGTGCGGTCGGTGCGGGCGGCCTCCAGCTGCGCCACCGAGGGCTGGTAGTTGGCGGCGGCGTCGGTCACCACGGGCACCGCGGTGCCGCCGGCCAGGGTGATCGCCTCGGGGTAGGTGGTCCAGTACGGGGCCGGCAGCAGTACCTCGTCGCCCGGGTCGAGCAGGGTGGCGAACGCCTGGTAGACGGCCTGCTTGCCGCCGTTGGTGACCAGTACCTGGCCGGCGCTGACCTCGTAGCCGGAGTCGCGTGCCGTCTTCGCGGCGATGGCCTCCTTGAGCTCGGGCAGGCCGGCGGCCGGCGAGTAGCGGTGGTTCTTCGGGTCGGTGCAGGCGGCTTGGGCGGCGGCCACGATGGCCGGCGGGGTCGGGAAGTCCGGCTCGCCGGCGCCGAACCCGATCACGGGCCGCCCTGCCGCCTTGAGCGCCTTCGCCTTCGCGTCGACGGCCAGCGTGGCGGACTCGGCGATGCCGCCGATGCGCGCCGAGATGCGGGGTCGTTGCGTCTGGGTCAGGGCTGAGGTCGCGGAGGACATGCCCCCATCCTTCCAAACCCCGCAACCGGCAATCAGCGCACCTCACCCAAGGTCGGATGGGCCCTTTCGGGCCCCCGCGACCAGCGCGATTGGAGGCCCCCAGTCGCGGTGCCGTACACTCGCTCCGGCTGGCACGTCGTTTGTGCGCCGTGCCGCTTTTCCACGGTATTCCCGGCCCCGAAGCCTGGGAGATGTCGCGGAAGGCAAGTTGCCATAGGGGTGTAGCTCAACTGGCAGAGCAGCGGTCTCCAAAACCGCAGGTTGCAGGTTCAAGTCCTGTCACCCCTGCCACCAGATGCGTGGGCGTCGAACAGAAGGCAGGGAAGCTAGTGGAGCAGCGGACGTGACCGAGGAGCGCGAGTCGGAGCGGACCGACCGGGATCGTCCGGCGACCGCGGCCGACCGGCGCGGCCTGTCGTCCGCCTCGGCCGAGCTCGACGGACGGAAGGGCAGGCCGACCCCGTCCCGGGACGGTCGGGGCGTGAAGCTCTCGCCGCCGGCCAGACTGGTCCGGTTCATGCGTGAGGTGGTCGCCGAGCTCCGCAAGGTCATCTGGCCGACCCGGAACGATCTGGTGACGTACACAATCGTTGTCCTGGTGTTCGTGTCCTTCATGGTGGCGCTGGTCGCATTGCTCGACTACGTGTTCGCCAAGGGCGTGTTCGCGGTGTTCGGCAGCGCCTAAGTAACTCGAGGATCGCCGAACCTCACGCCGCGAACGGCAGCGAATCAGGCATGGAAAGGAAGCGAGACTGCAGTGACCTCCTACGACGGTGGTCCGGAGCCGACCGGTGACGCCTTGGCGACCGAGGTGTCAGGACACGCCGGCCAGCTCGACGAGTCGGAGGCCCAGGACGTCGCCGCCCAGGACATCCGTGCCGAGGACAGCAGCGCCGAGGACGAGAGCTCCGACGACGCCGAGGACAGTGCCGCCGACGAAGCCGCCGACGAAGCCGCTGACGAAGAGGACGACGCGGACATCGAGGCGGGCATCGAGGCCGCGGGTGCTGGCGAGTCGGAAGCCGATGACGCCGACGCGGCCGCCCAGGCCGAGGAGAGCGAAGAGGAGCTCGACCCGGTCGAGGAGATGCGCGCCGCGCTGCACCGCGCGCCCGGCGAGTGGTACGTCGTGCACTCGTACGCCGGCTACGAGAACAAGGTGAAGAGCAACCTCGAGACGCGGGTGCAGACCCTGGACGTCGAGGACTACATCTACCAGGTCGAGGTGCCGACCGAAGAGGTCACCGAGATCAAGAACGGCCAGCGCAAGCAGGTGCAGCGCAAGGTACTGCCCGGCTACATCCTGGTTCGGATGGAGCTCAACGACCAGTCCTGGGGCGCGGTGCGCAACACCCCCGGGGTCACCGGGTTCGTCGGCGCCACCTCCAAGCCGTCCCCGCTGACCATCGACGACGTGCTGAAGTTCCTGCTGCCGAAGCAGGAGCAGCCGAAGAAGGCCGCCGCCGGCAAGGGTGGCGCCGAGGCCTCGGCGGGCAAGCCGGCCGTCGAGGTCGACTTCGAGGTCGGCGAATCGGTTACCGTGATGGACGGGCCGTTCGCAACGCTGCCGGCCACCATCAACGAGGTCAACATCGACGCGCAGAAGCTCAAGGTGCTGGTGTCGATCTTCGGTCGGGAAACCCCGGTCGAGCTCTCGTTCAGCCAGGTATCCAAGATCTAGCCAGTCGCGGCAGGGCGACGGGCGGAGCAGGTAAGAAGGAACAGAGGACATGCCTCCCAAGAAGCGGAAGCTTTCCGCGATCATCAAGCTCCAGATCAAGGCCGGGGCAGCGACCCCGGCACCGCCGGTCGGCCCCGCGCTGGGTCAGCACGGCGTCAACATCATGGAGTTCTGCAAGGCCTACAATGCGGCCACCGAGTCCCAGCGGGGCAACGTGGTGCCGGTGGAGATCTCGGTCTACGAGGACCGGTCCTTCACCTTCGCGCTGAAGACCCCGCCCGCGGCGCGTCTGCTGCTCAAGGCGGCCGGCGTGGAGAAGGGCAGCGGCGAGCCGCACCGCCTCAAGGTCGCCACGGTGACCATGGACCAGGTGCGCGAGATCGCCACGCAGAAGATGCAGGACCTGAACGCGAACGACATCGACCACGCCGCGAAGATCATCGCCGGGACCGCCCGGTCGATGGGAATCACGGTTCAGGGCTGACGCGTTCCACCGGAGTGGAGCGCTGAGCTCCCGAGTACCTGTGGGAGAGCCGGGCGCGGCTCGCACCACACCTGACCGACAGAGGACAGTGAGATGAAGCGCAGCAAGGGCTACCGCGAGGCAGCCGAGAAGATCGACCGCGACAAGCTGTACAGCCCGCTGGAAGCCGCCGGGCTGGCGAAGGACACCTCCGCCACGAAGATGGACGCCACCGTCGAGGTGGCCATGCGCCTGGGTGTCGACCCGCGCAAGGCCGACCAGATGGTCCGGGGCACCGTGAACCTGCCGCACGGTACCGGCAAGACCGCTCGAGTGATCGTCTTCGCGGTGGGCGACAAGGCCGACGAGGCCACCGCCGCCGGCGCTGACGAGGTCGGCTCGGAGGACCTGATCGCCCGCATCCAGGGCGGTTGGCTGGACTTCGACGCCGCGATCGCCACGCCGGACCAGATGGCCAAGGTCGGCCGGATCGCCCGGGTGCTCGGCCCGCGCGGTCTGATGCCGAACCCGAAGACCGGCACGGTCACTCCTGACGTGACGAAGGCGATCAACGAGATCAAGGGTGGCAAGATCAACTTCAGGGTGGACAAGCAGTCCAACCTGCACCTGGTGATCGGCAAGGCGAGCTTCGACACCGACAAGCTGGTGGAGAACTACGCGGCCGCGCTGGACGAGATCCTGCGCGCCAAGCCGTCCGCCGCCAAGGGCAAGTACCTGAAGAAGATCACCTTCAGCACCACGATGGGCCCCGGGATCCCGGTCGACACGAACCGGACCCGCAACCTGCTCGTCGACGAGGCCCCCAGCGCCTGAACACCGCACCACAGAAACACCGAACACCGCACGACTCGAAAGCCGGCCGGGCCACCCCCGGCCGGCTTTCCCTTTCCCGCGAGTCGGGATTTCTGTCAGGGCGAGTCGGGGATTCCGTCAGGGCACCGGACACCGGCCGGTCGTCAGCCGGGCCACTCCCAGATACCGTGCGCCAGGCTGTCCAGCGGCCGGCCGGACGGGTCCCGCCGCTCGACGGTGAAGTGGTACCGGCCGGGCTGCCAGGAGTCCTGCCCGGCGACCAGGCCCAAATGCGTCAGTGCCCAGTCCCGCCAGGCCGGCGCGTCGTCCAGCGGCTGCGCCGGCGGGTCACACTTCACGTCGGTGAACGGCTGAGGCTTGCCGCTGAGGCCGGACCACATGGCGACGTCGATCCACACCTCGTCCGATACCGCTGAGCTCACCCGTGACCTCCTAGATCGCCGAGAGGTTAGCCGTTCCCATGGCTCGCCAACCCCGCGCGGAGGGTGTCGATCGGGCGAACCCGCCGGTGCGCCGCCGGTGCGCCGACCCGGTGCGCGGAGCACACCCCGGCATCGCGTAACATGGACAACGTTCCACCACAGACCGCTGGTCTCCGCGTGCCCGGATCTCCGGACAGGCGGACGAAGGCCCCGCCACAGGGCGGGCGGCCCGCGCAGGAGGACGAGGTTGTTTCCGCACGACTCGGTGCTGTACCGGGTGGTGCCCAACGCCCCGTGCGCCCTGCGCCGGGGCGTTCGTCGTCTGGCGGGTCAAGGGCTGGGGTGGGCACACCCTGATACCGCTAGCTGAGGAGGCCCGATGGTACGGCCCGACAAGGTGGCCGCCGTCGAGGAGATCACCGAGCGTTTTCGCGGCGCGTCCGCATCGGTGATCACCGAATACCGCGGTTTGACCGTGGCGCAGCTTGCTGAGCTGCGCCGGACGCTCAGGGGTTCGGCAAGTTACCGGATCGCGAAGAACACCCTGGTCAAGCGGGCTGCCGCTGACGCCGGTGTACTGGGGTTGGACGACCTGCTCGCCGGCCCCACGGCGATCGCTTTTGTCACCGGTGAGCCGGTGGAAGCGGCCAAGGCGCTGCGCAACTTCGCCAAGGACAACAAGGGCCTGGTGATCAAGGGCGGCGTGATGGACGGCCGCCCCTTGACCACCGACGAGGTGAACAAGCTCGCCGACCTGGAGTCCCGTGAGGTGCTGCTGGCCAAGCTGGCCGGCGCGATGAAGGGCAACCTGGCCAAGGCTGCCGGTCTGTTCAACGCTCCGGCGTCGCAGGTCGCCCGGCTGGCCCAGGCCCTCGCCGACAAGCGCGCCGCGGAAGGTGGCACGGCCGACGCGGCCGCGGCACCGGCCGAGGCCGCCGAGTAACTCGCACCCCCTGTCCTTCCCTGTAGACCAGACCCACCCTGTAAGAGAGGAACCGCCACCATGGCGAAGCTGTCCACCGACGAGCTGCTCGACGCCTTCAAGGAAATGACGCTGCTCGAGCTGTCGGAGTTCGTGAAGAAGTTCGAGGACGTCTTCGAGGTCACCGCCGCCGCGCCGGTCGCGGCCGCCGCGGGCCCCGCCGCCGCCGCTGCCCCGGCCGAGGAGGAGAAGGACGAGTTCAACGTCGTTCTCGAGGCCGCTGGTGAGAAGAAGATCCAGGTCATCAAGGTCGTCCGCGAGCTGGTTTCGGGCCTCGGCCTGAAGGAGGCCAAGGACCTCGTGGAGTCGGCCCCGAAGCCGATCCTGGAGAACGCGCCCAAGGAGGCCGCCGAGGCCGCCAAGGCGAAGCTCGAAGAGGCCGGCGCCAAGGTCAGCCTGTCCTGATCAAGGCCTGCTCGGCCGAGCAGGAGCACCGCCGAGGGCGGGCTCGACCCAACCGGGTCGGGCCCGCCCTCTGTCGTTCGTGACCCGGGGAAAGGCGAGGTCAGCGCCGCTCGGCCGGTTCGCGGTGCCGGACCACGCTGAGCGCGTACTCGACGTACCGCTCGGCCACGTCCTCCGGGGTCAACGGCAGCGCGATCTGGAACCAGTTGGCCACCGCGATGGCCATGGTGACCAGCGCGCGGCTGGCGTCCAACGGGTAACGGGTGCGGAACAGCCCGCGGGCGGCGCCGTCCAGCACGGCGGTGTCGACCAGCCGCTGCACGTCGGTGCGCTGGGCCGCGATCCGGCGGCGGCTGGCCGGTTCCAGGCTGCGCATCTCGCTGGACGCGATCAGCCCGAGCCCCTTGCGATGGCAGTGGTAGAGCACCAGCGCGCGCACCAGTAGCTCCAGCCGCAGCACCGGGTCGGCGCCACCTTCGGTGTCCGCCGCGTCCAGCCGCCAGCGCAGGTCGGCCATCGTGGCGTCCAGGACGGTCACCAGCATGTGCTGCTTGCTGGGGTAGTGGTGGTACAGCCCAGGCACGGAAAGGTCCGCCCGCCGGGCGATCTCCCGCATGGTGGTGCCGTGGTAACCGAGGGTGACGAAACTGTCGGCGGCCGCCCCTAATACCGGATCCAGGTCGAGCGACGGGGAGAAGTTCCGCCAGTTCGAAACCGTGCGTAGCGGCCCATTCATGCTGCGACCCTACGACCGTCACCTGGCCGGGGGTATCGCCCAAAGTCTGGTTTCGCTCCGGGTCGCCGCGCGGGCGTTCTCGTCAGCCGGCCGGCGACACGGGGTCGATGCCCCAGTCGGCCAACACCGCGTCGGTATCGGCGCCCGGCACGGGAGGTGCGCTGGGCGGTCCGGCCGGGGTGCGGGAGAACCGGGGCGCCGGCGCGGCCTGGGTGACCCCGTTCAGCTCGACCACGGTGTTGCGGGCGCGCACGTGCGGGTGGTCGGCGACCTCGGCGAAGGCCAGCACGGGCGTCACGCAGGCGTCGGTGTCGGCGAAGATCTTGGCCCACTCGTCGCGGGGCTTGCCGGCGAACAGCTCGGCGAACCGGCCGGCCAGCGTCGGCCAGGCGGCCTGGTCGAGCTGGTGCGGCAGCTCGGCGCCGGTCAGCCCGAGGCCGGCCAGCAGCTCGGCGTAGAACTGCGGCTCGATGGCACCGACGGCCACGAAGCCCCCGTCGGCACACCGGTACGTGCGGTAGAACGGGGCGCCGCCGTCCAGCAGGTTCACCTCGCGCTCGTCCCGCCACACGCCGTTGGCCAGTAGGGACCAGAACATCTGGGAGAGCAGGCTGGCGCCGTCTACCATGGCCGCGTCCACGACCTGGCCCAGCCCCGAGCTCTGCCGCTCCTGCAGGGCCGCGAGGATGCCGATGACCAGCAGCATCGAGCCGCCGCCGAAGTCGCCGACCAGGTTCAGCGGCGGGATCGGCCCGTCCGCGTGGCCGATCGCGTGCAGGGCGCCGGTCAGTGAGATGTAGTTGATGTCGTGGCCGGCGCGGCTGGCCATGGGGCCGTCCTGTCCCCAGCCGGTCATCCGGCCGTAGACCAGGCCGGGGTTGCGGGCCTGACAGTCCGCCGGGCCGACGCCGAGCCGCTCGGTGACCCCGGGCCGCAGCCCCTCCAGCAGCACGTCGGCCCGCTCGACCAGTCGCAGCACGGTCTCCCGGCCGGCGTCGGACTTCATGTCGGCGGCGACCGAGCGGCGCCCGCGCAGCGTCTGGTCGCTACCTGAGCCCAACTTGAGGCCGCCGGTCGGGCGTTCCACCCGGACCACTTCCGCCCCGAGGTCGGCCAGGATCATCGCGGCGTGCGGGCCTGGCCCGATCCCGGCGAGCTCAACGACCTTCAGTCCGGCAAGTGGTCCCGGCACGGCATCTCCTTAACGTCGTTCAGTTCTCCGGTCACCGTAGTACGCCGTACGTCCACGACCGAGGGACCCGCGAAAACCAGTGAGTAACCGAGCGCACCGCGGCGTCGTTGCATAGCCGAGGCATAGTCCGTTCGAGAGATATCTCCTATATCAATAGGTACTTGCCAGCTGGCCGGTGAGCCGGGGGACACGGCCGACCTGCATGACAACAGCAACGGAGCACGGCCAGTGAGCAGTCCGCTGATCGCCAGACCGATGTCGGCGCTCCAGCAGGTGGGCAAGGTGTTCGCCCTCGGGTTGGACGTTGCGCGCAACCTCTTCAAGCGTCCCTTCCAGCTGCGCGAGCTGATCGAGCAGCTGTGGTTCATCGCGAGTGTGTCCATCCTGCCGGCGGCGCTGGTCTCCATGGCGTTCGGCGCGGTCATCTCGCTGCAGCTCGGCTCGCTGCTCAAGCAGATCGGCGCCCCGTCGTTCTCCGGTGCGGTGAGCGTGCTGGCCAACGTGCAGCAGGCCTCCCCGATCATCTGCGCACTGCTGATCTCCGGGGCGGGTGGTACCGCGATCTGCGCCGACCTGGGCGCCCGGACCATCCGCGAGGAGATCGCGGCGCTCGAGGTGCTCGGCATCTCCCCGATCCAGCGGCTGGTGGTGCCACGGGTGCTCGCCGCCGCGGTCGTGGCCGTACTGCTCAACGGCCTGATCAGCATCGTCGGCGTGGCCGGCGGCTACTTCTACAACGTCATCCTGCAGAACGGCACGCCGGGTGCGTACCTCTCCGGGTTCTCCGCGCTGGCCCAGCCCGCCGACCTGGTGATCGGGGCGATCAAGGCGCTGCTGTTCGGCATCTCCGCCGGCGTGGTGGCGGCCTACCGGGGGCTCAACCCGCCACCGGGTCCGAAGGGCGTCGGGGACGCGGTGAACCAGTCCGTGGTGATCAGCTTCATCCTCGTGTACCTGATCAACGTCGTGCTGACCACCGTGTACCTGGCCATCGTGCCGGCAAAGGGGAGCTGACCATGGCGGACGGCTTGAAGCGGGCCGCCGAGGCGCCGCTGCGCTCCCTGGACGAGCTGGGTGACCAGGGCTGGCTGTACATCAGGGCGCTGGGCTGGGTGCCGAGGACGATCACCCGGTACAAGAAGGAAGTCCTGCGCATCCTCACCGAGGTCACCTTCGGTGCCGGCGGGTTGGCGCTGGTCGGCGGCACGGTGATCATCGTTGCGCTGCTCACCTCCTTCACCGGCGCGGTGGTCGGCCTGCAGACCTACGCCGGTCTGAACCAGATCGGCGCGGCCGCGTTCACCGCATTCATCGCCGCCTACTTCAACACCCGCGAGATCTCACCGCTGGTGGCCGCGATCGGGCTGACCGCGACAGTGGGCGCCGGGTTCACCGCGCAGCTGGGCGCCATGCGGATCTCCGAGGAGATCGACGCCCTCGAAGTCATGGCGGTACCCAGCCTGCCGTTCCTGGTGACCAGCCGGGTGATCGCGGCGTTCGTCGCCATCGTGCCGCTGTACGCCGCGGGCCTGCTCGCCTCGTACTGGGCCGCGCGGCTGACGGTCACGCTGTTCTACGGCCAGTCGCTGGGCACCTATGACCACTACTTCAACCTGTTCCTGCCGCCGATCGACATCCTGTACTCGTTCCTCAAGGTGCTGGTCATCGCGGTGCTGATCATCCTGGTCCACTGTTATTACGGCTACCGGGCCAGCGGTGGCCCGGCCGGGGTAGGGGTCGCGGTGGGCCGCTCGGTGCGCGCCTCGCTGGTGCTGATCTTCTTGTTCGACATCTTCGTGAGCCTGGCGCTGTGGGGCTCGACGACCACGGTGAAGCTCGCCTGATGGCCGCCGACAATCTCGCGCCGCTGCCGAAGCGGTTGCTCGGCCTGGCCATGCTCGGCCTGGTCGTGGCGCTGCTGGCGCTGTGTGTGGCGGTGTACGCCAAGGTGTTCACCTCCACGGTGCCGGTGACCATGCAGATCGACCAGGTGGACAACTCGTTCGCGCCGCAGGCCGAGGTGCGCCTGCGCGGGGTCACCGTCGGCGAGGTGACCAACGTGAGTACGGACGGCAAGCTGGCCACCATCTCGCTGTCGCTGCAGCCCGACGAGGTGTCGCACATCCCGAGCAACGTCACCGCGCGGCTGCTGCCGAAGAGCCTGTTCGGCGAGCGGTACGTGGCGCTCGAGGTACCGCCGAACCCGTCCGGCGAGATCAAGGCCGGCGACGTGATCACCAGGGACCGCAGCAGCGACGCGATCCAGACCGAGCAGGTGTTCAACCACCTGCTGCCGCTGCTGCAGGCAGTGAAGCCGGCCGACCTGGCGAACACACTGGGCGCGCTGAGCCAGGCGCTGTCCGGGCGCGGCGCGCAGCTGGGCGACACGATCAGCCTGCTGCACCAGTACCTGTCCCGGTTCAACCCGGCACTGCCGGACCTGACCACGGACATCGACGCGCTGCCCAAGTTCACCGACACCTACAGCAAGGCCGCGCCGGACCTGATCGAGGGTCTGAAGACGCTGACCACAACGACGAAGACGCTCGACGACAAGCGCGACGACTTCGCCGACCTGTACTCGACGGTGACGGACACGTCCAAGGACCTCAAGGACTTCCTGGACGACAACAAGGACAACATCATCCACCTGGCGTCCGACGCACGTCCGACGCTGGATCTGGCGGCCCGGTACTCGCCCGAGTACGTCTGCCTGTTCCAGCGGCTGGCCGCCGCGGTCCCGCTCGGCAAGGCCGCCTTCGGTGAGGGCACCGCCCGGCCGGCGCTGCGGGTCACGGTGGAGCTCGTGGCGAACCGGGGCAAGTTCAAGCCGCACCTCGACGAGCCGGACTACACCGACAATCGGGGCCCCGAGTGCTACAAGAACACGCCGCCGATCGAGCAGTACCCCGGCGGCCCGGCCATGGACGGCTCCAGCCACCCGCCGGCCAGCCCGCAGCTGTTCCAGCTCGGCAAGCTGCTGGGCACCGACCCGAGCAGCGCGAAGGCCACGCCGCCCCCGGCGCTGCCGCTGCTCGGCCCGACCGGCGCGAGCGGCCCGTCCTCGGGCGGCGGCTTACTGGACCTGCCGGCGAACAAGCCGGACGCGCTCGGTGATCCGGTGCCACAGCCCCAGGCCATGGGCGGCCCGGCGGGTGCCCCGGCGTTCACCGCCAGCACGGTGAGCATCGCCAACTCGGAGCCGGAACGGCAGCTGATCGCCGGCCTGCTCGCGGACATGACCGGGACCGACCCGGCCACCATGCCCGCCTGGTCCAGCCTGATGGTCGGGCCGCTGCTGCGCGGTGCGGAGGTGCAGGTCCGATGACTTCACTGCGTGGCGTCGGTGCGCCGCTGCTCAAGTTCGCCATCTTCGCCCTGGTCACCCTGTTCTGCACGGCGCTGCTGGCCGGCACCATCTCCAACCGGCTCGGCGGGGCCACCGCCGACTACAGCGCCAAGTTCACCGACGCGACCGGGGTGAACAAGGGCGACGAGATCCGCATCGCCGGCGTCCGGGTCGGCGAGGTCACGAGCATTCGGCTGGTGGACCGCAAGGTGGCGCTGATCGGGTTTGCGGTGCGCAAGGATCTGGCGCTGCCGCAGTCCACCGAGGCGACCATCAAGTTCCGCGACCTGGTCGGCCGCCGCTACATCGCGCTGGAGCAGGGCGTCGGTGTACCCGGGCAGCAGCTGGCCACCGGGGCGACGATCCCGCTGGCGCAGACCCACCCGGCGGTCAACCTCACCCAGCTGTTCGACGGCTTCCGCCCGCTGTTCCAGGCGCTGTCGCCGACCGACGTGAACCAGCTGTCCTTCCAGCTGATCCAGGTGCTGCAGGGCGAGGGCGGCACGGTGACCAGCCTGCTGGCGCACACCGCCTCGCTGACCAACACGATCGCCGACAAGGACGCGGTGATCGGCAGCGTGATCGACAACCTGAACCAGGTGCTCGACACGGTCAACAACCGGGGCTCCGAGTTCACCCAGCTGGTGATCACGGTGCGCCAGCTGGTGGCCGGGCTGTCCCAGGACCGCAACACCATCGGCGACGCGGTCGACTCGATCGGCGACCTCACCGACACCACGGCGGACCTGCTCAAGGACGCCCGCCCGCCGCTCAAGGACGACATCAGGCACCTCGGTGACCTGGCGAGCAACCTGAACGACAACCAGGACCTGGTCGAGCGGTTCCTCACCACGCTGCCGCGCAAGCTGGACGTGCTGACCCCGCTGGGTACCTACAGCTCCTGGTTCAACTTCTACCTGTGTGACTTCACCGGCAGTCTGACGCTGCCGGGCGGCATCAAGGTCCCGATCACCCTGCCGGTGCCCATTGGCACGGCTCAGCGCTGCACGGCGGCCGGCCTGCCGAACAACTTCGGCATCCATGACGACAAGCCCAAGCCGGCCAACCCGCTGGTCACCATTCCGGGCCTGGGAGGTGGCTGATGGCCGCGTTCAGTAGCCGTAACCCGATCACCATCGGGTTGATCAGCATGGCGGTGATCGCCGTGCTGCTGGTGCTGGCCTACCGGGTGGACAGCCTCCCGGTGATCGGCTCCGGGCCGGAGTACCGCGCCCAGTTCTCCGAGGCTGCCGGCCTCGCGGACGGCAACGAGGTCCGCATCGCCGGCGTGAAGGTCGGCAAGGTGACCGGCGTCAGCCTGGAGGGCACGCACGTGCTCGTCACGTTCCGAGCCAAGGACGCCGACATCGGCAACACCAGCTCGGCGTCGATCCAGATCAAGACGCTGCTCGGTGAGAAGTACCTGGCCGTCGACCCGTCCGGGGACCGGCCGCTGGACCCGGGCACCCCGATCCCGCTGGAGCGCACGGTCGCCCCGTACGACGTGGTGCAGGCGTTCAACAAGCTGTCCGACACGGTCAGCGACCTGGATACCAACCAGCTGGCGAACAGCCTCCGGACGCTGTCGGACACGTTCAAGGACACCCCCGGCGAGGTGAAGGCCTCGCTGCAGGGGTTGAGCCGGCTGTCGGTGACCATCTCCTCGCGCAACGACCAGCTGGCCCACCTGCTGGACAACACCAACAAGGCCACCGGGCTGCTCGCCGCGCGCAACGACGACGTCGACTCGATCCTGTCCGATGGCACCAAGCTGCTGGACGAGCTGCACAACCGGGAGGACGCGATCACCCGGCTGCTGGACGGCACGCGGCGGCTCTCCGAGCAGCTGCACGGCCTGATCAAGGACAACGAGGACCAGATCGGCCCGACGCTGGACGAGCTGGACCAGCTCACCGACACCCTGCAGCGGCACGAGGACGACATCGTCGCCGGGCTGCGCCGGCTGGGCCCCTTCGCCACGGTGTTCACCAACGCGCTCGGCAACGGCCGCTGGTTCGACAGCTACATCGCCGGCCTGATCCCGGCAACGCCGCTCACCGGGGGCACCGCGCCCCTGCCACTGCCGAGCCTGCCGTTGACCGGCGCCTCGACCTCGGCGCCCAACCCGTCCCTGCCCAGTTTGCCCCTGCTCGGAGGTGGCGGGTGACCCCCAGAACGTCCCAGGGCCGGGCCTGGCTCAGCAGCATCGCGTTCCTGTGCGTGGTGGCGCTGGTCGTGGTCGCCGCACTGGCGTTCGCGCTGAACCGGCCGAGCGCCAACAAGTACTCCGCGATGCTGGAGACCGTGATCGGCGTCTACCCGGGGGCCGACGTGCGGGTGCTCGGCGTGCCGGTCGGCCGGATCGACTCGGTGGAGCCGCAGGGCCAGCTGGTCCGGGTCAACTTCGAGGTGGACCGGAACATCAAGGTGCCGGCCGCCGCGCTGGCCGCCGTGGTCGCCCCGACGGTGGTGGCCGACCGCTACCTGCAGCTCGCGCCGCCCTATGACGGCGGGCCGACCATGGCGCCCGGCACGGTGATCCCGAAGGAGCGCACCGCCTCGCCGGCCGAGTTCGACGACCTGCTGGCCAGCGCGCAGAAGCTGAGCTCCTCGCTCGGCCCGCAGGGGTTGAACAGCACCGGGGCGCTGTCCGACGCGCTGCACAACCTGGCGCAGAACCTGAACGGCAACGGCGCGCAGATCAACACCACCCTGGACAACACCGCGCAGGCCATCAACACGCTGTCCGCCTCGCGGGACAACCTGGCCGGCACGGTGCAGAACCTGCAGTCCTTCACCAGCAACCTGAAGGACGACGACGGCAGGGTGCGCGACTTCACCCACCAGTTTGCCCAGGTCAGCGACTACCTCGCGGACGAGAGGTCGAACCTGGGGGAGACGCTGAAGAAGCTCTCCGAGACGCTCGGCGAGCTGGCCAAGTTCGTGCACGACAACCGCGACGGGATCCACTCCAACGTGGACAAGCTCGCCGACATCGTGGGCACGGTGAACGACGAGCGGCTGGCTCTCGAGCAGGTGCTGGACACCGCCGGCCCAGGTCTGGACGGACTCGTCAACGGCTACAACGCCTCGGCCGGCACGCTGGACACCCGGGCGAACCTCGTGGGCTCGCTGCTCTGCGGGCTCTACGCCCAGCTGGCGGCCGTAGCGCCGCCCGGCAGCCCGCTCAACCCGCTGGTGCAGCTTCTGGGCCAGGGTCTCGCGGGGATCATCCCCGGCGGGCTCCCCGGCTGTGTCGCCCCTGCGGCAGCGCCCACGCAGGCGCTGAGCAAGCTGTCCATTCCCAACCTGCCGACGGCGCTCGGCGCGCGTGGTCAGCCGGCCACCTTGGCGCCCGGCCTCACGGCGCCGGGCGCCGGTGGCCAGCCGGCCGACGGTGACTCGGACTCATCCGACTCCGCGCGCAATCCGGCGAAGTCGCACGGGGCGCCCTCGCTCGGTTCTCTGCTCGGAGGTGGCCGATGAGCCGGGTACGCCGTGCGACTGTCCGGGCGGTCGGGCTCGGCCTGGTGGCGGGCATGGCCTGCGCGCTGACCGGCTGCGGCTCGGTCAGCCTGCAGGGGGTGCCACTGCCCGGCGGGGCGAGCCTGGGTAGTAACCCCTACCAGGTGACCGTGCAGCTGCGCGACGCGCTGGACCTGGTGCCGCAGTCCAGCGTCAAGGTCAACAACGTCACGGTCGGCCAGGTCAAGAGCATCGACCTCGACTCGAAGAACTGGTACGCCGACGTGCGGGTCGAGTTCAACGGGGGAGTGAAGCTGCCGGCCAACGCCGACGCGGAGCTCAAGCAGACGACGCTGCTGGGTGAGAAGTACATCGAGATCGACGCCCCGACCGACACCCCGCCGCAGGGCGAGCTCGTCGACGGAGCGACCATCCCGGTGGAGCGGACCAACCGGTTCCCGGAGATCGAGGAGATCTTCGGCGCGCTGTCCATGCTGCTCAACGGCGGCGGCGTCGGGCAGGTGCAGACCATCTCCAAGGAGCTGAACCTCGCCCTGGACGGCCGCACCGGGGACACCCGCGCACTGCTGAACGACCTGAACACCCTGGTCACCACACTCGACGGGCAGAAGACCAACATCACCGCCGCGCTGGACGGGGTGGACCGGCTGTCCGCCAACCTGGCCGCCCAGAAGGGCAACCTGGACTCGGTGCTGACCGACCTGGAGCCCGGGCTGAAGGTGCTGAACGACCAGCGCCCGCAGCTGGTCGACATGCTCAAGTCGCTGGACAAGCTGTCCGACGTGGCCAACGACGTGGTCGACCGCAGCCAGGACGACCTGGTGGCCGACCTGAAGGCGCTGCGCCCGACGCTGCGCGAGCTGGCCCGCACCGGCGACTCGCTGCCCAAGTCGCTCGAGGTGCTGGCGAGCCCGCCATTCACCGACGCGGCGATCAAGCCGTCGGCCGGTGACTTCATGAACCTGAACTTCGGGCTGGACCTGAACCTGCAGGACTTGGTGGACAACCTGCTCAACGCAACCACCCCGGTGATCGCGCCGCCCGACCCGCTGAGCATCCTGCCCACCGTTCCACCGGCGCTCTCGGTGCCCGGGCTGCTGCCCAACGCGTCGTCCGGTGACAAGGCCGCCCCGCTGGGTGGACTGAACCTGCCCGGGCTCGGAGGCGACAAATGATCACGCGCGCAACCGCGGTACGCGCCGTGGCGTTCCTGGTGCTCACCGTCGCGCTGGTGTTCTACCTCGGGGCCCACTTCCTCGGCGTGTTCAACTTCCTCGGGCCGCGCAGCTACACCGTGCGGATGCCACTGCAGAACGCCTCCGGGCTGTTCCCCCGCGCCGAGGTGACCCTGCGCGGCGTCGGCGTCGGCTCGGTCGGGCAGCTGAACCTCACCGACGACGGCGTGCTCGCCGACCTGGTGCTGACCGGCGGCGGCCCGAAGATCTCCGCCGACCTGACCGCCGTGGTCGCCGACCGTTCCGCGGTCGGCGAGAAGTACGTGGACCTGCGGCCGAACAGCGACGCCGGCCCGTTCCTCAAGGACGGCGACACCATCCCGGCCAACAAGGTGTCCATCCCGGTCCCGGTCGAGACGGTGCTGCAGAGCGTCGACCAGCTCGCCGCCAGCGTGCCGCTGAACGACCTGCAGACCTCGGTGACCGAGCTCGGCAAGGCGTTCGACGGGCTCGGGCCGAAGCTGCAGCTGCTGCTCGACTCCACCCATGCGCTGACCGTGTCGGCGACCGAGAACCTGCCGCAGACCCTGGCGCTGATCCACGACGCGCGCACCGTGCTGCAGACGCAGAACGACCTGGCCGACCCGATCAAGTCGTTCAGCTCCAACCTGAAGCTGATCAGTAAGCAGCTCAAGGACAGCGACCCGGACATCCGGCGGCTGACGCGCACCGGGCCGCATGCCGCGCACGAGATCAGCGACCTGCTCGACGAGTCCGGCGACGGGCTGCACGACACGATCAGGGAGCTGCTCACGCTCAGCCGGATCACCGACAGCCACCTGCGCGGGATCCAGAACGTGCTGCAGCTCTACCCGGGCCTGGCGGCGGCCATCCCGACGATCCTGCCCGGCGACGGCACCGCCCACCTCGGCCTGGTGCTGAACATCAACGATCCGCCCACCTGTGCGAAGGGCTACGAGGCCACCGTGCGGCGCCCCCTCGGCACGGACGTCACCCCGCCCAACCCGCTCAACTACCGGGCCTACTGCCGGGAGCCGATCTACTCGCCGACCGACGTGCGCGGCATCAAGCCGCAGTACCCGTTCGTCAACGGCAAGCCGCAGTCCCCGCCGGAGTGGTTCCGCGCGTTCTACAGCGACGGGCCGGCGGCCGGGATCTTCGGACGGTCGTACTCCGGGCACCGCCGGTCGGCCTCGGACGCCGATCCGGCCAGCGCGATGCTGGGTGGCGCGGCGGCCCCCGGGCTGCTGGGTGCACCGGCCTCGTTCGGCCAGTTCGGGTTGACTCCGGGCCTGCTCAACCCGTGACTCACCGGTCCACTGAGACGCCCGTCACCGGGTTGCGGGGGCCCCGGGGACGGCGCTCAGTCGGTCGCCTCTACCCTCAACTGCCATGAGAGCCCTCCTGGCGCGCCGTGGCGCCACCGACGAAGCGGCCGGTGACCCGGGCCAGCGCCGGGTGGCCCAGATCACCCTGTGGACCAGGGTGGCAGCGGTGGTCGCCGGGCTCGGCCTGGTGGCCGTGGTGGTGCTGGGCGTCGTGTGGTGGTCCGCGCTGCACGGCGCCTCCGCCAAGACCGCGACCTCCCGGGACGACGCACTCGCCGCCGCCCGGCAGATCGCGGTGAACCTGCAGACGCTCGACTACAACAACGTGGACCGCGGCCTGGCCATCTGGGAGTCCTCCAGCACGGGTCCGCTGCTCACCGAGTTCCAGAAGAACCACCAGCAGTACGCCGACCAGATCCGCAAGGTACAGACGAGCACGACCGCCAAGCTGGTCGACGCCGCGCTGTCCGATCTGGACATCGAGGCCGGCAAGGCCAAGGCGATCGCCTCGGTCGACGTCACCACCACCCAGACCACCAACGGAGCCCCCAGCCTCCCGGTCACCAAGCAGGTCCGCATCTCGCTCGACCTCGTCCGGACGCCGGACGCCGGATGGAAGGCAGCAGCGGCCAGCGCCATCCGATCCTGACCCCCGTAAGGATTCGATCCATGCCATCTCGTCGCACTGAGACGACGCCCGACGCCGAGACCACGTCGGACGCTGGGACGGCGTCGAGCACCGAGTCGGCGCCGGGCGCGTCGGCCACCGGATCGGCCGGTTCCACGGCCACCGGGTCCGCCGGCCCGACCGCCGCCCCCTCGGACTCCGGCGCAGCGGCGCCGACCCGGCCGAGGGCCAAGCGCCGCACCGAGGGCGCCCGCAAGCCCGGTGCCGGCACCGGCACCGCGCTCGCCGAGCGGGACGCCGCGCACCCGCGCGCCTCGGCTGCCCCTGAGGCCGCCGTCCCGGGGGCCGAGAGCGCCGAGGCCCCGGCCGAGGACCGGCCGACCGCCGAGGTCCCCTCCGTCGCTCAGGACTTAGCCCAGGGCGCGGTCGACGAGCCGGCGGAGGACGGGACGACCACCCCGGTCACCCCCCGCCCGGTCCGCAAGATCGAGACCGTGGCCGAGTCGACCGACGACGTCGCCGCCCCCGCCGACCCGGCCGACCGCAAGCGGGTCCGGTTGCTGTTCGGCCTGGCCGGTGCGGCGGTGCTGCTGGTGGCGGCCTCGGTGGTGGTCGGCGTGGGCGCGTACACCGCCCGCTCCTCCGGTCCGCTGGCCAACCAGGCGTTCGTCGACTCCGCCGCCACCGCCGAGCTGGTCGGCCAGGTCACCAACGCGATGACCACCGTCTACTCGTACGACTACACCACGCTGCCGGCCAACGAGGCGGCCGCGAACGGGGTCATCACCGGCAAGTTCGCCACCGAGTTCCCCCGGGTGTTCGCGCCGGTCAAGCAGCTCGCGCCGCAGGAGCAGGCGGTGCTCAAGTCCACCGTGCCGGCGGCCGGGGTGACCATGCTGCAGGGTGACCGGGCGCGGCTGTTGATGATGGTCGACCAGACCGGCACCCGCGGCGCGGCCAAGGAGCCCACCGGGGCCACCGCGCGGCTCGTCGTGGATGCCCAGAAGGTCGACGGTCGGTGGAAGATCGCGGAGGTCACGCCGGAATGAGCGGCACCAGCAATATCTGGAGGATCGTCACTCCGGTGCTGGCGGTACTCGCGGCCGTGGCCGTGCTGGGCGCCGGTTGGGCCGGTTACAGCTGGTGGGCGGCGACGAAGGACGACGCCGCCCAGACCATCCAGGCGCGTGACTCTGCGCTGCAGGCGGCCCGGCAGCTCGCGGTCGTGCTGCAGTCCGTCGACCCGGCACACCCGGAGGACAGCATGCAGGCCTGGCAGGCCGCCGCGACCGGTCTGCTGCTGCAGAAGCTGCAGACCGACAGCGACAAGTATCTCGGCGACCTGAAGAAGTCGCCGAGCACGAGCCAGGCCACCGTGGTGGAGGCCGCGCTGACCGACCTGGATGCGCAGGCCGGCACCGCGACGGCGATCACCGCCCTGGACGTGACTCAATCTGCCCTGGTGAACGGCGTGCCCGGGGCTTCGACCGTGCGTCAGCTTCGGGTGAAGCTGACCCTGAGCCGGACTGACCAGGGCTGGAAGGTCTCCAGTTCCGGTCTCGTCAACGCCTGAAGCCAGGAGCCTGTCCCGTGACTGTGCAGCGTCGGACGTCCAGCCCGCACCCCAGCCCCGCCTACTCGGACGAAGTGGCCTCGGTGAGCGACCGGGACGACTACCCGACCGAGGTCTTCCAGCCGTACCGGGACGACGAGTCGGGGGAGCACGGCGACTACGTCGACCCTGACCACTGGCAGCCGAACGGCGCCGAGTCGCCCGAGTCCGCCGAGCCGGCCGGGCAGCCCGAGGCGGCGGTGGTCGACGAGGTGCACGCCGACCAGGGCACCGCCCGGATCGAGCCGGAGTACCCGACCCAGGTGATCGAGGCCTACCGCGACGAGCCGGAGCACGACGAGTCCGGCTACCAGCGCGACGGCGAGTACGCCGAGGCCGGCCACGACGGTGCCAGCTACGACAACACCGGCTACGCGAACACCGGACACGAGAACACCGGACACGAGAACACCGGACACGAGAACACCGGGCACGAGAACAACGGGTACGAGAACGCGGCGTACGACAACGCCGGCCACGACGGCGCGGGCTACGACGGGGCCAGCTACGACAACGCCGGGCACGTCAGCACCGGCTACGCCGAGCAGGCCCACGCGGACCA
>DATAZG010000211.1:0-24550 GCA_036272155.1 Pseudonocardia sp.
GTCCAGCTTCACGTAGTTGAGGTTCTTGGCCTTGGCCTTGGCCTCGAGCGGGTCCTCTGCGCCCTTGTCCACCAGCGCGGCGTGGCCGGGGTGGCGGAAGTCGGCGTTCTCGTCGAGCGTGACCTTGCCGTCCAGCGCGATGATCTCGTTCGCGGGGGAGCGGACCAGCGGGTTGACCTCGACCAGCGTGGCGTCCTCCGCGACGAAGGTGTCCCAGAGCTTGACGATCACCTCGGCGGCGCTGTCGGCGACGTCGGCCGGGATCTTCGCCGCCGCCACGATCTCGGCGGCCTTTGCCCTGTCGACCCCGGCGATCGCGTCGACGGGCACCCGGGCCAGCGCCTCGGGGCGCTCGACGGCCAGCTGCTCGATCTCCATGCCGCCCTCGGCGCTCGCCATGGCGAGGAAGGTGCGGTTGGAGCGGTCCAGCAGGAAGGAGAAGTAGTACTCCTGGGCGATGTCACTGGCCGCGGTGACCAGTACCCGGTGCACCGTGTGGCCCTTGATGTCCATACCCAGGATGGCTTCCGCCTTCTCCTGGGCCTCGGCGGCGTCGGTAGCCAGCTTGACTCCGCCGGCCTTGCCCCGACCACCGGTCTTGACCTGGGCCTTCACCACGACCGCTGTGCCGATCTCGGTCGCCACCTCGGCGGCCTCCGCCGCCGTGGTCACGGTCCGCCCCGGCAACACCGGCACGCCGTGAGCCTCGAACAGGTCCCTCGCTTGGTACTCGTACAGGTCCATGTCGAGGCACCTCCTGCCTTCATCGTGCGGATGCGTCACTCGTGCAGCCGGGCTGGCGTTCGTCGTCGACTGTATGCAGTATGGAATGTGATGTCTAGGGGTTGTCGCGGGGTTGTCGCGGTTGACTGATGTCGGCGACCGTTCGGGCGTGGCGTCGGCGCGGTTTCCGCTCCGACGGGGCCGCGGGGCCACGGGTAGTCGTCACGCGTGCGGCGCGGATCGCCTGGCGTCCGGCGCGGTGGTCGCGGGGGAGGGCTCCGGCGGCTCGCTACTCGCCGATCGCGGCGGTGTCAATTACCGAAACTGATGGTCGACAGTATACAGTATGGGAGTTACTGTGGCCTCGATCACGTGTTCCTCGGATGTGCTGGCTGGACGGAGGGTGAGATGGCTGAGAGCGAGGACGCCGGCCGCGAGGTGCGGGACTACTACGGCCGCCGCTACTACCTGCGGGACAGGGCGGAGGACCGGGCCGGTCGGGAGCAGGCGGTCTGGCTGGCCTGGCCGCCGATGGCCGCCGTCGGGGTGTTGCAGTACGGCTTCGGCGCCGCGGTGCCCGCCCTGATGGACCGCAACGGCTGGTCCCTGATCGGCACGTTCTCGGTGCTCGCGGCGTGGGCGGTGTGCCAGGCCGGCGTGGCGTTCCCGACGGCGTGGCTGCGCGAGCGGAACCGGGTCGCCCCGCGCACCGTGATGCTGCTCGGCGCCGTGCTCTGCGCGGTCGGGCTGGTGGCACTGGCACACGGGCCGGGACTGCTGGGTGCGCTGGTCGGGTACGCGGTGCTGGGGGGCGCCGGGGCCGGGCTGGTGTACAGCACGTGCAGCACCTCGGTCGGCAAGTGGCACCCGGACCGCGTCGGCGGCAAGGTCAGCATCGTGACCGGGGCGTTCGCCTACGGGGCGGTGCCCTTCGCGGTCGCCGCGGTCGTCCGGCTGACCCCGGCGAACCTGCCCACGGCGCTGGACGTGACGGCGGTGCTGTTGTTCCTCGTGGTCGCCGGGTTCGGGGTGCTCTTCCGCGACCCGCCGGCGGACTGGTGGCCGGCCGCCATCGACCCGAAGGAGTGGGCACTGCGGCACGCGCCCGGCCGGCGGGTGCACGCCCCGGCGGTGGCGCAGTTCTCGCTGCGGGACGCCCTGCACACCCGCACGCTGCCGGTGATGTACCTGATCGTGCTGGCCGCCGGCGCGGTCTCGCTGTTCAACGCGGCGTTCCTGGTGGTCTTCGCGATCGAGGCCGGGGTCGCGGTGGGTGTCGTCGCGGTGGCCGCCGCGCTGCTCACCGGCGTCAACGGCGCGGGTCGTTCGGTCGTCATGCGGCTGTCCGACCGGCTCGGGCGCTGCCGCACGCTGAAGCTCGTGCTGCTGGTGCAGGCGGCCGGGCAGCTGCTGCTGGCGGTCGCGGCGTCGTCCGGCTCGTCGGCGCTGCTGCTGGCGGCCGCCGTGGTGGCCGGGGCCGGCGGCGGTGGTTTCTACCCGCTGTTCGCCAGCCTGGCCAGGGACTACTTCGGTGACCGGCGCGCGCCGGAGGTGCACGCCATGGTGTACAGCGCCAAGGCGTTCGCCGGCGTGCTCGGGGTGGGCCTGGCCGCGCTCGCCGTCACCGACTGGGGTTACCCGGTGACCTTCGTGGTCGCGGGGGCCCTGTCGTTCGTCTCGGCGGGGGCGATCGCCCGGCTGCAACGGCCGGGCCTGCCGAGCACTCTGCCCAGCGTGCACTCGGGACCCCGGTTGGCGGGCTGACGGGTAGCCGCGCAGAGCCGAGGGGGGAGCCCGAACTTGGCCCGACCGCCGCTGTTCGGGTTGGCTCGCGGCTGGCCGACTGGGGACTCAGTCGGCCAGCCGCGGGTTTGTCGATCGAGGGTTCTGCCGATCAGCGCCGGTCAGGGGCCGGCGGCTCGCGGGTCTGGGAGTTCAGCGGGCCTGGGAGTTCAGCGGGCCTGGGAGTTCAGCGGGCCTGGCGCTGGCGGGGTTCGACGGCCTCGCCGACCAGCGCGTCGCCGTTGCTCTCGGCGGCCGTGCTCTCCAGGTACGCGCGGCGGGTGTGCTCGGTGTGGTCGTGCATGACCTGGGCGGCGCGCTCGCTGTCGCGCGCCTCGATGGCGTCGATCAGGGCGGCGTGCTCCTGCCAGGACTGCTCGCCCCGGGTCCGGGCAATGGGCGTGTAGTACCAGCGGACCCGCCGGTCGACCTGCGCGGCGAGCTCGACGAGTACCCGGTTGCCCGAGAACTGGGCGACCGCGGCGTGCAGGTCGGCGTTCGCGGCCACCATGCTGGCCAGGTCGTCGGCCCTCAGCGCGGCGACGCCCTGCCGGCAGATCTCGCGCAGCTGGGCGATCTCGGCGGGCGAGGCGTGCGTGGCGGCGAGCCGGGCGGACTCGGTCTCCAGCAGCGCGCGCACCGCCAGGAGCTGGTCGGCCTCCTCGACGGAGGGGGCGTGCACGAAGGCGCCGTGCCCCGGGCGCAGGTCCACCCAGCCGTCGTTCTTGAGCCACTGCAAGGCCTCGCGCACCGGCTGGCGGGACACCCCCAGCATCACGGCCAGCTCGTTCTCGACCAGGTGCTGACCGGGGCGCAGGGTGCGCTCGACGATCATGTCCAGGATTGCCTCGTAGACGCTCTGCCGCAGCGGCACGGGTCGAGCGATCTGACGCGCCGGCTTGTCAGAGAGCGTCATGGGGACTCCATCGGTCACGCGAGTGCGATCTCCATCATAGGAAGCGACACCGGCCTGCGCCGGCTGGCTACAGCATACGATGTGCGAGTCCAACTCCTGGCACCGTGCCCCGAGAGTGTAGTCACACCATCGGTGGGTGATGGCCCGTGTGGGACACGTCAACGCCACCTGGGGTTGCGCCGAACGGGGGAAACCCGATCTTCGATGGCCATCCGGACGGCCTAGTTTCTGAGGTTCTTCTGAGGGGTCGCGACCGGTCCCAGGCACGGCGGAGCGGCGCCGGTCGGTCGGTCGGCGCCGCTCTCCGGTCGTGGGACTCAGTGCGCGGCGGCCGGGGCGAGCGACCGGTAGGTGCCGGTCAGCGGGCCGGCCAGGGACGCCTTGACGGTGTGGCTCAGCTCGTCGGCGACGACCTCGAACTCGCCGGCCTCGATCCCGTCCAGGCTCAGGTTGGCCACAGCCGCCGGGTCCGACTTGGGGCCGTCCACGTGGGCGGCCATGTCGGTGTCCATGTAGCCGACGTGCAGTGAGGTGACCAGCGTGCCGGCCGGAGCGAGCTGCTGGCGCAGCGCGTTGGTGAGCGACCACTCGGCCGACTTGGCCGCCGCGTAGGCACCGGTCTGAGGCGTGGCGAACCAGGAGAGCACCGACAGCACGTTCAGGATCGCGCCGCCGCCGTTGCGCGCCAGGATCGGGGCGAACGCCCTGGTCACCAGCAGGGTGCCGAAGTAGTGGGTGTCCATCTCCAGACGGATGTCGGCCAGCTCGCCGTCCAGCAGGTTGGCCCGGGTCGAGCTGCCGGCGTTGTTGATCAGCAGTGTGACGTCGCTCGCGGTGGCCGCGGCGGCCGCCACGGAGGCCAGGTCGGTGATGTCCAGCTGGAGCGGGATCACGCCGGGCAGGTCGATCGCTTCGGGGTTCCGGGCGGCCGCGTAGACCTTGGCTGCCCCCCGGTCCAGCAGGGACTGCGCGAACCGGCGGCCGAGGCCTCGGTTGGCCCCGGTCACCAGGGCGACGGATCCGGTGATCTCCATGGCGGTCTCCTCGTGCTGTGCTCGGTAGTCTGAGTTGGCTCCACCAATCTAGCACTAAGTAGCTATTTGAAACTCAGCTAGGATTGCGCCATGAGTGGGAAACAACGGGCCGACGGGCAGCGCGGCCTGACGTGCTCGATCGCCCGGAGTCTCGAGGTGCTCGGCGAGCGCTGGAGCCTGCTGATCGTGCGCGAGGCGTTCAGCGGGGTCACCAGGTTCGCCGACTTCCGTGCGGCGCTCGGGGTCGCACCCGACGTGCTGACCGAGCGGTTGCGCACGCTGGTCGAGGCCGGTGTGCTGGAGCGGCGGCCCTACCGCGAGCCCGGCAGCCGGCCCCGGCACGACTACCACCTCACGCCGGCCGGCCGGGACCTGCGCCTGGTGCTGGCCGCGCTGCAGCAGTGGGGCGACGAGCACTGCCCGTCGCCGGGCGGCCCGACGGTCGTCCGGCGCACCGGGGACGGCGGGCGGGCCGTGCGGGTCGCGTTCGTGGACGACGCCGACGAGGTGGTGCCGCCCGAGCGGGTGCGGTTCGAGCGCACCGCCGCCTACGTGGGCCGGCCCGCGATCGCCGGCTGACCTGGACAGGTCAGCCGGCGGTCGGCGGTTCAGCCGGTCAGAGCAGGGTCCACGCCTCGGTGAGGGTGGCCCGCAGGATCTGCTCCATCTCGTCGAACTCGGCCTGGCCGCAGGTCAGCGGTGGGGCGAGCTGGATGACCGGGTCACCCCGGTCGTCGGGCCGGCAGTACAGGCCGTTCTCGAACAGCTTGCCGGGCAGGAAGCCCTTGATCAGCCGTTCCCGCTGGTCGGCGTCGAAGGTCAGCTTGGTGTTCTTGTCGGCGACCAGCTCGATCGCCCAGAAGTAGCCGTCGCCCCGTACGTCCCCGACGATCGGCAGGTCGCTGAGCTTGTCGAGCGTGGCCTGGAAGGCGTCCTGGTTGTCGAGCACCCGCTGGTTGAGGCCCTCCCGGTCGATGATGTCCAGGTTGGCCATCGCGACCGCGGCGGACACCGGGTGCCCGGCGAACGTGTAGCCGTGCGGGAAGACGACCTTGTCGGCCAGGAACGGCTCGATGACCCGATCGGTCGTGATCATCGCGCCGATCGGGCTGTAGCCCGAGGTCATGCCCTTGGCGCAGGTGATGATGTCCGGCACGAAGCCGAACTTCTCGCAGGCGAACGTGGTGCCGTGCCGGCCGAAACCGCAGATCACCTCGTCCGAGACCAGCAGCACGTCGTACTTGTCGCAGATCTCGCGCACCCGGTCGAAGTAACCGGGCGGCGGCGTGAAGCAGCCACCGGAGTTCTGCACCGGCTCGAGCACCACGGCGGCCACCGTGGCCGGCCCCTCGAAGAGGATGGCCTCCTCGATCCGGTCCGCCGCCCAGCGGCCGAACGCCTTCGCGTCCTCGGCGTACTCGGTGGCGCGGTAGATGTTCGTGTTCGGCACGCGGTGCCCGCCCGGCGTGAGCGGCTCGAAGTCCTGCTTCATCGCCGGCAGCCCGGTGATCGCCAACGCGCCCTGCGGCGTGCCGTGGTACGCCGTCGCGCGGCTGATCACCTTGTGCTTCAGCGGCTTGCCGAGCAGCTTGAAGTACTGCTTGGCAACCTTCCAGGCGCTCTCCACGGCCTCGCCGCCGCCGGTGGTGAAGAAGACCCGGTTCAGGTCGCCGGGGGCCTCGCCGGCCAGTCGCTCGGCGAGGCGGATCGCGTTCGGGTGGGCGTAACCCCAGATCGGGAAGAACGCCAGCTCCTCGGCCTGCTTCGCGGCCACCTCGGCCAGCTCGCGGCGTCCGTGTCCGACCTGGACGACGAACAGTCCGGACAGGCCGTCCAGGATCCGGCGACCCTTGTCGTCGTAGATGTAGACGCCCTCGCCCTTGGTGATGATCGGCACCGGGTGTTCGGCGGCGCGGCCCATCCGGGTGAAGTGCATCCACAGGTGGTCGGCGGCGGTCGCGGCGAGGCCGGTCGGGCCGGTGGAGACGGGGTGCTCGGCCAAGGTCATCGGCAAGCCCTTTCTGGTCACCTCGGGTCGCGGTGGCGGTGCCGGGGCCGGGCCGGTCGCACCGCGGACAAACGGTTGGGTACCCCCGCGACCCTGCCAGGTCTGCCCCGAAGCGGCCACCGCTAACTCCGGATGGCCGCGGCTCCCGAGCGCGCGGGGCCCGCACAGACCGCTCCCACACCTACAGACCGCGCACGGTCTGTGCTGTGGGTAACGGTCGGTGCGGGCGGGGGTTGAGCGCGGGGCGGCGCGAGCTACGGGGCGGTGGCGGCCACCACCGGGCGTTCGGAGCGCTCGCGCAGGCCGAGCGCGGTCACCGAGGCCACCACGACGACGAGGCCGAGCCACTGGGTGGCGGACAGCGAGGCGCCGAGCACGGTCACGCCGATCAGCGCCGCGGTCACCGGGAACGCCAGCTCGGCCAGCGTCGCGCGGGAGGCCGCCGTGGCCTTCAGTCCCACGTAGTACAGCGCGAGCCCGAGCAGGCCGGGGATCAACGCCAGCGCCACCAGCGGGCCGATCTGCGCGCCGCTCACCGCCACCGGGGCGCCCTCCAGGACGAGCACCACGAACGCCGCCGGCAGGCCGATCGCGAACCGCAGCACCGTCACGTCCCGGCTGGCCATGCGTGCGCTGACCAGCCGGCCGAGCACCGTGCCGAACGCCCAGAGCGCGGCGGCCGCGATGGCCAGCAGCGCGGCGGTGGCGGCCCGCAGGTGCACGTCGAACGGGTCGGCGAAGGCCATCAGCCAGGCCCCGACCAGCGCGGGGGCCGCGAAGACCCAGTAGCCGGGGCGCAGCCGCTCACCCAGCAGCGCCGTCGCCACCACGATCACCAGTACGGGCTGCAGCTTCTGCAGCACCAGCGGGGTGATCGGGTCGCCGAGCTGCAGCGCCTGCGTGAACAGCACGGTGGCCACCGCCGAGGCACCCGCCCCGATGCCGACCAGCGCCCACCGCTCCCGCGCGGTGGCGGCCCGCAGCGCCCGCAGCGCGGCCGGCAGCCACGGCACGAGCACCACCACGATGATCAGGTGTTCCCAGAACACGACGGTCGCCGCCGGCAGCTGGCCGGCCAGCGGTTGGCGCAGCAGCGCGTCGGTGCCCCACAGGGCGGCCGCGGCGGCGACGAGCCAGGTCCGGTCGCCGGCGCGCGCGGGGGCTCGCTCGGTCACTTGGTCGGTCACGCCTCAGTGCAACGCGCTGGCCGCGCGGCCCATACCGGGCATGGCGAAAGCCACCGTTCAGCCGGCCGAGGGGGCGCGGCGGAGCAGGTAGGTGTCCATGATCCAGCCCTTGCGCTCGCGCATCTCGCGCCTGGTGCGCTGGATCTCGTCGAGGACGTCGTCCAACGGGCCCGCCACCAGCGCCTCGTCCTTCGTGCCCAGGTACGCGCCCCAGTAGATGTGCCAGCCGCCCTCGCCGCGCAGCTCGGCGCAGGCGAGCCCGGCGTCCAGCATCACCACCACGTCGTCGACGCCGGGCGGCAGCCCCTCCAGCAGCCGCCGGCCCGTGGTGATGTGCACCGGCCGGGCCACCTGGTTCAGCGGGATGCGATGGCGCGCGGTGAGCAGCTGCACGCTGCTGATCCCCGGGATGACCTGGTAGTCCAGCTCAAGGCGGCCCTGCTCGAGGATCGTCTCGATGATCCGGATGGTGCCGTCGTAGAGCGCCGGGTCACCCCAGACCAGGATCGCGCCGCGACCGTCCGGCCCGAGCTCCGTCTCCAACGCAGCCGCCAGCCGCGCGGTCCGGGCGTCCCGCCACGTGCGGACGGCGCCGGCGTAGTCGGCCGCGCCCCGGTCCCTCGGCGGGTCGGGGATCTCGACCACCCGGTAGCCGTCGTCACGGATGTAGCGCTCGCAGATCTGGCGGCGCATGTCGGTCAGCTCGGCGGCGTTCTCCTTGTCGAACACGAAGAACACCTCGACCGAGTTCAGCGCGTTGATCGCCTCGACGGTCAGCTGGTCGGGGTCACCGGCGCCGATACCGATCACCAACAGCGTGCGGGGCACTGGATCTCCTCGGGGCCGAGCGCGGTCGGCCGAGCCTAATCGAGGGCGGCCGCGCCCCCGCCGGTCAGGTATCCGACCAGCATCGCGGTGAGCTCCGCCTCGAACCGGTCGGTGTCCCCGGGCCGGTCCCAGCCGAGGAACCGGTGCACGAGCGACTCGACGGTGGCCACCACCATCCGGGCGGTCAGCTCCAGGTCGGCACTGTGCACCACCGGGTCGGCCGCGAGCAGCTCGGCGATGGCGGCCACGACCGCTGCCTCCGACTCGCGCAGCAGACGCCGCAGCTCGGGCGGCCGGGGAGCCTCCTCGAACAGCACGCGGTGCAGCGCGGGTGAGCCCCGGTGGTTGTCCAGGGTGGCCCGCACGCACAGCCGTACCTTGCCCTCCAGCGACTCCGGTAGCCCGTCGGCGAGCCGGCGCTGGACGGCCGTGAAGCCCTCCCGCGCGTGCTCGGTGGCCAGCTCGACCAGGATCGCGTCCTTGCTCGGGAAGTACTGGTAGAGCGAGCCGATGGAGTGCCCGGCCGCCTCCGCGATCCGGTTCGTGGTGCCCCTGGCGTAACCGAACTCGGCGAAAACGTGAGCAGCCGCGTCCAGCAGGCGCCGCCGGGTGTCCAGCGCGCGCTGCTGGCGGGGCGCCTTCCTGGGGCGCAGGGGTGCTGCCGGCATGCCGCTGACCTCCCCGAAAAGCGAGTAGCCATGAACATGAGCAGTAGCTCAATCTTAGTGAGGTCAACCTAATAATGCCAGGGAGAGCGACATGCGCACGATCAGGATCGAGACCGAGCTGCCGACCGGTGCGGACCGCGTCTTCGACGCACTGCGTCACCCCGCCTCGTTCAACTACGTGACCCGGGGCGTGCTCGGCTTCCCCGCGCTGGCCGGCCGGACCGAGCCGTACCGCGAGGGGGAGCGGGGCCGGGGCTGGCTGCTGCTGGGCCACGTGATCCCGCTGCACCGGCACACCATCGAGCTCGTCGAGCTGGACGCCACCACACGCACCCTGCGCAGCCGCGAGCACGGCGGCCTGCTGCGCGCCTGGAACCACACCCTGCACGTCGAGCCCATCGGCCCGGACCGGTGTCGCTACAGCGACACCGTCGCGCTCGACGCCGGCCCGCTGACCGGCCCGGTCGCCGCGTTCGGCCGCTGGTTCTACGGCTACCGGCAGCGCCGCTGGCTGCGCCTGGTGCGCAAGCACCTGCTGCCGGAGGGGACCAGCTATCGGCTGAGCCCGGGGCGGCCGCGGGGGTGACGGGGCGGGGTCCGGTCAGGCGCCCCGGGAGCGGTACCGGCGGGGCGTCTCGGCCAGCTCGCTGTGGTGCTCGACCGCCCGGTGCACGATCTGCACCACGTGCGGGTCGTCCACCAGGTAGACCTGCCGCTTGCCCTCGCGGCGGGACCGCACCAGGCCGGCCAGCTTGAGCTTGCCGAGGTGGTGGCTGACCGTGGCGACGCTCTGGCCCACGGCCTCGGCCAGCGTGCCGACGTCCCGCTCGCCGCTGGCCAGCAGCCACACCAGGTGCAGCCGGACGGTGCCGGAGAGCAAACCGAACGTCGCCGCGGTCTGCTGCAGGACATCGGGCGACAGGTCGTCGGGCGGCGGCTCGGGCGACAGTCCGGGAAGCGGCTCGGGCGGCGGTTGCACGGTCGGCACGGGGTGGTCCTCTCCGGACTGCTCGCGGCAGCCCCCGGGCGTGACCTACAGCCTACATTCATAGAAGTGTTTGACCGTTCTCGTCGCGTCCGCTCTACTGGAGCGGAACGGTGTGCGTGTGCCCTGTGTGGGAGGAGGTGAGCCGGATGACCGGCGACGGAGATAGTCGCGGCCGCGTGGACGTCCGGCCGCGCCCGACAGGGCAGGGGTGATCCCGGGCGGTCAGCGTGGTGTTCGTCGATGCCGTGCAGCACGGCAGACTCTTCGACCGACAGGACCGCCCGATGTTGCGAACCCCCTTCCGCGCGCCGCGCCCCACCAGGGCTGACCCCGTTGCCCCGGACCGCCCCACCAGGCCCGGTGAGCTGGCCGACGCGCCCGTGTTCACCGTGTTCCAGCGGCTGGCCAGCACGCCCGCCGGCCTGACCGAGACCGAGGCCGCCGACCGGCAGGGCCGTCGGGGCGACAACGCCCTGCCCGAGCCCGGGGTGGGCGGCCAGGGCGGCAGCGCCGTGGACCGCGCCGCCTCGGCCGCCCTGGCGGGGGTGCGCAGCCCGTTCGTGGCGCTGCTGGCCGCGTTGGGCGTGGTGTTCGTGCTGGTCGGCGACCCGCGCGGGGCCCTGACCGTGGCCGCCGTCGTGCTGCTGAGCATCGGCCTGCGGGCCTGGCAGCACACCCGGTCGGACCGTGCCCTGCGGGCGCTGCGCGGCCAGGTCAGCCACACCGTGACCGTGCGCAGGCGCGCCACCGAGGGCAGCCAGGGGTTCGACCGGGAGATCGCGCTGGCCGACCTGGTGCCCGGGGACGTGGTGCTGCTCGGTCCCGGTGATGTGGTGCCGGCGGACCTGCGGGTGGTTGCCGCCGCCGACCTCGTGGTGGACCAGTCCGCGCTGTCCGGCGAGGCCCTGCCGGTGGCCAAGCGGCTGCCCGGCGCCGGCCGCCCCGCCGGGACCGCCCCCCGGACCGTCGACCGGGTCGCGGACCGGGTCCGCCGCCGGCTGGCGCGCCGCGGCGAGGTGGTGGGGCCGCGCGCCGAGCCGGTGGACGCCACCGCGCTGTGCTTCGCCGGCACCTCCGTGGTGGCCGGCTCCGGCACCGCCGTCGTGATCGCCACCGGCCCGGACACCTATCTCGGGTCCATCGCCCGGCAGGCCGAGCGCGCTCGACCGGACTCCGGCTTCGACCTCGGGGTGCGCTCGGTCGGCCGCACGCTGATCCGGTTCATGCTGGTCATGGTGCCGATCGTGCTGGCGGTCAACGGAGCGGTCACCGGCGACTGGGCGCGCGCCGCGATGTTCGCCGCCGCCGTCGCGGTCGGCCTGACCCCCGAGATGCTGCCCGTCATCGTGACCACCAACCTGGCCAGGGGCGCACTGCTGCTGTCGCGCCGCAAGGTCATCGTGAAGCGGCTGAACGCCATCCAGGACCTCGGCGCGGTGGACGTGCTGTGCGTGGACAAGACCGGCACCCTGACCGAGGACAGGGTGGCGTTCGCCTGCGCGGTCGACGCCGCCGGCCGCCCGGACGCCGAGCCCGCCGACTACGCCTACCTCGCGGTGCACTTCCGAGGCGAGCCCGGGGACCGGCTGGACGAGGCGATCGTGGCCCAGCTCGCCGAGGACGGGCAGGCCCTGCTCGCCGACGCCAGCTACGACCGGGTCGACGAGATCGGCTTCGACCACACGCGGCGGCGGCACACCGTCGTGCTGCGCCGGAGCCGGGACGCCCACCTGTTGATCACCAAGGGCGACCCGGACGAGATCCTGCCCCGCTGCGGCCACGCCAGGGACGCCGGCGCGGTGGTCGGGCTGACCGGCGAGGCGCGCCGGCGGGCCGCCGAGGTGGCGCGGACCTACGCCCGGCACGGCATGCGGGTGCTCGCGGTCGCGGCCAGGGAGCTGCCGGCGCGGCTCGGCGGCTACCGGGAGGCGGACGAGTCCGACCTGGTGCTCGTCGGCTTTGTCGGCTTCGTCGACCCGGTGCGGGAGAGCGCGGCCGAGGCGCTGCGCACCCTGCGCGGCCACGGGGTGGACGTCAAGATCCTGACCGGCGACAACCGCTACGTGGCGGAGCGCGTCGGCGCCCAGGTCGGGGTGCCGGTGCACGACATCGCGGTCGGCGCGCGGCTGGACCGGTGCGACGACGCCGAGCTGGCCGAGCTGGTCGCCCGGACCTCGGTGTTCGCCAAGCTCAGCCCGGCGCACAAGGCCCGCATCGTGGCCGTGCTGCGCACCGGCGGGCACAGCGTCGGCTTCGTCGGCGACGGCGTGAACGACGTGCCGGCGCTGCGGCACGCCGACGTGGGCATCGCGCCGGACACCGCGACCGACGTGGCCAAGGCGGCAGCCGACCTGATCCTGCTGGACAAGGACCTGAGCGTGCTGGCCGGCGGCGTCGTGGCGGGCCGGCGGACCCTCGGCAACACCCTGAAGTACGTCAACATCACCGCCAGCTCGAACTTCGGCAACGTGCTGACCGTGCTCGTGGCCAGCGTGTTCCTGCCCTTCCTGCCGATGCTGCCGATCCAGCTGATGGCGCAGAACCTGCTCTACGACCTGGCCCAGCTGGCGCTGCCCTGGGACCGGGTCGACGAGGAGTACCTGGGGCGGCCCCGGCGCTGGGACGCCACCGGGCTGGCCCGGTTCATGCTGGTGTTCGGGCCGCTCAGCTCGCTGTTCGACCTGTCGACGTTCGCGGTGCTGTGGTGGGGGTGGCACGCCGGCTCGGCCCCGGCGCTGTTCCAGGCCGGCTGGTTCGTCGAGGGCCTGCTGTCGCAGCTGCTGATCGTGTTCGTACTGCGGGGCCGGGCCGCGCCGCTCGGGGGGTCCCGGCCGGCCCGCGCTGTGCTGCTGGCGAGCGGCGCCGCCGCGCTGCTCGGCCTGCTGCTGGTGCTGACCCCGCTCGGCGGGCCGCTCGGCCTGCGCGCGGTGCCCGCCGGGTACCTGCTCTGGCTGGCGGTGCTGCTCCCGGCCTACGGCGTGGCCGCGCACCTGGCGAAGTCGGTGGGGTCGCGGGCGCGATCGGCGTGGTGGTGACCGGCCGGCGCTGATTGGACGCTCCGATCGGACTGCTCCGATCGGAAAGCGCCGGCCGGACCGAGCAGCTCGCACCCACCACGGAGGTACGCCATGTCCGCCCGACGAAGCTTGCGGGCGAGGTGCTGGTCAGCGTCCAGCACGTCGGCAAGAGCTTCGCCGGCGCGACCGGCGACGTGCTCCGCGTGCTCGAGTCGATCAGCCTCGACCTGCGCGCCGGCGAGGTCGTCGCGCTGCTCGGCCGCTCCGGCTCCGGCAAGTCCACGCTGCTGCGCACCATCGCCGGCCTGATCGGGCCCACCGAGGGGCGGGTCTGCTACCGGGGTACCGAGCTCAACGGCGCCAACCCGGGCACCGCGATGGTGTTCCAGTCGTTCGCGCTGATGCCCTGGCTGACCGTGCAGGACAACGTCGAGCTGGGTCTGGCGGCGCGCCGGGTGCCGCCGGCGCAGCGGCGCGAGCGGGCGCTGCGGGCCATCGACCTGATCGGCCTGGACGGCTTCGAGTCGGCGTACCCGAAGGAGCTCTCCGGCGGCATGCGGCAGCGGGTCGGCTTCGCCAGGGCGCTGGTGCTGGAACCGGACGTGCTGCTGATGGACGAGCCGTTCTCCGCGCTGGACGTGCTCACCGCCGAGAACCTGCGCACCGAGCTGATGGCCCTGTGGACCGGCCCGAACTTCCCGACCAAGAGCATCTGCATCGTCACGCACAACATCGAAGAGGCCGTGCTGCTGGCCGACCGGGTGATCGTGCTGGACCGCAACCCCGGACACCTGCTCGCCGAGGTAGCGGTCCGGCTGGCCCGCCCGAGGGACCGGCTCAGCCCGGCCTTCGCCGCGCTCGTCGACCAGCTCTACGGCCTGCTCACCGGCCGGGAGCGGGACATCGCGAGCCCGGAGCCGGCGCTGGCCACCCCCACCGCCCGACCGCTGCCGGCCGCTTCGGTCGGGGGGCTGGCGGGCCTGGTGGAGATCGTGTTCGCCCGGGGCGGTGCGGTCGACCTGCCGGAGCTCGCCGCCGAGCTCAACTTCGAGATCGACGACCTGCTGCCGCTGGTCGACGCGGCCGCGCTGCTGGGTCTGCTCACGGTGGCCGGCGCGACGCTGGCGCTCACCCGGACCGGCGTGGAGTTCACCACCGCCAACATCCAGCGCAGCAAGCGGATCTTCGCCGACCTGGCTCGGCACCGCGCGCCGCTGGTCCGGACCATCTGCACGGCCCTGGCCAGCGCGCCGACGGCACGTTGCGCGCCGGCTTCTTCCTGGACCTGCTGCGCCGGGGCTTCGGGCCGGAGGACGCCCGCCGGCAGCTGGACACCGCGATCGACTGGGGCCGCTACGCCGAGCTGTTCGACTACGACACCGACTCCGACCAGCTCGGTGCCGACCAGCTCGGTGCCGACGACGTAGCGTGAATGGTCCCGGGACCGAGTCGCGGACGAGGAGGTGGCGGCGGTGGAGCTGCGGACGCTGCGCTATGTCGTGACGCTGGCCGAGGAGCTGCACTTCGGCCGGGCCGCCGGCCGGCACTTCATCTCCGCGCAGCCGTTCGGCCAGGCGGTCGGGCGGCTGGAGCGGGAGTTGGGCTACCGGCTGTTCGAGCGGACCAGCCGGCGGGTCGCGCTGACCCCGGCGGGGGAGCGGTTCGTGCACACCGCCCGCGACGTCCTGGCCGGGGTCGACGAGCTGGCCGGGGCTGCCGACGGGGTCGCCGGCGGCCCTGCCGGCGAGACGGGCTCGGCGCGGGCCGAGCGCGACGTGACCGTGGGTGTGCTCGGCTTCGGGCTCGCCGAGCGGTGGGGCCCGCTGCGCCGGCTGGTCGCGCGGCAGCGGCCCGACCTGCGGATCGGCCACCGCGACCTGGACCTGGTCAACCAGTACGAGGCGGTCCACCGGGGCGAGGTGGACGTCGGCGTGGTGATGGGCCCGGGCCCCGTGGAGGGGCTGGTATTCGACCGGGTGCTGACCATGGCGCCGTTCGCGGTGGTGCCCTCGGACTCCGAGCTGGCCGGCGCCGACCGGCTGCGGGCGGAGGACCTGGCCGGCCGGCCTTCGCTGTCGGTCGCGACGCCGGGGTCCTGGTCGACGGCCTGGGCCCGGTTCGGCCTGGCCCGAGGTGCGGCGGCCACCGGTCCGGTGGTGCGCAACCCGGCGGCGATCTCGGCGGCGGTGGCCACCACCGGCCGGGTCGCGCTGCACCTGGAGGCGGCGCGCCGCTTCTTCCCTCACCCGGACGTGCGGTTCGTGCCGGTCGACGGCCCGCGCGGCGAGATCTGCCTCGCGACCCGGGCCGGCGACGAGCGCCCTTCGGTACAGGCCTTCCGCCGCGCGGCGCAGTCACTCGCGCAATCCTGACCCGCGCGACACCCGACCCGTGGTCTGGTCCGGTGGACCCAGGGTGACGTCGCCAGGGCTTCGGTCGACATCTACACCAGCGGGTTCCAGATCATGATCAGAACCCGCTGAGGTAGATCTCGACGAAACGCACTCGCCGCGGTCCGGAGCTGACCCGGGCGGATCACAACGAAACTGCCTGCTGATCCGCCGGGGTGCCGGTGCTGTGCTGGGTCGGACAGCCGGGCGGACGTGCCGTCCGTCCCCAGCAGCACAGGCAGGTGGCCCGATGGTGCGACGGCGCACGCTCGTCCGAGGTGGACACGTCCTCACGATGGACCCCGACCTGGGCGAGCTGCCCACCGGGGACGTCCTGATCGAGGACGGGGTGATCGTCGCCGTGGCTCCGTCGCTCGGTGAGCCGGACGCCGAGGTGATCGACGCGAGCGGGCACGTCGTCGCGCCCGGCATGATCGACACCCACCGGCACACCTGGCAGACCCAGCTGCGGGCGATCTGCGCGGACTGGACGCTGATCGACTACGTGTTCGGCATCCGGCTCGCCCTCTCACCCGCCTACCGGGCCGACGACGTCTACCTCGGCAACCGGCTGGGCGCCGTCGAGGCACTCAACGCCGGGGTCACCACGATCCTCGACTTCTCGCACTGCAACAACACCCCGCAGCACGCGGACGCGGCGATCGCCGGGCTGCGCGACGCCGGCATCCGCGCGGTCTTCGGCTACGGGTTCTTCGACAGCGGCGTGGCGGCGCCGGGCGCTGTCGAAGGAGCGACCCCCGACCACTTCACCGGGCACCGCCAGCGCCTCGCCGACTTCGGCCGGGTCGCCGACGGCGCGCTCGACGGCAGCGGCGGCCTGCTCACCCTCGGCGCGGCGCTGACCGAGCTCACCATCGTGCCGTTCGAGGCGGTGCGCGCCGAGGTCGAGGCGGCCCGGGAACGATCCGCGCTCGTCGTGGCGCACACCGGCTGCATCTGGTCGCAGCCCAGCGGCGTCCCCGAGCTCGCCGCCGCCGGCCTGCTCGGCCCCGACCAGGTGCACGTGCACTGCAACACCCTGACCGACGCCGAGTGGCGAACCATGGCTGACGCCGGCGCCAAGGTGTCCATCTCGCCGGAGACCGAGCTGAACATGGGCATGGGCCGCCCGGTGTTCGCCGCCTGCCGGCGCCACGGCCTCAAACCGACCCTGTCCTGCGACGTCATCTCGCTCAACTCCGGCGACCTGCTGACCCAGCTGCGGATGGGCCTCGGCTTCAGCCGCTGGGCCGACACCGAGGCCCTCAACCTCGCCGGCGACGACCCCACGACCGTGACGACCACGGTGCGTGAGGCGCTGGAGTGGGTCACCGTGAACGGGGCGGACGCGCTCGGCATGGCCGACCGGATCGGCAGCCTGCGCCCCGGCAAGCAGGCCGACCTGATCCTGGTCGGCGGCCTGTCGATCGGCCAGCACCCGCACCTGGACGCCGCCGGCACGCTCATCTTCCAGACCACGCCGGCGGACGTGCGGACCGTGCTGGTGGCGGGCCGGGTGGTCAAGCGCGACGGGGTGCTGGTCGACGTCGACCTGGCCGAGCTGCTGCGCCGGGGCGACCGCTCGGCGGAGCAGGTGCTGGCCCGCGTGCCGACCCCGCTGCCGGGTACGCCCGAGGGCGGCTTCAAGGCGCTGGGTCCGCTCGGCTCGTAGCGGTCGCGCCGCTCGTGGCGGTCGCGTCCTCCGTTCAGGCGGTCAGGCGGGGGAGTCGACGAGTCTCGGTTCGTTGCGGTAGCCGGCGACCTCGCGGGCCAGCCGCGCGGTGTCCCAGCCGAGCAGCGGCGCGACCAGCTCGGCCACGCGCTCGGCCGCCCCGGCACCACCGTCCGGGCGCTCGATGGCCAGCCGGGTCCGCCGGGCGAACACGTCGGCCAGCCGCACCGCGCCCTCGTGGCTGGCGGCGTAGCGGAACTCGACGGGCAGGTAGTCGCCGGTGCCGGGGATCGGCCTGGCCAGCTCGGCATGCTCGGTGATCGGCGCCAGCACGGCCGGCAGCTCGTCGCCGTAGCGGTGCAGCATCCGGTCCAGCTGCGCCTGCTCGACGCCGAACTCGGTGGCCAGCCGGGGCAGCTGGTTGGCCACCACCTGCCAGCCGGCGGCGCCGACCAGCGGCAGCGTGGCGGTGGGGGAGGGCGGCAGTGTCCGGCCGAGCGCGCGCGTCGAGGCGTCCACGGCATCCCGGGCCATCACCCGGTACGTGGTGTACTTGCCGCCGACCACGGTGATCAGGCCGGCGGGCTGCTCGAGCACGGTGTGGTCGCGGGACAGGGCGGACGTGGTGGCGGCGGACGCCCCCGCGTGCCCCGGGGCGGCGGCCAGCAGGGGGCGCAGCCCGGCGTAGGCCCCGAGCAGCTGGTCCCGCCGCAGCGGCCGGGCCAGGTACCGGTTCACGTTGCGCAGCAGGTAGTCGACGTCCTCGGCGGCCACGGTCGGCGCGGCCCGGTCCCCGCGATAGGCCGTGTCCGTGGTGCCCAGCAGCCAGTGCCCGAACCACTTCCGCAGGATGATCACGGAGTCCTCGGCGCGGGCCAGGATGCCGGTCTCGGACTCGAACGCGTCGCGCGGCAGCAGCAGGTGCACCCCCTTGGCGGGGGTGACCTGAAAGGTGGCCGCGCCGGCCATCGCCTGCACGTCGGCCGCCCACACCCCGGCCGCGTTCACCACCACCCGCGCCCGCACCCCGAACGGCTCGCCCGTGGTCCGGTCCATCGCGTCGACGCCGGTCACGCGGTCGCCGGTGCGCCGCAGCCCGGTCACCTCGGCGTAGCTGACCAGGTGCGCGCCGTAGCCGGCGGCGGTGCGCGCCACGGCGAGCGTGTGCCGGGCGTCGTCCATCCGGCCGTCGTAGTACTGCAGCGCGCCGGTGACCACGTCCCGGTTCAGCCCGGGCGCCTCGCGCTGCGCGCCGCGCCGCGTGAGGTGGCGGTGGTGCGGCACACCTCCCCGCCCGCCCGTGCGCCCCGCGAGCGCCATCAGGTCGTAGAGCGCCACGCCGGCGCCGATGTACGGCCGTTCCCAGTGCCGGGTCAGCGGGAACAGGAACGGCTCCGGCGACACCAGGTGCGGCGCCAGGGTGCGGATCATCAGGTCGCGTTCCCGCAGCGCCTCGGCGACCAGCGAGAAGTTCAGCTGCTCCAGGTAGCGCAGGCCGCCGTGCGCGGTCTTGCCGGAGCGCGACGAGGTGCCGCTGGCCAGGTCGCCGGCCTCGAGCAGCACCACCGAGAGGCCCCGGGCGGCCGCGTCCAGGGCCACGCCGGCGCCGGTCACCCCACCGCCGATCACCACCACGTCGTGCCGGCCCTCGGTCGCGGCGGTCAGCGCGGCGGCCCGGGCGGCGGGGTCCAGCCGGGTGCCGGTCACCGGACCCCCTCGGTCGGTGCGCCGGCGGCGACAGTCGGTGTGCCGGCGGCGACAGTCGGTACGGCTGTCGGTACAGCTGTCGGTGCGGCTGTCGGTGCGGGGGCGGCGGCCAGCACACGGCGGCGGTGCAGCTCGTCGGGCCGGTTGTCCAGCCTGGCGACGGTGTCCGCCGAGAGGTAGTGGGGTCTCCCGACGGCCAGCGCCCCCGACAGCACGCGCGCCGCCTTCACCGCCATCGTGGTCACCGCGAGCACCTGGACGGCGTTCTCCCCGAGCGCCACGATCCCGTGGTTGGCCAGGTGGATCAGCCGGGGTGGCCCACCGTGCGCGTCCAGGTACTCGGTGAGGCCGCGGCGCACCGCCCTGGCCAGCGGCAGCCCCGGCTCGGCGTAGGGCACGAGCAGCGCGTGCGCGCCGCACACCACGACCTGGTCCGGGAACAGGCTGCCGGCCACCAGGTCGGCGGCCCGGTCCGAGCACAGCAGCGCGTTCACCGCCGTCGGGTGGGTGTGCCCGACGACGTGGGTGCCCGGCAGGTCCAGGGCCAGCGCGTGCAGCATCGTCTCGATCGAGGCCAGCTTGCCGCCGGGGCCCGAGCTGCTGGCGCTGGCGCCCGAGCCGAAGGCCGCGTCCGGATCGGCACCGGTATCGGGCCCGGTAGCCGGCTCCGGGCCCGACGGCCGGGCGGCGGCGCGCAGCCGCGCGGCCAGTCCGGCCTGGTCGTGCTCGTCCAGCCCGGGGTCGTCGACGAGTGCGAGCACGGCGGCGAGGTCGAGCCGGACCAGGTCGTCCTCGGTGACCCCGCCGAGCCGGGTGCCGCTGGCCTTGACCAGGAAGGTGCCGTCGCCCAGCGCGGCGGAGGTGTTGCCCTCCCCGAGCACCACGAGGTCGGCGGCGGGGTCGCCGAGCTGGTGGGACAGGGCGACCAGGCCCCGGCGCGCACCCGGGACGTCGATCGGCTGGCTCATGCACTGGCTCCGGTCGGTTGTTGTTGTGCGGTCCCCGGCCCGGCGGACGTCGGCTGGGCGGTCCACAGCGGGCGGGCGGCGGCGAGGTGGTCGAGGTAGCGGTGGTAGCCGTCGTCGTACCGGGCGCGCCGGTCCGGGTCGGGCTCGACGACGTCGTCCGGGGCGGTCCACGCTGCGGTGTCCAGCTCGACGCCCAGCGCACCGGCCGCGACCAGCACCGCGCCCCTGGCACCCACCTCCGGCGTGCGGGCCAGCTCCAGCGGCACCCCGAGCACGTCGGCGAACACCCGCAGCCAGGCTCGCGAGCGGGTGCCGCCACCGCACACCACCAGGCGCCCGGAGCGGCCGGCGACCTCGAAGCAGTGCCGGGCCGCGTAGGCCAGCCCCTCGCACATGGCGCGCACCAGGTCGTGCCGGTCGGTGGTCATCCGCACGCCGGTGAGCTGGCCGGACGCGTGCGGGTCGACGAACGGGGCGCGCTCGCCGGCGGTGGCCAGGTACGGCAGCACCGCCACCCCGCGCGCGCCGGGCGGGCTGGTGGCCAGCGCCTCGTCGACCGCGTCCACCCCGAGCCCGAGGGTGCGCAGCAGCCAGTCCAGCGACGCCGTGCCGACCATCGCCGGCATGGCGCGCAGCCACCGCCCGGGCACCCCGGTGGACACGTGGAACCCGGCCGGCTCGCCCTCGGTCACCAGCCGGTCGGAGTGCACCAGGCAGCCGAGCGTGGTGCCGACAATGAGCAGCGCGTCACCGACGCCGGCCAGCCCGCCGCCGAAACCGCAGGCCGGAAAGTCGAACGGCCCGGAGCTGACCGGCAGGCCGGCCGGCAGCCCGAGCAGGTCGGCGCCCGTTCCGGTCAGCGACGCCACCGGCACCGGCGAGACGATCGGGGCGAGCAGCTCGCGGCGGTGCGCCAATCCGGTCAGCTCGAGCACCTCGGTGCTGTAGCCGGTGCCGGTGCCGTCGCCGAAGGGCATCGAGCTGTCCGAGGGGTCGGTGGCGCGCACCCCGGTCAGCCGGCCGAACACGGCGTCCTTGCAGTAGCCGGCGGTCACCGCGCGGTCGAGCACCTCGGGCTCGTGGCGGTCCAGCCAGGCCAGCAGCGGGGCCGGCGCGCCGGGGAACAGCGCGCTGCCGTTGACCCGGAACACCCGCTCGGTGATCCCGGCCTCTGTCCACTCGCCGAGCAGCCCGGCGGCCCGCCCGTCCAGCCAGGACAGCGCGGGGCGCACCGTGCGGTGCTCGGCGTCGGTCAGCCAGCAGCCATCGCCCTGGCCGGTCAGCGCGACCAGCTCGGGGGCCACGCCGGCCTCGGCCACCACGCCCCGGACCACCTGGCCGACGTGCGCGAGCACTTCCTCCAGGTCCTGCTCGACGGCGCCGGCCACCCCGCCGCCGCCGTGGCTCAGCTCCAGGGGGCAGCCGCCCACCGCGAGGGCACCACCGCCCGCGTCGAACAGCACCGCCTTGACGACCGAGGTGCCGACGTCGACGCCGAGCAACGTGCCCGGCGGGGTGCCCGGCCCCGTGCTCATGACCGGGCTGGCACGGTCTGCCCGTAGCTGTTCAGCACCTCGGCGACGCCCTCGATCTCGTCCAGCGGCAGGAGGTTGGGCTCGCCGATCAGCTTGGCCTGGTGGTAGAGCTTGCAGACCCATTCCAGGTAGACGCTGCGGGTGTAGGCCTTGGCCAGCGTGTCGCCGTAGGTGGTGGCGCCGTGGTTCTGCATCAGTGCGCCGAACCGGCCGGCCATCGCGCGCACGCTGTTCTCGGCCAGCTCGGCGCTGCCGAACCGGGCGTACTTGGCCACCCGCACCGGCCCGCCGAGCAGCGCGATCATGTAGTGCACCGGTGGCACCTCGTCCATCAGCACCGACAGCGTGGTGCAGTACAGCGGGTGGGTGTGCACGACCGCGCCGGCGTCGGTGGCCCGGTAGACCGAGGTGTGCATCGGTACCTCGGAGGACGGGTCGAGGCCGTCCTCCACCTTGTTGCCGTCCAGGTCGATCACGCAGATCGACCCGGGGGTGAGGTGGTCGTAGACCACTCCGCTCGGGGTGATCGCGATGTGGTCGCCGGAGCGCACGCTGAGGTTGCCCGAGGTGCCGACGGTCAGCTCGTCGGCCTGCATCTTGCGGCAGAACTCCACCAGCTGGATGCGTTCGTCGTGCAGCAGCATCTCGGGATCCCTTTCCTGGGTGAATCGTGCCCCCGATGAGCCGGGGCGCTAACTGTTCGGGCTGTTCGGGGTGGCGACGTCGACCCGGACGTCATGGTCGCGCAGCGCGGCCAGCGCGGCCTCCGGAACGCCGGCGTCCACGATGATCGACTCGAACCGGTGCACGGGCAGCAGCCGGTGCATCGCGTTGCGGGCCAGCTTGGTGTGGTCGATCAGCAGGTGCGAGCGGGTGGCGGCCTCGACCATCTCCCGCTTCACCGCGACGATCCGGTCCTCCTGGTGGAAGGCGTAACCGTCGCGCACCGCCGAGGTGCTCAGGAACGCCGCGTCGAAGCGCAGGGCCCGGATCGCGTCGACGCAGACGGTGCCGAGGTAGGAGTCGTGGTGGGTGTTGTACTCGCCGCCCAGCGCGATCACCCGTATGTCGCGCATCCGGGCCAGCTCGTTGAGCGCGCTGAGGTAGTTGGTGGCGACCGTCAGCGGCGTCAGGGCGGCCAGGTGGGGCAGCATCTGCAGCGACGTCGTGGAGTCGTCCAGCAGCACGGACATGCCCGGCTCGACGTGCCGGCAGGCGTACTGGGCGATCGTCCGCTTGGCCTCGATGTTGGCCTTGGCCCGGTACTCGACATTGGACTCGAAGGTGCCGCTGGGCTGTGCGGTCGCCGCCCCCCGGGCCTTGCGCAGCACGCCCTGGCGCTGCAGCTCGTCGAGGTCGCGGTGGATGGTCATCACCGAGACGCCGAACAGCTCGGCCAGCTCCTGGGCCGACATCGAGCCGGTGTCCAGCACCAGGTCGGTGATCCGGGCCTGGCGCGCCTCCGGGCTGACTCGGGGCGGGCGCGGGCCGTCGGTGGCGTCGCCGCCGGGCTCCGGGGCCGCTTCCATGACCGGCGCCTCCTCCTCGTCTTCGAATCGCACGAGCCTCACTCGTCCGTGCGACTCGCATCACATCGCCTCGGCGTGGTTCGCGTCAAGTTCTGATGTGAAATCAACAGTGAACAGCGTGAACTTCTGGGCGTCGCCGACCGGGCAGAACGCCTGCATCTGACCTGTTCGGCGCAAAGATCCAGGTCAAGGTGCGAGCAAAAGTCACGGTTTGGAACGTTACTTACACATATTGACCTGAGATGTGGGGCCGCCTTACTGTGACCCGAACCGGTGAGCGGTGAGGCGAGTCACACCCGTTCGGGCTGACCCGCGCGCCCAGGTCGATGGTGAGGAGCTGCGGTGCTCGGTCCCCAGGGAGTCGTGCCGGCCGGCGACGCCGGCGCACCGACCGAGCTCACCCTGGTCCGGCACGGCCGCACCGGCTGGCACTCCGACAACCGCTACGCCGGCGCGAGCGACGTACCGCTGGACGAGGTCGGGCTGACCCAGGCCGACCGGCTGGCCGACTGGGCCGCCCGGCACCCATACGACGTGCTGGCCTGCTCGCCGCTGCGCCGCGCCCGGCAGACCGCCGCCCCGGTGGCCGCCGCGCTCGGCGTGCGGGCCGAGGTCGTGCCGGCGCTGCGCGAGATGGACTTCGGGGTGGCCGAGGGCGCCACCCTGGCCGAGCTGCGCCAGCGCGACCCGGCGGCGGCCGAGGCGTTCCTGGCCGACCCGCTGCGCTACCCGTTCCCCGGCGCCGAGCCGCCCGAGACCGTCGCCGAGCGCGTGCTGGGTGGACTGCGGGAGCTGGTCGCCCGCCACCCGGGCGCCTCGGTGCTGGTCGTCGGGCACAACACGGCCCTGCGGCTGGCGCTGTGCGGCTGGCTCGGCATCCCGCTGCGCCACTACCGCGACGTGCTGCCCCGCCTGGACAACACCGCGATCACCCGGCTGCGCGTACCCGCCGACCTGGCCCGCCCACCGGCGCTGCTCTGCCTCAACGTGCCCCTGGACAGCCTGCCGGCCGACAGCGTGCCCGCCGACAGCGTGCCGGCCGACGCCCCGCCCGGGGTCACCTCGCTGCCCGCCACCCCCGAAGAGACCCGCCCACCGATCGAGCTGAACCGGAGGACCCGATGATGCGTCCCGAGTCCCGATCCCCGCTGGCCATGGACCTGAACCGCCGCGACCTGCTGCGGCTGCTCGGGGTGGGCGGGGCCGCCGCCGCGTCGGCCGGTCTGCTGGCCGCCTGCGGGGTGGGCACGGGCGGCGGACCGGCCCACCAGAACGGCGCCGGCGAGGTGACCGGCGGGTTCGACTGGCGCAAGGCCGCCGGCACGGAGATCTCGGTGTTGCAGACACCGCACCCGTACCAGGTGGCGTTCCAGCCACTGCTCGCCGAGTTCACCCAGCTCACCGGCATCAACGTGAAGGCCGACCTGGTCGCCGAGGCGGACTACTTCACCCGGCTGAACACGGAGCTGGCCAGCGGCGCCGGCAACTACGACGCGTTCATGACCGGCGCCTACTTCATCTGGACCTACGGCCCGCCCGGCTGGATGGAAGACCTCAAGCCGTGGCTGTCCAACACCGCGGCCACCGCCGCCGACTAC